>JARLHR010000009.1 GCA_031292145.1 Clostridium sp. | reverse complement strand
GTCAGTAGTAGTAAAGATTGCCGTTACTGTTGCTCCATCAGATGTTACTGATTCAAGCGTATAGCCTGTGAATGATGCAGCTTTAATATCTGCAGCTAGAGATGTCATTAAATTACTACTTCCCCACTTTGCACTAAAGTTTACTCCTGCTATTGAAATATTTCCCCATAAACTAGTAACTTTTACTGTTATTCTTGTTTTTGCTTGCGCTGGTGTTACTACTTTTGTTCCTGCTACTTCATCAGTATTAAATGCTGTTGTTGCTGTTCCAAGTGTTACTACTGCACTATCTACTTCTGTTTGAGTAGAATCTGTTTTATCTGCTATTACTTGAGCTGCTGCAATTGCATCTGTGTAAATTTTCTCAGCTGCTGCAGTTACCCATTTGTTAGCTACTAATACATCCGATCCATCTGTGCTTACTGCTACTGATTCACTGTTTGTAGTTGCTGCTGTTATTGCATCTGTTAATGCTGTTTTATCTACTGTTACTGCAGCTCCAGTAGTTGTACTTGTTTTAACTAAACCATTTACTGCATTATTTAAATCCGTCTTTGCTGTATTTACTTCATCTTGTGTCGCAGCATTATCATTAATTACTGTTTCTGCATTATTTAACTTTGTTGTGAATATACTCCAACTTGCATTTGTATAACTCCCTTGAGTATCATCTTTATGATCATCATATAATGTTTGTAACTCACTTTTATCAACACTTACAGCTGAACCTGTAGTTGAACCAGTTGTTGTGTTTGTTGATGGTTCACTATTTAATATGATTTTATTTTCATCTACGCCAAAGTTAAGTAATAGTTGTTTTACTTCTTGACTCTCCACATGAAATAAAGCATTTTCACAATTGCTAAATCCATACATTCCTATACTTGTTACACTATTTGGCATGGTTATGCTTGTTAAACTACTACAATTGCAAAATGCATAATTCCCTATACTTGTCACATTATTTGGTATGATTATGCTTGTTAAACTACCACAATTGCAAAATGCATAATTTCCTATACTTGTTACATTATTTGGTATGGTTATGCTTGTTAAACTACCACAATTGCAAAATGCATAATCTCCTATACTTGTTACATCATTTGGTATAGTTATACTTGTTACACTATTTGGTATGGTTATGCTTGTTAAATTACTACAATTGCAAAATGCATAATTTCCTATACTTGTTACATTATTTGGTATGGTTATGCTTGTTAAACTACCACAATTATAAAATGCATAATTTCCTATACCTTTTACATTAACCCCATTAATTTCACTTGGTATAGCTACTTCAGTTTCACTACCATTGTATCCTGTTATTGTTCCTGTATTTGTATCAAATTTAAAATCTGAGTCATTAACGCTTACTGCTGCTCCTGTAGTTGTACCTGTACTTACTGCAGCTCCCGTAGTTGTACTTGTATCAACATTTGTATTTGTTGTTATTGGTTCAATAGAAACATCAGCATGACCATTTGACCAATCAAGCCCTGTATTGAATCCTACTGGTACTGATGATAGTTCGTCAGTAGTAGTAAAGATTGCCGTTACTGTTGTTCCATCGGATGTTACTGATTCAAGTGTATAGGCTGAGAATGAAGCAGCTTTAATATCTGTAGCTAGAGATGTCATTATATTGCTACTTCCCCACTTTGGACTAAACTTTACTCCTGCTATTGAAACATTTCCCCATATACTATCAACTTTTACTGTTATTCTTGTTTTTGCTTGCGCTGGTGTTACTACTTTTGTTCCTGCTGCTTCAGCAGTATTAAATGCTGTTGTTGCTGTTCCAAGTGTTACTACTGCACTATCTATTTCTGTTTGAGTAGAATCTGTTTTATCAGCTATTACTTGAGCTGCTGCAATTGCATCTGTGTACGTTTTCTCAACTGCTGCTGTTACCCATTTGTTAGCTGCTAATACATCAGATCCATCTGTGCCTACTGATACTGATTTACTGTTTGTAGTTGCTGCTGTTATTGCATCTGTTAATGCTGTTTTATCTACTTCTACTGCTGCTTCTGCATTGGTTGTAGTAAATGTATAGTCAAGTGTTGTTCCTAAATTATATCCATTAACATGTGATATAGTTCCACTTGCAATTAATTGATTTGTATTATTAGGATCAACTCTCCAACTTAAATGAACACATGCACTTGTTGTAAAGTTTTGGTCATTATTAGTTGGTAGCTGTAAAATAACTGATACAGATGTTGCTGAACCTACTGTTGCACTTGCTGGTATTTGTGTTATGGATATACTTCCTGCTGCTGTTCCAGTTATATCTTGTCCGCTTACTGTTACACTAGCAGATGTTGTTTGACCTGCTCCTGCTACTAATTCTGGATTTGTTACATCTGCATGAGCAATCTCAAAAGGTACTCCATTAAGTAATTGAGACGTTACCCCGGTTGCTTGTACAACTGTTGTTGTTGCTAAAACTATTGCCATGGTTTTAGCATGCATTTTTCTTTTCATTTATAAATCCACCCACTTTTTCTACTTTAATTTACAATTTTTCTGTATACTAACTATTGTACCAACTGTGACCTTTAAATATAACCACATATAATAGTGCAAAAATACCTTAATAATTTTACATTTAAATCCAAGAAAATCCCCTATCGGGGACTACGAGCCTTAGAATGGCATCCTCTCATTATCATCGACGAAGTATGACCCTTCATCTATTTTATTTGTCCCACTGTAATAAGAATCTGCATTACAATTAGGGCATACCATAGTTGGTATCCCCTTCCTCTTAGATTTCTGATCAGTATTATAATTTTCTCGTATTAGAATGAAAAAAGTGATGAAATATTTAGATTAATTGAAATCAATTCCTTGCACTTTGCGATAAGCAGATATAATTTGTAGAAAAGAAAATGGTGCAAATATAAAGGATATTTAAGAAAGACTTGGTCATAGTACCTCTTCAATTACTATGGATGTCTATTCCCATGTTACTAATAGTACGTCAAATAATAGCGTTAATATTTTCAAAACCCTAATAAGCACTAAACTTCCGACCAACTAAATCTCATGTCGGAAGTCGGAAGTTTTTAAGCTTATTATATTTTAAAGAATGGCTCTATTTCTTGGTTAGTAGAGTTACAGTTTCCACATGCTTTGTCATTGGAAACATATCTACAGGCTGTACTTCAACCACTTCATACCCAATTTTATTTAAATACTTTAAGTCTCTTGCTAAAGTACCCGGATCACAAGATACATATACTACTCTTTCAGGTTTTGCTTCTCCTATTGCATCAAGCAATTTAACATCACAGCCTTTTCTTGGTGGGTCCACTACTATTACATCAGGTTTAATTCCACTTTCTATTAATTTAGGAATTACATCTTCTGACTTACCAACATAAAATTCCGAATTACTTATTCCATTAATTTGTGCATTAATTTTAGCATTCTCTATTGCTTGATCTACTATTTCAACACCATAAACTTTCTTTGCATTTTGAGATAAGAATAATGATATTGTGCCTGTACCACAATAAGCATCGAACACAATTTCACTTCCACTTAAATCAGCATATTCTAATGCTTTATTATATAGTACTTCTGTTTGAACAGGATTTATTTGAAAAAATGATAAAGGTGATATATTAAACTTATATTTTCCTATACAATCAGAGATATAATTTTTTCCCCATAAAGTAATAAACTTTTCTCCAAGAACCAAACTTGTATCCTTGTGGTTTATATTTTGAATTATGCTCTTTAAATTAGTAATTTCGCTTTTAAGTTCCTCTATTAATTCTTCTTTATGAGGAATTTCTTTACCTTTTATAACTAAAACAATCATTATTTCATTAGTCTTAAAACCTTTCCTTATCATTATATTTCTAATTAGCCCATCGCTATAAAATAATCCATCTTTATTGGCTGGGATTATTGAATATTTATACATCCAATTTCTTATTATTTTTATAATATTATCAGAATCTTCATCTTGAAGGAGGCAAGTATTCATGTTAATTGTTTCATGAGTTTTTTCAGCAAAAAAACCTATTGAAAGCTTTCCATCTACCATTCCAACAGAGTATATACCTTTATTTCTATATCTATATGGAGTTTTCATCCCTAAAGGATATTTAACTATTTTGTCATTTAATTCTCCAATTCTCTCAATGCAATCCTTCACTCTGTTATATTTAAAATTTAATTGTCCTTCATAGCTTGAGTGCATTAATGCACAACCACCACATTTTTCATAATTATTACATTCAGGAATTCTTCTTTCATTACTTTCCTGCATTATTTCAAGAAGTTTTCCATACGCATAATTCTTTTTATTCTTAAGGATTTGTATTTTTACAGTTTCATTTTTTAAGGCTCCTGGCACAAATATTGGATATCTGTCTATTTTCGCAACGCCTTCACCCTCATAACCTTCAGATGTAATTTTCACAACATATTCTTTGTTCTTTTCTAACACATACACACGTCCTTTATTTAAGTATGAATTTATATAAATCACTAATTATAACACTATATAATTTGTATTTACTACTTACAATTACATTCTACATTTTATCACGTTACGAATAATAATAAAATTAATAAAATATGTTAAAGATTTTATTGAATATTATCCTTTGTAATTTTAATATAGCCTATTACTGAGGCACATTAACTCTTACAGGATGTAACGCTACACCCATTACGCCATTTGCATATAGCATTTGTAATATTACTTAATATAAAAAAAGAGCACCTTCCGGTGCCAATATAGAATCAGTTGCCATTTAATTCCATGTACATTAAATTATTATTTCTCATTTGAAACAATAATATACATTATATATTAAAAACTAACCACGTAATTGTTAACTTTTTGTTAATTTTTTATTTATGAAATTAAAAGTAAACATGGTCCTCCTTTCTTAATATGCATTATATCGCCATACACAAAAGAAAAGGAGACTTTAGTAAAATATTCACTAAAGTCCCCCATTATATATTTTTTAAAATTATGTTTCTAATTTTATTTTACAACACTAATCTTTAAAAGATTTGTTGCACCAACTTCATTAACAGGTACTCCAGCTGCTAATACAACTGTATCTCCTGATTGAACATAATTATGTTCTCTTGCAATTTCAACTGATTTTTCTAACATTTCATCAGTAGAAACCATTTTATCTGCAACTATTGGATATACTCCCCATGAGAAAGCTAATTGTCTAGCAACTACTGCATCTGGAGTAACAGCTATAATTGGACATTCTGGTCTACATTGAGAAATTCTCTTAGCAGTTGCACCAGTTTGAGTTGAACTTATTACAGCAGCTGCACCTAATTCATTAGCTGCATTACTAGCTGCTCTTGAAATAACTCCTGCGATAGCTGGAATATGTGATTTAGCTTGAGAAACTGCTACTTTATATTCTAAAGATTTTTCAGTTTCTAGAGCAATTCTAGCCATTGTAGCTACTGCTTCTACTGGGTAATCTCCATTAGCACTTTCTCCTGATAACATGATACCATCAGTACCATCTAAGATAGCATTAGCAACGTCTGAAACTTCTGCTCTTGTTGGTCTTGGATTTCTCATCATAGAATCTAACATTTGAGTTGCAGTTATAACTGGTTTTCCAGCTTCATTACACTTCTTAATCATCATCTTTTGAACTGCAGGTACTTGTTCTATTGGAATTTCAACTCCTAGGTCTCCTCTAGCTACCATTAAAAGGTCTGAAACTTCTAATATTTCATCAATATTATCAACACCTTCTTGGTTTTCAATCTTTGAACAAATTAATATGTTTTCTCCACCATTTGCATCAAGTATTTCTCTTATAGTCTTTACGTCAGATGCTTTTCTTATGAATGAAGCTGCAATCATAGTAACTCCAATTTCACAACCGAAGATTAAATCAGATTTATCTTTTTCAGTAAGAGCTGGTAATTTAATTGATACTCCTGGTACGTTAACCCCTTTATGAGTTCCAACGAATCCAGTGTTTTGAACTTCACACTTGATAGCATTTCCTTCAACAGACTTAACTGTTAATCCTACTAAACCGTCATCTATTAAAATAGTGTTTCCTGGCTTAACATCATTTGCTAATCCTGCATATGTAACAGCACACTTAGTAGTATCACCAACTACATCCATATCTCCAGCATATACTGTAAATTCTGTACCCTTAGTTAATTCAAGTTTCTTTGGTTCAAATTTTCCAGTTCTAATTTCTGGTCCTTTAGTATCAAGAATTATAGCAATTTCTCTATTTAATTTCTTTGATAATTCCTTAACCTTTTTAATTCTTCCGCCATGTTCTTCATGATCTCCATGTGAAAAATTATGTCTTGAAGCATTCATTCCTGAAAGAACAACTTTTTCTAATATTTCCATATCCTCACTTGCTGGGCCAATAGTACAAATCATTTTAGTTTTTCTCATTAAACTAACACTCCTCTTTCTTGGATTAATTATACAATTTATATAAATAAACTATAAGCTAAATTATTATGATAATACTTGAGCGATGTCATATAGCTCTTTATCAAATTTACTTTCCATATCTAAAGCTTCATCTATATCTTGGTCTATTATCTTATTGTCTCTAATTCCTATTACTCTTGAAGTTTTTCCTTCTAGTAACACTTCTATAGCTCTTGCTCCCATTCTTGAAGCTAAAACTCTATCTGTAGCAGTAGGACTTCCACCTCTTTGTATGTGACCTAATATTGTTGCTCTTGTTTCAATTCCTGTTACTTCCTCAACCTCTTTAGCAAGATCAAATGCTCCACCAATTCCTTCTGCAAGAATTACTAAATTATGCATTTTACCTTTGTTTTTACCTTCTAAAATAGTTCTGCAAAGTGCATCTCTATCAAAATCTATTTCTGGAATTATGATTGCTTCTGCACCACCACAAATACCTGCATATAGAGATAAATCTCCACAATCTCTACCCATAACTTCTACAATTGAAACTCTTTCATGAGAAGTTGAAGTATCTCTAATTTTATTTATAGCATCTACAACGGTATTTAAGGCTGTATCGAACCCTAAAGTAAAGTCTGTGTAAGCTAAATCATTATCAATTGTTCCTGGTAAACCTATTGTTTTAATTCCAAGCTTTGATAATAACTTTGCACCCATAAATGAGCCATCTCCACCAATAACTACTAAGGCTTCTACTCCATATGCTTGTAATATTTTAGCAGCCTTTTTTCTTACTTCTTCATTTTTGAATTCAGGGCATCTAGCAGTTCTTAAGATTGTTCCACCTCTTTGAATTATATCAGATACTGAATTTCTATCCATGCTGAATAATTCTCCATTAATTAATCCACTGTATCCTCTTTGTACTCCCATAACTTCAATACCGTTATGAAGAGCAGTTCTTACTACAGCTCTAATTGCAGCATTCATACCTGGTGCATCTCCACCACTTGTTAACACAGCTATTTTTTTCATAATATATATTTCCTCCTTAAATACCTCAAGGGACTTTTATGAGCCCTCATGTACATAATATAACCATAATTTATTAACCAAGAATTATTGTACATAAAATTCAATTAATTATCAATGATATTTGACCAATTTATGATATTATTCTAAAATAAATGTCTAAATTATGTGAAAATTTTTATATTATAAATAAATTCCTAATTTACCTTACTATTTTTAGGTAAATATTCTAGTGAACATGATTAGTTACTACGAATTAACATTCATTAAAACCTATTGCTATTTTCGCCTAATTCGTAAATATCATCCGCTTATATTATACCCAATAATCGATAAATTTATATAATTTCATACTATTTTTGCTATATTAATTTTTGTAATATATTTCATTTACATATTTGAAAATTATAAATCTATTATTTTCACATTTTCCTCACCTAGAGTTTCTTTTAGCAGTGTTATAACATCACTATCCAATGATACCCATCTATCTCTTGGAACTCTAAATTTTTGTTTTTCTTTACTTTCAAAGATATAAATAGGCGTATCTCCGAAATGCTCTTTCTCTAATAGTTCCTTCAGTTTTTTGTTAAGCTCCTTAGCAGCAATAGTATTATCAACTCTTAAATAAACCTTTGATGTGTTTATTTGCTCTAGAGGTTCTATACTTTCACATATAAGTTTAGGCGGCTCATCTTCTTTTAAGCTTAACCGTCCTTTTACTATTACCAAACTATCAGTTACACATAAGTCTTTAACCTTGTCTAATGTTTTAGGAAAAACTATTACTTCAATGGTACCTGTTAAATCTTCAAGTTTTAAAAATGCCATTATAGAATTATTTCTTGTTACCTTTTGACTAACTCCAGAAAGTATTCCTCCAAGAATTACCCTATCATTATCCTGCAAAGTATCTTGTCTATTAAACATAGACATATCATCTAAGTCTGGATCTAATACTTCATCAAGGGTTTCGTGAACTAAGAAAATCTTAGAAATTTCATTTGTAGTCTGCATCTTTAAACTCTTAGCATAATCATCTAAGGGATGTCCAGTAATATATAATCCAGTCATTTCTTTTTCAATTGCTAAAAGATTCTTTTTATTAAATTCTTTTATATTTGGATAGCTTACCTCCGGATTTTTTAATTCATCACTTGCAAATAAACTTATTTGTCCATCAATATTTCTTCTCTTATCGCTGGATATATTATCAATTAACTTTTCATGAACTGCCAGCATTTTTGATCTAAAAACATTAAAATCATCCAACGCTCCAGCTTTTATCAAACATTCAACTGCACGTTTATTTATAGCTGATGGATCCATTTTATTTATGAAGTCTACTAAAGATTCAAACTTCCCCTTTTCTTCTCTTGCTTTAACTATACTCTCTACAACATTAGCTCCAACATTTTTTATAGCCGCTAACCCAAATCTGATTTTATCATCTTTAACTGTGAATTTTGAAAAACTCTCATTTATATTAGGCGGTAAAACCTGTATTCCTAACTCTTCTGCTATTCCAATGTAATAAGCTACCTTTTCGTTTATTCCCATAATTGAATTAAGCATAGCTGCAAGCATTTCTACTGGATAATACTTCATAAGGTATGCTGTTTGATATCCTACTACTGCATACGCTGCTGCATGGGACTTATTAAAAGCATAGGATGCAAAGTCCATCATATTATCGAAAATTTTATTTGCATTCTCTTCACTAATTCCATTTCTAATACAGCCTGGAACTACTACTTCGTCACCTTCAACAATACCATGAATAAAGTTTTTTCTTTCTTCTTCCATGACTTTATGCTTCTTCTTTGACATAGCTCTTCTAACCATATCACTACGTCCCATTGAATATCCAGCTAATTTTCTAACAATTTCCATTACTTGTTCTTGATAAACCATTACTCCATACGTAACATCTAGTACATTTTCTAACTCAGGTGTTTCATATTGAACTTTATCCGGATTTCTTTTACACTCTATATACCTAGGTATTTCTGCCATTGGTCCTGGTCTATATAATGATATTCCAGCTATGATATCTTCCAAATTATCAGGCTTTAATTCCTTCATAAATGATGTCATTCCTGCTGATTCTAATTGGAATACCCCTGCTGTTTTGCCTTCCCCTATCATTTTATAAACTTCTTTGTCATCAAAATCAATTTTATCTAAATCAACATCTATTCCTCTATTAGCTTTAACCATTTTTATTGCATCGCTCATAACAGTTAAGGTTCTTAAACCAAGGAAATCCATTTTTAAAAGGCCAAGTTCCTCCAAGGTATTCATACCAAATTGTGTTACTATCATTTCATCATTTTTTTGAAGTGGCACATATTCAACTAATGGTCTTGATGCTATAACCACCCCTGCTGCATGAGTTGATGAATGCCTCGGTAATCCTTCCAAATCCATTGAAACATCAATTAAGTTTTTTACCCTTTCATCACTATCATAGGCCGCTTTAAGTTCTGGATTCAAATCCAAAGCTTTTTCTATAGTTATTCCAAGCATTGTAGGAATCATTTTTGCAATTCTATCTACTTCGGTATAACTATAATTCATGGCTCTTCCAACGTCTCTTATGCACAATCTGGCTGCCATAGTTCCGAAAGTTATGATTTGTGAAACATTATCTTCACCATATTTCTCGACTACATAATCTATTACTTCTTGACGTCTTTCGTAACAAAAATCCGAGTCTATATCTGGCATTGATACTCTTTCAGGATTTAAAAAACGTTCGAAAATCAAACTATACTTTATAGGATCTATTTTTGTAATTCCTAATGTAAAAGCTACAATTGATCCTGCTGCTGATCCCCTTCCTGGTCCAGTTGGTATTCCATTATCATATGAAAATTTTATAAAATCCCAAACTATTAGGAAGTAATCCACATACCCCATTTGATTTATTATTTCAAGTTCATATTCTAATCTATCCACATATTCTTTAGCTTTTTCAGAGTTTTCCACAATTTTATTAACTTCTGTGTAATTCAACTCTTTATTTCTCAATTCTTCAAATACATCATATCTATCAATAAGCCCATTATAACAGGTATCTTTCAGATATTCATAAGGATCCTGCCCCTCCTCTAAAGGAAACTTTGGTAATTTTGATTCATGAAATTTATATTCATAGTTACATTGTTCAGCAATTTTTATTGTATTTTCTAAAGCCTCTGGCATATAAGAAAACATATCATACATTTCTTCTGGAGATTTTAGATAAAATTGATCTGAAGGATACCTCCTTCTATTAGGATCATCTATTGTCTTTGCTGTTTGTATACACATTAAGACATCATGCGATTTTGAATCTTCTTTATCAATATAGTGAACATCATTAGTAGCCACTAATGGTATTCCTGTTTCTTTTGCTAATTTTATATTTTCTTCATTTACCTTTTTTTGTTCTTCCATCCCATGATCTTGCAATTCAATATAAAAATCTCCGTTAAATATTTCTTTATATTTTAATGCTGTTTCTTTAGCCTTTTCATAATTTCCTTTAAGTACATTTGATTGAACTTCTCCACCTAAACAAGCACTTAAAGCAATCAATCCTTCACTATGTTTTCTTAAATAATCGCAATCAACCCTAGGCTTGTAGTAAAAGCCTTCTATAGATGCTATTGAAGCAATTTTCATTAAATTTTTATATCCAATTTCATTTTTTACTAATAAAACCAGATGATAAGTTGAATTTTCTTTATCTGGCTGCTTAATATGCATAGATTTAGGTACTACATATATTTCACAACCTAAAATTGCTTTTATATCATTTTCTTCAGCTGCTTTAAAAAAATCTACAAGTCCATACATAACACCATGGTCTGTTATAGCTATGCTATTCATGCCTTTTTCCTTGGCTGCTTTCATAAGCTTCTTTATTTTACCAGAACCATCTAACAGACTATATTCTGTATGTAAATGTAAATGGCAAAATTGTTTTCCTGCTTCCATGTAATCCTCCTTCCTTATGATAAGGCACAATCAAAAAAATAATAGACCAGTATGCTCGTCTATTTTGCACCATACTGCGTCAGCAATTTAAGCTAATAGGCCCGCTATGAGCATAAATTGCTTCCTTGTCTGGTACAAAATATACACATTAAGAAAGAGCAGCTATGCTGCATATAAGAACATCTCATAGCATCTTTGGTCTATTATTTTTTTTCATGTGCCTAAATTAATAATATTCATAAGTTCTTTAAAATTGCCTGCCCTTCAATTATAGCAATTTAGTACTATTTTTTATACAATTTTACACAAAAACAGCAGTTGAATTATGTTTTAATAAAATCAACTACTGTTTTAACATGAGCATTCTCTTTATCTTTTCTCGTTTTTAATATTATAGTCTAATCTCTTGATTTTATACTATCAGTTAGCTACAGCATAAAACTATTTACTAATACAATTTAAAAATCTAAAGTTTTACTTCCTTCAAAATATGGACCTACGACTTTTTTTACTTTTTCAACATGGAATTCATCAACATCATATGCTAAATAATCTTCTTTACTATCAAATCTAGTTATTATACCTATGTCGTAGCTTCTGTCACTTCTTATTACATCTACCCCAACCTCTAGTTCCTTTAATTCTTGGATATTTCCCTTCATGGATAATAAAGTCTGTTCTACAAATTTTACATTCTCTATTGTTGGTTGCTTTAATTTAAAAAGTACAATATGTGTAAACATAAAAATCCCCCCTTCTTCAGTTAAGAGTTAAAAATTAAGAGTTAAGAGTTATGGATAAAATCTCTTGGAGATTTTTTTAACATTACTTTTTTAAACTCCATAAAAAAGTAATGTTTAAATCTTATATTTGATTCATTATGCATTCTTTCAAACTCCAAAGGAGTTTGTTCATCAACTCTTAATTCTTAACTCATAGCTCTTAACTGATTTAATTGCTTGTTCTTAATTCTTCTGCTATTTTTTCTATCTTTCTTAATCTATGATTTATCCCTGATTTACCTACTGGTGGATCTAACATTTCTCCTAATTCCTTTAAGGATTCATCAGGATAATTTAACCTTAATTCTGCAATTTCTCTTAGATTCTCTGGCAACCTTTGAAGACCAATTTGTGACTGAATTAACTTTATGCTTTCCACTTGCCTAACTGCTGCATTTACCGTTTTTGAAAGGTTTGCAGTTTCACAATTAACAAGCCTATTTACATTGTTTCTCATTTCCTTCATTATTCTTATATTTTCAATTTCTAATAAAGATGAATGAGCTCCTATTACATTGAGCAAATCTACTATTTGCTCTCCTTCCTTAATATATACTATAAAACTGCTTTTTCTCTGTATTACCTTGGAATTTAACTTAAAGGTATTAATAAGATTAGATAAATCTTTAGCATATTCCTCGCTATGGGTTACAAATTCTAGATGATAATTTTTTTCTGGATTACTAATGCTTCCTCCACCAATAAAGGCTCCTCTAACATATGCCTTTTTTATATTGTCATCTTTAAAAATATGCTCTTCTATCCTGTAATCCAAGCTCATTATACCATCAATTTCTTTAAGTATCCCAGTCTCACTCAATAAATCCCTAACACCCATATCTTCTGAAATTACAACCATATAGATATTATTTTTTTTTAACGAATTACTTTTCTTTACCATTAATTTTGAATGAATATAAAAATGCTCTTTTAACAGTGTAAAAATTAATCTTGCACTTGCTGGATTTTCTGTGGTCATTTTAAAGCTAAGTCCACTTCCACTAAAAGCTAATGTGCCACTTACTTTCATTATAGCTGATATTTCTGCCAAAGCTTCTTCCTTTGAAATATGTATATACCTGCATATTTCCCCTTTAACTTTCGATGAAAATGACATTTTACTTCCTTCCTTATCTTAAATATTATAATCGATGAATGATTAATCTTAATCAATTTCTTTTCCTTTTTCTTCTCTTACTCTTGCCTTAATACGTTCTGATAAATACATATATTCTATAATCTTCTTCTTATCATATAATAACTTCTTTTCCATGATTGTATCCGCTAATATTTCTGCTAATTTATCTGAATCATGTTTTACAAACCCATTCTTAACTTTCACCAAATCTTCCCCCACTATTTTTACGCCCAAATTATTTATATCTTCCCTATCCAACTTAACAAGCTCAGCACAATCTTTTTGATATTTTTCTTTTAACTCATCTGTGATTTCACCTGTATTTGCGATTACATAATCGACAATGCCTTTTCCACCATATTTCAATAAAACTTTTAAATGGTCTGATACTTTAAAACCTGTCGTTTCACCTGGTTGAGTCATTATATTTGAAATGTAAATTTTAACAGCATCACTTTTTTTAACTTCTTTAGAAATGTCTTTAACAAGTAAATTTGAAGTTATACTAGTATATAGGCTTCCCGGCCCCATAACTATTGCATCAGCTTCCTTTATTGCCTGCAATGCCTCTGGTAATGCTTTTGCATTTTCTGGTACTATTTTAAATTCCTCGATTCTAGAATTTTGCTTTATAGCTTCCTCTGGAATTTGAGACTCACCCTCTACAATTGCCCCATTCTGAAGTTTTGCTACTAATTGCATATTATCCAAAGTAACTGGTATAACCTTACCTGTTACGGCAAGTACAGAACTCATTTTTTGAACCGCCTCTTCAAAGTTATCAGATATCCCAGCCATAGCTGCTAAAAATAAATTTCCAAAACTCTGATTTTTTAATCTACCATCTGAAAATCTATATTGAAGCAAATCTTCCATTAATGGCTCAGTATCTGCTAATGCTAGAATACAGTTTCTTATATCGCCTGGTGGCAACATCCCTAAATCTTCTCTCAAATCTCCAGAACCGCCACCATCATCTCCAACTGTTACTATTGCAGTAATATTGGATGTATAGTATTTTAATCCTCTAAGCATTGTTGAAAGACCAGTTCCTCCGCCTATTACAACTATTTTAGGTCCCTTAACTAGTAATCTTTTTTCATATATTAAGCTTTCCATTTTTCTGCTATCTAAAGATACTTTAATATATCCCCTATTAACCAACGCAATTATCGATTTCATCATTTCAGTAATTGAAACATATAAAACAAATATTCCTGTGATATTTAAAAATACATAGAAAATTTGATAATATAAATCATAAACCCTATGAGTAACCAATTCTGTAAAACCAAATGCTATAAGTAATATTCCAAAGATTCCAAATGCTAGCCATCTCTTTACTCTAATCCCTATCTTAAGCCAATCAAGTATCCTCATAGCTTCTTTTCCCCTTTATGAAGATCTTCTGCCACATCCCTATGTTCTATCTTAGAGTTATAGTTTTCTTTATTTAAATTTTCATAAATCTCATTAGCAATAGCAACAGAGCGATGTCTTCCCCCTGTACATCCTATGGATATTATCAGTTGTCTCTTTCCTTCTTTGATATAATTAGGAATTAAATATTTTAACATATCCATTAACTTTTCTATAAAATTAGTTGTTTCTTCTTGTTTTAGTACATATTCTTTAACAGGCTCATCATTGCCCGAATACTTCTTTAATTCTGGTATATAAAATGGATTTGGTATAAATCTAACATCAAAAACCAAATCTGAATCTACAGGTATTCCATACTTAAATCCAAAGCTTAATACTGTAATAGATAATTGTTTTTCTGGATAAGTATGATTACCATATGTCTTATTTATTTTATCTCTTAAATGTCTTATTTCATATTTTGATGTATCAATTATAATGTCTGCTACATTTTTGACTTCTCTTAATTTTTCTCTTTCTTGAGTAATACCAGTTAAAACTCTTCCTTCTGGTGATAATGGATGACTTCTTCTTGTTTCTTTAAATCTTTTTATAAGCACTTCATCTGTTGCTTCTAAAAATAAAATTTCATATTTGAATTCATTTTGTTTCAAATAGGTTAATGCTTCAAAAAAATCATCAAAAAAAACTCCGCCTCTAATATCTATAATTAGCGCTACTTTTTCAATATTTCCGCCACTTTGAGTACACACTTCTGCAAACTTTGAGATTAACTTTGGTGGAAGGTTATCTACACAAAAATATCCCAAGTCTTCTAGCGCTCTTGTTGCTTGTGTTTTTCCTGCTCCTGATAATCCTGTAACTATAACAAATCTCATATTACACACTCCCTTTGCCAAAGATAAATTTATACACATAAATCCGTTAATTTTTAATGTGTTATTAACATTAAGATTATATCATACTATTACTAAAAGTAGTTACGCAACTTTCGTTTATAGTATGCATTTATTAAATATGCTAACTTATTTTTTCTGAATATGCCTAATGCACAATACAAAACTTCCAACAACAATTAAGGACTAAGGCACATGAAATAAGATATGCCTTAATCCTAGGATTGATAATAAAGATATAGTCTTCAAATCAACTTGTGACTTGTTCCTTAATCATAGATTGTACATTATGCATCGTGCATTAATTTAAATGGTCCTTATATTTTTAATCTTCACCTAAAATTCTTACTTCTGGATATAAATCTACTCCAAATTGCTTTTTAACTTCATCTTTAACATGATATATTACGTCTAATACATCCTTAGCAGTTCCATTGCCTTTATTTATAACAAATCCAGCATGTTTTTCTGAAACACATGCTCCACCTATTGTAAATCCTTTTAATCCTGCATCTTGAATTAACTTACCTGCAAAATGACCTTCTGGTCTCTTAAATGTACTTCCTGCTGATGGATATTCTAAAGGCTGCCTTTCTTCTCTTCTAGAAGTTAATTCGTCAACTCTAGCTTGAATCTTTTCTTTTTCTCCAGGAACTAGAGCAAAAGTTGCTCTCAATACTATATATCCATTTTGCATGACTACAGATTGTCTATATGCCAAATTCAATTCTTCCTTAGGTAAAACTTTAATTTCTTGATTTTCATCTAATACTTCCGCACTTTCGATTACAAAGGATATTTCTCCATCATAAGCTCCTGCATTCATAAATACAGCGCCTCCTACACTCCCTGGAATCCCACATGCAAATTGAAATCCCGACAAAGAGCTTTCTGTAGCTTTGCTTGAAACATCTTTAAGTAATGCACCACATTCTGCAATAATTTTATTATCTACATGTTCTATCTTATTAAGTTCACATAACTTTATAACTACGCCTCTAATTCCGCCATCTTTTACTAAAAGGTTTGATCCATTCCCTATAACATAAAACGGAATTTGATTTTCTTTACAAATAGTAATAGTTTCCTTTAATTGTTGTACATTTACTGGCGTTAACAGTATATCTACCGGACCCCCAACTTTAAAATAGATATGTTCACGCATTTTTGCATTTAACTGAATTTGCGATTCTTGATATATTTCCCCGAACAAATCCTTATATTCTCCATAATGTTTCATGATCAAACTCCTCAAAAATTTATCTAATTTATTTACATGATATATAATAATTCATACATGATATAATAATCCATATATTATCTTAATACAAGTAAATTTTTATTCCGTACTATTATAGCATAATTTATTTGTTTTGTTCATGTTTTTTAAAATATGCAAAGATACTGTTTGCTGCCTTATTATCAATCGTTTCAGTTTCGAGAAGTTCTTCTAATGTAGCTTTCTTAATATTATCTATACTTCCAAATTTCATAAGAAGTGCCATCCTTCTCTTTTGTCCAATATTGGGTATATCATCTAATATTGAATGTAGTGTTCTCTTATCCCTTAAACTCCTATGGTAAGTAATTGCAAATCTATGAACTTCATCTTGAATTCTCCTTATTAACTGCATCAAATTAGAATTTCTATTTATTATCAATTCATCATTGTTATAAATTATTCCTCTCGTTGCATGATGATCATCTTTAACCAAACCACATACTGGTATATCTATACCTAATTTATTTAAAACTTCTAATGCTATATTTACCTGTCCTTTTCCACCATCCATCATAATTAAGTCAGGAAAATTTGAAAATTTCCCATTAGAGAACTTAAGTTTTTTTTCCTGAATTTCTTGAATTTCTTTCAATCCATGAGTAAATCGCCTCTCTAATATTTCTCTCATACTATCATAATCATTAGCATTTTTTACAGTCTTTATACGAAATCTTCTATAATCGCTATTCTTAGCCTTGCCTTCTTCAAACACAATCATTGATCCAACAGAATCTACCCCTTGTATATTAGATATATCATAAGCTTCTATTCTAAATGGCATACTATCCAGTTCCAATAATTCTTGTATTTGCTCTAAAGAATTTATATTTATAGCTTTATCCTTCAAAATTTTATCCTTAAATTGGTCTAAGGTAACTTTCGCATTGTTTTTTACCATTTCCAACATTTCCTTTTTTTCACCCTTTTGAGGAACTTTAATAAAAACTTTCGATCCTCGTTTTATACTTAAAAATTCTTCTAAAGCATCTATTTCATCACTTTCTGGAATATAAACGCTCTTAGGTACTTTAGGAGTACCTCCATAAAACGAAATTATAAACTGCGACATAATTGTCGTATTATCTTCATCTGAGCTATTTTCAATCATAAAATGTTCTCTTCCTATAATTTTTCCATCTCTTAAAAAGAACACTTGGATGCAACAATCTTTTTCATCCTTGTAGATATTAATAAAATCTTCATCATTTTCTTGTGATTTAAACACCTTTTGTTTTTCAGCTATATTTTCTATAGCTATAATTTTATCCCTTAAAGATGCTGCTTTCTCGAATTCTAAGTTTTTTGAAGCTTCTTGCATTTCTTCCTTTAATCTATTTAGAAGGGTCTTATCTTTTCCACTCAGAACATCCATAATTTCATTTATCATATTTCTATAATTAACTTTTGAAATAAACCCTTCACATGGAGCATTACATTTTTTTATATGATAATTTAAACAAGCCCGCGTTGGTTTTCCCTCTTCTGTAATCAGTTTTTTACATGTTCTTAGTGTAAAAATTCTCCTAATTAGATTTATTGTCTCATGAACATCGCCAGCATTAGGATATGGACCAAAGTATTTATTCCCATCCTTTGCATAATTTCTAGTTATAAAGACTCTTGGAAACTCTTCATTAATAGTTATTTTTATAAATGGATAAAATTTATCATCTTTTAGCAAAATATTGTATTTGGGGCTATATTTTTTTATTAAATTACATTCTAATATTAAAGCTTCCATTTCAGAGTCTGTAACTATGTATTCAAATTCAGCAATGTTCTTAACCATTGCTTTCACTTTTTCTGAGTGGTTTTTTGAATTTTGAAAATATTGTCTAACTCTATTTTTTAATATTTTTGCCTTACCTACATAAATAACTTCTCCAAGAGAATTTTTCATCAAATAAACTCCCGGTTTATCTGGTAGAATCTTTAATTGTTCCTTAAAATCAAACATAATACATCTCCTTCCTTCAACAAGTACCAGAAATTTACCTATACATAAATACCTCAGAGGCAATTCCTCTGAGGCAATATATTATTTTAACACAGCAGTTCTTATTAATTTTCCTGCTATTGGAGCGGCTACGCTAGCTCCATATCCTCCATTTTCCACTATTACTGCAACGGCAATTTGTGGATTATTTGCAGGCGCAAACGCAATAAACCAAGAATGTGGCTTGGCACTTTCACCATTCGCAAGATTATAATCAGCTGTACCTGTCTTTCCTGCAGTATCTGTTCCTTCAAAGAATCCCCAGGTCGAATCAATCTTTGAATCAACTAAATTTTTCATATAATCTTTTATAATAGCCGCATTTGCTGAACTAATAACCTGCTTCTCAGCTTTTGGCTGAATTGTTTTAACTACATTTCCATCCTTATCAATTACTTGATTTACAAGTCTTGGTTCCATCATATTACCATTATTAGCTATTGTACTTGCCACCAACGCCATTTGCATCGGTGTTGCTAAATCACTACCTTGCCCAATCCCTGATTGTGCAATAATTCCAATTTGATCTTTTGATAACTTCGGAAATTGACTTTGTGTCATTTTAAAACCGTCTGACTCAATTGTACTATTAAAACCATATTTTTCAGCAGTAGCTTTTAACTTATCATTTCCAAGTTCCATTGCCAATGTTCCGAATACAAAATTACTTGATAATCTAAATGCATCTTTTAAATCTATCTCTCCATTGACTTCTCCATTATCATTGCTCAAAGACTGTTTATCATTAAATACTATTTTACCAGTATCATCAAATGTCCTGCTTGTAACACCTGGCATATTCTCCAATGCACTACTAAGTGTAATAGTCTTAAATGTTGACCCTGGTGGATAAAGCCCTGATGTTACTCTATTAATAAGCGGACTATCTTCAGCTGTTCCTGCATTAGCCGCCTTCATAGAATTTTCTAAATCATTAGGATTATACGTTGGTTTGGATACCATAGCTAACACTTCTCCAGTCTTGGGATTTAATGCAACCACGGCGCCCTTGTTATCCCCAAGTGCATCATAGGCTATCTTTTGTAGCGTAGGATCTAACGTAGTTATAACACCATTCCCTATCTTATCGTCATCCTCTTTTCTATTTTGGAACATTGTTTTTAATTTATCAATACTAAAATCTTTAGTCAAACTTAAAATATTATTTTCAAACTTATTATATGTAGTTAACTCACTATCATAATTTGCTTCTAACCCAGTTAATCCATACCTTGGATCTACATATCCTAAAGCATGAACATATAAATCTCCATTAGTATATGTTCTTTTTTGCGTAAGAGCGTCGACTCTAGCACTTGTGGTTAATGGATTTTTATTTCTATCATATATGGTTCCTCTTAGAACTTCATTTCTTCTAGCCCATAATCTTTGATTTCCTTGTTGCTCTTCTATATTAGGTGCTGAAAAAACTTGAAAATACGCAATGTATGAGATAAGAGCTACAAAGCAAAATAGAAAAACTACCATTACTTGTTTTATACTATTAGAATTATTTTTCAAAATTTAGCCCTCCTCTGATATCTTCTGAAGTATTGCTAGTGCAAAGAACATGCTTATCATAGAAGATCCACCATAACTAATAAGCGGTAATGTAATTCCTGTAAGTGGTATAACCGCAAATACACCACCAATTATAACTAATACCTGACAAGCTATCATAGTACTTATTCCTATCGTACTAAGTTGTGAAAATTTATCTTCAATTCTAAATGCTGCCCTCATTCCTCTATAGAAGAATAAGAAATATATTACCATAATCCCAAATCCAAACACCATTCCTAGTTCTTCACCAATTACTGCAAAGATGAAATCCGAAGTGTTAACTGGCACAAATCCTGGATATCCTTGCCCGAGTCCACTCCCAAACATACCACCCGAAGAAATTGCATATAATCCCTGGACTATTTGATATCCTCCTGTCTTTGAATATTCCCATGGATTCCTCCAAATCAATATTCTTTCTCTTACGTGTGCAAATAGCTTAAAAGCAACAAATGATCCAATTATAAATAATACAAAAGCAATTAATACATACTTCTTTTTCCCCGTTGCAACATAAACCATTGCTAATGCTATACTAAAAAATATTAAATCAGATCCTAAATCTTTTTGCATAACTAAACATAATAATGCAAACATTACAACTATGGCCGGCTCCCAAAGTTGTTTAAAATCCTCTATAATACTATTTCGATCTTCATAATCCTTTAATGCAGCTGCAAGATAAATTACAAAACTAATTTTACCAAATTCAGATGGCTGGAATCCCATCCCTCCAATCATAACCCAGTTAGTTTCACCATAAACGTCTTTCCCAAAAATTAATGCCATAGGCATAAAGATAATCGTTATAATTAAATATATTTTTTTATATTTTGCAAAATCTCTCAAATCTGGAATTGCTACTAATAAGACAATAAATACAACAATGCCAGCAGCAAACCACATTAATTGTTTAATTGCAACTTGAGTATCCAATCTATATAATACAGCTATGCCTATAACTGACAATATACATGCAAATATAATTAAAAATTTATCTCCCTGTGGATAAAACTTTCTAACTAAAATTTGAGTTATTGTTAATAATGCGCATACTATTAATCCCATGTATATTGCACCCATATCCATAGGATCTTTTAATATAGCTAAATTAGTAAAAAGAGCCATACATAATAGGTACGTTAAAATCAATAACTTTACCTCATCTTTTTTTACCTTCAATTATATGTCACCTCACTGCCCATCTTTCTATAATCTCTAGATTTTTAATATGTACTAAGTTTTGCAAGGCTCAGCAGAAGATATATTTTAAAAATACCTACTACTGAGCCTATTTTCTTTCAAATGCCTAAGCTAAAATTTTAAAAATTGAAGTACCAATTTTTATTTCATCTTTATTAGATAATTTCACCTTACCATTTATTTTATTTTTATTTAAATAAGTGCCATTTGTGCTATTTAAATCTTCTATAAATAATGCATTATTTCTTATAATAATTTTAGCATGATTCCCCGAAACATGCTGGTCACTTAACACAATAGAATTGTCATCTTTTCTGCCTATTGTTAAATCAGACCTTATAGGAATTATTGATCCTTCTTTTAAATCTTTTGCATTTCCTGAATTTATAATTTCTAATCCATAATTCCCCTTTGTTGCTGGTGGCCGTCTCTTCTTGCCTCCATTTTTAACGTCTTTATACATTATCTTTAATGCATAATATATTATTACATATAGAATAACAATAAAAATTAGTCCAAAAACACCTGCAATTATTCTCGAAAAACTCATATTTTCACCTCAATATTAATTCCTACATCATAGGCATATAAAAATATGATTATCAGCAATTATTACCACTTCATATATACCCTTATTAATGATTATACAACAAAAAAGAAAATATATCATAAAAAATTATTAAAATTAGATTAACAATATCAACTCTAAACTTATGTGGTAACTTACCGAAATCAGAAATATTTTTGTTTCGCAGGACTATGAAAATGCCTGCTACACAAAAATATTTCTAATTTCTGGTGCAGATGTATATTAAAAGTCTAGTAAATATGTTTATCTAATAAGTCAAATATTACAATTTAAATGTCCATCTGCTATTTTTTAAAGTTAACCATTAATTAAAATAATATCTTATTTAAATACTTTCCTGTATACGATCTTTCATCTTTACATATTTGCTCAGGTGTTCCTGTTTTTATAATAGTACCACCCTTATCTCCACCTTCTGGTCCTAAATCAATTAAATGATCTGCACATTTTATCATATCTAAATTATGTTCAATTACTACTACTGTATTACCTGCATCTACTAATCTTTGTAGTATCTCTATTAATCTGCTGACATCATCTACATGTAATCCTGTTGTTGGCTCATCTAATATAAACAATGTTTTTCCTGTACTTCTCTTTGACAGTTCATATGCCAATTTTATTCTTTGAGCTTCTCCACCAGATAGTTGGGTTGATGGTTGCCCGAGTCTAATATATCCCAAGCCTACATCATTTAATGTCCTTAGCTTATTTTCAATTCTAGGTATATTTTCGAAGAATCTCAATGCTTCTTCAACAGTCATATTTAGTACATCATCTATATTTTTACCTTTATATTTAACTTCTAAAGTTTCTCTATTGTATCTCTTCCCTTTACAAACTTCGCATGGCACATACACATCTGATAAAAATTGCATTTCTATCTTTATGATGCCATCACCAGAACACGCCTCACATCTTCCTCCCTTCACATTAAAACTAAATCGCCCTTGCTTATAACCTCTCATTTTAGCTTCTGTAGTTTGTGAAAAAAGTTCCCTTATTATATCAAATGTACCTGTATAAGTTGCAGGATTAGAACGTGGAGTTCTTCCTATTGGGCTTTGATTTATATCTATGATTTTATCTATGTTTTCATAACCAGTTATTTCTTTATGAATCCCTACTGGATTTTTACTTTTGTTTACTAATTTATTTAATCCTTTATAAAGTATTTCATTTACTAATGTGCTTTTTCCTGAGCCTGAAACTCCTGTAATCATAGTTAAGGTTCCTAGTGGAATAGTTATATTTACATTTTTCAAATTATTTTCTTTTGCTCCAATGACTTTTATATTTTGTCCATTTCCTTTTCTTCTCGTAGTTGGAACATTAATAACTCTCCTTCCGGTTAAATATTGTCCTGTTATTGATTTTTCACATGCTTTAATTTCATCAATAGTTCCCGCAACAACAACCTCTCCTCCATGCTCTCCTGCTCCAGGTCCAATATCCACAATATAATCTGCTTCCATCATCGTATCTTCATCATGCTCTACAACAACTACTGTATTCCCAACATCTCTTAAATTCTTTAGAGTATGTATTAACCTATCATTATCTCTTTGATGCAAGCCAATACTAGGCTCATCCAAAATATATAAAACACCCATAAGTGCTGAACCAATTTGGGTTGCAAGTCTTATTCTTTGAGATTCACCGCCTGATAGAGTTCCTGATTTTCTTGATAGGCTTAGATAATCAAGACCAACATCCAATAAAAATTGCAATCTATTTTTAATTTCTTTTACAATTTGGTCACTAATAATTCTATTCTTTTCTGAAAATTCTATTCCATTTATAAAATGAAGTTCTTCTCTTATTGACATGCTTGTAAATTCATATATGTTTTTTCCACCAACAGTAACTGCTAATACTTCTTTTTTCAATCTAGCACCTTTACATTTAGGACATAAATCATCACTCATATATTGTTCTATTTCAGTCTTTATTATATCAGAATTGCTTTCTCTATACCTTCTATTTAATGCATTAATTTCTCCTTCAAATGCATAACTATATATAGCCTTAACACCATCCTTAACATATTCAACCTTAAGCTTTTTTCCCTCTGTTCCATACAATAATAAATCAACATACTTTTTATCTAAACCCTTTATTGGTGCATTTAAATCTACTCCATATTCTTTAGACAACGCTTGAAGTATTGCATATGTCCAAGAATCTTCTTTAAGTCTTCCACTTCCCCAGCTAGCTACAGCGCCTTCCATAATACTTAGTTCCTTATTAGGTATAACTAAGCTTTCATCTATTTCCATCAATGTTCCAATTCCATCACAATGATCACACTTTCCGTATGGAGCATTAAATGAGAATAACCTAGGTGCTAACTCGTCAATACTTATTCCACATTCCGCGCAGGCAAAATTCTCACTAAACAAAGTATCTTCACCACCAATAATGCTCGCTATTGCCAATCCTTCTCCCATTTTTAATGCTGCTTCTACAGATTCTGTAAGCCTTCCTTCAATTCCGCCTTTTATGACAATTCTATCTATAACTGCTTCAATATTATGCTTTTTATTTTTATCTAATCTTACTTCTTCTTCAGTTAAATCATAAATTTCTCCATCAATCCTAGCTCTTACAAATCCATTTTTCTTTATATTATCTAATACTTTTTCATGAGTGCCTTTTCTACCTATGATTACAGGTGACAATATCTGAAGTTTAGTTTTGTCCCCATAGTTCATAATCTTATCAACAATTTGATCCACAGACTGTTTCGCAATTTCCTTTCCACACTTTGGACAATGAGGAACACCGACTCTAGCATATAGCAATCTCAAATAATCATAAATTTCTGTTATTGTTCCAACAGTAGATCTTGGATTCTTGCTTGTAGTTTTTTGATCTATCGATATTGCTGGCGATAATCCCTCTATATATTCAACATCCGGTTTATCCATTTGACCTAAAAATTGCCTAGCATAGGAAGATAGAGATTCAACATATCTTCTTTGCCCTTCTGCATATAATGTATCAAACGCTAAAGATGATTTACCAGAACCTGATAGCCCTGTAAATACAACTAATTTATCTCTTGGTATTTCTAAACTAACATTTTTCAAATTATTAACTTTTGCACCTCTAATTATTATTTTATCGTTCATAACAACCCCCGTAAATTCAGTTAACAGTTAGCAAGTAACAGTTAACAGTTTTTTATAGAATCCCTTACGGGATTTCTTAATTATATTTTTAAATTCCAGTGTTTTTATCCTTATTTTTTTCATTTATTGAGTATAATATTTTAATATACAGTATATATATCTAAAAAATTATCAATTAGTATATGTTAGCAACCTTTTGAAGAACATGAAAGAAAATTCACAAGCACTTCTAAGTATTTAATACTTATTATTAATATAAAAATCCTATAATTTCATTTATCAAAACAAAAATTACAAGAAAAATTCTCCAGAACTTTTCTTCCTTAACTGTTAACGCTTAACTCTTACCTGTTAACTGATTTATAGTGTCTCTAAGTTCCGCTGCTCTTTCAAACTGCAAGTTTTTTGCAGCTAAAAGCATCTCTTCTGTAAGTTGTTTAATTAATTTATCTTTTTCCTTTTTATTAAGTTTTTTCTTATCTGTAACTTTATATTCTTCAACTTCTTCAGCAATTTTTGTAGCCTCAATAACATCTCTTACTTCTTTAACTATTGTTGTCGGTACTATTCCATTTTTAACATTATACTCTTTTTGTATAGCCCTTCTTCTTTCGGTTTCTTTTATAGCCTTATCCATTGACTTGGTTATGTTATCTGCATACATTATAACCTTACTTTCAGAATTTCTAGCTGCTCTTCCTATTGTTTGAATCAATGATGTTTCCGATCTTAAGAAACCTTCTTTATCTGCATCTAAAATTGCAACCAAAGCAACTTCTGGTATATCTAATCCTTCCCTTAGAAGATTTATTCCTACTAATACATCATATTCTCCAAGCCTCAAATCTCTTATAATCTTCATTCTTTCAATTGTATCAATGTCTGAATGCATATAAGTTGTCTTAACACCAAGTTCCGTTAAATATTTAGTTAAATCTTCTGCCATACGTTTAGTCAAAGTAGTTATTAAAGTTCTAAAACCATGTTCTGTAGTTTTATTAATTTCCCCATATAAATCATCTATCTGACCTTTAATTGGTCTTATAATTATTTCTGGATCTAGCAATCCTGTTGGTCTTATAATTTGTTCACCAATTTCTCTTGAATTATCTATTTCATATGCTGCTGGAGTTGCACTCACAAAAACTACTTGATTAATTTTCTTTTCAAACTCTTCAAACTTTAAAGGCCTGTTATCATATGCGCATGGAAGCCTAAATCCATAATCAACCAATGTATTCTTTCTAGATCTATCTCCTGCATACATTGCTCTAACTTGAGGTAATGTTACATGACTTTCATCAATAAACATTAAAAAGTCTTCAGGAAAATAATCTATTAAAGTTTTAGGTGGCGTTCCACTTGCCCTACCATCTAATATTCTCGAATAATTTTCTATTCCACTGCAATAGCCCATTTCTTTTATCATTTCAATATCATAATTCGTTCTTTGTCTTAACCTTTGAGCCTCCAAAAGTTTATCTTGGGCATTAAGTTCCCTCAATCTTTCTTCCAATTCCCCTTCAATAAGCCCAATTGATTTATCAACTGTCTCTCTAGAAGTTGCGAAGTGAGATGCCGGCGTTATTGCGACATGATTTCTGTCACCGAGAATATTTCCTGTCAATACATCAAATTCTCTTATTCTATCAATTTCATCTCCGAAAAATTCAATTCTAATTCCCTTATTCGAATAGGATGCAGGAATTATATCTAAGGAATCTCCCCTAACCCTAAATGTACCCCTTGAAAAGTCTATGTCATTTCTTTCATACTGAATTTCTATTAACCTTTTTATAATCTCATCTCTTTCTTTTTCCATTCCAGTTCTAAGACTTATTGTTAATTTCTTATATTCATCCGGATTACCCAATCCATATATACATGACACAGATGCTACAATGATTACATCTCTTCTTTCGAAAAGTGCTGAAGTGGCCGAATGCCTTAATTTATCTATTTCATCATTGATAGATGCATCTTTTTCTATAAAAGTATCTGTTTGAGGTACATACGCTTCTGGCTGATAATAATCATAATATGATACAAAATATTCAACTATATTATCAGGGAAAAATTCCTTAAATTCTGAACATAGTTGTGCTGCTAAAGTTTTATTATGTGCCAAAATCAAAGTAGGCCTTTGTAATTCTTCTATGATATTTGCCATAGTGAATGTTTTTCCTGAACCAGTCACTCCCAGTAAAGTTTGACCTTTATTCTTTTTCTTTATAGAATCAACCAACTTATCAATAGCTTGTGGTTGATCCCCTGTTGGTTTAAATTTAGAATATATTTTAAATTCTCCCATATATATCGCCTCCACCGCGAACAGACATTCGTGTTATATGTATATTTTACTTTTCTCAAAGTCTTAAGTCAATAAGTTCTATATTTATTTTATAGTTAATTTACTTTTTTCTATATATTATTCCACAAATCTTAACTGTTTAAGCACACGAAAGAAAATAACAGGAAAAATAGACTAGTATACTTACTTATTATTTTTTCATTATGCCTAAATCCATAAAGAAAAAAAAGTGGCTAAGCCACTTCATGTTAATTACAATTTATTCTCTTTTATTATCTTTTTCATTTGATTCATTTTTTTCTTTATGGTTCGAATTTTTTATTGTATTGAAAACACTATTAAAACTATTATCTTCAACTGGTATAATGTCTTCTTTGTTCACATTTCTAGGTACCAACAAAATTCCAAGCCTAGTATTTCTATTATGCCTGAAGTTAATATCCTTCACAATTCCATGAGAATCTTTGATTTTTAACATAGCATTATATAAATTTTCCCTTAAAATAGAGTAAATTTCCGTTTCCGAGTTGACACCTTTATCATTTATCGACAAAACCTTACTTTCAATACCAATTCCAAATTCTTTAATTTTTGAATCTGTCGAAATTTCTAAAATCACTAATCCTTCTTCATCACTTACAAACTTAGGTGTTCTTCTTTCTTCATTTTTCAATTGAAGTTTTAACATAAATTCATGAGCAAATGGCATAAACGCTAGTACTAACATTTCTCCTAAAATCCCTACTTTAGCAATTTGAGATACACCAATTAAGATTGCTCCATAAATAGCTATATGTATTCCTGACGATAATGCCTTTTCTCTTTTATTCCTTGTAAATGTAACTGCTGAATATCCCAAGATTGTATAAAAAGGAGATATAGAAATTACACTGCTAGCTAATAATGCAAATCCTGACGGCGATTTAATCAATGGCCACCAGTTAGGATTTTGTATTGATTCTGTTACATAATTTAATGTGGAATTATCCATAGTTACTGCAATCATTATTGCAATAGGCAATATCCAATATCTTTTCAACGCATATCCACCTAAAATTTTTCCATCCTTATTTGTGAAGACCGGAACTGCACCTCTGTCACCATCAATCATTACTACTATGCCTTCTATAATATGAAAAACTCCTATCAATATAACTAAATAGAATATATTAATATTTAAATCAAAAATATCTGAAAGCCCTGGTACAAATATACTTGCACTCTTAAGCATAATGCTTATAAATCCTAAAATCGCACCAGAATAAGAAAAGCATATTAACCTTGGTTTTATAAATGTTAGTAATATAGATATAATAAACAAATACCATATTCCAGAATTATCATTAAACATAACTCCTAAACTTGTGAGAATTAAACTCCCTATACATCCCCCTATAATCCCCAAAACAAGTTGAGATAGTGTAAGTTCAATGGATGAATTTACACTACCTCCTAGGATTATTTTTTGCATAGCTACTAATTTTTTATTCTTTAAATGCAGTATTATAATTAAAGAAATTAACAAAAATACTAATGGGGGGGTAACTATAGCACTTGCTACACTTCTAAGTGTGTATATAAATAAACTCATTTTATCCCCCCTATTGCAATTTTTCTTCTAACTTCTGTATTGCTACTTTTAACTGTTCATCTGTATTTTTATCATATCCATTTTCGTCTATACCTACAGAAGTTGTAACTTCAAAATCTGGTGTTATTCCTTTTTTATGAATATTTTCACCATTTGGAGTGTAATACTTCGAAATTGTTACCTTAAGCCCACCAATATTATTATCAAATTTAATTGGTAGTTGAACTATTCCTTTTCCAAAAGTAGTCTTTCCTACAATTGTTGCTACGCCATAATCTCTTAATGCTCCTGTAACAACTTCTGATGCACTAGCACTATTTTCATTAACTAATAAAACTAAAGGCATTCCTTCAGCATCTCCACCAACAGATGGTGAATCGTTTCTATTATCATATTTATCAATAGTGTAGGTTATAATTTTATCTTTTGGTATAAACTGCGATGCGACTCCTACTGCTTCTGACAACAAGCCTCCTGGATTCTCTCTTAAATCCAATACTAACCCTTTCATGCCTTGCCCCTTTAACTCATCAATAGTATCTTTGAAATCTTTTGCTGTATTTTCATTATTGAAAGTTTTTATACGAATATATCCTACTGATGAATTCAACATATTTCCTTTTACGGATTCAATTTTCACTACTTCCCTTGTTACTTTAACATCAAATTCTTCAGCATTTCCTCTTTTAATAGTCAATTTTATTTCTGAGTCATTAGCATCTGCAATCATAGATGTTGTTTTGGCAAGATCATCACCAGATACGTCTGCATCATTTATCTTTTCAATTATATCATTTGCAACTATTCCCGCTCTATCCGCTGGTGCTCCCTTAACCGTGTCTACAATTACTACTTTGTTGTCTTTTAAAGCTACAGTAACACCTATCCCTGTCATGCTCCCATTACTTTCTTTTATCAATGCATCAAATTCCTCCGGTGTCTTAAATACAGTATATGGATCATTTAATGAATTTGTCATTCCTTTAATAGCACCTATCAAAAGCTTATTATCATCAATTTCACCGTCAAACTTTTCAATTAGCGTATCTCTAACCGTAAAAAGTGCTGAATACTTGCTTTTATCATTAATTTGTTTTGCTGTACTTTGAACATCTGGAGATGGTGTTTTTACTAAAAATACTCCTTTGGTCGCTATATAATTTCCTGCTAAAAATGATATTCCCATAATAACTATTCCAAAGCAAATTATTAGAATTAAACTTATTTTCCTTTTTTCTCTTTTGTTTGCAAATATATATTTTTTTGATTCCTTCACCTATAAAGACTTCCTTTCATATGCATTATACACACAATCCCAATATAATATCTTTATAGATTAAATGGGGCATCATGTAAAATTGTTAAGATTTTATGGTGTTAGATATTATTAGTTTCTCTTATTGTAATTATATTTATACCTATTTACTAAAATTAGGCACATGAAAAAAAATAATAGACCAAAGATGCGATGAGATGTTCGTACATGCAGCATAACTGCTCTTTTTTAATGTGTATATTTTGAGCCAGACAAGGAAGCAAATTCTGCTCATAACAAGCCTATTAACAGAACTTGCTTACGTGAGTAGAGAACCAAAATCTATGATTTTGTGTGAATCACTTACTACTCAACGAGTGTATACGAGTCGTGCTTCCTTATGGCCCAAAATAGACAAGCATATTGGTCTATTATTTTCTTAATTGTGCCTTCCCTATACCACCAAGAACTTTCTTAGTGCAATTATACTAGCTATTCCACCAACCATAATTCCTCCAAGCATAAATTGCCATGATATTGTTGATAAAATATATGTTGTTGGTACAAGACTTATATATGCCAATTGTGAAGAAATCCATTTTATCAAACCATCATATGCAACGAATAACGCTCCACAAGCTAACATTGCTCCAATTAATCCTATTACCATACCTTCTATTACAAATGGCCATCTAATGAACCAATCCGTAGCCCCTACAAATTTCATAATTCCAACTTCTCTTCTTCTTGAATATACAGTTAATTTTGTTGTATTCATTATTAAGAAAAGCGAAACTCCTACTAGAATTACAAATAATCCAAATCCAACTATCCTTATACCTTTTACTATACCAACAATCTTATCAACTAATGCCTGCTGATTCTCAATACTTTCAACTCCTTGAAAATCTTTTATTCCTTCAGTTACATTAGAAGCATATTCTGGTGCTTCTAGTTTTACTATAAATGCTGCATTAAATGGATTATTTTGAAGTGTATATCCCTTTAATAATCCTTCATTATTATTTGTTGTACTTTGGAAATTATTAAATACATCCTCTTTAGATAGATAAACTACATCTTTTACCCCTTCAATTTGTCGTAATTTAATTTCAATTTCCCTTTGATCAATAAGTTTTATATCATCTTTTAAGGATACACTTAGTTCAACTTTATTTTGAACAGTACTAATTCCTTTATTTATATTATTTGCAATTAATAAAAATATTCCCAAAACAAAGAAGGTTATAAGAACTGTAATCACAGAAGCAATACTAATAGTCTTATTTCTCTTTAAACTTATAAAAGCATCTTTAATAAAATGTCCAATAGTATTAATTTTCATCTTCGTACTTACCTCTTTTCTCGTCTCTAACGATTTCTCCCTTTTCAATAGCTATAACTCTTTTTTTCATATAATCAACAATTTCCTTAGCATGAGTAGCCATTAAGATAGTAGTTCCTGCTTTATTTATATCCTCTAGTAACGACATTATTTCTCTTGCTGTATCTGGATCTAAATTTCCAGTAGGCTCATCAGCAATTAAGACTGTTGGATTGTTTACCAATGCTCTTGCTAAAGAAACTCTTTGTTGTTCCCCTCCTGATAACTCATTAGGAAACATTTTATATTTATGAGATAATCCAACCAAAGATAATACCATTGGAACTCTCCTTCTAATTTCTTTCGGCGATGCTTCTACAACTCTCATTGCAAAAGCAACATTTTCATATACATTAAGAGTCTGTATTAACCTAAAGTCTTGGAATACCATCCCTATTTTTCTTCTATAAAACGGAATTTGTTTTCTATTAATTGTTGATAAATCCTTATCTCCAACCACTATTTTCCCATTAGTAGGTTCAACTTCCTTTAAAATCATTTTTATAAATGTAGATTTTCCTGATCCACTTGGCCCTACTAAAAACACAAATTCCCCTGCTTCTATTTCAACATTAACATCTGACAAAGCTTTTACATTATTATCATAAATTTTAGATATCCCTCTAAATTGAATCATGTTCAAACACTCCTTTTTATCTCATGCCCAGTCCTTTTAACTCTTAAATTATTAAATTTAAAGATTCACTTCTAGCCACTATACCCTAATTAAGCCTGCAGAAATTTATTTTAACTGTAGCACAATACTCCGCCTTTAAAATTCTACTTATAATACATTCTGCAAATTAATTGCAAAACCTACAAAATTAATTATAACATAAGTATACTCGTTAATGTTATACAAATTTATTAAATCTTGAGTAATTATTGACAAATTAGTATTGCTTTATGTCATTAAATCCTTCTCCTAATACTTCATGAACCTCTCCCACAGTTATAAATGCTTCTGGATCTGTATCTTTAATAAACTTTTTTAGCTTTATAAATTCATTTCTACTTATAACTGCATAAAGTACATTAATATCTTTTCCTGTATAGGCTCCTACGCCATTTAAAAATGTACAGCCACGTTGTAAAGTATCAATTATATACGTACTTATTTCATAACTATTTTTACTAATAATAAATACACTCTTACATACATTAAATCCTTCAATTAATCTATCCACTATTATTCCAAGTAATATTATGCTTAACATAGAATATAAAGCTACATTAATGCCAAATACAAATATACTTACGAACGTTATTATGAAATCAACAGCTAATAGAGATTTACCAATCTCCAAATGAAAAAATACATTCAATATCTTAGCTAATATGTCAGTCCCTCCAGTTGATGCATTTTCATTAAATACAAGCGCCATTCCAATAGCTGAAATCAATGCACCAAAAATAGTTGCTATCATTAAATCATTAGTAATTGCAGCTGGCCTTAAAAATTTTTCAATTATCCATATAACTATTGATAACCCCAAACTCGCATAAATTGTCTTTACCCCAAAACTTCCGTCTATAAACATAAATGCAACTATAAACAACAAACCATTTAAAACCAAAGTGATTAAACCTATTGATAAATTAGGCATAACGGCATTTAAAATTATTGCTATTCCCGTAACTCCTCCAGCTGCAATGTTATTAGGCGCATAAAAATACTCTATTGCAAATGCAACTAATAATATTCCTAATGTTATTATGCTGTACTCTTTAAGTATTGATGTTTTCATTCTATCTTCCCCTTTACATTTTTATTTATATTTTATTTATATTGTATTTTATTAGATCTCTTTTTTAATTTTCCACAAATATAACAAAAAATACAGGATACTTAGCCATTTCATAAGCTTTATATCCTGTATCTTCTGTATTATATTTTAATATTAATCTATTTAATCTATTTTATAAGCTTAAGATTAAGGTACAATCAAAAAATAATAGACCAGTACGCTCGCCTATTTTTCATGTGCCTAAATTATTTCTTCACTGAAATAGCATTCCTACTATGCTCTACTATTGACTCAGCTGTCAACCCATAAGCTTTTAATAACTCTTCGGGTTTACCACTTTCGCCAAAAGTATCTTTTATTCCAATTTTTAATACTGGAACTGGACATCCTTCTGTCACAACTTCAGCAACTGCTGAGCCTAAACCTCCAATTACGCTATGTTCTTCTGCTGTAACTATTACCTTAGTTTCTTTAGCTGCTTTAATTAACAAATCTTTATCAATTGGTTTTATTGTATGTATATTTATTACTCTAGCACTAATTCCTTCTTTTGACAAGATATCTTTAGCTTCTAAAGCTAATTGAACCATCATTCCAGTTGCTACTATAGTGACATCACTACCATCTGATAATGTAACACCTTTTCCAATTTCAAACTTATAGCTTTGAGCGTCATTTATAGTATCAACTGCTAACCTTCCTAATCTCACATAACAAGGTCCATTATATTCTGCCACTGCTAATATTGCTGCTTCTGTTTCCACCGCATCTGCCGGATTAATTACTGTCATATTAGGAATACTTCTCATCAATGATATATCTTCAATTGATTGATGAGTAGCTCCATCTTCACCAACAGTTAATCCTGCATGAGTTGCACAAATCTTTACATTTAAGTTAGGATAGCAAATTGAATTTCTAATTTGTTCAAACGCTCTTCCGGCTGCAAACATTGCAAAAGTACTAGCAAACGGAATCTTTCCACAAGTTGAAAGTCCTGCTGCAATACCCATCATATTTGATTCTGCTATTCCAACATTTATAAATCTTTCTGGCGAAACAGCCTTAAAATCTGCTGTCTTGGTTGATTTTGATAAATCTGCATCAAGTACTACAACATTTTTATTTAACCCTGAAAGTTTTACTAACGTCTTACCATAAGCTTCTCTAGTTGCTATTCTATTCCCCATTAATTTTCCCCTCCAATTTCTTGTAATGCTTGCTCACATTGCTCTTTATTTGGAGCTGTTCCATGCCATCCTGCTTGATTTTCCATAAACGAAACACCTTTACCTTTTATTGTATTGCATACAATAGCTGTTGGTTTTCCTTTAAATTCTTTTGCTTTTGCAATTGCATCGATTATCTCATCATAATCATGACCATTAATTGATAAAACGTTCCAACCAAAAGCTTCAAATTTTTTATCTATTGGACCCGGATTCATTACATCTTCTATATTCCCATCTATTTGTAATCCATTATTATCTATAAATGCAGTTAAATTATCTAACTTATAGTGAGCTGCTGACATTGATGCTTCCCAAACTTGACCTTCTTCAAGCTCTCCATCTCCCAATATTGTATATACCCTGTAGTCTTTCTTATCAAGCTTTCCTGCTAAAGCCATTCCTACAGCTGCTGAAATTCCTTGTCCTAAAGAACCTGTTGACATATCAATTCCAGGTAAATCATTCATATTAGGATGACCTTGTAATCTTGAACCAGTTTTTCTTAATGTGCTTAATTCTTCTACTCCAAAGTATCCTTTTCTAGCTAAAGCACTATATAATGCTGGTGCTGCATGACCTTTTGACAAAACAAATCTATCTCTGTCTGGATTACTTACATTTGTTACATCTATATTCATTTCTTTAAAGAATAGTACTGCCATGATATCCGCTATTGATAAAGAACCTCCTGGATGACCTGATGCTGATTCTGTAAGCATAGAAACTATATCTTTTCTCATCAGCTTTGAAACTTCTTCAAGTTTATATTCATTATTCATTAAACAACCCCCTGTTAGTAATTTTTTTGCCTATTTATAGTATGTTTTATTTTAACATAATTATTCTAACATAGAAGTAAATACTTGTATACACCATTTGTTAATACAGTATACTTTATATGTATTTAAAATTATATAGCATATCACTTTATAAAAAAAGAGTAGCATAAATATCACTGTATTTATACTACCCAAACCTATTTATAGATAAACAAACCATGAACTCGATTTATACTTTGAAAGATATACCATACTAGAAAGGACAGGTACTCTTTTGTGCAGTGTTACGCTAGAGAATAAGTTGCAGGCATTTCTTCATTAGAAGTTGTTCCATTCTTGCTTGTCACGAGCATGCAGAAATGGTGCAACTTCTGATGTTAGAACTCCTCAACTTATTCTCAGTAACCGAAACAACAGAGTTCCTGTCCTTTCGGTTAGTTATCGCATAAGTCTAATTCTTGCATGTGATATCTATAATTTAATAAATAAATTCTTTTTACTAATTTAAATTTAGACTAACTGCCAATGCCTTATCAACCTTTTTCATGTCTGCTTCAGTCATATGTCCAATTTTCTCTTTTAATCTTCTCTTATCTAGTGTTCTTATTTGTTCTAACAAGACAACAGAATCTCTATTTAATCCATATTCTTCTGATGAAATCTCAACATGAATAGGAAGTTTAGCCTTATTTATTTGAGATGTTATTGCTGCAACAATAACAGTAGGACTATATCTGTTCCCAATATCATTTTGTATTATAATAACAGGCCTTATCCCACCTTGCTCTGATCCTATAACTGGACTTAAATCTGCATAGAAAATTTCCCCTCTTTTTACCACAATGTTCGCCATTTTTAAATAATCACACTCCGCAAATCCATGCCTCATACTCATTAACATCATCTAACATATATTCAAAACCTAATTTAGCATATTCTAAGTTAATTTCAGCCATATCCCTATATCCTATTTTCATTAATAGTTCAAATTCAGCTGAAAAACCTTCGTCAATATATTGTATTAACGATTTCTCCATAATTCCACTATTTTTTTTAATTTTTGGAGTTTCTATATTTTTTATTTTTACGTTTTTCATATTATTCAGATTAATTATTGACATAGTTCCGCCTCCATCGTAGTAAAAAGTTCTTATTAACTATGATTATATTGCAAATTATGTCAATTTGTCAAAGGATTTGTATTACTTATTTGTCATCTTATACATATTTCCTTAGCTGATAATTTTTCACCTTATATTTATGTACTTTACCAATATATTTTTAATTTAGTTTTTTAATGTTAATGTTGGCTTGATTTCAATTTGATATTACAATTTGTTAATTTTAAAATAATTCATCACTTAAAGCTTTTTCTTTCTTAAAGTCGTTATAAGTTATTATTATTCTTTCTTTATCGTTATCATCAAAAATCTTTAATAAAACTGGAACCCCTTTATTTTTATCTATATAAAATTCAGCCTTATTTAAATGTTTATTAATATTATATTCTACGTCCACCTTTAAATAAACTTCTTGGCCCCATTCTTCCTTCACTTCCTGAGTCTCACCCACTTGTGGATTTGATAATATATTTTGTATAAATGCCAATGGGTAAATCCTATCTATATCCTTATCAAGAACATATTCCTCATCTTCATTTCCCTCTACCTTAATCTCTCCACCTTTATAAACCTTAACCCGCTTGTAATCATCTAAAAATTCTATCCTTGATCCTTTATCACTACTATAGTATTGAATTGTATTTTCTTCAAATAATGATTTTGAATTCTTGAATACATAATGAACTTTACTACTATAACATTTAGTATTCCTTAATTCATTTATTATATCTTCATTTGATGGAATAATTACATTTCTACATATAATAACCAATCCAATTACAAGTATTGGAATTAAAACCAAAACACCAATAATTATCGGTTTATTAAATAAATTGTTTTTCAAGTTCATAAGTCCTCCAAATATTTATTACTATGTTAATAGTATTTATGAAAACTTTAGAACTTTTATTCTTAATTAACCAATAATATTATTTATTTCCTTAGGTAGTTCATTTATAATATCTCTTGCATTTACTATGTAAACGTGCTCGCCTAACTTATCAGCTATCTTTCCATGAACATATGCACCTAAAAGAGCTGCACTCTCTAATTTTATGCCTTGAGAAAGAAATGCATTTATTATCCCTGTCAATGCATCTCCCATCCCACCTGATGCCATTTTACTGTTTCCAGTTGGATTTATATAAACATCTTCCCCATTTGAAATAACAGTATTGTAGCCTTTTAATAAAACTATTATTCCATATTTTTTAGCAATTTCCTTTGTTATGTTAACTCTATTGGCCTCTACTTCCGTAACAGTTATTCCTAGGAATCGTGCCATTTCTCCTGGATGTGGTGTAATAATTGCTCTACCTTTGATTTCTTTCAATAACACCTTATTTTTACCCAATAATGTTATTCCATCTGCATCAATTACAATAGGACATCTACTATTGTTTATAACTTGCTGTAATATATTATTCTGCCTATCCCCAGTTCCAACTCCTGGCCCAAAAGCGATAGAACTCGCATTTTTTATTAGCTCTACCACATTGTTATCCCAAGTTGATGTCATAGCTTCTATCAATCTACTTGATAATATTTCTTGAACATCTGGATCACATATCAAAGTTGTTAATCCTGCACCTGCCCTAACTGTACATTCTGTAGTAATAAATGCTGCTCCCGTAAATCCCTTTTGCCCTGCTATAACTAACGCTCTACCATAATTCCCCTTATGCCCATAAATTTTTCTCTTTAAAAATAATTGTTTATATTCAGGCTCTTGTAAAATATAAAAATTCCTCGAACTATTTTTTGTTATATGTTCTGGTATTCCTATTCTCAATACCTTTATATCTCCAACGTAATCAATTGCTTTATAATTAAAAAATCCTTGTTTCATGACTTCTAGTGTATAAGTAATATCAGCTCGTACTGCAATTCCCCTTTGAATTCCCAAATCGCAATCCAAACCTGATGGAATATCAATTGATGCTATAAATTTTGCATGCAGATTTGTATATTCTATTAATTTCTTAAACATACCTGTTAAATCCTTATTAAGTCCAACACCAAACATTCCATCAACTACTATATCATAGTTATTAAAATCATTAATCACACCTTCATCTATATCATCTTCTGACTGTATAAACAAAAGATCTCTTTTATCAATTAATTTTTCCACAATATTAAAATTAGTTCTAAAATCATTACTATAACTTTTATCTTTACTTATGATATAAACTTTTACCTTCTTTCCTTCTAATATTAAATGTCTAGATAATGCTAGAGCGTCCCCTCCATTATTTCCTTTACCACATAATATTAAAAAGGATTCCCCTTTATCCCTTAATTGTTCGAATATTCGTATTGCTGCATTCTCCATTAATATCATTCCTGGAATTCCTATGTCGTTAATAGCATGTTTATCCATTTCCTTACACTGAATTGCAGAAAAAATTTCAAACATTATATTACCTCCATAACTGCATAGGCTATTGCATTTTCTTTGCTATGTGAAATACTAACATGAATATTAAAATCTTTAATATTCAATATTCTATAAATATTATCACTCAAATACACAATTGGCTTTCCCAGCTCATCTCTTAACACTTCAATATCCTTTAACCCAAAGCCCCTAAATCCCGTTCCTAAGGCTTTGCTGACCGCCTCTTTAGCAGCAAAATTTCCTGCTATTACATTCCCTCTAAACCCATGTAAATTAAAATACTCAATTTCCCTATACGTAAATGATTTTTCTATAAAACTCTTTGTTCTATTTATTACCTTTTCTATTCTATTTATTTCAATTATATCGGTACCAATTCCAATAATCATATTTATCGCCTTTCTTAATAATCTCTCTCCACATATTAGCGTAAATATTAAATTATTTCTATACCTTTACATCAATTTATAACCTTTTCTTTTTCTCCAATATCAAATTCATAGGCATGTTCGTCTGCATAACTGCCAATAATATCAATTAAATGAATTGGCGACACTTGACTATTATATAATTTCATAAGCAATTGTTTTACCTTATGCCTATGAATTGATATTATATCTATTTTATCTCTTTCTAAGTTTACATTTTTTAACCCAACATAGTCTTTTCTTTCTATTTCTATTCCATATGCTGTTATCCCATTAAATTCTTTCTTTATAAGTCTATACGCATATCGAAATTCTATATCCGCATCACTATTAACCGCAGTATACTCCTCAACTAAATTCATACCCCTTCAACTCCTTAATTACTAATTCTCATTTACATCATAATATTATCACATAATATGATAATAAATTGTCAAAGCATGTCCACGTTTTCAAATTTATTAACCTTTTTATTGACAATAAAATTTCTTCATTTCGCTTTTACTACATGCAGTTCCTAGAATATTAATATATCACAACTATGTATTGTCGAATTTAGTACATATAATATGTTCACTATTGAATTTAGTACTATAGCGAAAAAATATTGTCGTTTTTTGCATTATAATGTTTGTATTTTTCATTATGACATAAAAAAAGAGCTATTAGCTCTTTTTTTACCTCATAATCTCTCTTTTTTTATCTGCCATAATTGAAAAATAATTCAGATATCGTTTACACTTTTATTATATCACATTTACCTTTAAATACAACACTTTTTGTATAAATTTCATTTACTTAAAGCTTAAAATTGTATGTATTGAAAATTACTAAATATATACTAAAAAATTTTTATTTTTAATATTTACATTTAGTATTATTAAATTAATACAAATAATATACTAATTTATAAGTTTTGTAATTACATTAATATAAATACATAATTATTTATTTCATTATGGATTATTTTATTTTAAAAAGGTTATCTAAATAGCTTCATAAACGTTAGACATATTCAACAAAATAACAACTCAGTATGCTAGTCTACCTTGTGTCGTACTAAGGCATGCTTCCCTAATAGGTCCGCTATGGATAAAACATACGTCCTTGTCTGATGTATATTTCAACTAAATTCAGGTAGAATTCTACATTCCACTTGGATTTAGTTGAACATCTCTTAAACCAAAATATACATCTGATCTTTTGATTTGCTGTTTTCTTTCATGTGCCTTACTAACATCCCATATATGATTATTGCAATCGTATATGTTTTAAGTTAGGTTTCTAATTCTCTATAACCTCTGATTTAGATTTCTTATTCTCAAGAAATTTAAAATCTTCTGCAACGACTTCCACTGTATATTTTCTATTTCCATCCTTATCTTCATAACTTCCTGTTTTAAGTCTTCCACTTAAAGTAATGAGACTTCCTTTTTTCATATATTTCACTATAACTTCTGCTTTTTTACCCCAAACTTTAATAGGTATAAAATCCGCTTCCCTCATCCCATCAGGTAATCTAAAATTTCTCTGCACAGCAATTGTAAACTTAGTATAAATTTTATCACCATTTTCAGTATGCCTGAGTTCAGGGTCTTTAACTAATCTTCCTACTAATATTATTTTATTCATTTTTTACCTCCTGAATATTTTTCTTCTAAAGTTATATCCATTTCAGTAATTTATATTCATCTAAAATTAATTATTATTTAGGCACATGAAAGAAAATAGCAAGTCCAATATGCGATGTATATTTTCCGTCAGACAAGGAAGTATGACGGTAAATAGACTAGCGGATTGACTTGTTATTTTTTTGATTGTGCCTTAAGCGAATAAGCTTTATTTTTATTTTTAAATTCTGTTGTAACACAATTTATTTCTACTCCTAAAATAAATATTACTGATATCAAAAATAACCAAGTCATAAGTATGAATACAGCACCAAGACTCCCATAAAGTCTAGCATAATTATTAAAGTTATCAATATAAAATGAAAATCCAAAAGATAATAATATCCATCCTATTGTGCTAAATATTGAACCCGGAATCACTTCTTTCCATACAAGTTTTTGAGCTGGAGCAAATCTATAAACTCCTATAAATATACATACCATAATAATTATTATAAAAAAGTATCTAGATATATTCCAAAGGATTGACATTATTTTATAGAACGGATAAACCGATTCAATATATTGGTCTATTACATTCCCAAATACTAATAATATTAAAGCCAGCATGATAGTTATCGCCAATGCCAAAATCCCTATCATTGAAATAATTGAAAGTTTAACAAATGATCTGTTTTCTTTAAGATTATAAGCTTTATTTACGCTTTTAATTACGGCTTTAAATGCTGATGATGCTGTCCATACCATTAACAAGATAGATATTCCCAGCAATCCCCTATACTGGTTATCAAATACTTCCCTCACAGTTGATTTTGTTAATTCTAATATACTTTTTGGCAACATAACACTTAACTGTGCCAATATTTGACCAGAATTAAAACTGCTAAATCCTATTAACGTCATCAAAAATATCATAAACGGAAAAAACGATAATACTAAATAATATGCTAACTGAGATGCTAATGCAAATACATCATCTTTTTTAATTTTAACTATAAGGTGTATCAATAACTTTATTTTTTCTTCCAAATTTGTACCACTCATTTAACCACCAATTCCTACTCACATTATTATTTTATTCAAACTAATCTATATATAAAATTAAATTAATTTTTATATTTCAACTACTCAGCTATTTTGTATCTCATTATAAATTTTCTATTGTTACTGGTGCTTTTATAATACATATTTTATTCGCTTTTTATATATTTTATGTAAGCCACAATCAAGAAAATAACAAATAAAAACTGGTTATTTTGAAAACTTCAAATTAACCAGTTTAAAATACCTTACTTAATTTATATTATATTTTTAATTATTATATAAATATCCCGAGAATAACAGCAATCCAAAACATGCTATATGGAATGTGACTACTACTTGCATATATTGGAACCATTTTTCCTTTTTGTGATTTTTATAGAATTTTGATTTTCTTTGATATATATCAGTTGCAACTAATGCTAAGCCTTGATATATTCCATATATTATATAATACCATTTCAAACCATGCCACATTCCCATAATAAACATTGTTAATAATTGTCCTATATGAGATGCAATAAATCTATTCTTAAATCTTTTCTTCCTCATACTATTTAATACAAATCTTGAGTATATGTAATCTCCAAACCATTTAGATAGTGATATATGCCATCTAGTCCAAAATTCCTTCATATCCTTACTTAAGAAAGGTTTATTAAAGTTTTCTGGCATTTTAATACCTAAAATATAACTTGTACCAACTGCAAAAGCTGTATATCCTGCAAAATCGAAGAATAAATACAAACTATACGAATACATATAATTTATAGAATATTTAAGAATTACTGATCTTGCACTAATTCCTATAAGAGATGGAATTTGACTCATCCATAACGAATTAATCAAATTGGCTATAACAAATTTATATATTATACCTCTGATTATTTTTTTCACACCAAAGTCCAGATAATCATTAATATATTCACTTCTACTTATTTTTTTTTCTAAGTCCTTTTCAAATCTTCTAGATCTATCTATTGGACCAGAAGTTAATGTTGTAAAAAATATAAAGAAATATATCGTATTTAGTATATTAACTTCTTTTATATTTTCATCATATATTTCAATAATCATTTGAATAGCTTTAAAATTCATATATGAAAGACCTATAAATCCAATAGTTTTTACACTAACTGCACCACTAACTTTGAGAATAATTACTGGTAACATTGAACAAAATAACATAAAGTAGTATAAATACTTATTGTCTGTTTTTTTTCTTAAAATAGAATATACTTTGATTAAAGCGATTTCGCCGACCAAAAATAATGGAAATACCTTTCCTATTCCCATTATTGCTAATATCATCAAAATAGATATAAAGACTCCATAATATTTAATATTCTTTTCTAAAAGCCCTAAAATAATAGCTGGTATCAATGCAATTGCAAGTATATATAAGTAAAAGTAATCTCCATATTCAACTAACATTTTAATTCCTCCATAAGTTTCTTTCTGTCAATCTTAGGCACATGAAAATAAATAACAAGTCCAAAGTTGCCATGATTATTTTTTATCAGACAAGGAGACAAATTGCCCTCATAGCGGGCCTATTAGGTCAATTTGCCGACGCAGTATGATGGAAAATAGTCTGGCAAATGGACTTGTTATTTATTTGATTGTGCCTTATCATTTATATAATCTAAATTATTAATACTTTTCATTTACAGCATTACTCAATAAAAATCAAAGTGATAACTTAATATATTTTATTTAATATAAACTAAGATATATATTTAAACTTGTACAATACATAAGTTATAAACTTTATATGTTTATTTACCACTATTCAATACTATAAACATTGATATAATAATTAAAATTGACTATAAACAAATGGCAAATCTGATGATGATTGAAAAAAATAAACCAATAACATTACGACTAATGCAATTGTTAGCATTGTACCTCTCTTCAACTCTTTATTATTTATTAAAATGCTTATAAATTCCTTCACTTACTCTAAGCCACCCTTCTTCTCCTAAATGTTTCGTATCTATTAAAAAATTCTTTTTATAATCATAGCTTTGCAAATCAAGAACATCTAGACCATTATTCTTTGCGATTTTATTTACTTTTTCATCCCATTCTTCTCTTTTATCTTTAGTAAGTCCCTCAAAATCATAATACCATCCATTAACTGGTGGTATTACTATATATGGTTTTATACCAAGATCCTTACATACGCTTAGAAAAAACTTATAGTCATCCATCTCCTTTGACGCTATGAGATTTTCATTATTAGATTCTCCCTTATGACTATCAATATTATCTTTTAGAGTCAGACTATAAAGTTTATCCTCTAAATTAAATTGATTTGTAGATACAATTCTTTCATTATCTTTTTCAACTTGTGCATATTCATCATTCCAATTTACATCTCTCAATGTTTGTCCAGAATTTTTATCTGGTAAGTCTTTGAGTTTTTGATAAATTAATGCTTTATCTTGAACACTTAACAAATACTGCTTAATTTCATAATATGGCTTAAGTAAAACCTTCTGAACACTTGAAAGCGCACTTGAATCCAAATATAGTTTTGCATAATAAGCTTCTGGGTCATTTTTTTTGGCTTTTGTTAAAAAATCATATACTCTTTGTGCATAATATCGTTTATTTTCTTCACTTATTTTTGAATTTTTTAAGAAATTATAAAATTGTACTTCTGAAAAGTTAGCTGCAAACTGATCTGGATCTAGTCCATTTGCATTTTCAAACCATTGAATTGAGAGAATATAAACTACTTTCTGCTCATCTTGTATATCTCCTCCGCCTAAATATGCAGTCTGTTGTAAATCTTGGACAAATGGTCTTCCAAAGCAACTCAAATTATAATCAACACCCTTAAACGGGAAAAAATCCAGTGGATTTTGCGGAACACTTATTCCAAGTTCAGAAGATCCAAGTAAAAATAAATCTCCCTTATCGGACAATAATTTTTTATCTAATGAGCTTTTGTCTTTTACCGTATCAAAACGCATCTTTCCCATTACACTAATATCTTTTTCCTTAGTTAAAATTTCTATTTTATTATCTAAAAATGAATTTAATGCAACTGTTGCAAAAACAGCAATTATTACTGGTATTAATACACTAATTATTTTTTTCATTACGTAACAACCTCTTTGTCGTCAAATTACTAACTTAAATTATCAAAATTCATTAATTTACCTAATTAAATTTACTTCACGATAAAGTAAATTATCCTATATTTATAATATTATTCATTCTCATTAGTGTCAATAAATCATACACCCTGTTTATAAAAAATTTCACTTTTGTAATTAGTTCCAAATAGTAAATGTGCTTCAATACAAGGTCCCATATTGACAATAGAAGTTATATTAAGTGAAATAGAAAGGTATATTCCTAAATTAAAAATTTACGAATATACCCCATTTATTTAACCCGTTCTTACAATTTATGAATTTTATTCCTATTATTAACTACATTTTTAGTTGCATTTCTAGTATCATATACAACTTTAGATCTAGCTACAATTGATTCATAATCATAGCAACTGTGGTTTGTTGTGATTATAACAATATCCGAATCATCTATAACTTCTGTCCAATCAACTGAATTATAAACTTTATCTTTATATTTAGATTTAGGACAATATGGATCGTTGATCATAAGATCTGCACCATTCTTTTCCAACAGTTCTATTACCTTAAATGCTGGTGATTCTCTATAATCATCAATATCATTCTTATATGCTACACCCAACAAAAGAACTTTAGCTCCATTTAATGCTTTCTTATTTTTATTTAAAATTTTCATCACATTATCAAGTACAAATTCAGGCATTGAATCATTGATTTCTCCTGATGTTTCAATTAATCTTGTATGATAATCATATTCCTTTGCTTTCCACTCTAAATAAAACGGATCAAGAGGAATACAATGACCACCTAGACCTGGACCTGGATAAAACGGCATAAATCCATATGGTTTAGTTTTTGCTGCATCAATAACTTCCCAAACATCTATTCCCATTCTATTACACAAGATAGCCATTTCATTAGCTAAACCTATATTTATATTTCTAAAAGTATTTTCTAGTATTTTTTCCATTTCAGCTACAGCTGGTGATGATACTGTGTGTATATCCCCTTCTAATATATTTCTATATAATGCCGCTGCAACTTCAGTGCAATCCTCTGTACATCCTCCAACAACCTTTGGGGTATTTTTAGTGTTAAAATCCTTATTACCTGGATCAACTCTCTCTGGTGAAAAGGCTAAGAAAAAGTCTTCTCCGCACTTAAGACCACTTTCTTCTAAAATTGGCTTAAGAACTTCTTCTGTTGTTCCCGGATAAGTAGTGCTTTCAAGAATAACAAGCATGCCTCTATGTAGATACTGAGCAACACTTTTTGTTGAAGAAACAACATATGATAAATCCGGTTGTTTATATAAATCCAATGGAGTAGGTACGCAAATACAGATAGTATCCACATCTTTAACAAAACTAAAATCTGTAGACGCTTGCAAAGTTTTTGCTTCTACTAATTTTTTTAATGTTTCATCAACTACATCCCCTATATAGTTTTGTCCTTCATTAACCATTTTTACTTTTTGTTCTTGAACATCAAACCCAATAGTTTGATACCCTGCATTAGCCTTCTCTACTGCTAGTGGTAATCCAACATATCCAAGTCCAACTACACCAACTTTGGCAGCTTTATTGTTTATCCTATCTAATAATTGTTGTTTTAATGTTGACATCTTTTACCTCCACTTTTTTCAGTTAACAGGTAACAGTGCATAGTTAACAGTTAATAATGAAATTCTTACAGGATTTTTTCCAAATATGTTATTATATTATCTAAACTAATTTAAAAAATTCGCTAGAATCTTTATCTACAACTCTTAACTCTTAACTCTTAACTCCTAACTGATTTAAATACATTCCACTTTTTCATTATTTTTGCTATATTTTTTTCCACAAACATTACAAGTTGCATGATCATCTTTAAATTTTAACTTTTCCCCACATTTACATACGTATCCTAATATACTTGCTGGATTTCCTACAACTAAAGCATAATCAGGTATATGTTTAGTAACAACGGCTCCAGCACCTACTAATGCATATTTACCTATATTGTGCCCACATACAATTGTAACATTAGCTCCAATTGATGCTCCCTTTCCAATTATAGTTTCCTTATATTCACTCTTTCTTTCAATAAAGCTTCTTGGATTTACTACATTGGTAAATACACAAGACGGTCCTAAGAAAACATCATCTTCGCAGATAACTCCTGTATAAACTGACACATTATTTTGTATTTTTACTCTATTTCCAATCTTTACACCTGGTGATATTACAACATTTTGTCCTATATTACACTTTTCTCCTATTTCGCTATTACTCATAACGTGAGAAAAATGCCATACCTTTGTTCCAGATCCTATTCTTACATTATCATCTACATAGCTAGATCCATGTACAAAATAATCCTTATCCATAAATAATCCTCACATCTTAAAATATATTTTATTAAGCCTTATCAATTTAATTACTAAATTATATTTCTATTCTTTAATACCTTCAATTATATACTCAATTTCTTCTTCTGTTAACTCTGGATAAACAGGAATTGCAAAAGTTCTATTTGCTAAGTATTCAGAAACAGGCATATCACCTTCTTTATACCCAAGATCTTTATATACCTTTTGTAAATGTAATGGAACTGGATAATAAACTCCAGTTGCTATTCCTTTTTCTTTAAGCTTTGTTAACATCACTTCTCTATTGTCACATTGAAGCACATATTGATGGTATATGGTTTCATTTTCTCCGTCTACAATTGGTGTGACTACATTTGAACCTTTTAATTTTTCATCATATATCTTAGCGATTTCTCTTCTTCGTGCATTCCATCTATCCAAATGCGGTAATTTCACGCTTAAAATTGCTGCTTGAATAGCATCCAATCTAGAATTAAATCCAATTAAATAATTATAATATTTTAAAGGGTTATATACAGTGTCATCTCCATCTTTAGAAACTTCTACTTCATCTTTTATATTATTTAAAAAATTAAATGCCTTTTGGCCATTTTCCCCACTTCCGTGTGTTCTTAAAGCTCTTGCTACTATAGCTATGTTATCATCATTGGTTACTATCATACCACCATCGCCAGCACATGAAAGATTTTTTGTTGGAAAGAATGAAAAACATGCCGCATCTCCCAAAGCGCCTATCATTTTTCCTTTATATTTTGAACCTACCGCCTGAGCAGCATCTTCTACTATCTTTAAATCATATTTCTTTGCCAACGTATTTATTTCATCCATTCTAGCACTTTGACCAAAGATATGAACCGGAATAATAGCCTTTGTATTTTTAGTAATTCTTTCTTCTATTTTAGCCGGGTCTATATTAAACGTTTCTTTTTCCACATCAATAAAAACAGGAGTTGCACCAACTGCTGAAATAGCCTCTGCTGAAGCGAAATAAGTAAATGTAGAAGTTATTACTTCATCTCCACTTCCTATTCCTAAAGATTTTAATGCAATAACTAATGCATCTGTTCCATTTCCTACCGAGATTGCATGCTTAACCCCGATATATTCTGCAAATTCTCTTTCAAATTCTGTCACATTCTTGCCCATAATGTAATTTGCAGAAGAAAGCACTTCTTTAGTTACTCTATCTAAATCTTCAGAAATAGATTTATATTGAGCTTTTAAATCAATTAATGGAATATTCATTTCCCTCGCTCCTTAATTCTACACAAAAATTTTATCTTAATATATATTTTTTAAAACTAACATGAATATTTTAACATACTTATTTTTAATTAACAACGTACAATAATTAGTTATATTAATACTTATGGATAGGATACCATTCATTTGGTAACAGCATTTTGTATTTGTTTGTGATATATCTATCATCAATAAGCAAAGCCCTTCCTTTATCATTTTCAGTTCTTATTATTCTGCCTACAGCCTGTTGAACTTTATTTATACCTGGAAACACATACGCATAATCATAACCATTTTCTTTGTAAAAATCCTTTATCACTTCATTATTCATTGATATCATCGGATATCCCACACCAATTATTATGCTTCCTATCAATTGCTCTCCGGGTAGATCTATCCCTTCAGAAAACATACCACCAAGTACGCAAAACATTAACAAGTTATTATTATTTTTAAACTTAGCTAAAAATTCTGTTTTTTCCTCTTCACTCATATTTTGCTTTTGTTTTATAAGCTCAAATCCGTCTATTGGTGTTTTACTAATCTCATTATATAATGACTCCATATACGCATATGATGGTGAAAAAATCATATAATTTCCTATTTGTTCACTTATAAAACTATAAATTTTATTTTTTACTGATTCTAATGTTTTTTCCCTATATTTATATCTAATGTTAATAGAACTTAAATACACCTTTAAATTTTCCTTTTTGAATGGTGATGGAAGTTTTAATCTATATGTTTCATCCATTCCTCCAAGCATACTAACATAATATATTATTGGTGATATGGTTGCCGAGAAGAAAATCACCGAATAACATTTTGATAAATATTCTTTTAAGTTTTTTGACGGATTTACACAATATAATATAATTCTAATATCTTGAGATTCCTTTTCAATACATGTTCTATAATTTTCATCATATAGCTGAGTAGTAGAAATAAAAGCATTTATATCAAAGTAAAGTTGCAGTATTTCTCCATATCCATCAAATTTATTTCCTCTTACTAAAATTTCTTCACTTTCTCTCAAATAAATTTGTAAATGTTTATTTAAATCTTTTGGTGACTCTGTTTCATAGAACCATTCCACACCTTTATTATCACATTCATTTCTCAAATCAATAAAATAATCATTAATTTTGCCTAAAATCGAATGTAATTTACCAAGTTTACCTTTAACTATTTTTCTGCATGTCATTATTTTACTTTTTGACAAAGATGCTGAATACATATTTCTAGATCTATCAATTAGATTATGTGCTTCATCAATAAGAACTATATTTCCTTTACTCTCTAGTATTCTTGTTAAAGATACTCTCGGATCAAAGACATAGTTGTAATCCCCTATAATTCCGTCACAATAAATGCTTAAATCTAAAGAGAGTTCAAATGGACATATTTCATATTTTTCAGCATATTTTTTCAATATTTCCGAGGAAATTCTATCTTCGTTCTCAATAATATATAATATTGCATTTTTTACTTTACTATAATAATCTTTTGCATATATGCAATTTTCAGGATTACAATCGAAATTTTGATTAATGCACATTTTTTCCTTTGCAGTAATTACAATACTTTTAAATTTCAAACCGCCTTGCCTTAACCTCTCAAAAGTATCTTCTGCAACCTGCCTATTTATAGTCTTAGCTGTCAAATATATAATTTTATCCCCAATACCTTCTCCTAAGGCCTTTACTGATGGAAATATCGTTGATATTGTCTTACCTATTCCCGTTGGTGCTTGAGTGAATAACATTTCTTTTTCTTTTATGGTGTAATATGATGTATTAATTAATTTTCTTTGGCCTTCTCTATATTTTTCGAAGGGAAATTCAAGACACTTTATAGATTCATTTCTACTATCTCTTTTTTCATATATTAAAATACTAAAACTCTCATAAGCCTCTAATAAATTCAACACAAACTTTTCTAATTCATCTAAAGAAAATTTTTTCTCAAAACTTTTAACTTCATTTGTTTCAAGCTGCATATAAGATAATCTTATATTTAACTCACTAAGTCTATTTTGTTTAGCATAAATTAATGCGTATACTTTTGCTTGTGCCCAATGTACTTCATTTGAATCATCTATATATGCAAAATTTCTATATGTAGATTTAATCTCCTCAATTATTATTCTATCTTCTTGTATTATAATTCCATCGGCTCTGCCCTCAATATTTATTAAACTTTGATTCATTTCAAATTCGTGGGTTAAATATACTTCCTTTTGATAATTTTCATAAACCTTCCCATTGTCATCTTGAAGTTTTTGATGTGCTTTTGTACCTTCTACAGCTCTACCGCTTCCAGAAAATCTATTATCTATATCACCTTTTTTTAAGCAAAATTCAACTAAATTTCTTACAGATTCTCTTATAATAATTTTATCCATGATTATTTCCTCTTCAAATATACATCATATAACTTGTCAAAATATAAAAACTCTATTAAAAATAAAATCACCTCTAATTATCTTACGATTCAATATTCTAATATATATCGTTTCATGTTTAGTAATCTTTTTTCTAACCCGGCTATAAAACAAATATATTGCCCAAATGACTTAAAATTCAACTAAATTCAGGCGGAATTTTATATTCCACCTGAATTTAGTTGAATTTATCTTACGACACAATATACATTACATCTTTGCCTTACTTTTTCATTTTATTTAATCTATTTCTATTAGTCAAATTATGTTACTTATTACAGACTTATCTAACTACTCTGTTTCATACTCATTGACTATTTTTTGAACTAACTTTTTTATAACACTTGCTTCTGCTATTAAAGATAAAACTAATAAAAAGATTTTTATTCTTTCTTTATCCTTATCTTTTAAGTCAAAAGTTTTTATTATTTCATCAAATTTTTCTTCATTTGTCAAGGATGCAATCAAGCTATTGTCAAAACTTTCCTTCTGTATTTGTATAAAAGTTTTATAAGTTTCTTCCCATGATAATATATCATCATTCCTATCATTAATATCATTGAAAGCAAGTCTAAATACCTTTTTTATTTCCTCCGTTGTTAAGACAGGTCTCATGTACCCCAGTAATACTAACTGTATTAGGTGCGCTTTAGTATATCCTCTCTTTTTTCCATCTTCAGGTTTAGTTATAACTTCACTCTTAGTATAATTTTGTACTATATTATTAGTAAATTTCTCATCTACAAATTTATCATTTAGATAATCTATTACTTGTGATAAAAACAAATTATATTTTGGAAAATCCTCATATGAAATTAAACTATTCCAAGAAATTTCCTCTACTAATCCTTTTATATAATTTGAATCGAAACTTTTATTCATTATTATACACCTGTTCTTTCCCTTATCTATACATATACATTATATAGTACTTATGAACTTGTTACAAGTTATTCCAAACATTATGATGTAAATTTTTGATTTATAATATGCTACACTCACGATAATATTATTATACTGATGTCCTTATAGTTATAATATACATATCTGAAAAATATCTAATTTATGTAATTAATCGACATTATTGTCTCAAGTCTCTGTGTTTCCGCAAAAAATCCTATATATTACTCATATACTTTTTTTTGTAAATTTCTTCTTTTAAATTGGAAAATAATTTTGTTATTAGATATTCTAAATACCGCATTAAACGTTGATGTAAGATAACTTTAGACAACTTGCTTTTTTTAAACTAACATTAAAAACTGGCAAATAAATCCTCTTGACTTTTCTAAAATATGGTAGTATATTTTAGTTAAGATGTTTATTAAAGTTGAAATTTGTAATTTCTTATAAATATAATAAAAAAATTCATTGACTTTATATTACATCCTTGGTAATATATCATAGTAGTATGTCGAATAATGGAATGAGGAGGAATTTTTTATGAAATCAACAGGTGTAGTAAGAAGAGTAGACGAATTAGGAAGAATAGTTATTCCTATAGAACTTAGAAGAACTTTAGATATTGCTGAAAAAGATGCATTAGAAATTTATGTAGATGGAGAGCAAATCATCTTAAAGAAATATGAACCTGCTTGTATTTTCTGCGGAGATGCAAGAGATGTAATAAACTATAGAGGCAAAAACATTTGTACAAAATGCCTAGACGAAATAAAAAATAATAGATAATATTTATTTTACATAAATAATTTCTGTATTATCAAATACATCTAAAAAGATAGACTATCCCAGCCATATTGAGGATAGTCTATCTTTTTAGATGTCTATAGATATCCAAAGCAAGACTCAGACTTATGTGTTGTTTATCTATACACTAAATTTCCGTTGAAAACTTATATACCTCACTCTTAGGAATTTCTCTTTCTTTTGCTACAATTTTTATTGCTTCTTTCTTATTTATTCCCTTATTTATATACTTAAGTATGTGTTCTTCAATTGATAAATTAATCCACGTATCTCTTTGTTCTTCTTTTATTTCTTCAAGTTTTTTACCTTCTAATACAAGTACAAATTCACCTCTTGGTTTATTTTCCACAAAATATTCCACCGCTTCTTTTAGAGCACCTCTATATATTTCTTCATATATCTTAGTCAATTCTCTACATACTGCAATTCTTCTATCTCCAAATGTCTCTAATAAAAATGTTAATGTATCTATTAATCTATGTGGTGCTTCATAAAATATAATAGTTTCCTGACTTTGCAAAAGTTCCTTTGTTATATTTTTACGCTCTTTATTTTCTCTAGGCAAAAAACCTCTGAACAAAAACTTTGTTGTGTCCAATCCAGAATAAACTAATGCTGTAGTTATTGCCGTTGCCCCTGGAAGTACCTCAAAATGAATGTTTTCTTTTATACACCTTTCAACTATAACACTCCCCGGATCTGATATTCCTGGTGTTCCAGCATCTGATACTACAGCAACATCTTTTCCCTCTATGAGTAAATTTATAATTGTATCACTCTTATTTTGTTCATTGAATTTATGATAACTTATTAAAGATTTTTTTATTTCAAAATGATTTAATAATTTTAGTGTTTGCCTAGTATCTTCTGCTGCAATAATATCAACTTCTCGTAACGTTTCTAACGCCCTTAAAGTAATATCTTTCAAATTTCCAATGGGTGTAGGTACTAAATATAATTTTCCACTTTCCATATTACTTCCTCCAATATATTGAATCTATTTCCTTAGTATATTTTCCATTATCATCATAAACATATAATGGCGGTTCCCATTTTAGATATGATCCCCCATCTCTTTGACCTTCAACTAATACAATATTCGGAGCCTTACCAACCTTTGGATGAATCATTTTCACCCTTTTAGGCTCAATTTTATATTTTCTCATCAGTGTAAATATATCAGCTAATCGTTCTGGTCTATGTATCATAAATAGTCTTCCATTATCCTTCAATAAAATTCTCGAAGCATAAATCACATCTTCTAAATTGCATAATATTTCATGCCTAGCTATTGCTAATTTATCATTTGGATTAATAATCCCTGAATTATTCAATTTATACGGTGGATTTACAGTGACAACATCAAATTTTTTAAGCTGTTTTAAGTAGTCTATATTCTTTAAATCTTCATTGTAAAAAGAAATACTTCCTTCTAATGTATTTAACTTTACACTTCTTTTTGCCATATGGACCATATCTTCTTGAATTTCTAAGCCACATACATGTTGTGGCTTATATTTACCATATATCAGAAATGGAATTATTCCTGTTCCTGTGCATAAATCAATTACTTCGTGATTCCTTTTTATGTAAGCAAAATCTGATAATAAGACAGCATCTATTCCAAATTTAAATCCATCTTTTTTTTGTATTAGCTTCAAACCTTCAAGCTGTAAGTCATCAATAGTTTCATCTTCCATTAAATATTCTAAATCTTTATGCATATTATTCTTCCTTTTCTATAATAAACTCTATTATAAATTAAGCGTACCCTTCATATTATAGCATCACAAATAAATAAAAAAAAGTTCTTCTGTCTATAGACAGAAGAACTTATGCTTGAAATCAGACATTAACAACTAATTTCTTATGTTTACTAATTAAGAATTCTTCTTGCTGCATAAAAATTATATACAGGTGAAACTTTAACAACATCACCCGTTTGCGGTGCATGTATCATTTGTCCATTTCCAACATATATACCAACATGTCCTGCATGAGGAAATACCAAATCTCCTGGTTGAAGTTGATCTTCACTAACGGCTTGTCCTTCATCAATTTGTGAATAAGTTGTTCTTGATATATCTATTCCTAAGGCATTTTCGTATACATATTGAGTAAATCCGGAGCAATCAAAGTTTTGCGATCCCGTTGCTCCCCATACATAAGGTTTTCCCATTTGTGCATAGGCCATATTCAGAATTGCTTGCGCCTTTCCTGCTGCTGGCACAGCTAATGAAGTAGATTTTAACGATCCTCTACTTGGCGTTGCTGCTTTTACCTCTGCTTGTTTCTTTGCTGCTACTATTACTTTAGCTTTCTCAATCTTATCATTGATTTCTGAAGTAACAATCTCACTCTTGATTTGGCTATCTCTAATCTTCCTCAATTGATCTATTGCGGCTTGAAGGTCTGCTGCTGAACTATTAGAATTGCTTAACATATCCATTTGAGGCTTTACAAGATCTCTTTCTAATTGTGATAAATATTGTGAATCAAAATTTTTCCTTTCATCCTTAGCTTGACTTATTAAAGTTTCTTCGTCTTTTTTCTTTCCATCTAATTCACTTAAACTAGTTTGTATCTCTTGATTAAGCTTATCTATTTCATCTTTTTTATCTTGTAAAGATTGTATCTTAGTGTTTAGCTCTTCTTTTTTGCTTGTAACCTCTTCTATTGCAGATTTATCCTTCCCTATAATTTTACTTACTGCTTCTGCCCTCGAAAAGAAATCACTTGTTGATTCTGATTCAAGTATAAAATTCAAATAACTGAACTCTAAATTACCTGACATATACATCGCTTTAACCCTTTGTCCCAGAGCTAAATCCAATGTATTGATATCTTTTTTACATTGTTCAATGTCTTTTGTTGTATTGTCAATAACCTTATTAATATTTGTTATATCTTTTTTATTTTTATCTACAGTTAATTGTAGCGGTTCTATCTGCGCATCTAAATCATAAATCTTATTCTGAATGTCTGTTATTTTGTTTTCAATTTCTGCATATTTCTGTCTTGAATCGCTTAACTGTTGACTATCTGGCGCTGCAAATGCTGGCATTGAACCACCTACAACGATTACGCTCGCTAACACAATAGCTAGAATTCTACTTTTCATTCATAATCGGTCTTTAAAAACCTTCCCTCCTTCATTAATCTATTATTTCTAATTAATTATAACACTTTCACTAAGGATAGACAATTAATCCATCTATCAAGATTTTAATTTATCCTACTAATATATATATATCGTCCAAATTCCCCACTTTTTCTTAGTTATTCTTTATTATCTCATTATCGATAATTTTCTTAGCAATTATTCTAGAAATTCTCAAGTCTTAACATAATCTAATATGATTTATAGAATTACTTATATGTTTCATTTTACTATGATAATTATTGTTTATATATTTCAAAATTCTTGACATAAATTTAACTTGAATATATAATTAAATATGTTCACGGGGTGTGGCGCAGATGGGAGCGCGCGTGGTTTGGGACCATGAGGTCGCAGGTTCAATCCCTGTCACCCCGACCAAATATTATTAAATAAAAAAACTTAAGGAACACTCCTTAAGTTTTTTTATTTAATAATATAAGGCACAATCAAAAAAGTAATAAGTCATAATTCCAATATATTTGACTCGTTATTTTCTTTTATATGCCTAAGGATTAACTTCAATATATACGCAATTTTTAGGAGGTACCAAAATGTTAACTAATATAAAAGGTGCAATATTTGATTTAGATGGAACTTTAGTTGACTCTATGTGGGTTTGGTCTCAACTTGATATTGATTATCTTCAAATGAAAGGACATTCTATGCATGAAAATTTAAGAAGTGAAATTTCACATTTGAGCTTTTACCAGACAGCAGTTCATTTCAAAGAAAAATTTAAACTTAGTGATTCCATAGAAGAAATATTAAACGATTGGCATAACATGGCATTTAACTATTACGCTAAAAAAGTAAAATTAAAATCTGGTGTGAAAGATTTTTTAAAGCATTTAAAGTCTAATAAAATAAAAATTGCTTTAGCAACCAGCAATTCACTTCCATTATTAGAAGCTTGCTTAAAAAACAATTATATTTATGACTATTTTGATTCAATTACGACTACTGATGAGGTCAATAATGGGAAAAACTTTCCCGATGTATATTTACTGGCTGCAAAAAAAATAGGTGTATCTCCCAAAAATTGTTTAGTCTTTGAAGATATATTACCTGCTATCCAAGGTGCAAAAGCAGCTAATATGAGAGTAATTGCCGTAAGAGATGACGAATGCCTTGACTCTAAAGAAGAATTACTTAAACATGCAGATGCATATATTGATTCTTTTGTAGACTTATTATAGTTGTTCAACTTATATACAGTATAATTAAAATACAATTTATCTTTGATATATACAATTGTTAATGAGTTTCCTAAAAACTTATTTAATGCCAGGTTGAATCATATGTGCAATGTCTCTAATATATATGTAATATTAGGACAAGCAATTAATTAACGAACCTGGCATTTACTAATTTTAAATTGTAAGCTTATTATTTAATAGACCAGAATGATAATTTATTATCTCCTCAAGTATTCCTTAATAATAGAAATAACACTTATTTTCTTTCTACTCCATATTTACCTTCTAATTCTTTTAATATTTGATCATATTTTGTATGTTGGCTTTGTTTTAATAATTCATTTAGTACATCATCTTTCACTTCATCAAAACTCTTAACTGATGCTTCATTCTTTGCATCTACTAATATTAAATGATAACCAAATTGAGTTTTAACTGGTTCGGTAACTTTTCCTATTTCTGCTGTAAAAGCAGCTTCTTCAAATTCTGGAACCATCATTCCCTTTGAAAATTCACCTAGGTTTCCACCTTGTTGATTTGATGGGCACATTGAGTATTTCATTGATGCATCGCCAAAAGATATGCTATCACTTAAAATTTCTTCCTTTGCCTTTTTAGCTTCTTCCTCTGTTTCAACTAAAATATGTCTAGCAGAAACTGTTGCTGGTGTACCAAAAGATTCTTTATTACTTTCATAGTAATTTTTTACTTCTTCATCTGTAACTGTAACATCACTTAGTATTTTGTTTATAGCCATTGAAGTTATAACTTCCTTTGATATATTTTCTATAGCATCTTTATATTCTTGTGTTTGATCCAATCCTATTTCTTTTCCAAATTTATTCATTAATTCAAACGAAATTAGTTGCTCAACTAATTGTTTCTTTTTTTCTTCACCTTGTAATGCTCCTCTTTGCTCTTGAGGATATCTGCTAATTATAGTATTTAGATCTTTTTCTGTTATTTCATTTCCTGCAGCAACTGCTAACACCTTATTTTCCATTAAAATTCTCCTTCAATATAATTATTTTTACATTTATTCTTATTTTAACAGTATCTACCGTTCCTAACAATAATATAACTAAATAATTTTGAAATTTGTAGTCTAAATTTATAATATACATAAAACTATAATAAAATGTTATAATAAATTGGGGTGATATTATGTCCGAAATATTAAAGAATGATTGGAAAAATTATTTAGAATCCGAATTTCAAAAGGATTATTATATTAAATTAAGAAAGTTTTTAGTAAATGAATATAATTCTAATGTTATTTATCCCAATATGCATGATCTTTTTAACGCATTACATTTTACACCTTACAAAAATGTTAAGGTTGTTATATTAGGCCAAGATCCTTACCACGGTCCAAATCAAGCTCATGGATTAAGTTTTTCTGTTAATCCTGGTGTAAAAGCTCCGCCCTCTTTAATTAATATCTATAAAGAGTTGCACACTGATTTAGGCTGCTATATACCAAACAATGGTTATCTAAAAAAATGGGCTGATCAAGGGGTCTTATTATTAAACACAGTATTAACAGTTAGAGCTGGGGATGCTAATTCTCATCGAAACAAGGGTTGGGAAGAATTCACCAACAAAGTTATTCAGGCATTAAACGAAAAGGAAAATCCTATAGTTTTTATATTATGGGGAAACAATGCTATCTCAAAATCCAGTTTAATAACGAACTCTAATCATCTCATTATTAAATCAGTCCATCCTAGCCCTTTATCTGCATCAAGAGGCTTTTTAGGCAGTAAACCTTTTTCAAAAACAAATAATTTCCTAATTTCTACAAATCAAACACCAATTGATTGGCAAATTGAAAATATATAAGAAATGATAATACCTTAATTATTCATTCAACATAATGTTAATAAATATATAATTCCCCATAATTAGTGTATAATACTTATAAGACTAATATTAGGAGGTATTTTTATGGATTATAAATTTGTTTATGATAACAAGGAATACATATTAACAAAAGAAAATTGTGAAGGAATATTTTTCGATGATGAAAATGAAGTTACTGATTTATCTTTAGATATAATATTAAATGCTTTAAACGAAGGTGAAGAAGTAAGTTTTTCAAATGAGTATTATGCTGATAAGTGTTCTTGTAATGCACAAGAAGAAAAAAATAAGTCTTATAGTTACTTAGAATATCACTTTTACATTTATACAAAAAATAACGAATATATAATAAATACTATTAGCAATGAATATAAAGACACATCTTTTAACAAACTTTTTAGTTTAGGAAAAATTGATGATAGCTATATAGTTAGTGTAATTGTTTGTCCTAACTGTGGTGCCTATTCAATCTCTGTAGAGCAGTGCACTGTTTAACAAATGAATGATGAATAATAAAGGTTGAAATTCCAAAGGAATTTCAACCTTTATTATTCATTATTTATTTTTCATCTTGGTTTTACTATTCGCTTCACGCTTTTTTAATCAAGTTCTTAATTGCGCTTCGCACTTTTTTCAAAGGTGAAATGTTCTTGATTGTGCTTCGCACTTTTTTCAAAGGTGTATATTTTTTACAACAAAAAAGCACTAACATATGTTAGTGCTTTTTATATGGTGGCTCGAACTGGAATCGAACCAGTGACACGAGGATTTTCAGTCCTCTGCTCTACCGACTGAGCTATCGAGCCATCTTACCTGGCAACGTCCTACTCTCCCACACAGTCTCCCGTGCAGTACCATTGGCGCTGTAGACCTTAACTTTCCTGTTCGGAATGGGAAGGAGTGTTACCTCTACGCCGTCATCACCAGATCACAAGTAGTATTATATCGAGATATTAACCTTATGTCAACACTTTTTTTGATATTTTATTAAAAAACATGAAATAAACTATCAATAGATACAATAACTGAATATTTTGTGTCAGCTAATAAGAAAAACTCTTTATATAAGTATCAATAATAATATAGTTTTATTTAGAGCTGCTGTCACTAGTACTCATTCTAGATACAAAGTCCTTAATACTAAATAAAGACATACAAAAGATTTTTTAATCTATGTATGTCTTTAAAATGATTTATTACATATTTGTAATTAGTTACATTCTCATAATACCATATTAATACATATATTACCATGCTGATGTTATTATAATATTTTGATTTTTTTATTATTTGTGCCATAATAAACTTATTAAATGTTTGGAGATGATTTTATGACTACTGAAATAAAAAAGTTAACTCAGATTTTAAAAACAAGTAGCAATATAGTTTTCTTTGGCGGAGCTGGAGTATCGACAGAATCTAACATTCCAGATTTCAGGAGTTCGAGTGGATTATTTAATGAAAAACTAAATATTACATTTACTCCTGAGCAATTAGTATCACATTCATTTTATATTAGATATCCAAAAGAGTTTTTTAACTTTTATAAATCAAAGCTTATTTATCCTGAAGCAAAACCAAATGGTGGGCATTTAGCATTAGCTAAACTTGAAGAAATGGGCAAATTAAAGGCTATAGTAACACAAAATATAGATGGTCTTCACCAGATGGCAGGAAATAAAAATGTTTTCGAACTTCATGGTTCTGTTCATAGAAATTACTGCACTAAATGTCATGCATTTTATGATGCAAAATTTATTTTAGAAGCTAAAGGGGCTCCTATCTGCACTAAATGTGGCGAAACTATTAAGCCGGATGTAGTTCTTTATGAGGAAGGCTTAGATGATAAGGTAATTAGAGGTGCAGTAGATGCAATTTCTAAAGCTGATACTCTTATTATTGGTGGAACTTCGCTTGTTGTTTATCCTGCAGCTGGGCTTATAGATTATTTTAATGGTAAAAATCTTGTACTTATAAATAAGAGCTCTACTTCTGCTGATTCTAAAGCTGATTTAGTTATTAATGATTCTATTGGAAAAGTTCTAAGCGAAGCTGTAAATACTCTTTAAAATCTAATACAATCTCTAATCCGCTCTTATGGAAATTAGCTTCAATAATATCCAATATATAATGCTGATTAGTTCTTTCTTTAGTTAGCCTAGGCCTGTATTGACCTAGGCTTATACTCTTATATTCTTATGAAATCTTTCGATTTTCTTTCGAATTTATATTACTCTTTTGTAATCTTTATACCCTAATATAAATCTTATAGGATTTGTTATTTTATATTGATTCATACTTATATGGTAAAATAGTATTAATTTAACTACTTCAGGAGGAACAAAATGCAGAACTATAATATTTTAGTTGTTGATGATGATAAAGCAATAACTGATGCAATTGAAGTCTATTTAACTAATGAAGGCTATAATATTTTCAAGGCATATGACGGACTGCACGCTTTAGATGTATTACAAAATGAGAACATACATCTTATATTAATGGATATAATGATGCCTAATATGGATGGTATGAGAACTACAATTAAAATAAGAGAGGAAAAACAGCTTCCAATAATACTTCTCTCTGCCAAATCTGAAGATACTGACAAAATATTAGGATTAAATTTTGGTGCTGATGATTATATAACCAAGCCATTTAATCATTAGAACTCATAGCTAGAGTTAATTCTCAGCTTAGAAGATATACTATATTTTCTCCTCTTAAGGAAAATACAAATGTGATTAGAATAGGGGGAATAGAACTTAATAAAGAAAGTAAAGAGGTATTCTCTGACGGTACAAATATAAAGCTAACTCCATTAGAATTTAAAATTTTAACGCTCCTAATGGACAATCCTAATAGAGTATTTTCTATTGAAGAAATTTACGAAAGAGTTTGGAACGAGCCTGCTTATAGCAATGTAGATACTGTTGCTGTCCATATAAGACGTATAAGAGAAAAGATCGAAATAAATCCTAAAGAACCAAAATATTTAAAGGTGGTATGGGGAATTGGATATAAAATTGAAAAACAATAAAAGTCTTAATCTAAGGATATTACTTTTAGGAATATGCCTTACTTTGTTACCTATTTTGCTCTGCATATCAAGTGGACGTGGCTTTCATTATATTATTGGAAGCAGGTATTTAGTTTTATTAGATATATTGATTATTATATTTTTGTTAGTAACTATTGCAACAGAGAAAACTTTAATATTCAAGGAAACTTTTATTATACGATTATATAGCAGGCTATTTTTAGAAATACGTACTTTACTAACTATAGCAGTTGTATACTCTTTATTTGATTTATATAGCGTTATGCTGTGGGGAAGTATATTTACAAATCCTGATGTCCTTATAAACTTTGTTGCAATATTAATATTAACATATTTAGTATTAATAGATATGTATAAGCTCTATTTATTCAATGAGAGAAATAAATTTGAAAATTATATTTACGAAAAATCTATGCTGTATAAATTATATACATTGATTAAAGAATGCTTTTTAACAAAATCTACATCATCAAAAATAATGTTTTTAATAGTAATTTTTATTATCTATGTTATTGCGATATATATAATAGGATATTTAACAGGACATTACAATGCACACTTATACGATAATATCTTATTATTTAGTATTATTACTCTTCCTGCTATAGCTGTGATATTATTTTTAATTTATATTAGCAGAGATATTAATAAAGTGACAGTAATCACTAGTAATATTACAGCTGGTAATTATAATAAATTTGAGATAAAAGACCTACTATTTTTTAAAGATATTGCAAAAAATCTTATACACATAGAAAATGGCATAAATAAATCCATAGATAAAGCTGTAAAAAGTGAAAGAATGAAGAGTGAATTAATAACCAATGTATCCCATGATTTAAAAACCCCTCTAACATCTATAATTAATTATATTGATCTTTTAGATAAGGAAAATGTTTCAGAAGAAAAAAGAAAAGAATATTTATCTATTCTTAAAGAAAGATCCTCAAGGCTAAAAATCCTAATTGAGGATTTATTTGAAGCTTCAAAAGCATCTTCAGGCAATCTAGACATGCATATGGAATATTTAGACCCTGTAGCACTTCTTAGACAAACTTTAGGAGAGTTTGAAGATAAAATAAGTAATTCTAATTTAGATTTTATAAAGAACATACCAGAACATAAACTAAGCGTATATGCAGATGGAAAAAAGACATTCAGAGTATTTCAAAATTTAATTTCTAATATTTTAAAATATTCATTGAATAGTACTAGAGTATATGTAGATATTGAAGAAAAAGATGATTTTGTATCAATAACATTTAAAAATATCTCAAAGTATCCATTGACTTTCACTGAAGAAGAAATACTAGAAAGATTTAAAAGAGGAGATTCTTCCAGAACAACAGAAGGTTCTGGATTAGGATTAGCTATTGCTAAAAGCTTAGTAGAACTTCAAAAAGGAATTTTTCAACTTAAATTTGATGGAGATTTGTTTAAAGTAAAAATTTTATTAAAAAAAGAACAATTTTAATCTAAATTATGTATAAATAAATTTAACTTGGCAATAAATAATAATGAAGTATTTAACTTCAATATTTAATCGCCTCTCCCCCATTTTTATTTATATACAATTTGTAAAGCCATAATATGTGTTAGTAAGATCAACATATATTATGGCTTTTTGTATTGTACCTTCTTATACATAACACTAGAATTTATATCGTTTATTTATATAGATAAACAAATCATGAACTAGATTATACTTTCATAGATACACCTTGCTAGAAAGAACTGATAGCCTTTTGCGCTGCTATATTCTCTAGCAACCGAGCAACAGACTACCAATTCTTTTGGTAGGCTATTGCATAAGTCTAGATTAGACACTGTTTATCTATAAGTGCATCCTCTATTTTTGCATTAAGGTTCTTCTTAACATATCTAATCCTGTTGTTGTTGCTTGAAGTCTTACTCTGCTGCGATTACCATTAAAAACACATCTTTTTACTGTGACTTCACCTTGAAAATAAACTCCTATATAAACTAGTCCAACTGGTTTTTCTGGAGTGCCTCCTTCTGGACCTGCAATTCCTGTTGTGACAATACTCACATCAGTTTTAGCTGTTTTTGCAATACCAATAGCCATTTCTCGTGCTGTTTCCTCACTTACAGCTCCATACCTTTCTAACGTTTCATTCTTAACCCCTAATCTATTATGTTTAGCTTCATTTGAATATGTTACAGCACCTTCTAAAAATACTTCAGATATTCCGGGATAGTTTATAAGTGTGCTTGCTATCATTCCACCTGTACATGATTCAGCCGTAGATACTGTAAGTTTTTTTTCTATCAAAAGCCTGGCTACAACCTCTTCTATGCTAATATCTTCAGTTGTATAAACATTATCGCCTAATCTATTTATAATTTCTTTTTCTATAGGCGATATTAACTTAAGAGCTTCATCTTCATTACTGGCTTTCGCTGTTATACGAAGCATTACGCCTACTTCCTTTGCATAAGGAGCAATAGTTGGATTAGTTTGAGCCTCCATTATATCCTTTAATTCAGCTGCAACTGCACTTTCTCCAATACCTAATATTTTAATTACTTTTGATATTAATATTGAATCAGCTTTTTTTTGAAGATAAGGCTTAACTGTTTCTTCAAACATTGGCTTCATTTCTTTTGGTGGACCAGGCAAAATAACCATTATCTTATTATTTTCTTCTATAATCACTCCTGGTGCTGTACCATTATCATTTTTTATAATTACAGCCCCCTCTGGAATTAATCCTTGCTTTAAATTATTCTCAGTCATCTTTCTTTCTCTAAATTTAAAGTAATTTTTTATTTTTTCAATTGATTCTTGGTCCGCAAGTAATTCCTTATTAAAATACTTTGCTGCAACTTCTTTAGTTAAATCGTCATCTGTAGGTCCAAGTCCACCTGTTGTTATTATAATATCACTTCTGCTATATGCCTCATCAAAAGCGTGTATAATTCTTTTTTCATTATCTCCTACAGCCTGCTGATAATACATATCAATTCCTAGTACTGCTAATTCTTGTGCTAAATATTGAGCATTAGAATTAGCTATATCACCCAATAAAATTTCTGTTCCTATTGCTATAATTTCTGCCTTCATAAAATTACCTTCTATCCTTCTATGCTTTCTTAAGAAATACTACTCCCTGCAGCTTCTACTCTTTTAAATTTTACTAGTAACTTATTAGATATAATATATTTTAGCATTAAAAAGTCTAAAACCTATTCAATAAAATATTGAATAGGCTCTATATAAAAATATTTTCTTTTATAATATGCTATCTCTAAATATACTTTAGAGATAGCTTATATAAAAAATTTTTTCATCTCAATCCATTTTAAGCACATACCTAAAATTAGATTAGTAATATGTATGAGAAGAAAAAATTCATTGCAAGAGAACTTCTATACTTTTATTATATGTATAACACCTCTTACTTATTCATACCTATTAATAATTTTATTGTAAAAATTATATGTTAATCTTTCAAAAATTTCTAGATATATTGCAAAATCTAATATACATTAAAAGTTAGGATTGTATTCTTAATTTAATAGCAATTCTTTAATCCTATATATATTTGCAAAAATACTTATTTAGCGTAACGATTATTTGCCTTCTGTTTCAAGTAGAGCTAATGCCACAGCTCCTATTACACCTGCATCTGTGCCTAATCCTGCTGGAACAATTTTAACTGATTCTGCCATTGATTTAAAGCATCGCTTATCAACAACTTTTCTTACTGTATCAAATACAATATCTCCAGCCTTTGATACTCCACCACCAATTATTATTACTTCTGGATCAAAAATAGATACTGCATTAGCAACAGCTATTCCCAAATAATTTAATGCATTGCTGATTATATCTTTACAAACTGGATCTCCCGCTGCAGCTTCTGTAAATACTTCATAGGAAGTAACAGTTTCATACTTTCTTAGTGAAGTTTCAACCTTAGTAGTTAATGCTTCTTGACCTCTTTTAGCAATTGCAGTTCCTGATGATGTTGCTTCCACACAACCAATATTTCCACAATTACATCTTGGACCATCTGGCGCTACTGTCATATGTCCAATTTCTAAAGCATTTGAAGTATGTCCCCTGTATACTTTTCCATTTAATACGGCTCCTCCACCTACTCCTGTACTTACTGTAAAGAACACTACATGTTTTGCTCCTCTTCCTGCTCCAAACATATACTCTCCAATAGCTGCAACGTTTGCATCATTATCTAAAAAAACAGGCAATCCAAATTTTTTATTTATTGGTTCAACTAAATTAAAGTTTTTAAACGGAAGATTTGGCGTATAAATTATAGTTCCTTTTTCAGCATCTAAAGGTCCTGGTGAACCTATTCCAATTCCTTTTATTTCATCATAGCTTGCTGAGCCATCTTTAATTACTTTTTCTATAGATTCTATAATTCTATTTAATACAGGAATTTCTCCTTCATTTGCGTTTGTTGGCACTGTAGTTTGGCTTATTACTTCTCCATTCAAATTAGATAATGCAGTACTAATTTTAGTACCTCCTAAATCTACTCCTACAACATATTTTTGCATAACATAACTCTCCTTTATTTTTTACTTCCCCAATCAAAAACGATTTCTTTTACAAAAAACGATTTCTTTTAATTGATATTATACTACATTATGTTATGTTAATAAAACCTATATTTAAAATATTTATTCATTTAAAACATTCTATTTGCACTTATATAATAGTTACCAAACTCATCATATTGTGTATAATTAATAGCAAATTTATTATCTCTAAGCATTGAACTAATTAAATCTATATCCCCTTTATTGTTTTTATCTATCCTTATTACAAAATTATCATCCTTATCTATTATATTTAAATAGTCAAAAATATTGCTATAATCACTTAGACACATGATTCCATTAATATCCATACTATAATCTGACATAATTTCATCTCCCTTATTAATATAGTCCTAAAAATTCTATATTATTACTAAAAATAGTATGTCTTCATGGACGTACTTTTATGCTACCTTACTTAGCAAAAAATTTAGCTCATTTGCTCAATAAAACACCAATAAAAGATTTGAAACTTTTATGTATTAAAGCATAATCAAAAAATTAAAGGTTATACTTTTATTCAGTATTGCATAAACATCTTCTATGCAACTAATAAATGCATAACCTTTATTGACTCTTTTGTTATGATATAAGGAACAATCAAAAAAATAATAAATCCATGTGTCTAATATTAATTTTCACCTTAGATAACTATTATAGTTTATTATTTATATTACCTATTTCCTTGATTCCTTAACACTTTCTATCGCTTTTGCTAATTCTACTTCCGGAACTTCTTCATACCTTACAAATTCTTTTGTAAATACACCTCTACCTTGCGTTAATGAACGAAGTTCAGTTGCATATTTTCTAACCTCTGCAAGTGGAACTTCAGCCATAACTTTTTGCTTATCTCCTTCTTGCTCCATTCCTACTACTCTGCCTCTCTTTTTATTTATATCAGCTATTACATCTCCAGTATACTCATTAGGCATCATAATATCTAATTTCATTATAGGTTCTAACAAAATAGGTTTTGCTTGCTCAAGTCCTTTCTTATATGCTAATGATGCTGCCATCTTAAATGCCATTTCAGATGAATCTACAGCATGATATGATCCATCATGAAGAGTTGCTTTAAGTCCCATAACAGGACATCCTGCTAAAACACCATGAGCAATGCATTCTCTTAATCCCTTTTCTACTGCTGGAATGAAATTCCTTGGAACAGCACCACCAACAACGTTATCTACAAATTCTAAATCATCTTCCCCATCTGTTCTAGATTCAAATTTAATAACAACGTCTCCATATTGTCCATGTCCACCAGATTGCTTTTTATGTTTTCCTTGTACATCAGCAAATCCCTTTATTGCTTCTTTATATGGAACCTTTGGTAAATTTAATACTACATCCACACCAAATTTATTTTTTATTTTACTTGCAATTACATTTATATGTGTTTCCCCTAATCCTGAAATAATAATTTCAGCATTTTCTACATCTCTATCTAATTCAAAAACTGGATCTTCATCCTTTAACTTATTTAAAGCTTGAGATATCTTTTCTTCATCCCCTTTAGCTTGAGGTATTATCGCCATTGAACAAACAGCTTTTGGAAAGTTCATTTTATCATATATTATTTTATAATCTGGACTTGCTAAGGTATCTCCTGTATTTGTATATTGCAATTTAGAAATTGCACCTATATCTCCTGCAATAATCTTTTTAGTAGGTATTTGTGTTTTCCCTCTAATAAAGCAAATGTGGGATAACTTTTCAGTCTTATCTTTATTAACATTTAACACTGTCATATCGTCTTTAGCTTCTCCTGCCATAACCCTAAAGAAAGAAATCTTCCCTACAAACGGATCTGCAATCGTTTTAAATACTAATGCTGAAAAAGGTTTTTCTTGATTAATATCAATAAAAGTTTCTTCATTCTTTGAAACGTCTAAAACCTTTTGAGGGATTGCATATTCTGGTGAAGGAAAACATTCTACAATATCATCAATCAACGAATCCATTCCTATAACCTTAGTCGCACTTCCACACATAACAGGTGCAATATCACCACTCGCACATCCCTTTATCAATCCCTGATATATTTCCTCATCACTTAATGTGCCTTCACTAAAATATTTATCAAGTAATTCTTCATCAGTTTCAGCAACTGATTCCATAATCATTCTCTTGCAATCTTCAACTTTTTCCTTCAATTCTTCAGGTATATCTAAAACTTTTATCTCTTTAGTCTTAACATCATATATTCTTGCTTGCTTAGAAATAACATTTATTACACCTGTAAACCCATCCTCTTTTCCTATTGGATATTGAATTGGCACCACACTTATTCCAAACTTTTGATTAAGGGAATCTAATACTTTATCGAAACTTGCATTTTCTCTATCTAACTTGTTTATAAAGATTGTTCTAGGCAGCTTGATCTTATTACAATATTCCCATGCTCTTTCAGTTCCAGCTTTTATTCCTGAAACTGCACTAACAACTATCATCCCAACATCTACAGCTCTCATGCCTTCAATGCATTCTCCCTGAAAATCAGCATATCCAGGAATATCAATAAGGTTTATTTTAACATTATCTAATTCAATGGGAGCCACAGAAAGCGCAATGGAAAATTGTCTTTTCTTTTCTTCAGTATCAAAATCTAAAACAGTAGTTCCATCTTCAATTTTTCCTAATCTATCTATTATCTTTGAATAATACAAAAGACTCTCTGCCAAAGAAGTTTTTCCTGTTCCATTATGTCCCATTAATCCTACATTTCTTAAATTTTTAATACTATAATCTTTCATTAACTCTGCCAAACCCTTAAGTCACCTAAGAAGCTGGCTTTCACCTGCCTTTCACTTGATAATATTATATGTTATTTATTCTATTTCTATTTCTTAAATCCTTCTATTTTTCTTAATTTTCTGAAAATTTATATCTAATATATATTTATTCCCAACTTTTTAACTACTATTTATGTTTTCTTGTAGTATTAGTAAAAAAACATTATAATCTTATTGATTGATATTTTAAACTTTTTGTTTTTATAATGGAGGAAGAATTTAGTGAAGATAAAAAAAAGATTGATAGACTATTATAATATTGGGTTCATTATATTCGCAATTATGATAATTATTGGAGTTTTATTTATAAAACCTCAAGTTGGTATTGCTGATCAAGGTGATTTTGATAGAATTATGAGTATCTCTGGCCTTGCATTATCGGACTCAGATGCAAATAATCCTAACTTTTGCAGATTTTTTAAATATATTGTAACTGATTATCAAATAACTGATTTAAAACATATTGTTCTAACCGTTTTCGGTTCTAGCTTAGGTTATATAATTATTCTTATTAATACTATTTGCAAATTATTTGGACAAGCTTTATTTAAAACTCAATATTTAGCTATAGTTTACAGTATCATATATATTCTTTCGTTTAGCATAATATTAAAATCTTTAAATATAAAACACCAAATAAAATTAATAATACTTGCATTATTGATTTTATTTGTTTTCTTTGATGGTAATTATTTAATTTGGTTTAATAGTTTATATGGTGAACCAATGATGTTCATTACTTTATTATTATTCATTGCCTCCGTTCTTAATTACACTCATTATAAATATGTTCTTAAGGGAAGAGAAAAAATAATGTCAAAAGTAGTTTTTATATTATTGGCAGCATTTTTATTTATAGGTTCAAAGTTACAAGTACTTACATCATTACCTTTCATAATATTTTTTATTAGTAAAATAATATTGGATAACAGACGTTCTTTTAGTAAAGTAAGTTTATTTATTTTATCTATACTTTTTTGCATAGTAATTGCTTATCCTATTGGAATTAGCTATCATAGTCATAATTTAAATAAAGATACTCAATATAATTCAGTTTTTTATGGTGTCCTAAAGGATTCTGAAACACCTGAACAAGATTTAATAGATTTAGGCCTAAATCCAGATATGGCAGTTGAAGCCGGAAAAACTGCTTATTTAGATAAAGATAAATATGTTAAATACTTTCCAAAATCCGAATTAACAGCTAATGAATTCTATAACAATATAAATAATTTAAAACTTGCTAAATTCTATTTAACTCATCCCACAAGGTTATTAAAGGGCATGGAATACACTGCTAGCAAAGCATTTTATACTAGTACAGTATTGGGGAAATGTTATAGAAGTTATAGTGAAACACCAATAACAAAGTTCAATAGATTTACCCTTTGGTCATCATTTAGACAAAATATGATACCACGAAATATATATTTCATAACTTCAATCTATCTTATTATTTTAATATATTCACTTTATAAATATATTAAAAGTAAATCTAATTTAGAAATTAAAACTAAAATACTTTTACTTTGGACTATTATGTTAATAAGTGCAGTTCAATTTCCTATGCCATTTGTTGGCAACGGGTATGCTGACACAGCTAAACAATTATTTTTATTTAATTATATTTTTGATGGATTACTTGTGTTTGTCTTTAGTTTCATCGTCTTTAAAATAATTGACCTAATAAAATGTAAATCACATTAATTTTTACGCAAGATAAATATAATTCTTAAATCGACTAAAGGAGTTCTTTTCATGAAATCATTAAATAAAAAAAAACAATACAAAACTCTTTTAATATCATTTTTTAAAGAAATAAAATTTATAATAAAAAATTTATTTTCTACTCAAGAGAGTGTCGCAAAATGATTAAATTTTAATCATGAGCGATGCTCCTTTTCGGTTTAAACCAGTAAATTTCCAAATGTTTAAAATCCCACATCAATTATTGAAAGATTTCTGACTTTTAAACGCACTGAAATAAACCTAG
>JARLHR010000143.1 GCA_031292145.1 Clostridium sp. | reverse complement strand
TGTTTCCATAGAATATTTTAAAGTTGAAACTTCATTATCAATAGAATTTTTTAATTCAGTAATATCATAATCTACAGAATCTTTTAGCTGAAGAATTCCACTCTTTGTTAATTCATTTAAACTTAAAGCTAGACCATTTAAGGAGTCTACAAGAAAACTTTCACTGATTGAATTTGATTCGTTTTTTGTAACTTCAATAGAATCCTTTAAGGAGGTTATAGTATTATTTACATGTGAAAAGTTTTGATTTATTTGGTTGAGTGCGGATGCAATTTTATCATTCAAATAAGTGTCATCATTTTTTGTATTAGTAATTTTAGATTCTATAGAATTTTTTAATTGAATAATATCATAATTTACAGAATTTTTGAGTTGAAGAATTTCATTTTTTGTTAATTCATTTAAATCTGAAACTATATTATTTAGTTCATCATTTTTTATATCAGTAATTTTAGTTTCTAAAGAATTTAATATATTATCTAAACTTTTCTCTAAGGAATCTAATCTTAGATTTTGGTTATTCATTTCATCTATGATTCTAGTAAAATAATCTTTCATATAGTTATTATTATTATTATTATTATTATTATTATTATCAATATTATGATTTTTAAGCTTAAAATTATTTGATTTATCATTGATTGCAGAATTATTTGCAACAGCTAAGTAAGGAATATTTTCACCATTGCAAGAATCAAACTTAATCATACAAGACGAATTGGAACGACTAGCTTCGATTATTAAGTTACAGGCATTAGTGCGAGAAGTTAAAGATTTAACAATTGCAGTAATATCAATTTTTATATATTTATTAATAGATTTCACTGAAACATTAGCATCTACTTGAGGATGAAAATTTTTTTTTGGAAATCCTATCCAATTAACTTTGGAAATATTAAAATCCTCATCATTCCCAAAGATTGAAATACTAATTGTACTACCATGATTTACATACATATTATCTACAAATAAAAATAAATATATATTTTTACTTGAATCAAACTTTAAATCAGATTTATTAACTTTTAATAGAGATTTATATAATTTAAAGTTTTGATTGTTAGTATTGATAGCTCCAACAAGCAAAGTATCTTCGCTATAATAATTACTGTTTGGATTGGTATTGTATACGTAAGTTGTATCAATAAATTTGATTTTTTCTAAATTTTCCACTAGCACTATCTCCTTATAATATTTTTGTATTTAATGTATAAATATTCTAGATAAGCATATGGTTGCTTATTTTTTTTGATTGTGCTTTTAGAATTCCCAATATATTAAATGACTTCTCACTTGAAAAAATAGAGTAAGTGTTTATGTTATTATTAGTAGATTTGTAAATATAACGATTAAAAGGATAATCAGAAGAAGCTTTATCTATAGTAGGTTCACTCCAAGTTGCACCTAAATTATAGGAAAAACTGTAATACAGCGAGTGATTTTCTATCCATTGAATATAAAGGATTTCATTATACTGTAATATATTTGGAAAGGTGCAAGCAATACTTTTACTTATAATTGTATCCTTTAAAATGGTAAAAGTATCATCCTTAATAGATGCATTTATATAGTTGCAATAATATTGGTTAGAATTATTTTCAGAATAAGTTATATGATATATACCAGTGTTATATTTTATTACAGATAAATAAACTTTAAGTTTTCGTGAGTTTGTTATTTGCATAGGTTTAGACCAAGTACTGTTATTTAAATCAAAAGTAGAATAAAAAAGTTCTTCATATCCATTAATTATGTTCAAATAAAATATAGTTGGAGTAGAATTTTCAAAAAGTACAACAAAATTGGTAAGAATATGGAAACGGGTAATATCTATTTTGTTTTCTATCCACGAGTTTTTACATTTATAATAATGAACCAGAGTACATTTACTTAAATTACTATTTTCCATTGAATAATAAACAATATGAGTGCTTGAATTTATAGTTTTTATATAAGGAAATGCAATAGTAAATGTATTATAATCATATTTAAATAAAGTATTTTTTATAATAACTTTATCATTTATATATAAATGCATAAGACTATTTTTTTCTGCGTTGATTAAACCATATACATTACCATATTCATCTATATCAAACCACACATCTATAAAAGAATACTTTCCAGATATTATTTTTTTTGATGATATTAAATTAGAGTTAAGGCTAAAATTTTGAATTTTAATACTTGTATCTAAACTGTTAATTATTATATTTTGGTTAGGCTTTTGAATTAAAGTATGGAATCTTCTAGTGAAGGACATACAATTACTCCTAAAATATTTCTTTTACTATTAATATTTAAATAGAAATATTTTTATGCAAGAGATTAAAGAATAAATGAAAAACAATATGATTTAATGGAAACATATATATGTATGCTTCATACAATAAAGTAGAAAAAGATGGAATATCATCGAAGTTCAATACAAATTTTAAAATAAGGAGGATCTTAATTATGTCAGAATTTAGCAATTGTGTGAATACAAAAATTAATCCTGACCAAACAACTACTGAATGTTGTACACCTTGCCAACAAGTAGCTATGCAAGATAATAACTGTAACTGTGGAGAAGGTTGTGATCCAATTTCAGTAAAATGTGCAAGCATAGATAGTGCAGTATGCATACCAATTATAGCAGATCAAATTTTCGATAGCGTATCTGGACAAAAGGATGATTTAGGATCAGTAAGTGGTCTTGTATTTAATTTGGATAGTACTAATCCTAACTACGTTGCAGGTCAACCAATTTGCATACAAAAAGTAGGTATAGCTTATGACTTTATAGGATTAGCACAAGGAGTAGCTATGAACACACAAGTATTAATTGGTGGAAAGACTTATACTCTCACACCTACATCATTATATGATGCTAGTACTGTAGCCGGTACTCCAGTAGATATGTTTGATGAAATGAATGGAACTATTTCATTGCAATCACCTTGCTATTGTAATGGTACTGCTCCTGTTAGCCAAGGAACAAAATATAGAATAATTGAAAGAAACAGAGCATTTCAAGTAGCTAACTTAAAAATTTTAGTAAGTGGATTAATAGGATGTAATACTTTTACAGCTACAGCTAATACTGCTGCTTTATTTACACCTAATACAAATCTTATTCCATTAAGTGTTTTTGGAATTTCAAATATGGTATTTACTACCCAGATATGCTGTCCTAATAATGTGGACAGATTCACTTTAGATGATTACTATGGTCCAAGTTTAACACTTGGCTACGTAAGTCCTACAAGTGATTACACTGCACCAATAGTGGCTGGTAATCCAGGTACTTTTACAGCAAATGTCGAGGTTTCATTTACAGCTAATAGAAAACTAGATGTAACTAAGCGAGGGGCAATAGCAGTATTTACAACACCTAATGCTATTATATTAAAAAATAATCAAGTAATCAGTTAAGCTAGAATTTGCAAAAAATAATGTAATAAATCGATAGAAAAAAATTATTTTAGCGCATAAACAAAATTTTCATAACAATTTGAAATATACAATAAATATTTCAATTGTAATAAATGGTTATCTTAAAATAATTATAAATTTAAGATAGCCATTTTTAATATTAAAGAGATATAAAAATAGTACAATATAAGTATATTAATAGTAACATAATAACTAAACATATAAATGTAATATTAAGGAGTATTTTAGTTATATAAAATACTTAGTTAACTATCTCTATATTCAGACTTAAAAAACAAAGATATTTTCACTGGACCTATTTATGATAGAAAATTGCTTATGGAAGAGTATAGAAAATCAAAAGTGTTTTGTTTAACCTTGAGAGTTGAAGCTTTTGTCCAAGTATTCAGGGAAGCAGCCTTTAACGGAAATTATATTAGATATTCTGATGTTGATGGTTCATTGAATATCACGACTGACAAAAAATACATTCCTTTTTTTAGATATAGAATTTTTATTTGTAGAGCAGGTACACTTTTCATTAGTATTCATAAAATATAATTGGACAATACTAATTTTTTTGTATTGATGAGAGACTATAAATAGTAGCAATACTAGGCTATTAAAGGAGATATAAACTTAATGTTTGAAAATAGAAATACATCAATAATAATTTTAACCTACAATAATCTTGCCTATAATCACATTTGTCTTGAGAGCATTAGAAAATATTCAACTATTGGAACTTACGAAATAATTATTGTAGATAATAATTCCACTGATGGAACACGGGAATGGCTTAAAGAACAGAGTGATATAAAACTTATTTTAAATAATGAAAATATAGGTTTTCCCAAAGGATGTAATCTAGGAATAGAAGCAGCTGAAAAAGATAATGATATTTTATTGTTAAATAATGATACAAAGGTTACACCTGGATGGTTATATAATTTAAAAAAGTGCCTTTATAGCGATGATAAAATTGGTGCGGTTGGATCTGTAACCAGTAACTGCTCTAACTATCAGGCCATAAGTGTGCCTTATAGCAATATTGAAGATATGATTGAATTTGCAAGTAGTAATAACATTTCTGCTTCAGAAAAATGGGAACAAAAAGCACGGCTAATAGCATTCTGCATGTTAATAAAAAGAAATGTTATTAATAAAATCGGTACTTTTGATGAAAGGTTCACTCCAGGGAACTTTGAAGATGATGATTTGTGTATGAGAATAATAGAGGCTGGATATAAGCTTATGGCCTGTAATGATAGTTTTATACATCATTTTGGCAGTACATCCTTTAAAAAAGATTATACTAAATTTAATAATGTTTTAAAAACAAATGCTCAAAAATTTGAGGAAAAATGGGGATTTAATTCTAACCATGAAAGTTTATTAAAATTTGATGTAATAGGGCGAATAAATGAACCAAAAAAGAAAGAATTAAATATTCTCGAGTTTGATTGTGGTCTTGGAGCTACACTGCTTAGGTTAAAATATATGTATCCTAATGCAAACTTATATGGCATAGAAACAAATAAAAATATAGCTAAGATATGTGAAAAAATGATAGAAGTAATTACAGAAGATTTTGAAGAAACTTATACAATGAAATTTAAAGAAAGCAAATTAGATTTTTTTGATTATATTATCATTGGAAATAAACTTCAATTAAGCATAGATCCATGGAAGTTATTAAATGCAATAAAAAAATTTTTAAAAACTGGAGGATATATAATTGCTACAATACCAAATGCAATGCATTACTCAGTGGTAAAGGGATTATTAAATGGAAATTTACTGTATGATGAAAATTCAATACTAAATAGAGATTATAATAAATTGTTTACTTTGTCAGATATCTATAAAATCTTCAGTGAATGTGGTTATGTAAATCCATATGTATTTCATTATTATGCAGAAATAACACAACACGATGAGCAATTTCTAAATAATATCTGTAATATTATTGGTGAAAATAAGAAAGAACTTTTTCTTTCTTATGAATATGTAGCTAAATTTCAAAAATGTAATAATGAAAAAGATACCAATGGTTGCTAATTTGTTCATCAACCTAAGTTATGTGGAGATATGGCTTAGGTTGCTATTCTTTAATAAAAATGTCTTGAAAATAATTATTTTTCATATATATATAGCGTTTATGAAATTATCAATATTTATTCAAAATATTGATAATTTAGATAGTTGGATAAGCGTGGCAAAATTAATTATTTTACATATAGTATAGTAGCGCATTTTATTGTTATTAATTGAATAACAAAAGAAAAGCATAATTAAAAAGTAAGGAGATGGTTGAATGCCTACTATACTTGTTAACCCTACGGATGATGCGTATATATCTCAGTTAAATCCAAATGTTAATTTTGGCTTATCAAGTGATTTATTCACAGGGATGCTTGTTCAGCCTAGCGATGTATATAGAAGTTTATTAAAATTTAATTTATCAAGTATTCCATTGGGAAGTATTATATCGAATGCTTCGTTAAACTTATTTGTTTTTAGAAATGATCAGCCACCACAAACTGTTCGAGTGTTTACAAATGCTGGTGATTTCACAGAAACTACAGTTACGTGGAATAATGCACCTACAGTGAGTGCTACACCATATTCTATAAATGTAACTGATTCAGATGTTGCTAATTATATTAGTATTGATATAACGAATATAGTAATTGGTTGGTTTAATAATACAGTACCAAATTACGGAATAACCTTAATTGGAATAGAAAATATAATTGACACTATTGTGGGATACTTTTCTAAAGAGTGGTCATTACTAACACAAAGGCCTTTCTTAAGCATAACATTGGATACAGGTGGAGCTACAGGAGTCACCGGACCAACTGGACCAACCGGAGCCACTGGACCATCAGGCGGAGCTACAGGTGACACTGGTGCAACCGGAGTTACGGGTGCAACAGGAGCAACTGGAGCTACAGGAGTAACAGGCGCAACCGGAGCTACAGGAACTACAGGTGCAACCGGAGCGGCAGGTGATATCGGAGCAGCCGGAGCAACAGGAGATACTGGAGCAACTGGAGCTGCAGGTGCTACTGGAGCTACTGGAACAACAGGAGCTACAGGAACTACAGGTGCAACCGGAGCAACAGGAGATACCGGAGCAACCGGAGCTACTGGAGCAACCGGAGCTACAGGTGCTACTGGAGCTACTGGAACAACAGGGGCTACAGGAACTACAGGTGCAACCGGAGCAACAGGAGATACCGGAGTTACAGGAGCCACAGGAGTTACAGGAGCAACAGGAGCAACTGGAGATACCGGAGCAACAGGAGCTACTGGAACAACAGGAGCTACAGGAACTACAGGTGCAACCGGAGCAACAGGAGCAACTGGAGATACCGGAGCAACCGGAGCTACAGGTGCTACTGGAGCTACTGGA
>JARLHR010000142.1 GCA_031292145.1 Clostridium sp. | reverse complement strand
ATAGTTTTATGGGATTACACCATGATACAATATATTCTAATCTTCCATCTTCTCTAAAATGTATTTACATCAGAGCATTAATGTATGGAAGAAGAGAACATATTTTCTCAAAATTGCCTTTTGGATGTGAAATTAAGAGAATTAATTTTGAACAGGAACATGCCTATAATTTCATTGAAAAATGTTCCGAACGACGATTAGTTTATAGATGTGAAAAAGAGGATAACTTTTTTAAGAATCCAGTTTACGGATACTCTAACGCACTTAAAAAATATGTAAAAGTTCCATTTAGGAAAGAATATGATACTTCAGAATATAAATACTCTTTAGAATATAAATACTCTGTGAGTTTTGATTTCTTAGGAAGTCTTGATATTGCATAATGAATAAATTCTTTTAAAATTAAATTATTATATAACTATATTATATAATGAAGAAACTTTTTATCTACCAATCTAATGATGAAATTATGGATAATTTACCAAATGGAATTGAAATCCTCTTTATTTATAGTTTTACGGAACTACACTGTAATGAAATATATTCAAATCTTCCATCTTCTCTAAAATGTATTTATGTAAGAGCATTGATGTTTGGAAACAGGGAACATATTTTCTCAAAATTGCCTTTTGGATGTGAAATTAAGAGAATTAATTTAAAACGGGAACATGATTATAATTTCGGTGAAAAATGTCCCAAACGACGATTAGTTTATACATGTGATAAGGATGATAACTTATTTAAGAATCCAGTTTACGGATACTCTAACGCATTTAAAACATATGTAAAAGTTCCATTTAAGAAAGAATATGATACAAAAGAATATGATACAGTAGAGTATGAATACTCCGTAAGTTTTGATTTTTTAGAAAGCGTAGATATCGCCTAATGATTAAATTCTTTTAAAAATAAAAAATAAAATTACTTAAGAATGTAATTTTATAAATAATTATTAACTGACAAAATATGACAAAATACGACAATGGAAAAATTTATACAATTAGAAGCTATCAAACAGACAAATACTATATAGGTTCAACTTGTAGCTCATTGCATAAAAGATTGTATCAGCATAGAAAAGATTATGAGAGAAATTTACAAGGAAAGTCAAAGTATATAACTTCATTTGAAATTCTTCAATATGATGATGCATATATTGAGCTACTTGAAGAATTTGAATGTAAATCTTCCTGTGAACTACACAAAAGAGAGGGCGAAAAAATAAGAGAAAATATTGACAACGTTGTAAATAAACAGATTGCCAAGAAAGAACATTATTTAGATAATAGAGAAGCAATTATTGAACAAACATATCTCTACGCTAAATTACATAAAGAACAAAAGAACAAAGCAAGTAAAAACTATCGCGAGAAACATACGGAAATCGTGAAAATGTGTCAAAAGATTTACAGAGAAGAGAATAAATCAAAATTAAATGAACAGTCGAAACAAAAATACCATAATAATCCTGAAAAGTATAAGTCTAAACATGTTTGTGAATGCGGTGGAACATACACTTATTTACACCATTCTAGACATTTGAAAACTACTAAACACAATGAATATGTTAATCAAGCAAATGGATTAGATGAAATTTAAAGTGCGTTCTCCAAATCTTTCTCATACCCTTTGTTAATTAATTCTTTACCACTTAACCAAACAGAATTATTTTTTGTCTGTCCTTGAAACTGCACTAAATATTGTGGTTGTTTTCTTACCAACTTCAACTCCCAAATCTTCTTTACTTTGAATTGAGGTTCTGCATTCTTTTTCATTTCTGGTTTTAATTCAGATTCACTAAATGACACATTTTTCATACCATCTAATATATACCTATTATATGGCTTGTCATTCATTTGCACAACTTTATCAATTTTTACAGATTTTAGACTAAAATAGAAATCTCCCGCACGAAAATTGGCTGTTGGTTGTTTTTTGTCCAAGGCATTTTTGGGATAACTTAATTTGTAATGAACCAAATCTCCTACCTTATACAATGGTTTTGGAAATTGCTTTTCGTCTGGCATTGGTTGATTTGCTATATCTTTTGCGGAATACGTTTTAGCTCTTGATTTATTTAATTCAGTCCTTACATAGTCCATAATATCAGTCCATTCTGAATAAGTTTCT
>JARLHR010000141.1 GCA_031292145.1 Clostridium sp. | reverse complement strand
TACTCAAATAAAAATTGCTGGTTTACTTAAATGTACTTATATTATTCTGTTCAATTTTCAAAGACCATTTTCTTTCTTACAACTTTCGCTGTAATGCTTTGTTTATCGCCATCAAGCGACTTTCTTATCTTATCACTTGGCTTCAAGCTTGTCAACAACTTTTTCAAAATCTTTTTTAACTCTTTATTTTAGAGTCTTTTACCGATTTTCTTAAATTGCTTACCGCTCTTAGCGACGTGTTTTATCTTAACATATATACTTGTCCAAAATATGACTTAAATCATTATATTTTAAATTTAACATCATAATTCCAGGTTATTCTCTATTTTCCTTCATTATTCAACTACTGATACGCCCCGCAGAGTTAATTACAGCTTGTATAAATATTAACCATAAATATTATTATAAAAAGCTTATTCCTTATATATATCAATCTAAAATATTCAATTTAAATTTAGTAGTCTAAACGCTATTTTGTTTTATATCCAATTTATTATCTATGAATAAATAAAAAAAACTACTATAAATACAATTCAGAAAACAGTTAGCTATTCTCTTAATATGTATGTTTAGTAGTTTATTTTAGTTATTCTATTATTAATCAAACATTTTAATATTAGGAATATTCAAAAAGATAATAATTCAACATACTAGTATATTTTTTATATATACCTTAATTTAAACTAAACTAAATATTTTCTAAGAAGTAAGTTAGAAACTTTAGATCATTTGTTAACTCCGGATGAAAAGATGTAACTACAATATTATCTTGCTTAGCAGCCACTATCTTATTATCTATCTTGCATAAAATCTTTACCTTATCTTTTGCCTCAGTTATATATGGAGCCCTAATAAAAACAAGTTCTATCTCATCCTTTGATATTCCATCTATTGCCTTATAAGTCTTAAAACTATCTATCTGAGTTCCAAATGCATTTCTTCTCACCTTTATATCCATAAGCTGAAGATATTTTTCTTCTTGCCCCTCTACCTCATTTGCTAGCAGTATCATTCCTGCACAAGTTCCCCATGCAGGTAACCCATTTTTTATTTTTTTCCGTAATGGCTCAATTAATCCCGTTATTTTAAGAATCTTACCAATACTAGTGCTCTCTCCACCTGGTAATATTATTGCATCAATATCATTTAAATCTTTTTCCTTTTTTACTTGCACTCCCATATGACCTAATGCCTCTATTTGATTTAAATGTTCAATTACACCACCTTGGAATGATAAAACTCCAACCTTCATTTTACCATCCTCTTTTAGAATACTGTGTCTGAATTTCTTCTGCTGAAACTCCACTCATCGCTCCACCTAAATCAGTAGAAACTTCTGCTAATTTTTCAGGATCATTATAGTAAGTAGTAGCAAGTACAATTGCTCTTGCTCTCTTTTCTGGATTATCAGATTTAAATATTCCTGATCCTACAAATACTCCGTCACATCCCAATTGCATCATAAGTGCGGCATCTGCTGGAGTTGCAATACCTCCTGCTGCAAAATTTACTACAGGTAGCTTACCATTTTCCCAAACATACTTAACTAACTCATATGGCGCACCAAAATTCTTAGCTATGGTCATTAATTCTTCCTTAGAAGCACTTTGTATTTTTTTTATCTCTTCATTCATAGTTCTCATATGTTTAACGGCTTGCACTACATCTCCAGTTCCTGCTTCTCCCTTTGTTCTTATCATTGATGCACCCTCACCAACTCTTCTTAACGCTTCACCAATATTAGTTGCACCACAAACAAACGGAACCTTAAAGTCTTCTTTATTTATATGGTACTTATCATCTGCTGGTGTAAGAACTTCACTCTCATCTATAAAATCAATATTCAATGCTTCTAGAATTTGTGCCTCCACAAAATGTCCAATTCTAACTTTAGCCATAACAGGAATTGATACTGCTTCTTGAATTTCCTTAATCATCTTAGGATCTGACATTCTAGCTACTCCGCCTTCTTTTCTTATATCAGAAGGTACTCTTTCAAGTGCCATCACTGCACATGCCCCTGCTTTTTCTGCAATAATAGCCTCTTCTTTATTAACAACATCCATGATTACTCCGCCCTTTAACATTTGAGCAAGATTTTTATTTACTACTTTTCTTTCCATATACAAGAATCCCCCTTTTTTATGATGCTTATATAATAAAATATGTATGGATACAATGCAAATGTACCCATACATTTCACAGAGCTTATTAGAAAAGCTCATTTAACCCTTCACTTTCTCTGAACTTTCTATTCACAGATACTTATATATCTCTTAAACTTTCCTTTTGAAACATGGGATTTATCAATAATATTAAACCCTTCATTAGTAATGCTTTTGTCCATATTTTCAAAAGTTACAATAACTAATTTTTTGCTTATCCTACGAGCGCTTCTAATAAGTGCAGTTTGTTCCTCTAGAGTTGTTGGTGTAAATAACCCATATGGCAAATCTATAATAGCAACATCATATTTCTCCTCTATATTATTCATATCACCATTAGTTATTACATTTTTATACCCAAAGAATTCTAAGTTCTTTCGAGCATTTTCTGCAATACTTTTATTAATTTCACAGCCCACTACATTGATACCCATTGAAACAGCTTCAATAATAACTGTTCCCACTCCGCAACATGGATCTATTAATTTACAGCGCAAGTTATTTTTAACTGCTATATTAACTAATGCTCTAGCTACCCTTAAGCTTAATGAATTTGAATATGAATAAGGCTTTTTATCATGTATATGCCACTCATAATTGTTTTTCTCATATTTTCCGAATATCCATTTTCCATATATCTTAGTAATTCCAAGCATAACTTTCGGATTATGCATTTCAGGTTCACCTGTTATTACAAATCCTATTTTACTAAGGCTTCTCAGCCTTTCTTTATAATCTATATCTCCATTTTCTTGTTTTATATAACAAACCTTAAAATCATCATAAGCTAATTTATCTTTTATAATATTATCTAGAATTTGCTCTAAGGAATCTTCTTCATATATTATTGAAATCATATCTTTTATAAATGGACTTCTTGATATATCAATATACAAATCTGAAAATAAATATTTTTCACATGGAGTTTTATTAAAAATGCACCTCATCTCCATCTTACATAACTCTTCTTCAAATACTGGATAATTAATAGAGTAAAAGTATCCTCTATAATTGTTGCTGCTATTTTTTAAATTTATTACTTCTTCATTCAATTTAGTTCCCTCACTTGATTGATATATTTACCGCTGTTAATTGCTTTAATTAGTAATTCTTTATTATTTTATACCTAACATTAGACATCCGAAAGAAAATAACAAATCAAATATAATGGAATATTGACTTCTTATTTTTTTAAATATCTCTTAATTCAATATTACCATAATAAGTACTACATACTTCGTATTTTTTAATAACAGAAGTAAATTTTTACTCCCTTACCTCATTCATTTTTTCACACATAACATTATTTACAATTGTTCTATTAGCATGATATTGTTTTCAATTAATATTTATTATTTTTTATATAAAATATTAAATATCATTCTTGTAGTTATCGAGTTCATATGATATTATATCAATAATGAAATTAATCATAATGTATTACTTTATCAATATTTCATCGCTCAAATTGTCATATTGATATTGTTGTTTATGGTAAATGAGGAGGATATTTATGAAAAAAAAATTAGTTTCTGGAATCTTAGCTTCTGCTATGGCTATGACACTTCTTGTAGGTTGTAGTGGAAATTCAGCAGGTAGTAGTTCAAACGGAAATAGTGCAGGGGATGTTATTAAAATTGGTGCTATTGGACCTTTATCTGGTGCAGCATCTACATATGGGGTTTCAGTAAAAGAAGGTGCTCAATTATTAGAAAAGGAAGTTAACGCTGCTGGCGGCATCAATGGTAAAAAAATTCAATTTGTTTTTGAAGATGACCAAGCTGATCCAAATTCAGCAATGCAAGCTTTTAACAAATTAGTTGATGATGAAAAGGTATGTGCTATCTTAGGGCCTGTTACATCAGGTGCAACACTTGCAGTTGCTCCAAATGCAACAGCAAAACAAATTCCAATGATTACTCCAACTGCTACAGAACCAACTATAACAAACGTTGGTGGAGATTACATGTTTAGAGGTTGTTTTGTTGATTCCTTCCAAGGTGATGTTCTTGGTAAATATGCTAGCGAAACATTAAAATCTAAAACAGCTGCTGTATTGTACAATGCTGGTTCAGATTATTCAAAAGGAATAGCTGATAGCTTTAAAGCAAAATTTGAAGGTGCTGGTGGACAAGTTGGTGAATTCCTTACTTACAATGATAAAGATACTGATTTTAAAGCTCAATTAACTAAGATTAAGACTTTAAATCCAGATGTAATAGTACTACCTGATTATTACAATGTTGTTGGCCTTATTGCTAAACAAGCTAGAGAGATGGGAATACAATCACAATTTCTTGGCGGAGATGGTTGGGAATCAGAAGAGTTAACAAAGATTGGTGGAGATGCTGTAAATGGTGCATTATACATTAATCACTACTATTCTGGTGATCAAGATCCTGCTGTAAAGACATTTGTTGATTCTTATAAGAAAGAATACAACAAAGAACCAGATGCTTTTGCTGCTCTTTCATATGATACTTCTAAAATTTTAGTTAAAGCAATTGAAAAAGCTGGTAAAACAGATGGTGCTGCTATTAAAGATGCTTTAGCTGGAATGGAAATGAACAGTGTTACTGGTAACATCAAATTTGGTAGTGATAGAAGTGCTATAAAGAGTGCAGCTATTATTAAAGTTGATGGAACTAATAAAGTTTTAGCTGGTAAAGTTAACCCTTAATAATTTAATGTGGAGGAATATACTATGGAATTTTTACAACAATTAATTAATGGTTTGGCCTTAGGTAGTGTATATGCCCTCCTAGCATTAGGATATACGATGGTATATGGAATAATACAATTAATAAACTTTGCTCATGGTGAAATATATATGATAGGAGCCTTCTCAGGCTTCTATTGTGCTTCAACGCTAAAATTACCATTAATACCAACATTATTAGTTGCAATGGTAGCTTCGGCATTAGCTGGAATAATAATAGAGAAAATTGCTTATAAGCCATTAAGAAATTCTCCAAGAATTGCTTTGCTTATTACAGCTATTGGAGTTTCTTTATTCTTACAAAATGCTATGAGATTATTAGTTGGATCTAATCCAAAACCATTTCCTGATTTAATTAATGCTGGGAATATCAATATAGGACCTATCCAAATTGAAGTTAAAACAATATTAATGTTTGGAGTTTCTGCACTTCTAGTTATTTTGCTTCAATTTATTGTTTATAAAACTAAAGTTGGAAAAGCTATGAGAGCATCTTCTCAAGATATGGAGGCAGCTTCTCTTATGGGTATAAATGTTGATAACACTATCTCTCTTACATTTGCTATAGGCTCTGCTTTAGCTGGTATAGCTGGCGTTTTAGTTGCAATATCTTATCCTAGCATTACTCCTTATATGGGAGCTATGCCTGGACTTAAAGCATTTGTTGCTGCAGTACTTGGTGGAATTGGAAGTATACCTGGAGCCCTTGTTGGTGGAATTGCTATTGGATTACTTGAAACTTTTTCTAAAGCGTATATCTCAACCAACTTCTCAGATGCAATTGTATTTGCAATTTTAATTATAATACTTTTAATTAAGCCTTCTGGTCTACTAGGTAAAAAGACCAATGTGAAAGTGTAGGTGTTAATTATGAAGAATTTTTTTAACAAAAAGACTATTTCTATCATATTAGGAGTTTTGATTACATATGCAGTACTATTCGGCTTAATTAGTGCAAATGTTATTAACTCATACTATAAAGGAATTATTACTTTTGCTTTAATAAATGTTATATTGGCTGTATCACTAAATTTAATCGTTGGATTTACAGGTCAATTATGTTTAGGACATGCTGGATTCATGTCAATTGGAGCATATGTATCTGCTCTAATATCACAAAAAGCACATATGCCATTTGTTGCTTCAATACTTATTGGTGCAATAATTGCTTGCATCTTAGCGGCTTTAATTGGTTATCCTACACTAAAGCTTACAGGTGACTATTTTGCAATAACAACCTTAGCTTTTTGTCAAATTATCCAAATAATAATTATGAATATTAATGTAGTTGGTGGAGCACGTGGCTTTACAGGCATACCAATAAAAACTACTTTTACAGTTGCCTTTATATTTATGGTAATTACTATTATTGTAATAAAAAATATAATTAACTCCTCTCAAGGTAGGGCAATGCTTTCTGTTCGTGAAAATGAAATAGCCGCTGAATCTATGGGAATCAATGCACTTAAATATAAGATAATGGCATTTGTTGTAGCTGCATTTTTTGCTGGACTTGCTGGTGGACTTTATGCTCACTATGCCGGATATATAAAGCCAGATTCTTTTGATTTTAATAAATCAATAGATTATTTAACCTTTGTTGTATTTGGTGGTATGGGATCATTATCTGGTTCGGTTATTGCTGCCATAGTATTAACTTTCTTACCAGAACTTTTAAGAGGCATGGGCGATTTTAGAATGGTTATATATCCGTTGGCATTAATACTGCTTATGATATTTAGACCTGAAGGATTACTTGGAGATAAGGAAGTTTCTCTTAATATAATAAAAAATATATTACCTAGTAAAAAGTCAAACGACAGAAAGGGGGCTTAATTCAATGTTAGATGTTCAAAATTTATCAATTGTCTTTGGTGGCTTAAAGGCAGTTTCAGATTTTAGTCTTACAATAGCCGATAAAGAAATTGTTGGACTTATAGGACCTAATGGTGCTGGTAAGACTACGGTATTTAACATGCTAACTGGTGTTTATACTCCAACTGAAGGTACTATATCTTATCTTGGAGAAAAAATACAAGGTCTTAAGCCTTATAATATTACAAAAAAGAAGATAGCTAGAACCTTTCAGAATATTCGTCTATTTTCTAACCTTACTGTTCTTGATAATGTTAAAGTTAGTTTTAATTATAGAATAAATTATTCTCTTTTTGATTCTATATTTAGAACTCCTAAGTTTAGAAAAACAGAATCTGAAATAATAGATAAGAGTATTGAACTATTAAAAGTTTTTTCTCTTGATTCAAAAAAGGATGAATTAGCTAGTAATCTTCCTTATGGAGAACAAAGAAAACTCGAAATAGTAAGAGCTCTTGCAGCTGAACCATCATTATTATTATTGGATGAACCTGCTGCTGGTATGAATCCTCAAGAAACCGTAGAACTTATGGAACTTATAAATTGGATTAAAGATAAATTTAATATATCAATTCTTTTAATTGAACATGATATGAAGCTTGTTATGGGAATTTGTGATAAAATAGCAGTTCTTGATTATGGAAAGAAAATTGCTGAAGGTACTCCAGAAGAAATTAAAAACAACCCTAAGGTAATTGAAGCTTACCTTGGAGAGGGGGCTTAAAGATGTTAAAAGTAGATAATATAAATCTATATTATGGTGTAATTCATGCATTAAAGGATATTTCCCTTGAGGTAAAACAAGGTGAAATAGTTACACTAATAGGAGCTAATGGTGCTGGTAAGACTTCTACCCTTAGAGCTATATCAGGATTAGAACCAATAAAATCTGGTACAGTTACTTTTAAAAATTCAGAGTTAAATAAGATCCCTGCTAATAAGATAGTTACTTTAGGTCTTTCTCATGTTCCAGAAGGAAGAAGAGTTTTTCCTCAATTAACAGTTTTAGAAAATCTGGAATTAGGTGCTTATTTAAGAAATGATAAAGCTGGAATAAAGCAAGACATGGAAATGGTATTTGCTAAATTTCCAAGATTAAAAGAAAGATTAAAGCAACAAGCCGGAACTCTTTCTGGTGGTGAACAACAAATGCTTGCAATAGGTAGAGCATTAATGAATAGACCGGAAATGCTTATATTAGATGAACCATCAATGGGGCTTGCACCTCTTGTTGTTAAAGATATCTTTGATACAATTGTTGAAATCAACAAGGCAGGTACAACTATACTTCTAGTTGAGCAAAATGCTAATATGGCACTTGCTATTGCACATAGAGCTTATGTTCTTGAAACTGGTAATATAGTGAAGTCTGGAAATGCAAAGGAACTTCTTAATGACGAAAGCATTAAGAGTGCTTATCTTGGTGAATAAATAATTTAAGTTGCACATATTTAAAGGCTGATAAATAAATTTCTGATTTATTTATCAGCCTTTTTAATACATTATGCTTACTAAATCTTAGTATTAATATAACAATCCCTACCACTTTAATTGCATTATCATTAATTGTCATATTGTTTATGTTAAATTATTAATTATAATAATTTATATCTTTACTAATATACTTTTTAAACTTATTTATAACTTTAAATCTGCCATTAATATGCCAAATATTTCACCATCATTATTTTTTACAGGTACCGACATTGCAATACAATAGTTGTTTGTATCAACAGAGATGTATGGTTCAGAAATAAAGTCATTACCAGCAATTGCTTCTTTAAAATATGGTCTATGTGCAAAATTAACATACACCTCTTCCTCTAAATAATTTAATGTAATAGCCTTACGTAACCCATCCTTTTGCATTAACGCAAGCAACTCAAAGTATGGATATTTATTTATCTGCTTCATTAATATTGGTGTAGTCTTTGAATATTCCATAGTCTTAAGTACTGAGTTAGCAGCTATTTGTTTTAATGTAGCAATTCCATTATTAATATAGTTCTGCTTTTCACTGTCTATTTTGTAATTCTTTATGAATGAAGCTATATGTTTTTTTATATCCTTATTCATATTATTAAGATTACTTAATCTTTCAAAAGTATTTTCTGTTATTTTATATTGTTCTTCAGATGAGATAGCAATCTCAGATGTAGATGAAAATGTTGATTCAAATGTTACATATACACCATTTACATCACTATCTATCTTTTGCATCTTATCTACCTGACTTTTTATATGATTTTCAATTCCAAGAAATTCATTAATTAATAGCCTATCCAAAAATACTTGTAATAGTTAATTAATTCCTACCATTAGAATCACTATTATAACTTGCATTAATTACAAGACAACGATATATGACTTTAAATGAATATATATTTTATTTAATGATAAACTAAATTTATATAAAAATATTAATAGGAGGTTATAGTTTATGAATGATGAAAAGAATAGTTCCTTACATGATAAGGCTAAAAAAATGATGATTGATGGTGAACCTTGGGATACTATAATGGAAAAAACTCACCTAAGATTAAAAGATTTAAAAAGAATTCAAAGAGATGAAATAAACCCTAAATTTTAAATACAGTATAGAATTCATATCGAAATATAGCCTATGCAAATTTATATTAAGGCTAAAATAAACTGACCTGTTAACTTGCCATTATTTAATATGCTTTAATAAAGTAGATATCTATAGACTCACCAAAACCTCTATAGATATCTATTTCTCTCTTCTCTTTTATTTTATTATCTATACCGTGGAAAAACAAAGAACTTTTGTAATATTCTGAATATTTTATTATATAATATAAGGGTAGAATATTTTTCTATTTAAAAATAAAGGAGATGTTTTGAATGGTACCATATTTTATACTTATTTATAGTGTTATCATTATTTCACTTATGGTAATCGTCTACTTAGTAAAGTACACATTTGCTCAAGATAAAGGCACTAGCCAAATGCAAGAAATATCAACTTACATTAAGGAAGGTGCTATGGCGTTCATTAAAAGACAATATAAAACTATCTCTATTTTATCTATTGTAGCTTTATTTTTAATTATATTATCAAATTATTTTGGTAATACATCAAAAGGCTCTGGAGTAGCTATATCAATTTCATTTCATACTGGCATAGCGTTTATAACAGGTGCATTTTGCTCTGCCTTATCAGGTTATATCGGTATGTATATGGCCGTTAATTCAAACATAAGAGCTGCTGCTGGCGCAAAAAAAGGATTGAACAACGCTCTTCAAATAGCTTTAAAGGGAGGTGCAGTTACTGGACTAGCTGTTACATCGTTATCTCTATTGGGTGTTGCTACTTTATTCCTCTTATATGGAGGTAGTTCTGGTGACGATACTCTTATAAAAGAAGCTCCATCACTTTTAGTTGGTTTTGGTTTTGGTGCATCTTTCGTTGCGCTTTTTGCTCAACTTGGCGGCGGTATATATACAAAAGCAGCTGATGTTGGTGCTGATCTTGTTGGAAAGGTTGAAGCTGGCATTCCAGAAGACGATCCAAGAAATCCTGCAGTTATTGCTGATCTTGTTGGCGATAATGTTGGTGATTGTGCTGGTAGAGGAGCTGACCTTTTTGAATCCACAGCCGCTGAAAATGTTGGTGCTATGATTCTCGGTGTTGGACTCTATCCTATCTTCGGATGGAAGGGTATCTTATTTCCGCTTGTCGCACGTGCTTTTGGTATTATAGCTTCTATAATTGGCATCTTTGTTGTTAAAGTAAAAAATAATACTGATGATCCTATGAAGGCTTTAAAAGGTGGGTTTGTTATAACTTCTATAATAAACTTAGTCATTCTATTTTTTGTAGTTAACAATATGTTAAGTGGTTCACTCCTAACAGGTGGAAAGGTAAATTCTATTTATTTATATGGATGTGCCGTTGCTGGTGTACTACTTAGTTATGCATTTGTAGTTTTAACTGATTACTATACTTCAATAACTCATAAACCTGTAAAAGAAATAGCTGAATCTTCTAAGACTGGAGCTGGGACTAACATAATAACTGGATTATCAGTTGGCATGGAATCAACTGCATTACCTGTAGTATTCATATCAATTTGCATATTTATATCTTACAAGTTAAGTGAATTAGCCCTACCTGGTGTTTCAAATGCAGGCTTATATGGTACAGCAATTGCTACTATGGGAATGCTCTCAACATGTACTTATATTCTTGCTATGGATACCTTTGGTCCTATAACTGATAATGCAGGTGGAATTACAGAGATGTCTGGAGCTCCTGAAGAAATTAGAAATGTAACTGATAGATTAGATGCTTGTGGTAATACAACAAAGGCATTAACAAAAGGATATGCAGTAGGCTCAGCTGCTTTAGCAACATTTTTATTATTCTCTGCATACTTAGATGAAGTTAAGAGAATATTGGGCAAGCCTTTAGATTCTTGGTTTTCAGTTGATATAGGAAAACCAGAAGTATTTATTGGTGGTTTTATAGGTGCTATGATAGTGTTCTTATTTAGTTCAACAGCAATTAGAGCTGTTGGTAAAGCTGCTCAATATGTAATACTTGAAGTTAGACAACAATTCAAAGAAATTCCTGGCATAATGGAAGGAAAATCAAAACCCGATTATGCTCGTTGTGTTGATATAGTTACAAAAGGAGCACTAAAAGAAATGATACTTCCAGGAATAATAGTAATATGCACTCCCGTAATAGTTGGAATTCTTTTAGGTAAAGAAGCTGCTGCTAGCTTTTTAATGATAACTACAATTTCTGGTGTCATTATGGCTCTTTTCTTAAATAATGGCGGTGGTGCATGGGATAATGCCAAAAAGCTCATAGAGTTAGGTGAACATGGTGGCAAAAATTCGGAAGCCCACAAAGCTAGTGTAGTTGGTGATACAGTTGGTGATCCATTTAAAGATACTGCTGGTCCATCACTTCATGTGTTAATAAAGCTTGTTAGTACTTTGACATTAGTATTTGTAGCATTATTTAGCTAAAATATTTCTTGCCATAAAAAAGGGATGTTTTAAAGTTCATCCTTAAAGTTGAAAAGGAGAATCCACTTTTAAGTGAACTCCCCTTTCCATATACTAAATCTTAAATCTTGTAATACAATTTTTTAATTCTTCAGCTAACACACTTAACTTTTCAACTTCATTTACAATGTTCTCGCTATAAGTTGCTTGCTCTTCTGTAGAAGCTGTTACTTCTTCGGTACTTGCAGCAGTTTGTTCTGATACAGCTAAAATTCTTTCCATGTCTTGTTGAATATTTTCACCTGCATGCTTTACCCCATCTGTAGAACTTGAAATATCTTGAATTTCCATTGCTATCAAATTTACATTTTTCAAAATATCATTAAATATATTAGAAGTATTTTGTACTGATTCATTTTGGTCATTAATAGTATCATTAGCATTTTTAGCACTGTTAACTGCTATGTTAGTTGTATTTTGAATATCTTTAATAATTGTTTGAATCTTCCCAATTGATGATTGTGACTCTTCTGCAAGCTTTCTAACTTGATCTGCAACAACAGCAAATCCTTTCCCTTGTTCACCTGCTCTTGCAGCTTCAATAGCAGCATTCAATGCTAACAAATTTGTTTGTTCAGCTATCCTCTCAATTACTTGTATAATTTGTCCAATTTGAATTGTCTTATCATTTAATGTAAAAATAACTTGTGATACTTCTTCAACTGCATTAGTGCTTTCTTGCATCTTTATATTTTGTATATCCACAATTTTAACTCCAGATTTAACTAATTCCTCAGCTTTGATTGATGATTCAAAGGAATGGCTACTGCTACTTGCAATTTCCTCAATAGATTCAACAATTTTATTCATGGAATCTAAGGTATTTTGAACACTCCTTGCTTGTTCATCTCCTCCCAATGCTAATTGAGTTGTTGTTTCAGCAATTTGACCAGCTACAATTTCTGCTTGTTTTGATGAATCTAATACATCTTTTGATGATGCTGTCACATTATCAGCTGCTGAAGAAATTTGCTTAGCTAAACTCTTTAAACTTTCTCTCATATCTATAAATGATTCAGCTAGTTCCCCTATCTCTCCACCTATATTTACTTTAAACTCATATGATAAATTTCCTTGAGCTAATTCCTTTGCGGCTTCTTTTAAAATTACTAGTGGTTTTATCATGCTTTTTGATAAAATAGCTCCAATTATAATAGTAATAATTAAAATAAATACTGCTATACCAATCATTTTTATCTTAGTATTAGTAATAGAAGAATATGCCTCATTTTGACTTTGTGTAACAACAACTGTCCATCCAGTGATTGGTACATTTGTATAACTTCCAAAGGATTGATTTCCTTGATATTCATATGATTGTGCCCCTGATTCCCCAGCTAATGCTTTCTTAACAATCTCCATATCTGAAACATTCGTTCTATCTCCAGCCATTTTTGCATCAGGATGAGCTAAAATTTGACCTTGAGTATCAGTAATGAAAGCATATCCTGTTTGTCCAAGTGTAATTTTATTTCTCATGTCCTCCAGTGAACTTAAATCTAAAGTTGCTCCTAAGATTCCTTGTAATTCATTTTTAGCATTAAAGATAGGCACAGCAATAACTACTGCTGGTTTTCCTGTTGTTTTCGAAATTAAAACATCACTAACAACTGTTTTTTTCTTTGATATTACTGCTTTAAAATAATCTCTGTCCGAATTATTAGTGAGTTCGGTATCATCTGATTTTGCTACCTGCTGCCCAGTAATATCTGTTACAAATATAGTGGCAAAATCTGAATGCTTCTGATTTATTTCTTTAAGTAACCTATTTTGATTTTCAGTATTATATAATTTCAAATCATTAGTTTCTGCTATAGATTCCAATACTGAAATATGTTCAACTAAAAATCCATTTATCTTCTCACTTAATCCTGTTGATAATTCCGTTGTTGTATAAGCCAAGTTATTACTAATTACAGAAACTTGGGCATTAGTTGAAATTACTCCTATTACCGACACAGATAATATAACAAGAATTATAAGCAAAGATATTACTTTCGTTCCTAACTTTAAATGTTTAAACATAATTCTTTCTCCTCTTAATCATTTTTTAACATATATTATAATAATTTAATATATATATTTGATTTATTTATCGAATATTGTTGGTAAAACTAAATATATTTTAAATATTCCCGTATTTTTTAACTTATTTTTAATAATATTAATATTGTCATTCCATCCAACTGGAAATACTAAACACGTGTTTTCATAAGGCATTATTCCAATTTCATAACTACATTATTCTAGTCATAAATATAATTGTTATAACTAAAAACAAGGAAGTAGAATTCTATTCATTCTACTTCCAAAAATATAAAAAATTTACCATTATTTAGAGATTCTTTACTTTGAACCCAAAATGAGCATCACTCCGATTAAATTTTAATCAATTTGCAGCAGCCACATTATCTCATATATTTTTATTTATAAGATTCCAGAATCCTTCATATTTCTCAAATATCTTATTAAGGTTGCTTTCTCCATTATTTCTTGGTAAATATCAGGAGCTTGATTTTTAATTACATCTATTTTATCATCAATTTTATCATATATTTCAATAATATCATTATAACTATCACATAATAATTCATTCTTCTTTTGTATCATTTTATCACTTTTCTCTGTTCGTGTAGTTGGTTGTGGTGTTCGTGGTTCATCAAACGTTAACCCTACATTATTTCCATTTACAATAATCTCATCTTCTGAATATCCTGCATTTATTAATCCTTCTATGAATGCATGACACATGATACTATTTTTTAAGGTAATATTTAAATTCATTGTAAGCTCTGAAGGTTCTGAATACTCCCCAAGTTTAAAACCTGCTAACCACCAATGCTTCTCATCTCTTGAAAAAAGATTTTTACCATTCTTTTTTAAAGTAAAAGACATTGTTAGACGTTCTTCATCACTTGCACAATTGTAAAACATATACTTATATATTTCAGGAACATTTAAATTTGGTTTATCAGCTGTGTATATTCCCACCTCACATCCAGTATTTAAATCATATTGTCCTTTCCACAATTCAATTAACCACATTTTATTATTATATTCAAAGTAAATTGGCTCACAATCTACAATCATTCCAAATAAAGCCATTGATTCATCATACAAGTGACTATATCCCATATTTCTTTGCCATGAATTCATACTACAGTAAAATATATCTTGCTCAGCATCATAAGCATAACCTGCAAGCGCTATTCCTTTTTCTATGATATTGTCTCCATCTACACTTTCTAAACCATCTTTATTTATATTTTTTATTATTCGGATTCCAGTAAGCATTGTTATTAAAGCACCAAACATAAATACTCACCCCAAATAAATTATTCTTATTTATATAATATTCGTCATATAATTATTATGTTAAAAAAATTAATTTGGGACTTGTTTTTATAATTTAAATATCTATTATTACATTTTGTAAACATGTTCCCGCTACAAGCTATACGTAAGGTTGATGTAAATACATAACTAACAATTGTAATAACAAAATGTTGACAAGATTATAAAACTGTACTATTATAAATTATACTAAATAGGTGTACTTTAAGGAGTAAGATGTATGAATATTAATCAAGAATCTGATTATGCATTTAGAATAATACTTATGCTATGTAAGGAAGGTTTAGACAATAAATTAGATGCTAAATCTTTATCAGAACAAGGGAATATTCCTCTTAGATTTTTACTAAAGTTAACAAGAAAACTTACTCACGCTGGAATCGTAAAATCATATAGAGGTGTTAACGGTGGATATGCAATAACAAAAGAACCTAAAAATATAACCCTAAAGGATGTAGTTGAAGCTATACAAGGTCCCATTATTATAAACAGATGTGTTTATGATAAAGAAGCATGTAGTGCCCATAAAACCGGTCATTGTTCTATACATAAAGCTCTATGTAATATTCAAAATACAATGCTAAATGAATTAAATAAAGTAACCTTTGAACAACTTAAGAATAGTCCTTGGTAATTCTAGATTCAATTAACACAATAGGAGGCGAACGCCTTTTATATTTATTACAATTAAAATAAAGAGTCCAGAAACTTTAGATAAACTTGCAGAAATTTTCGATATCATAGAAACAGACATAATAGACCAAAATATACAAACATTCTGGTCTATTATTTTCTTTTATATTCCTAAAATTTATATTTTTCTAAAATTATTTCATTGAATCAATAATGCTGTCAGCAATGGAATCCATTAAATCTGCATCACTTTCCTTCATACTGGAGTTCACTGACACTTCATTATCTAAAATATTCATATCTTTCATCTCATCTAAAAGTTCACGCATCAATCTTCCGGATTGAGGAGCCCATGAACCATTTTCTATAAGAGCAAAAGTACGCTTTTGAAGATTTAATGCCTTCATATCCATTATATAGTTAAGCATTGGTGGATAAATTTTTAGGTTGTAAGTTACAGTTGCAAGAACTACATGGCTATATTTGAATGTCTCGGATATCAAATATGATACATGAGTTTTTGAAACATCATACATAACTACATTAGTCATTCCCTTTTTCACCAACCTTGTGGCTAAATCGTTGGCAGCAGCCTCTGTATTTCCATACATTGTTGCATAAACTATCATTACGCCCTTTTCCTCTGGTTCATAACGACTCCACTTATCATACTTATCTAAAAAGTATCCAAAATCATTACGCCATACAGGTCCATGCAATGGGCAGATAACCTTAATATCGAGACCTCCAGCTTTCTTCAAAAGAGCTTGAACATGTGGGCCATACTTACCTACAATGTTTGTATAATACCTTCTGGCATCATCAATCCAATCTCTATCAAAATTCACTTCATCATTAAATAGCTTACCATCTAAGGCTCCAAAAGAACCAAAGGCATCAGCAGCAAATAATACACCATCAGTAGTATCAAATGTCACCATAGCTTCTGGCCAATGTACCATTGGAGCAGCCACAAATGCAACGTTATGTTTTCCAAAGGACATAGTATCTCCTTCCTTAACTTGCATTACATTTTTATCAATGTTAAAACCAAACTGGTGCATAAACATGAACGCTTTTTCAGTGCATATAATCTTTACAGCTGGATAACGAAGAACAATTTCTTCAATGCATGCTGCATGATCTGGCTCCATATGATTTATTACCATATAATCTAAAGTTCTATTTCCTAGAACCCCTTTAATATTTTCAAGGAATTGACGGCAAATTGACCAGTCCACAGTATCAAAAAGTACTGTTTTCTCATCTAAAAGTAAATAAGAATTATAGGAAACACCTCTTGGAATAGGATGAACATTTTCAAATAGGGCAAGGCGACGATCATTGCCACCAACCCAATAAAGATCCTCAGTTATTTCTCTAACACAATACATGGATTAATCCCCCTTTACGCTAAAAGCTTAATTATTATATGAATCAGACTTCTATAAACATTTCCTTTTCTTCACCACAAGCAGGGCAAGTCCACTCTTCAGGTAAATTTTCAAAGAGTGTGCCAGCAACTACTTCTCCTTCGAAATCCCCTACACCAGGATCGTATTCATAACCGCAGCCATTACATACATAATGTTTCCAAGCTGGAACAACTTTCTTCTGAACAGCTCTTTTCATCTTCTTCATTGGCGGAGCTTCCTTCTTTGGTTCTCCATTATCTAAGGCATCAGTAAGTAGTGGCAATATTTCCATCAGATCTCCAACTATACCATAGTCTGCGTTTTTAAAAATCTTTGCATTTGGATTAATATTTATAGCTACAATTGTAGTCGCATCCTTTATACCTTTTAAATGCTGACCTGCACCTGATATGCCACAGGCAATATATAAGTTTCCATTAAACTTTTGACCAGACATACCAACATAACGATCTAACGGTACATATTTAAGGGTTTCTGCTACCGGACGAGAAGAACCTATAGTCGCACCAGCTTGAGCAGCTAAATCTTCTATGAGTTTCATATTTTCTTGCTCTCCAATTCCTTGACCTACACTTACTACCCTTTCAGCCTTACTGATAGTGGTATTCATAGGTATTCCAACTGTAAAATCATAACCATCCTCCTTAAGGGCTTCTACAAGAGCGTTAACTCTTTCTTCAGGAGTTCCAGTCTTGAAAATCACTTTCTTACGATAACCTGTGGCAGGTTCACTTTTAGCTTTACCCACATACTCATTCTTAGGCATTTTACCTATGATATTTGCAGCAATTACAACACGTTGAATCTCATTGGTTCCTTCATATATTGTACAAATCTTAGCATCTCTATAAGCACGCTCAACTTCCATTCCTTTAAGATAACCGCTTCCACCAAATATTTGAACAGCATCGTTGACAATTTCAAGACAAACATCAGACGCATATTGTTTTGCCATGGCAGCTTCCATACTATAATTTTCATGATTCTCTTTAAGTTCTGCTGCACTATAAATCAGCAATCTAGCTGCTCTAAGCTTTGTAGCCATATCCGCTAGCTTAAAAGATATTATTTGCTGCTGGCAGATAGGTTTGCCAAATTGAATTCTTTCTTTTGAGTACTCAAGAGCATGTTCGTAAGCACCTTGTGCTATACCTAGCGCCTGCGCTGCAATACCAATGCGCCCACCATCCAAGGTTGACATGGCAATCCTGAAACCGTCACCCTCTTTACCTAATAAATTTTCCTTAGGCACTTTCACATCATTAAAAATTAGTTCTGCAGTGGCAGAAGAACGGATACCCATCTTATCGTAATGTTTTCCAAAACTAAATCCTTCCCATCCCTTCTCCACAATAAATGCACTTATGCCACGAGTACCAATATTAGGTGAAGTAACTGCAAAAGCAACATAAATATCAGCTTCTCCACCATTAGTAATGAATATCTTTTCACCATTTAAAATGTAATGATCTCCTTCTAATACAGCAGTAGTCTCTGTACCACTTGCATCGCTACCTGCATTTTCCTCTGTGAGACCAAATGCACCGAGTTTCTCTCCCTTTGCTAGTGGAACTAGGTATTTTTGTTTCTGATAATCTGTTCCATACGCAGCAATTGGATAGGTTCCCAAAGACGTATGAGCTGAAAGAATTACACCTGTACCACCATCCACTCTTGATAATTCCTCAACGGCTATCGCATAGCTTATTACATCCAATCCTGCTCCCCCGTGCTCTTTTGCGTATGGAATTCCCATCATTCCCATATCTGCTAACTTATGAATTGCTTCTGAAGGGAATTTATTTTCCTGATCCAACATAAATGCAATAGGCTTAACATCCCCTTCAGCAAACTCTCTAATTTTTGTTCTCAAATTTTCATGTTGTTCTGTAGTTTTAAAAAACATAAATACACCTCCTTTTATTAATACGGTTTCATATTCCTAATGTCGTTCTATGAAATTCGTAAAATCACAACATAAATCTGCCACAAGCAAAATTTTTCAAATTCAGTTGATTTCTTTAATTCCTTTTCGCATTTGAAATCATGGAAACAACATGTTTTAATGCGCTAACCATATTATGAAGCATCTTACTGAAATGTATACTTAAACCGTATACATTAATTGTATACTTCATACGTATACTTTTCAACTTTAACTTTACCATTTTTATTGCATAATTGACCGTAGAAACCTGTAACTTGTTATATTTTAAAGCTATAAGGCTTTTTTCTCTGATTAACGCCTGAAAGCGCTAGTTTTGACTTTCTACATTTTTTACTGCTCAATTTTATTTTATAGGAAGCTCACCACCCTTTATAAAAATTCCAGCTGGTTTTTAATTTGGATTACACCCATACTTTAATTTTAATTCTTTCATTTAATTGTTACACTCCTTTTCCAACAATAAAAAGCCCACTATCCAGACTTTTGCCTAGACGGTCGGCTTATTGCTTGTTACACTTTATGTGGTTAATTCCACTTCCATCAATCATATAACTTCTATGTCAAAATTATCACTTTAATGTAAGCTTTTCAATTATATATTTCCCTTCTTTCATGTGCCTTAAAAGGTCCTTAATATAAAAGTATTGCTGGAAACATAAGCTTCCAGCAACATATAAATTCAAAAAATTCAGGGAATTGTTTAAAAGATTTTCTTAAATTTCTGCTAAGAGCACACAGAAATTAATAAAATTACAACTTTTATTATAGATATAAAATTTATTAGTATTTAAATATTTTTTAAACTTAAATCATAGCTCCATCGCTTCCTAGCGCATATCCATTAATAGTTGTATTAGCTAACATAGCTCCTAATGGGCCACCTGAAACTGGATTTAAATAATACCATTTACCATTTACATATTGCCAGCCAGTTTTCATGGCTCCTTTAGTTCCATCAGAATTTGGATTTAAGTAATACCAATTACCATCTACATATTGCCAGCCAGTTTTCATAGCTCCCTTAGTTCCATCAGAATTTGGATTTAAATAGTACCAGTTTCCTCCCACATATTGCCATCCATTTGCCATAGTTCCGTTTGCATCTAAATAATACCAGTTACTGCCAGTGCTAACCCAATCACTAACAACTTTATTACCAGCTTCATTATAATAATTCCAGCTTCCATCAGCTAATTGATTCCAGCCAGTTTTATTTGGGTTTACTGTAGTTGCCTCTGTAGTTTGAGTTTTTCCTCCATTAATAGTTGTGTATATATTTCCGTTGTCTTCCCAAGCAATTAAGCTGTTAGCGCCATAAACGCTTATTGAATCTAATCCAGAATCACAAGTATAAACTTTAGTCATAGAACCATTCTTGTATTCATAGATTTTTCCATCTGCAATCACCCAAACATTTCCGTCAGCATCAACATCATATGCTTCGTATGGTGATTTAGCATTACTATTTAAATCAACACTGTCATCAGAATCTTTTTCTACGAAGTAAGTGTCAACTTTATTACTTGTATAATCAAAGTTTACAGCTGAAGCTGTAGTTGTTGTTGTATCAGGAGTTTTATATCCTGGTTGTATTTGGAATTTAACTTTATCTTTCTTGAATTTTAAAGTATATGCGTCTACTTTATCAGAATTTGCTTTAATAACAACTAAGTTTCCATTACTTATAGTAAATATTGGTTTAACTATTCCATTGCTACTTGCTGATCCTATTACATCTTTTTGTGTTGCTTTTGTTAAATCAGAGACGCTAATTGCTGATGCAATTGCATCATATGCATCATGAGCATCCCCACAATTATATTCAGTTTTACCATTAGAACTAGTGTTATAATTTCCAATTTCATAAGATTCTACAGTTTTTGGAAGGTATGCTCCATCCTTTTGATCCCCTTGAGCTTTAGAAATCTTTTGAATATAAGTACGTAGAGTTGTAGTTGTTTTATCTGTTGCCGCAGCATCAGTATAAACACTTGCTTGTGTAGTAGCTAGAGTTGCTCCAGTGGCTACCGCATTTGGGGCTGTATCTGTTATAGCAACTGTTACTAAAGCATAAATATAATTGTTATCTTGTGTTAAAGCAACTGGTTGTTGAACTAATGTAGCTAATAAACCACTATCACTATCTACATCGTCATAGCTATTACTATAGTCTTCTATTTTAACGGTTTTACCTTGTTTTGTGCTGTAAGCATATATATTTGCTGTGTAAGAAGTATCTATATATTTACCTGAACCGTCAGTAAACCCATATAAATTGCCGCTCTTATCAACACATTTTTTTGCATCTGACGCGGATGTTTGAACACCATATGAATACCAGGTATCTCCAAATTTACTTCCTGGAATAGCTAATACTGTATTGTTGGCATTACTTTGGCCAGCATATAAGTCAGTAGCTCGTACACTAACACTTGAGCTTCCTTTATATCTATCAGCTTTGTTTAGTTTAGTTTGTAATTTGGTTGCAGCAGTATCTATATCATCTACAGGAGTAGATTCATCAGTTACTGAACCATTTGTCAAATCAACTAAATATTGATCTGATCCATCATTAGCAAATGCATATTTATCTTCATATGTTGTATTAAGATCTGCACTTGAAAGATTGTCTAATTGCTTGTCCTTGTTTCCGTCGTTGTAGTAGATAGCATCAGTATCATTATCACTCTTGTATCCTTGATATACGTATTTACCATCTTTGTATGCAATTGCATTTTCGATAGTACCATCTTTAGTTTCTAATCTTGAAGTTGAATCTGCAGCCATGGCTGGAATAGTTGCCATAGCTGATGCTGCTGCTAATAATAATGCTGTCATTTTATTTGCTCTTTTTATCATAAATATTTTTCCTCCTATTTTATAACCTTATAATTATTTTATATTGTGATGTATAATACAATTAAATTTATCTTTGAATTTTTTATCTCTAGCGACACAATATAACTAATTATTTTATATTTATTTCCTTTTCCGCTATATAATACAAATTAATTTGATATTTTAGGTACTTTTTTAATATATTTCTATTTAATTATTTTTTATCCAATAAAATTTCTTTAAATAACCATTTTTTTATAATTACCAGACTGTCTGTTTATATCTATTGTTGAAGAGCTTGTACTATTTATAGTAATGCTCAATGTTCTAGTATGATTATCTTATAATGAATAATAATTATATCTAGATATTTAATGTTAATTCATGTTATAGTGGTAGTATAAAGCTTAAAGTTACTTTAAAGTCAATATAAATTTAATTAGAATTTTTATTTATAAGGGAGGATTTAGTGTGAAAAATAGAAATTACATAGGGGAGATTTCAGATTTATTTAAAATTCCGTCTTCTACATTGAGATATTGGGAAGCTCAGTCTCTTCTTGGATTTCCAAGAGATAAAGAAAATAATTATCGATCCCCTTCCTTAGAAACAATACTGAACATTTGGTATATAGCATTTTATAAAGATCTTTCTATTCCACTAAAAGAAATTAAGCAAATACCTTTTATGAATGTTAATGAATTGGAATCTACTCTCACTGAAAATAGAAAAAAGCTCCTTGAAGAATTACATAACCTACAAAAAACCATAAAAAAAATTGAATCACAAGAAAAAAATATAGAAAAAGTTAAATATCTTCAATACAATCCTTATTGCATTGAAAAGCATACGTTTTTACCTATTAAGTTATTTAATTATTCTGAAAATTGCTTGAATAAAGAAATGATTCAATTGTTCCTCTCTAATCCAGATGAATTTTTAGTATTTATTGATCCTGAAAAATCAATTGTAGATTATGGTGTTTTTACATCTGAAACTTCCAATAATATTTTTAGAGAGAAAGACCGCTGTGAAAAATTATACTTAAAAGGCTTATTAAAGATTGATGTTGATGATATACATAATAACAATTCTAGTGAATTAATACTTGATGCTGAAAAATTGGGATATAAAGCAAATACTATAACAGGAAATTATCTAATTTCTGCTTGCGAGGATAAAAGGTATAATTACTATGAAGCGTGGCTAGAATTATCAGATAAATAGTAATCTATAGATAAATAACGTGTAATCTAGACTTATACAATAGCTAACCGAAATAAGTAACATATTGTGTTCCGGTTTCCAGGAATTTTGATGGATTATTCTACGACTAGACGTTGCATCCACAATGCTTGCCTCAACGACAGGCGTTGAACAAGCATTATGGAACAACTTCTAGTCAAGAATCATTACCATCAAAATTCCAATGAAACACTCCACACAATATGTTACTTATTTCTAGTGCAGCAATTTACCAAAGCTTGGTTAACATTTTTCTTTGTTCTTCCAACTATATGTCTAGTTATTAAATTGGATATCTATAAAAAAGCATTGCTTAAGCTAGCTTTGAAAAAACTTGAAATTACCTTTATCTCTTTTCATTTATTACTTTGATATACAATCTTTTCTCCAACAATAGTTGTAATTGCTTCAATTGATTGTATTTCCTCAGCATTAAAGCTTTAACTGCAAATGCAGCATTTTCTAATAGAACTCCTGTTGGCTCATTTGTCTCAGAGTCTCTTATAATAACTCCTCCATCTGGATTTATTGTATCCAGATTAATTTTAGTTCCTGTACATTCCGCCCAGATTCTTCCCCCTTGAAGTTGAATAATTTTCTTTGAAATAGGAAGACCAAGTCCAGAACCTTCAATCTCAACATTCCTAGATTTATCTATTCTATACATTTCATCAAATATTTTCACCAAATCATTTTTACTAATATTATTACCTTCGTTAATAATAGAATTATTTTAGTTGCATCAGTCATCTATTTATCTCATTGCATATTTTTCGTTTGGTGTAGAATTAAAAATAGATATAAAAAATGAAACTGACTATTTATTCTATATCCTTTGTCAATTTCATTCAATTCAATATTTATGTTTATATACCAAACTCATAATCATCTGACAGCATAATACCTAATGTTTTTCTTTCACTATCTTCAAATATAATTGTTCTTCATGTACCAAAAATATCAAGTATATATTTCACTACAAACCTCAGTAATAATATTCGCCATATCACTTAATATATTAGCAAATTATAAATATCATATGAATTTTATATTCTATTTGAATAATTTAATATGGTGATTATACCACTATTGCTTTATAAATAATTACTTCCAAATTAATTCCATGTTTAATATTCTTTTGTATGTCAATCATATGGTAATTATATTACCTAACCTTAAATATATATTAATTATAACTTAGCGCCAATAGCAAATTGTATATATTATCTATACATTATATACAATCTATATAAAAATAGCACATCCGAATCCAATTGGAAGTATCCCAATTTTTTAATTCCATAAAAATTATGGTAATACCATGGGTTTTAAAACCTCTTGACGTATGTTTTATCCTATTTTTATTTTATTTTTACTATTATCCTTTATTTACGTAACGGGTATAACGTAGACTCTTTTCAGGTTGCTACCAGCCTTTGCTGATTTTAAATCTTTTACTTTTCTTTTATTTATTAACTACTTGCGCTTTTATAGTTTTGGAGTCCTAACCGCCAAAACCGCTGTGCAAATACAGTAAATGCAACAACAATAACCGCAGAAGTTGCTATCATTATCCCAGATACTGAATTTGAAATAATTTGTGTTGGGATTGTTGCCATAATGCCATAAGGGAGTATAAAGTAAAACAGAACTTTAAATGCTCCTTTAAAAAGTACACCTGGTACACGCATACATAAGTCAAAAGCAGCATTCTCTAAGCGCTCTATACTACTTGCAGAAATAACGAGAAATGGTACTGTACGAACGATTAACTCCATATCGTAATACAGAATTGCCATAAGTATAATAAACAAAATATATAGCACCAAGGTACCTGCATGAATGACCATGCCTTGCATTGATACCCCATATGCAATGATACCTATACTAAAAAATATAAGCGGTGCAGATCCTAAGTTAATATTTTCAAAAGTAATCCGTAAAAGCGGATTAATCGGCTTTGTTAAGTAATGATCAAGTTCTCCATTTCTAATTTTGTTGGGAATACCAATAACGCCAAAGAAGTAAATGGTCATATTAATGGCATTGAGTAATGAAAATGTTCCAAGAAAAATAGTTGCCTGCCCTCTGCTCCAACCACCGATAGAATCCACCTGCGAATATATGGCATTAAACATTAAAAGCCATAGAAGAAACAAGCTGCCATCCACAAAGGTTCCGCCAAAGAAGGAAAGCCGATACACCATCATCTTGGATAGCTTCATTTTAAACAGCATCAGTATAAATCGTAAATTTCTCTTCATATTCCCACCCCATCATATACAACTCTCAATTTATTATAAGCAAATTTATTAAGTATAGTAAAAACTAACAACCAAGCTGCTAATACAACAATACCTATAAAGGCTTCACTTTCATTTTTCCCAATTAACAGCATGGATGGCAGATAGGTCACATAATAAAACGGAAAAAAGCGCATTATTGAAACAACACTAGACGGTAGCAATACAAGTGGAACCAAAGTTCCTGTTATAAATGATACGATGTTCCCCTTTATCATTAAGAAAATGCTAATATCCTGAAACTTAAATGCAAGAATACCTAAAAAATAGTTTAACTGGACCATAAAAAGGAGCCCTAAAACCACCATAACCACAGCAGATAAAATTAAGATTGCACTGCTTGTTATAGTAAGCTTAACCCCAAACACAAATACCCAAACAACTGTTGCAGCAAAGATAAACAATAGATAAAATGCCATTGCACCAAAAGTCTGCGCAATAAAATATCCTTGTGTATCTGCAGGAATTACCATGTATTTCGAGAATGTTCCTCCTCTGATTCGCTCGCTAATTTCGCCACTTACGCCATTTGACATTTCTATTTGTGCTAAAAACGAGCTTATAATGTAATACGACAGCATCATGGGGAAGGTAAATCCAGCAACTGTTTTGTTCTGCCCAAAAATAGCCCCCCAAAGAATATATGCAAATAGGATTTTTGTCACTGTAAAGAGTACTGTCATGGCAACATCAAACCTATATGCTATTTGTGCTTTAAAAAGGATTTTTGCAATTTCTACATACTTCCTCACTTCTATTTTACCTGCCTTTCGCTATATATTCTTTCTACTACGCTGCCAATTTCATCTTCCTCAATTGTGATGTCTCTAAGGACATATTGTTTCATTAATGAATTTATAATCTCCTGAGAGTTTGAAACTGGCACCATAAAAACATCTTTCAAAGGATGCTGCTCAATGAGTGTACAAGTGCTTGGAAGCACAAAATTAGTTTCCTCAACAAATGAAAGAGAAACCTTCTTATGAGTCTGATATTTTTCAAACAATGCATCTGTACTACCGTCATAAATTTTTTCACCACTATTCACGACCACACAACGCTTACACAGACTTTTTATATCCTCCATATAGTGGGATGTTAATATGATGGTTGTACCCCTGGTTTCATTTACCTCCTTGAGAAACCTCCTGATTTGCTTTTGTGCCACAGCATCAAGTCCAATGGTAGGCTCATCTAAAAACAGAACCTTGGGGTTGTGCAGCAGGGCAACAATCAATTCCATTTTCATACGTTCACCTAGTGATAGAGTTCGCACTTGAACATTAAGAAGTTTTTCAACTTCAAACAACTTCACAAAATAGTCCAAATTCTTTTGGTATTCCTCCATTGGTATGCCATAAAGTTCTTTGAACAGCAGGAATGTATCAGCCGATGATAATTCAAAAAACAATTGGCTTTTTTGTCCCATTACTACGGCATACTGCTTTTTGAAAGCATTTTCAAGTTTGTTTGGATAATATCCTAGTACAGATAGCTCTCCTGATGTAGGAGCAATAATTCCTGTTAGCATCTTAACAAGGGTAGTTTTCCCAGCCCCATTTGGTCCAATAAGCCCTACGAATTCGCCTTCCTTTACTTCCAAGTTGAAGTTTGATAACGCAGTTTTATCTATAAACTTTCGATTAAATAAGGACTTTATGCTGCCCCTGAGTCCTGCTTCCTTTTCGAAAAGTTTATAGGTTTTTGTTAAATTTCGTGTTTGTATAATCATTTTCTTCCTCCATTCAATTCATAACAGCTTCAAGAACATACGTATTGTTCTTTAGAAGCAAAAGTGTAAAATATCAATTATTTAAATAGGTTCCAAAAATGCCAGGATTTATTATCGTTTCAGGCTCTTATTTATTCAAAAAGGAAATAAAAATGCCCGCAAATGGATAACCTGTTGCGGGCATAAAGGCTCAATACCTATATTTTCGTAAAAATGGGTATAAAAAAACACGATAACCGTATCGTGCTACCTGTATGAAATATGCAGTCTGAAAGATTATTCCTAGCTTGTAAATGGCAACACAAATAAACAGATACTACACCTGCTTTTTTGCAAAACCTTTTACACAAATATTAAATTATAGGAAACTCACCTTAACAGACAATACTTTCACACAAATCAACACCTTTCATAGTTTATTTAATATATCATAGCACATTTCCATGTTTAAGTCTATATGTAGATATATTCCAATGCACAATTTAATTATTCATAGATCTCCTCAACTCTAATCCTAATCATGCTTAGTAGAGAGTCTACGTTACTTATGATACGGTTCACCGTATCAGTAGCAAGTGATAATCGGTTAAATTACTTATTATAGTAAATAGCATGTTTACTATAATATTCATGCTTTAGATTTGCCTTACAACCTAAATATGAACATCTATTTTTATCTATTATCTCTTCTATAGTTTTTATCTCATTTATATTAGCTTTTTTATTTAATATATCTTTATTTAATTCAACTATATGATATAATTTCATATTTTCTTGATACTTTTTGATATCCTCATTATTATCTAAGTATTTATCCCAAATTTCATCATTAATCTCCCTATCACCAAATTTCTCTATTATTATATTGTAAATATTCTGAATGGCTTCACTAATACTATTTTCATCTAATAACTCTTTATCAATATTGAGTTCGTATTCTTCAATATATTTTTTTCTAAGATCATCAAAAATAGAAAATTTATATGGTTCAGAAAAATTATGCGAGCAATCTACTATATCATTCATAATAATATTTCTTTTATCTTTATCAATTTTTAACCATTCACTTTTCTTTATGTACCACTGTTCTGTACCATAAACCATCAAACTTTCTATCATGCCTAAAATATTTAGTTTATTAACTGTTCTTTCATCAAAAAATGTTTCCATTAAATCTTTGTATTCCTCTAAAGTAGCTATGCAAATCAATAATTTATTATTATTAGGTAAGATATTGAAAATAAACAATCCATCTTCACTATTTTCAGTTTTCCTAACTCCAACCGTACCAGCTAGGCATATAGGTAACTCAACATCTACTTCTAAATATTTATATATTAGTCTTTTTTCTTTTTTTAATAAGGTTTTACAAGCTTCTTCATAAAATTTTGTATACAAAGTAACTTCATGCTTAAATCTTTCAACTAATAATTTCATTTCATAATTAACATAGAAAAAATCCTTTTTTAATTGTTCATACATTTCTTCATTCATAGATTTATTTAAATGATTTTCAAATTTCTTTTTTATTTTAGGATAAATTTTATCTTTACTTTTCTGATACATCTTTTTTAAATTATCATGCGTATTTTTCTTTTCAGCTAGATCTCTACATACGGTTCTAAAAATTTGTAATACAAAATCATCTTCTGTATCTATTTTTCTATACTTTTCAAATTTAAAATCAGATTCATGTTTAATACAAAATCCAGGAAATGTAGAAGCAACATTTATACTTACATCTTTCATTTCTAGCTTAGTATTCATTGGTTCATCACTACATACAAAATGATACACATGATCGTTCTCGGCTATGAATTTACTTAACACAGCTTTTTGAATTGAGTGTGATTGAGAAATTGATTTTTTTAAGCAACCAGGAAACATGCAATCATGCTTTGTTTTCCAATCATCCTTTCTACTTTTACTTAATTTTCTATATGAATTGTATGCCTCTATTTGATTTTCATTAATTATATCATTCCATACATTTGTTGCATAAATTTCAACTTTAGGCAATACTTTTTTATAATCTTGCATTGTTATTTCATTTTTCATTTGAATAATTTTTCACCAACTTTCTTATCCCAACAAAAGAAAAAAGATCACTACTTCTATCTAATTTGGCTCTTCTATATTAATTAACCACAATTCGAATCATGATTAGTCCTTTTCACCTAAAGTGCAACATAGTTCTTGACATTCCGACATAGATGAAATGTTGCTTTCCGCACCAATTAAGACGTCAGCCCTCTGATATAAAAAATTTCGAGACTCAACCCTACTTTCTCGCTGTCACACACTTAACCTTAACTCCACCATTACTCATGACAACTCAACACTCGTTACCGTTAGTTTGCTAAACCTTATTGAGAGAATTTCCACCTGCTCTGTTAATTACCATTAGCCTATGGTACAATTTGGATTTGTGTAATTACTAATTAGTCATGAAAGTAGTTTATCATTTGTTCTCTACAATTTTATATTCAGCGCAAGAATGACATAGTTCTGAATTATCATCTTCCTTTATATATAACACACTACATTTATCACAAAATGCTACCTCATTCTCTCTATAATACATTCCACAAGAAAAACATACATACTTTCCACCAACATTAACCATAGAATTTCTATCACAATCTGGACATTTATACAAAGGATATTTTCCTCCATCTTTAACAATTTCATATTGGCTTAATCCTTGTATTTCATTAAGGTATTCTTCAGCAACCTTTTCACCCTTTTCTTCATATGTACAAAAAAAGCAATGACACATATTATCGTCATAATTGCACTTCAATAACTTTTCCTTACAAGATGGACATTTCAATAATTCATGTAATACAGCTTCATCCTGTGCTTTAACTGTTGCTATTTTTATAGCATCATCATAATGTTCCTTAAGTTTAGCTATATATTTAATTAATTCTTCAATTAACTTTTCTTCTTCTTGTGTTAATCCAAATTCATCATCATCATCCTTAAAGCTCATTGTTAATGGAGATGTAAAATCATTATAATTGTTAGTAATAAATTTACTTACTTCCACTAAAGCTTTGTTAATACAAGCTTCAACTGCTGGGAAGTTGTCCTTTATTGTAAAATGTTCCATTTGATTTCTTAATTTTCTCAGATTTTCAAACGCATTCTTACTATCGTTATCTATATTAATACCACATAATATTTTCAACCTATCAATAAGGATAGCACTTTCCACACTTTTAAAAGATCCATTTTTCAAATTCTCTTTATTTGCTTTATTCATATCTGAAAAAATATAAGTCCAGTGTTCCCTATATAACCTACTCTTTAATATAAGTTCTATTCCTGATGACAAATGTAATAAACTATACTTAATTTCTTTTTCTTTACTTTTGCAACTTTCCTGCTCTGCTTCTTTTAAATGTATTATTGAATTTATGATAAAATCAAGCCCATTTCCGAGCATTGTAAGTCCCATATAACACCTCCACAAATTTACTATTTATCTACATCATTTCATTGATATTACATTAAATAACTCAGTAGATTGTATAAACTTATATGTCTCAATCAATAATTTGCCCCAATAAATTCTGCTCTCTACAAAATAAATTATGATATTCTTTTAGCCAATTATATTTTTCTAAAACTTTAAAGTTTTTATTACTACTCAATCCAGTAACTATAATATTCTTATGAGAAGGCAAATCATATTCTTCAAAATCATATCTATCATAACCCAAGGAATGATATAAATAGTCAACAATAAATTCATCATAAGATAGTTGCTTAATAGTCGTTCCTATATCATATTTCTCTGCTATTGATTTTTCAATCCTAATAGCTGGATTATGGTAATCTTCGTCTAACTTGTATGCATAAAGCAAACCCTTGCCAAGTAAAAACTGACCTTTTTCATAGTATACGCTTCCGTAATTTATTCCTCCCTTAATTAATAATTTCAACTGCACAATTATTCGACGTTGCAAAAGTGCAATGAAATCAATTAGAGTACTAAAATCTTCACAAAGAAAAATCATATTATCTGAAAACATATGAAAGTCAATATGCGCAACTCCATATTTTTCATTAGATTGATTTCCTGAAATTATACTCTTAACTAACTTCGATATTTTATTACATAACTCATTAAAATCTTGTTCAGTATATTTTTCCATCTTATTCTTCATTCCTAAAATATCAATATATGCTATATAGTAGTTTTTAAGCTTGGTACTATTCATTTTACCTCTCCTTTATACTTTAATGTGTTCTCTTTATCTTTACAGAATACAAATTATCATTTCTACATCGTAATGGATTAATTATAGCATATTTTACAATATTTTCTTAATTTTTATATAAAAATTTTTATATTTACAGGATCTATCATCAATCTTCTTCTAGGTGCAAAATAAGAAGGAGAACCGCCTCCATCTGGATTTGGTTCTCCTCCATTACGTAGGTACATTATTAAGTTATCATTGATGTTAAGTTCTATTGATTCTATATCTCTAGTTTTATTTATAGTTATTTTAGAAATTAACATATGTAGTAGTCTTTTCTGTTGCTCTCTTGACTGCAACTCTGATAGCATCTTACTGAAACTTGATAGTATTTCTCTTACAAACTCATACGAAACCTCCTGCACACCATCATCTAGGATGTTGCTCTTTAGGTTGTTTACATCCTGTTGGAGCATTTCTTCCCTAGATTTTATGTCTGCCATTCTGTCTGAGAAATCTTTTTTAGTTATTATTTCTTCCTCGTAGGCTTCAAATACTTTCTTCTTCTTAGCTTCAACCTTTTCCAGCTCCTTCAAAATCTTTTCTAGTTCATCTTTTGATGGGTCTACCATAGCTTTTCTAGTTGTATTTATATTAGCTACTATATCTTTGATTAACTTATCATTATTTAGTAGTTCTGATAGCTTACCAAACACATAATCATTAGCCTTATTAACATTGATTGAATTACTATGGCAAACTGCCGTTCCTTTATTCTTCCAAGCACCACAACAATAGTATTCAATCCTATGCTTAGTCCCATCTTTTCTTGTATTAGTACTTCTCATGATTACCATACCAGAACCACATACAGGACATTTTAGAATTCCAGTTAGTGGAAACTCTCCATCATATATTCTAGATGGCTTTCCCTTGCTATCTTCCATCATTTTTTGCACTTTATCCCAAAGCTCTTGGTCTATTATTGGTTCATGTATTCCATCTACTATTAGTGGATTAGCATTTTTATGTCTCCTTCTTTTCTCACTCCAATTTTGTAGGACATTGTACCTTATCTTTCCTATGTAGACTGGATTTTTGAGTATGTCCTTTATTGCATTTACCGAGAATGGATTTCCTCTTTTAGTTGTATAGCCCAACCTATTTAGATAACTTGTTATTGCCTTATACCCATTGCCTTCTGAGTACATAGTAAAAATGGTTTTTATAATCTCTGCTTCTGATTCATTTATTATTAGTTCTGTATCTTTTCTCTTTTTATTAGTTGAATCAGTTCTTTCCTTCAAATTATATCCAAGTAATATATTTCCATTCCAACGACCTTCTCTAGCCCTTGCTAACATTCCCATCTTTACATTCTGTGCTATTGTTCCACGTTCTAGCTCTCCAACTGCTCCCATCATTTGTAGTGAGAATTTTCCCATAGGTGTTTCTGTTTCAAAGTTCTCTGAATATGATTTGAATGATATATTATTCTTCTCTAGCAAATCCACTATTTTAAGTAAGTCTAACATATTTCTTGCTATTCTATTGATTTTCCATGTTATGACCATATCAAACTTTTTTTCTTCTGCGTCCTTTAAAAGCTCTTTCATTGCTGGTCTTGCCTTTATGGATTTACCACTTATACCTTTATCAGAATATATTTTATATACCTCATATCCATTATCGGCACAATATTTAGTTCCTATTTTCTCTTGCTCTTCACTACTGTATCCCTCTTCTGCTTGTTCAGTAGTTGAAACTCTCGTATATATTGCTACTTTCTTTGACATTCTTATCCACATCCCTACTATCAAATTTCTTGATACTAGCTTTAAGGATGATTTCAGATATCACCTCAATTATTTCATTTATAGTTGCCTGTTCCCTTTTGTTTTCCATCTTTATTCATCCTTTCTAGTATCCAATTTATAATATATATTTGATAAATATTTATGATTCATTTAGCAAACATTTGTCTAGTATGGAGTCTTGGAATTTTCTGTGTTCCAAGACTCATTTTGTTACATTAGTATATCTTCCATTTCTAATTGTTCACATCCAAGATAGAATAGGCTTATTACCTCATACTCATGTATTTCAAAAACATTTAGTGCTTTTGTTACTACATTTATGTTAGTTTCAACACATGAGTTTAGCTCTGATATTGTGTTTACATCAATATGGTTTTCATAGGTTATTTTGAATTCTACTGAGATTTCATTTATGTTTATAGATACATCTATGCTTTTATCTTTCAACAAATTGCTAATGTACCTTAGTGCTTTTGTATCTTCAAGGGGATTCTTTGGAATTTTTATTCTGAATCCATAGTTCATTGCTCCATCTTGACTATTAGAATTGCCATTTCCTTGTAGAAATTCAATACTAGACTTTATCTCATTATTTTCAAATTTATCATTTATACCCATTCCAAAGTTATACATTACACAAAACTCCTTATCACTTAGATTTGTTTTTATCGTCTTGGAGGTTTTGTTCCTCCAAGACTTGTTATTGGCATTACTTGATTTTTACTATTATTACTGGTGAGTTTTCGCTATTAGTGTATTGGATATCTCCAAAAGTCATGGACGTTCTGTTATCGAAATCTAGCTCAAATGCTTCTGCAATTTCTCTTACCAGCGGTGTTGAGTATACAATTGCTTTTCCATTGCTATCTTTTACATTAAAATCATTATTGTTATTAGGTAAATTAGCTCCAATTATTACACTTGTATCAGTGAATGCAAATTGCAATGCGCGTGGCTTTCCTAGATGCTCATATCCTTGTTTTGCAATTGTAGCCCTATTGCCTGATTGGGCTTTTACTACTGAGAAACCTCCTTTATTAGAAGTTGCTCTTATGATATTTTTAGCCGAACATGGAGTTGCATTCCTTACTATTTCAGTTACATTGGCTTCGTCTATTGTTGCAGTTTCTTCTGTATTTTCTGTTATAGTTGCTTCTGGAGCTTGTCCTTCTGTTACTATTTCTTCTGCTTGTACATTTGTTTCTTGTATGTTTTTATCCATGTTTACCACTTCTCCATTCATATTATTTTCTGGTTGTATTCTTCTTTTTACTGACATATTACTTCATCCTTTCAATTTTATACCGATATTTTATAGTTAGACTCCGGTAGCTCCGTTCTTGCTTTCTTCGCTCCCGTCCTCAAAGGCTTGATATTACTAATGTTATCCGAAAAAACCGGTTCCCCGATAGAAATCTATGTCCCATTTTTAGAGTTACTCTTCAAAAAAAAGCTTTTTAGATAGACTTTTTTATATCGGATTTTCGGATTTTACGGAGGTTTCCTTTATTCCTCTAGGTTTAGCACCGGGAATTTCTTCCCGGTACGCCTTATGAAACGGGTTTTGGAAATGTATTAGATGTTAAATATTTTTCTAGATATTGTCTTGGAACTTTTAGAATATATACTGTATCAGCCAAATTGTCCTTAGATACTTTTGTTTTTCCTAAAGATTCCTTTCTTTGTTGTTGTTCGTCTTTTGTGAATACACGTCTGCGTATAGTTGATCTATCACCTTCACTTACTAGATAGCCTTTAGCTTTCCATTCTTTGATTACAATCTTAGGATCTTCATTATTCAATTCTCTTATCTTATTTTTTAGAACATTTTGAAGCACCATTACTTGATAATATCCAGCACCATTTTCAATTCTTCCCCAACAGTTACTAGGTGTTGAATAGCTATCACTTGTTTTGAATTTAGATATGTTTTGAATTATAACTTGTACCATATCATTGAATGCTTTTTCTGCAAAATCTCTTTCTTTAATATTTTCAGCCTCATTTTCACTTAGGAAATTTAGTACTCCGTCTAAGTCTATATTTAGCTCTAAAGCTTCATTTGCGATATCTCCTGCAGTTAATATTGTTGCAAACTTATTAGCTATTCTGTCTTTGAACTCACTTTCTGGCATTACTTCTAACGATCTATTTCTCCAAAATTCAAACTTACTGTCTATTATTTCAAAGCCTTTCTCAAAGATGTATTTTACAAATTCAACACCTGGATATCCATAGTTTTCATTTATTGCTTTTTTTATGTTTTCTGCATTTTCTGCTGATTTTGTCCATCCTACACCCTCAAATGATATTGCTCTTACTCTTAACCCAGCATTGTTATTAGTTCTTTCAAATATAGATTGCTCACCTGTAGAAATTATTGTTGTAGCCCATGTTTGCTGATTTCTTTGAGCTATTGCATCATTTAGACGTGCTTTTTCCAACCCGGATGCTATCGTATACAATTCTTTAGTTATAGTATTTTGATTTACCATAGATAATTCATCAAATGCTATAGGTACTCCAAAATTTCCTCCCAATGAATTTATCATTGCATTAGTTGTAGCATTCCAAGTTCTTAATAATCCTTTATTTTTTATGTCTGGCAATCCAAAAGGTGATAAAGCTAACTTACTTCCAGTAGTTTTTCCTGTAGTACTTTTACCTGCTAGGTGAATTATTATCGTATCTACATCCTTATTAGTTATATTCAAATATCCAACTATTACAGCTGAAAAACTTATACATATCATAGTTTCTAATGCTGTGTTACCTTGAACCTCATTACCATACATATTAATCCAATTTTTAAGGCTTCCTTTACAACTCACATTAAACTTTAATGTATCTACATCATTTGTAGCTATAACACTAGCATTATTACTTATTAAATTATCAAGTCTAAATTGCAATTCTTCATTTTTACCTAGATTCCAACCAACCTTATTATAGACAAGACTATGAGGCACATTATTTGACTGATTAGATAAATATCTTGATAGTAATTTTTCAAATTCTGCTGGAATATCTACTCCATACCTTACTAGTGCAAGTAACTTTGATGGTATGAGTATTTCTCTTGAGTATTTTTCCTTTCTATATGTTCCCTTAATTTTACTTACAAGTATCATGAAATGTTCACCACTATCTATGTTTTCAATTGTTTTTGGAACAAATATTGGTTCACAAATCTTTTGTTTTTCTATACTTCCATCTTCTTGTTTACTTAATAAATATAAGCCCTTATCTGACAATTCTTTATTACTTTGGACTTTATATTTCCTTCCATTTTGTAAGTCTTTTTCAGTTATGTTTAGCATTTATTTGACCTCCTACTTTATGGAGGTTGATATAATCTAAGAAGATTAATTCAACCTCCTTAGATTTATCAATATTTATACGTCGATTTCATCAACAATTTCTTCTTCGAAGTCTTCATCAACAACATCTTCTTCATCATCACAAGGATATATCGCATCTATATTGCTATATACTGTTCCATCTTCGCCTGTCTTATGTGCAATATTTACCACAACTCGATATCCAATTAAATCAGCAATATCACATGGACTATATTCACCTGTGATAGCATATATTAATTGTGATGGAAGATACTTTCTGCCTGGAAGCATCAACATATTATGATGAATATCAATATTTTCATCAGCCTTAAATACTGTATGCAATCTTTGAACCTCACGACCTTTTATTTCTACTGGATCTATTACGTTAAAGTCTTTGAAAGTTACAGCATATTCTCCTGCTCCGATTATTTGTGATAATTGCTCTGGATTAAATAAAAATTTCTTCTTTGTCATATCTTACACATCTCCTAATACTAAAATTAACAAATGCATTTGTTTTTTTCTCACGTGATATATGTATCTTACAATATTTTTATTACCCTTACTATCAGTGTATAATATAAAAAAAAATACCCACTAAGTCAGCAGGTATCACAAAATTAAATTCTATTCTATTCTATTCTTTTAGAAAATTTTTTCGTAGTTCATCCATTATTTTATCAATATTATCAGGTGGAAGCTTTTTAGGTATTAGCTGTTCTTTAATCATATCTTTATAATCATTAATTGATTCCTTCAATAGTTCCCCACTATCTTTATAGTCTTTCTGAGAATGTTCTGATGAATCCTCTTCTCTTAATTCTGAGAATGCATTAACTATGTGTAAGAAATCTGACATATTATTTATAATCCAATACTTTAAATAATCAACTAATACTTCCTTATCATCAAATGTTAATGTTTCTTTATGTGGTATTTTATTATATTTAAGTTTTTCCACTAATTCTTCAACAGAAATCTTCTCATCTATTTTTTCCAAATCTATCATTCTATATTGATTAAAAAATGCTACCCCATCTGTTTCTTTAACTCCTGTTATTTTAGCAACAAGTGCATCAATAAAATTATTAACAACTATTTTTGTACCTTCTGCTAATTCTTTTATGTCCTCATTAAATTTACCTTTAACTTTTAAATTATTTTTTAACCATTCTACCACTGAAATAATTTCATTATCATTAAGTTGGTCTTTTAATTCTTCTGCAAATTTATCAATAAATTTTATTTTTTCTTCATATGTGATTTTCTCAAAGTTTTTATTTTTTATATTGCTTATAATACTACCCTTTTTTCCATCTTGTTTAAGATATATTTTTAATATTTCACCTAATATATATGGTATATTGTATAATTCATCATCTTCTTTATATAACTGTAAATCAATATCAAGTGCCTCACATAATTCTTTTATTTTAAGTTTATATTCTTTAACAAAATTTCTATATTTAGTGTCTTGATAATCAATGTTATTAATTTTTTTCTTTTCTCTGTACAAATAACTTATTATACTATTTAATGAAACATAATCTTTTGAATCCATGCTTTTTTCTCCTTTAGTTTATTATTTTCTCTAATATAATTATACTAAAAAAAAAAGATAGGAATCCTATCTTTTCTTATTTCCTACAAAAATTTTCTTATAACTTCCTCTGTTACACCTTCAAACATATCCATTACAGCCACTATTATTTCACCTTCTGAAAGCCCCTCTCTAATCAAATCTAAAATTAAAATTGCTATTTGTATTATGATAACTATATTCTTCATCTTTCCAGCTCCTATTGATTAATATTTTTCTTAATGCAAAAGAACCCTTTAAGATTTATCCTAAAGAGTTCTTTTATTTATATAATATATATTTAATTTTACCTTAGACTTTTATTCATCATCTCTTATCCATCGTCCTACTTCTCCACATTTAGGGCATTTCAACCTTGTAGCATTAGATAGTGTATTTGTTCCTGTTGCATTTTGTTGTGGGATTCTTTCTACTATATCTCCCAGCAATTTCCCTAAACTTGAAAATATAGATTCTCCACTTGACATTTTATAACCACAGTTAGCACATTTTTGACCGTTCATTGCGATTCCTCCTTAGAATTTCACTATTTTGTAGCATTTTTTACATATCCATATTTTTTTATCTGCACAAGTTCTTACTCTTTTAGTTGCTATATGTTTATGACACAACTCACACTTTCTGAATAACTCTATTTTTTCTAATATATTACTCATGGATATTCACCAAACCTAATTTACATTTTTATTTATTACCATATTTAGCCATTAACCTATTATATTCGTCCATGTGACCATTTCTATATTGTAGATTCATCATTCTGTCCATTTCTTCTTGATCTTGTTGCTCTTGTGTTTTAGTTGCAGTTGTTGTTTGTGTATTGATAGTTTGTAAAACATTGCTAATATCGAATGTTGTTTCATCAAATTTAGTTTGAGTACCTAATAATACATTAGATCCCATATCCATGATGTAACCACTTTCAAATACATATGCAGACCCTACATATTCTCCAGTATGTTTATCAATTGCTCCTACTATTCTATATGAATAGTATTTTCCACCAATTTCAAGTGTGTATACTTTATCTTCTTTTGGACGACCATTATAACCTCCTTGTGTTACATCATATTCCATACATTCTCCGATAGGAAACCCAACATTTTTATTTACTATAGCTTTAGCCATATCAAATGTGTATGAAGTATCAGGAGTATCTGTGGTTGATGATTTAGCATAACCTAACCAAACACCGTCACTACCAAATAAAACCATATCGCTACCAATTATATCTGTTGTTGTAACCATTGATCCATCAATATTAAAATAGTACCAACTACCATTATTATCATGAAACCATCCTGTTTTCATATATCCACTACCATCAAAATAGTACCATTTACCACCAATATTATCCCATCCTGTTGAATAGCTACTTCCTTTTGAATACCACCAACCATATGAATCTTTTTTCCATTCAGCACTAGCTCCTACTGAAGTTACTCCTAAAATACTTGTTGTTATTAATCCCATTACTATTATCTTTTTTAAGTTTAGCTTTTTCATTACTATTATCCCTCCATAATATCTTTTTGTATTTCAAACACTTTCTCTTTTGAAAGTTGATTGATAGCATTATTGTAATTTAATAGCTTGGACATCTTTTGTCCTTTTAGAAAAATTCTTTGATATCTATTTCCAATGCCTTAGCTATCTTCTCTAATGTTTTTAGTGCAGGTGCTGACCTTCCTGTTTCAATATCAGATAGGAACGTATTTGACATATCTGCTAGTTTCGCAACCTCATATTGTTTTAACTTCTTTTCAATCCTCTTTTTCTTTATTTTTTCACCTATATTATCCAATATTTCCACCCCCCGTATTTTCATTATACGGTATTTAAGTAAAAATACAAGTATTTTTACGGTGTATATGACCAATAATACAAAGATTTTACAATCTCTTTAGTTTTGTTTATACTATTCATATATACGTTATTTACGGAATTTTATAGGAGGTTATTATGAGTTTGATTGGCGATAAATTAAAGACTTGTAGAAAATCTAAGAAGCTTTCTCTTAAGCAATTATGTGAAAAGACTAATAATCAAATATCTGTATCTTTTTTATCTGATATTGAAAATGGAAGAGGTAATCCTTCCTTAGAAAAGTTAAAGCTTATTGCTAGTGTTTTGGATATTCCAGTATCTTATTTTCTTGAAGAGTCTAAAACTAGCCTATACAATACTGCTAATAATGACACTGAATTTATTCCTATATTAGAACTTCTTAATGATTTTAGCTCTTGGAGCTTAGAAGATAAGCAGGAACTTCTATATTATCTAAAAGCTAAAAAGGTTGTACGTGATAATTCATAACATAAATTACAGTTTTTAGTATTCACTTGACAAAATCATCGTGCTATAGTCTATACTGTCAATTACATATATTTTTATATCATGCTTAATAGAAATATTATCTTCTTGCAACTCGTATTGTTCCTTGTATGGCGGCACTTCCTGCTCATGCTCTATTATTACTCTGTCCTCTTTTTTCTTTAGTCTGAAAATTTGTAGATAGTCCAATTCTATTTTCAATTTTAGTTCATCTATCATATTCCACATTAGAATTTGGATTTCTACAGGCACTATTTCATTTGCTTGTCTGCTTACATAACGATTTTCTTGCTTAAACATTTTTTATCACTCTTCTTTCACTTTATTTAGGCATATGAAAAAAGACTACCTCTCCTATGAAAAGTAGCCTTATTAATAATCTATTTCTGCATACATATATTCTTCTCCATGTTCATTTTCTATTATGAATTTTGAATCAAAGTCTAGAAGCTCTTCTACTTCAATACCATTTACAAGCTCTCGTATAACATCATCTTTGCTAGTGCCATTCATCCAGTACTCTATTAGTGAATCTTTATCCAAAAGTTTATCTACAAATCGTTCTTGCTCCAGCATATTTTCTAATTTTTTTCTTGCAAAATGTGTCATATCACTATTTTTCTTATAGATTATAATACCTTCATCTATTGGAACATATCCATTCTCTTCAGCTTCTTCAATGTATTCTATTACTTCACTTATATTTAGTTCCAATTTAGAATTGTTTTTTATCCACAGAAATACATTTATTTTGAAGTTGTCCACATGTTTTTCCCCAATTTCTGTTGCTAATTTCAATGCCTTATCAAAATCTTGTACTAGTTCCTCTTTGAATGCACCATCTACTTTTGATATTAGAGCTTCTACATACTCCAATTTCTTTGCCTCTATATTGCTATATCTATTTATTACTGAATTTATTTCGTTCATCATGAATGTTTGTATTATTGATGAAAAGTTATTATTATTCATAATCATTTTTTACACATCTCCATTTCTTATTTGAGCTTATTACAATTTTTTAGATTATCCCTTTTTCCTTTAGGCTGTAATATGGATCATCACCTATGATTATATGGTCAATTAGCTTAATACCTAGTATATTTCCACATTCCTTTAATCTTTCTGTGATATTTGTATCTTTCTTATTCCTTTACATTTTATTTATTTCCCCGTTTCCCCCGTTTGCTTTTTTACATTCCCCACGCGGAAATGCTTACTATCACTCATTTGCCCCGCAATCCCCGCTTTCCCGCCAAATTTTCATGCTACACTCATTTCTTTATTTTAGATTTACAAAAAAGCTTTTATATACGCTATCATTTCTAACGGGTTTTCGGGGTTTACGGGGGAATTGTTGATATTACTAGGTTTACAAGCGGGGGATTCCGCCCCGTTATTTTTTTCTTGCGGGGCTTTTTCAAAATATTATTTATTAATATCAATTTTTTCTTACATATGAATACTTTTTTATAGTAAAATACTCTTATAGATTTCACCCGAATCTATAGAAAAATCCTAATCACTATTAATTTAGCAATTAGGATTTTTTGTTATTACTTAATTCTTGTTTTAACATATCAATGAATTCATCTGAGAATACTTTCTCTTTTATTGCAAGCTTAATAAGCTCCAATAGTTGTATCTCACTAAGGTCAAGACTCCTAGGAATATATCTGTCGTCACTTCTGTATAGTGCAAACCTTATCTCTTCTCTATTTTTGCTTTTTACACATATTCTTTCAATACAACTATTATATTCATCATCTTCTATGCTTACTTTATTATAGATTTTGCAATAGCTCGTTTCTTTGATTATTTTGGTTTCAGTCTGTTTTGCCATTATAATTACAACTCCTTTTCTATTAGAATTTCGTGAAGCTCCTTAGTTGAAAACACTATAATAGAATAATCATCGGATAATAGAAAAAGTGACGAATAGTAATCAATACCATCATCACTCTTTATAATATCTGTGTACTCTGGAAGTAGTCCTTTTGTACTACTAGCTTTTATTTCTGTAACATCTTCTTTTGATTCCAATATTGAAATGTATCCTCCTAGTTCTTTGTCTACCTCTCTATTTACTCCATAGTTTTCATCCAATAGCGTTATTATTTCTTCTGCTTCTTGTAGCATTTCCTTTGGGTATTTTTCTTTTAGTTTCTCTAGTTGTTCTGTTTTATACAATTTTATCATCTTTATTACCTCCTTGAAATAAAAAAGACTCATATCACTATTTCTAATGATATGAGTTTTTCAGTATTATAATATATATTTATTCTTCTTATCATTTCGCCTTTTTTAATTAGATTTTCTTCTCTAATTTTTCATATCCCCAAAATTCATTTTTTTCTCTCAATTTTACTTGTTCGTTAGTAAATAAGACATTACTCTGACTTTCAATAGATTTTAGTAACTCCAAATCTGTAGAATTATTGGCAAACCGTTCAATTATATCATTGATACTTCCTATTTCTACACCTACCCATTTTCTTTTCAAGTATTCAGCTGCAACATAAGTAGTTCCACTTCCTCCAAATGGATCAAATATGGTACTACCCTCATCTGACGCAATAGATATTATTCTATAAAGTAATTTTAACGGTAATTCATTTGCTTCTCTATTTTTATATTTTTGATGCCTAACAGGATTTATATCCATAAATATATCTGGAATTGATAATCCTTTAGGATCTAAATCTTTTTTCTTACCTCCATAATCTCTAATTTCTCCACCACAGTGTCTACATGTTTCCATAGGTATCCTTTGCTTATTAAATACTTTAGGTTTTTCACCCTTAACATAATAAAGCAAACCATAATGCTCTGGATGTAACTTATTAGTTACTGGCATTAATCCTTTCATTGATATAGCTATCCAATGTCTAAAATTTAAATATTTATTTAATATTGCCGAAATATATGTATTCCATTGAGGTAAATTATATATAAACATAGAACCTCCTGGAGCCAATATTCTGATGCATTCCAATAACCATTTTTCAGTCCAAAGAATATACTCTTGCTCAGACACATAATCATTTATTCCTGATTCATAATTTTTGTCTAAATTAAAAGGCGGATCTGCAAAAATTAATTCCATGGATTCATCAGGCAATTGTTTCATAATCTCCAAACAATCCCCTCTAAACATCCTTCCATAATCAGTTGTAAATTCTGGTGAATGTTTTTTTTCACTTTCCTTATTGTTTTTATCACAATAGACCTTCGTTATTACTTCTGGATTATTTGATATCCATTCTATTATTTCATTATCAACTATTCCAAGTCTTATTTTTAATTCAAATTCTGAATAGCCTGTAAAGTTTAATATTTTTTTAAGATCTGCTTTATATGGTAATATCATTTTATTATTATAAAACTCTAGTTGTGCTAATGAAATTTTCAATTCTTTAGCTGTATTTTTCAAATCATTTTTATTATTAATTTTTAGAACTTTAAATAGTTTATTTATATGAAATTTATTATTAGCCAAAATTATCACCTCTTATTAATTATAATATTCTATCATACTTTTTATAAAATTTCTTTTATAATTCTATTGACATATAGATTTTTTTGTAATATTATTACATCAGGATCTCACTTTATGGATCTCACTTTCCGGATTTTATTTTTTAAAGGAGAATATTTATGAAAATTAAAAGCAAAAATATTATTTTAAACATTAATGATACACTAGATAATACAGGTATTTCTGAAATACTTAGGAATGTAGAAAAGGAAATTTGTGCAATTGATAATCCTATAGGATCTGGCAATTTTACACTTCATTCCAAGTTCAAATCAAATGGAGTTAAACCTATTAAAGAAGAATTTATGAATAATCTTCAAAATCATGGTTGGATATTAGAATATAGATTAGATGTTGGTGTAACTGTAAGCAAACCTGGACCTATTGATGCAACTTATCCTTTTGAAAATTCTCATATAGCTCTAGAATGGGAAACTGGCAATATTAGTTCATCTCATAGAGCAATAAATAAAATGGTGTCTGGCTTGCTTAAAGGATCTTTAGTTTGTGGCATCTTAGTATTACCCTCAAGAGAAATGTATAATTACTTAACCGATAGAGTTGGAAACTTTAGAGAATTAGAACCTTACTTTCCAGTTTGGAAATATGCTAATTATAATATAAATAAAGGTGCTTTAATCATTTATGAAATAGAGCATGATTCGATTTCTTCTGAAATCCCGCCTTTAAAGAAAGGTACTGATGGTAGGGCTTTAAGATAGCTTAATAATAATTTAAAGTGATATTAATATAAATTACTAATATCACTTTTCCAAATTTAATATATTGAACGTTCTTCTCTAAGATTCTCTACTAATTCTTTTAATTCCATAAGATTTTCTTGTAAATCTTCATAACTATCACCAAACTCTAGAGATTCAATATTGTATGTATCTTTCCAATGTTTAATCCTATGCTTTGATGTTCCTTCTTTCAAAACAACATAATGTGGACAAGCTGGATTAGATGTGTTATTTATGTTTTGCAATACTAAATTTATATCTGGATCACTTAGGCTATATCCTAAAAATACTACTGTATTAGTTAAAAATAGTGAGTGCAACAATGAATAAAATTCTGGGTATTCTGCTTGTGCCTTGTAATATTGCTTGCCTGTAAAAATAATCTTAGATGTATCATCTATTGTTCCATGTGCCTTTATTATAAGCGATTCAGGAGATTTAATATTCCCTATTATAGATTGAGTATTTCTATAATCATATACCACATATGCATCTTCATTACAAAGATTATCGTATATTTTATCAAAGTTTGTAGTTATCACAATTTTACTGTCTAATGCTTTTATAGTTTTATGAGTTTCTGAAGCTGTATATCCACCTCTTGCATAAGTATCTTTTAAATACTTATTATAAGATCCAGCATCACTCAAATCATATATGGCTTGTAACGCCATTAGATAATCTTCTTGTTTTATCATTTGATCTATGAAATTATTGTCTTCCATTGTTGGTGATTTAATAAGTTCTTTAATATCTTCTATGAATTTTCCCCATGTTGGTGGACTTTTTATATCACTATTTTTAGCTGTTGCTGAGATACCTGATCCTAAAAATATAACGCACCTTCTATATGCAATTTCTTCCACCAGATTAGCTGGCCAAACAATTTTAGTTTTCATAATAATCACCAACATTTCTAAGAAAATTAACTGCTATTTTTTCAATAAATTCTTTATACTCATTCACACTGCTTGTCTGATTTCCTCTTAAACCAGATTTATAAGATAATTCAAATATAGGCATATTAGAAGTCTGAGATAATGGAATAATACTATATACATATGGGATATCTCCTAATTTTATATCCTCATTACTCAATCCTTGCTTCTTTAATGAACTCAAGTGTTGTATTATAGCACTATCAATATCTTGTATTACTCTTTCATACGCTTGCGTTGGTCTAATATGAGTCTTAAATTTACGCTTTGAATATTGTTGTATTGAATATCCAATAAACCGGCTTGTCTTATTAGTATCTGAATTTATTAAATATTCGCTGAAAAATTCATCTAAATCCATATTAGGATTGCTTTTTCTTAAATTATTTAATGAATCCTGATATAATTCCATCCATCTGCACATCCATGTCTCAATATTTTCTACCCCTAAAAGACTAAATATATCTGATGCCATTGGAGTAAAGAAATAATCAGAATTTAATAATATACTTCTATTTAAAGCACCTAATGAAGGTCCTACATCTAGAAAAATATAATCATATTCTGGGAAAAAACTTTTTAATTGATTCAACCAATTTAATTTTCTAATGTCTCCCTTATCAGTTCCCAATGTTCCTGACCAACATTTGCTCATCAAGTCGTCAATTATTGATAAATTAGGATGCCCTGGTATTAAATCAACTTTATAATTATTTTCATCAGCTTTCATTGATATTCCACAATTTTTTAATGTTGCATCACCGGCATCCATAGGTTTAAAAAAATCGTAAATTGTCTTTTTATTTGCATCAGCATTATAAAATTCTTTCCAATTATCTTCTGGTATTATAACTTGTGTAGAATTTGATTGCGGGTCTAAATCTACAATCAACATTTTTTTTTCTTTATATATACTAAGATAACTTGCTAAATTTACTATTGTAGTGGTCTTTCCCACTCCACCCTTATTATTAAAGAAAGTAATAACTTTCATACATACCTCCATTTCAGCAATTTAATAATTGTATATTATTTAATACAATTTTTCATTACATATTATAATTATACGATATGTATAATACTATACAATAATAATAGATATTTCAACATAATGTTGAAATATCTATTATTAGCGATGTTACTTATTAAAATTCACTACAATTAATCCAATTTTAGTAAAGTTCGCATTCACTTATGATATGGTTCGCCCTTCATTATCCTAAACCCTCTATAAATTTGCTCCAACAGCATAACTCTAAAAAGTTGATGAGGAAATGTCATCTTTGAAAAGCATATTTTATAATTAGCTCTAGTTAAAACACTTTTTGAAATTCCAAGGCTTCCTCCTATTATAAATGCTATGTTTGAATTTCCTGTTACACCTAAGTTCTCTATGTAATCTGCAAATTCTTCCGAAGTCAATTGCTTGGCACCTAAATCCATTGCTATTACAAACATATTATCTTTAATTTTATTCAGTATTCCTTGACCTTCCTTTTCTTTAATTGCTTCTTCTTCTTTTTCCGATGCATTATCTGGTGTCTTTTCATCTGCTAGCTCTATTATCTCTAACTTACAATACCTCCCTAATCTTTTTGAGTATTCTTCTATAGCATCTCTTAAGTATTTTTCTTTAATTTTACCAACTGTTATTATAGTAATGTTCATTATTTTCTCCTTCAGCTCTTTACTAATATAATATATTATAACTAAAAATAAAGACTGCAGCTAAGTTTTTTTAGCCACAGTCATAATTTTTATGCTACTTCAATTTTTCTTTTAGATCTCATTTCATATAGTCTATATGCTGTTAACACTGCTCCTATTGCACATATAATAGCTGCAGATATGTATACATATTTCATCCCATATACAAAAACATCATCTCTTCCTTCTACATAACCAGTAACATGATATCCAATTTTACTACTCATACCATAATATAAAAGCGTTGTTGATAATGAAATTCCAAAAACCATTCCTAAATTTCTTACTAATGCATTTACACTTCCTGCAATGCCTAAATTCTGTTTATCTACTGTAGACATAACAAGCGAATTATTAGGAGATTGAAACATGCCATTCCCCATAGTCAATACTGCTATGAATGCAACCAGTGCTCCCAAATGAGAATATTGGTCTAATGTTGACATTAAAAATAATCCTAAACTAGTTCCTATAAGTCCTAAAAACGTAAGAACTTCTGAACCTACCCTATCAGACATATACCCACTCATTGGTGCAACAACTGCTAATATTATTGGCGATACCATCATCAATATTCCTGTAACTGATGGGCTTAATTTCATTACATACTGCAAGTAAAACGGTAAAATAATATTTGAGCAGCTTATTGCTACAAAGGAAATAAACGCGCAAAATATACTGAGTGAAAATAATGAATTATTGAATATTTCTAACTTTAGTAGTGGTGAAATAGTTCTTCTCTCAACCATTATAAACATAGCAAATAATACTATTGAAATAATAACAGCACTTATAACAGCTTTATTCTCATATCCAACTTCATCTCCAAAAGTTAATGAACCAAATAATAATACCATAGTTAGTCCAAACAATACTGCTCCTTTTATATCCAACTTTTCATTTGAATTAATTTTATTCTTAGGAAGTGTTTTCATTGCAATAGCAAAAGCTATTATTCCTATAGGTACATTTATTAAAAATATATACTGCCAACTTAAAACTGATACAATTATTCCACCTATAGGCGGTCCTACCATAGAACCTAGAGCTACAAATGTTCCATTTATGCCCAAAGCCCTTCCTCTTTCATTATTAGGGAATACATGTGTGATAATTCCATGACTTGTAGACATAGTCCCTGCAGCACCTATTGCCTGAAGACCTCTTGAAAAAACTAACATTATTAATGAATTAGACATTCCACAAGTAAGGGAACCAATTGTAAAAATTACGATTCCTAATTTAAAAATTTTAGTTTTTCCTTTAATGTCGGCTAATCTCCCAAATACAAGAATAGTTCCTACAATGACTATCAAATAACTAGTAACTACCCACTGAATTAGTGCCATGCTTACCGAAAGCTTTTCAGCCATAACAGGTAATGCGACATTTACTATACTCCCATCAAGAGTTGCCATAAATGTTAGTAATACAGTTGTAAGTAATATTATCCACCTCTTATCATTTATTTGGTTGTTCATATTCTCCATATATTTTATCCTTTCCATATGTATAAATTTTCATGTACATTGCACAAATATGTTGACTTATTATTTTTTTGAATATGCCTTATCACTATAATAAATTAATTTAACAACTTAATATAGCTGAAATTTAAACATCTTAAATTATAATATAGTTTTATTATTTGTACAAATGATAGGATAATTCATTTAATAGAAAAATATAATCCACAGATACATATTTTATTTTTAAATTTATCCACATATCTTCCTCATTCTATGGATAACATCTGTGAATATGCTACGTTCAATATAAAGGTATGTCTAATTTTGGGCATCAAATAAATCCAAGTTTGAATTAATTAATAGATACAAAGTTATATGCTTGATATATAGTTACAAATATATACTTAAACATGCATAAACACAAAGAACTTAGATAAATATGTGTGAAATAGGCATTTGAAAATAAGCTGTTGAAGGTTCTTAATAGGTGGTTGTTCCACTTTAGCTTGTCACATTGAATAATGGGAGCATGCTAAAGTGGGTGCAACCACCTATTTA
>JARLHR010000140.1 GCA_031292145.1 Clostridium sp. | reverse complement strand
GCATCTATTCTTATCACGTGCCCATGTGCATCAGCCGTATCATTTACAATTCCGGGTTTATAATCCAGCAAAAAACAATTTTGAATATATCCACCTGCATCGCAATCTTGTAATTGTATGCAGTTCCCACCATAAGTTCCATTCGGGTTAGGAAGTGAATCTTTTATACATAGGCCTTCAATAATTACTTTTGAAGTTGTTACCTGAAGAATTGCCTGATTTTGTGGCGCGTAAACTATTCTGTAAACATTACTCCCATCAGCAGGATACTTGCCTTTATGCCTGTATGTTGTATCAACATAAATCTTAATAAAATGCGTTGCATCAGTTGTTATGCCGGTTATACTTGCATAAGTATCTGCCTGTCCATTTGTACAGATACATCTTGCAACTTCAACAACGTTTCTTGTAACTAAATTAGAACCCCTTGCGGTAACGCTATTGGCCCAAGCCTGCAAAGATGTATAATCCCCGGTTCCCCCGGGATCAACTACTTTTGTAATTATTGTTTGGGAATAAATACAAGGAATTAGGAAAAGCCAAAAGATTAATATTTTTAATAATTTTCTCTGTTTCATCAGCATCTGTTCTAGGTAATAAAATAACAAATTCATCTCCCCCAAGTCTAATAACAACATCTTGAGACCTAGATCCATTTATTATTATCTTAGCTACTTTTTTAATGAGTTCATCTCCTACAACATGCCCAAAAGAGTCATTAATTAACTTTAATCCATTCACATCACCTAAAACAATAGTCAAAGGAAAGTTTTCTTTGACATCCAATCGCTTTAATTCTTCTTCATAAAATCTTCTGTTATATAAACCTGTCAATTGGTCATTATAGCTCAAATATTCCAAGCTATTCTCTAACTCTTTTCTCATAGTAATGTCTCTTAATATAGCTAACACTTCATTTTCACTTTTTTTAACCATTCTAATTTCATAATATCCTACTATACCTTCATCAATTAACTGATATTCAAAACTATGTAAATTGCCACTTTCAAAAACTAACTCTAAATTTTTATATGCCAGATCCGACACTTCTTTAGGCATAACTTCTGCAATTGTTTTTCCAATAAAATATTCCATTGGCATTAGTAGCATAGTTACATCATTAGCTTCACAATCTATAAAAACACCTTTCAAGTCAAAAGTAAATAAAACATCTGGCATTGCTTTAATAATTGCTCTGCTTTTTCCTTCACTTTTTCTTATTTGTTTTTCATCTTCTCGAATTTTCTGATATTGTGTTTTTAGTTCCTCTTCATAAGCTGCTAATTGTTGAGCATATGCTTCAAGTTCTTCATAGCTATTTTTAAGTCGTTTTTCTGTAGTTTGTATCTTTCTCAAAAATCTATCTATTAGTAAATAAAGGATACTTGCAGTTATAATAACATATAAAAAACCTTTATATATACTCATTTTTAACACAAGATCTTGATTGATTATGATTAAATTAATCAAGATATCTGAAAAATAAATCCATATAAGGCCAATTACTGAATATATTAAACATATTTTTATATTCTCATACTTAAATGAATGTTTATTCTTCAATAAAAACGAAGAAATTTTCTTTTTAATTGGCGTAAACATGTTTATTCCCCCATTTTAATTCTTATTCTTCCATTATACCTCACAAATATTAAATATAAATACAATATTATTAATATATTCTGTATAATTGGGCAGAAACCTTTCAAAATTATGCTAGGGTTTATAATTATAATTTATAATACCTAATTATTTAAATATATTATTATTTTTAATACTCTCTTTAATATTTTCATTATTTTCCTCCATAATTATTAAATATCATCTATTAATGTTATTATCATTGTAAGAAAATTTAATTATGAAAAAGCATACTAAAACTCATTTATATTTTTAGTATGCTTTAATATTAATAAAATATTGATTTATATTCTCTAGTTATATTCATTATCAACTATATTTTTATATCCTATATACGTTGCATATAAATAACCTCCATAAACAATAACCATTATCAATGCCGTCACTAAAATTGATTTCAACTGATTTGATGAACCTAAGGCAATTAAATAATTATTTACTACATTAATTCCAACATATGAATGAACTATTGCTAGACCTAATGGCAATGCGAAAAATAATGACACTTGTTTAAATATGCTTCTATTAATCATAGCTTTTGTTGCACCAATTTTTCTTAAAGCCTTGTATCTTTCTATAGACTCATTACATTGTGATAATTGTTGAAGTGCAAGCACTGCTGCACTTGCTAATAAGAATACTATTCCCATATACACAGCTATAAATAATATTATTGCAGATATTCCTCTACTCATATCATATGCCATTTCTCTAGTCATACCGTGAATACTATAACTTCCTTTCACATCTTCACCATTATTAAACATAGAATCAGTAAATATGTTTGTTAATTCTTTTTTTGCTTCATCCCTATTGATGCCTATAAAATTTAAATTTAAAATCTCTGCTGAAGGTTCTAATCCATTTAATAAGTTATCTGGAACAATTAATGTAAATATGCTGTCACTAGTACCCGATGTTGAAAAAGCTTCAGTTGTAATTTTCTTTTCTTTTATTTTAAATTGTTTATCTCCTATTTGTATTGAGCTCTCATCTTTAACAAATCTTTCTACAATTTCTTTTAATGGTTCATAATTTGAAGCTATTAACACTTCATCATTTTTTAAATCTATACTTGATTCTCCCTTTAAATTTCTCACGTCATTATATTCAGACAATTTAATCATATCTAGTTTATCTAGGGCTTGAATGCCTAGTGTTTGCTTTTGATCATCCGCTGTTGCATATTTCTCTAATAAATCTTTTGCACTCGTATTATATTTATATTGCCTAAGTATAAAATACTTTGCATTTCCATCTAGATTATAATTTGACTGTTTTAACGCATCAAGTACTGGAATTGCCTTATCACTTGACTTATCAAATATTTGCACAGATGCATCAAAGGGTGTTTGACTCTTTAACGTTTCCTCCATGGAATTTTTAATACTCAGTCCAGAGGCTAAGGTTCCTATAGTAACAAATAGCATTAAACAAATTATTGTCATTGAAATAAAATTAGTGTTAAACTTACTTGAAATCTGTCTTACATTAAATATATTTAATTCACATAAATATAAGTTTTTATTCCTTTGAATTATAAAAAATACAACTGATGCAATTCCAAAAAAGAAAAGTGCTGTTCCCATAATCCCTAATACTATTGCCATTTGAAACTTTCTATCATAAAAATCTAATCCTACTTTATTTACTAAGTGATAAGCATATCCTAATGAAATTATTGAAACAATTAAAATAAATGCTGCTAAATAAGGATTTCTAATTTTTACTCTTTCATTTTTCCTATCTGCACATAGTAAATCAATCAATTTATATCTTGAAACAATAATTACATTAAATATCATTACTAATAAATACATTATTCCAAAATATAAAATTGTTTTTAAAATCGCTTTAGTTGAAATTACAAAACTATATTTAGTCATTTCTACTGCAAAAAGTTTAGCTGTAAATACTGATAATACTTGTGCAAATACCAATCCCAGCAAAAGACCTGCTGCTAAAGATATAATTCCAATATATAAGGTTTCAAAGAATAATATTTTTGACATTTTTCTTTTTGCCATACCTAAAATCATGTATACACCAAATTCTTTCTTCCTTTTACTAATCAGAAATTTAGTTGCATATATTATCAATCCTCCTAAAATAACTGATACTCCAACTGATATAAAGGAAATCATTTGTACCATAACTTTAACATATTCTTGTTGGCCTTTATTCATATCAGCAATAATAGCTTGAGATTCAATAGAATTGAAGCTATAAAATATACATACTGCAAAGGTCAAGGTTAAAAAATAAATAGTATAATCTTTAAAGCTTTTCTTTACATTATTCAATGCCATTTTAGAATACATCTTTAGAGTCACCTCCTAGAAGAGTAACGATTTCTATTATCTTATTAAAGAATTCTTTTCTTGAATCTTCTCCTCTAACTAATTCATTAAAAATTCTCCCATCCTTAATAAACAATATCCTATGTGCATAGCTTGCAGTAAAAGCATCATGGGTTACCATTAAAATGGTTGCTTCTAATTCCTTATTTAATTTTTCAATGGAATTTAAAAGTAATTTGGCTGATTTAGAATCCAAAGCACCTGTAGGTTCATCTGCTAATATAAGCTTAGGATTATTAACTATAGCTCTAGCTGATGCAACTCTCTGCTTTTGTCCCCCTGACATTTGGTACGGATACTTATTTAAAACCTGTGATATTTCCAAACTTTCAGCTGATTTTTTAACTAATTCATCAACTTCACTTCCTTTTTTACCTGCTATAGTTAATGCTAATGCAATATTCTCATAAGCTGTTAATGTATCTAGCAAATTAAAATCCTGAAATATAAAACCAAGTTTATCTCTTCTAAACTTTTCTAATTTTTTGTTCTTTAATCTTGTAATATCATCATTATCAATTACAATTGCTCCTGTAGTTACCTTATCTATTGTTGATATGCAATTTAATAAAGTAGTTTTTCCACTACCTGACGGTCCCATAATTCCAACGAACTCACCTTTTTGAACTTTGAAGCTTATATTATCAAGTGCTTTTGTTACATTATCTTTATTTCCATAATATTTCTCCACATTTTGTACATTTAAAATATTTTCCATAAAATTTCCTCCTATTATTGGTCATCTTAGTTAAAATAAACTTAGATTTTATCTTGCCTCTATTTTAGGCACAATCAAATAAATAACAAGTCCATTTGCCAGCATATTTCCCATCAGGCTGCGTCGGCAAATTGCCCTAATAGGCCCACACTATGAGGGCAATTTGTTTCCTTACCTGATTAAAAATATTCATGGCAACTTTAGACTTGTTATTTATTTTCATGCGCCTTACTTTATGAATATATTTTAAGACCTTTTGGATTTTTCTCATATTGAATTGTCTTTCACTTATCTTACGGTTTTGTAAGTTAAACTAAAGCACATTAAAAAAAATAATAGACAATATCCTAGTCCATTATTTTCTTAATTTTACCTAAGATAATGTAACCTCTCTGGTTGTTTTATTTACATGATACCAGCTGCTATTTGCAGGGTCCCCCTCCGTATCATAACAATGAATAAAATATGAATCTCCGTCGTCAACTTCTACTTTAATATTTTTTGGTATATATTCGTAATTATCTGAAAGATAATCATAAACTACTTGAACAGCTTGTTCTTCAGTAAAACTATCAATTTTTTCATTTGTAGAAAGATTTGTTAATATACCATTTTTCACTTCATATATATTTCCTGTTGATGGTTGATAATAATATTGAGTAGATGCAGTTTCATCATTACTCATAAAACGCACATATACAGTATTATCAATTTGGTTTGTAGACTCGTAAATTACATCAACATTTACATATTGTTTTATTCTATTTTGAATGTCACTTAATTCTGTTGGGTAATCAGAGGTTGTTTTAGAAGAATCCATATCTCCATAATTATTTAAGTAATACCACTTGCTATATTTTTCATCATAAAACCATCCAATTTTCATTATTCCAGTATCCGTAGAAAAATAGTACCATTTTTCATTAATTTCCTGCCAGCCTTTCGCATACCCAAAATCTCCTATGTACCTCCAATTATTTTCATACTTTTCCCAATCTGCATAGGCATTCTTTGTAAATCCAGATGTTAATAACATCATAACTACTAAGACAAAAATAAATATTTTTTTATCAATTCCTTTCATATCATCAATCCCTTTCCTTGCCTCTATAGAATATATACATTTTTAATTTAAATTTGTAAAATCTCCTATAGGAAAAATTATACTAACCTTAGTTCCTTCTTCTTCTATAGAGCTTAAATATATTCCAAGCCCAAGCTTTTCACAAAGTTTCTTGCATAGATAAAGCCCTATACCTGTAGATTTACCATATTTCCTTCCATTTTTCCCTGTGAATCCTTTATCAAAAACTCTATTTACATCATTTTTTGAAATCCCTATTCCATTATCTTCTATGGTTAGTACGATGTTATCTTTGCCATTGATTGTATAAGCTTTTACAATTCCACCACCATACTTACTATATTTTATGGAGTTAATAATAACTTGATTTACAATAAATTTGACCCATTTAACATCTGTTATTACTTTTCCAGATGCTTTTTCAATATCAACAGTAATTTTTTTATTAATAAAATCACGTCTATTATTTCTAATAGCTTCTTGAATTGCTTCTTTTATTTCAAACTCCTTTACTATGTAGTCATTGCTAACATCTGTACTTCTTGAATAGTAAAGTGCTTGATTTATATATTCCTCAATTTTTCTTATTTCATCTCCTAAAGCATTCTTCTCCCTGCCTTCGCTATTTTCTATAATTAATTTTGAAGATGATATTGGAGTTTTTATTTCATGAACCCAAGTTTCAATATACTCCCTATATTCTTTCTGAAGGTGCTTATAGAAATTAACATGTTCATGCATATTCCTATTGCACTCCTTTAATGCATCGTAAATAATCTTCCCCTCATAGTAATTGGGAGCTTTTATAACTTCTGGCAATAAATATTTTTTATCTAGTTTTTCGTTGATCCCCGTAATATTATCATAAAATTTTTTCTTGGTAAGAAAATCTATTATTATATATATCATTAGAGGAGAAAACCAAATAATGAAAATAATAAACAATACTATAGAAGGCATTTTAACTATGCCTCCTAGAACTAAAATTAGTAAATATATTATTAGGTTAATTATTATATAAGGTGACTTTGAAAGAAAATATTCTTTTGTATTCATAATAATATATACCCAAGTCCTCTCTTAGTTTCTATTCCATCATTAAAGCCTATTTCACTAAGCTTCTTTCTTAATCTAGTAACATTTACTGATAATGTATTATCATCAACATAAAGATCTGAATTCCATAAATAATCCATCAAATCATCTCTGCTAACTATGCACCCTTTATTCTTCATGAGGCAAAGCAATATCTTAAGCTCATTTTTAGTAAGATCAATAACATTTTCACAAAAACTTGCACTACCATTAGTAATATTAAGCTTTAATCCCTTATGTTCAACTACTTCGTAGACAGAATTATTTCCTGAGGTTCTCCGTAGCACTGCAGCTATTCTTGCAAGAAGAATTTGAGTATTATAAGGTTTTGTTATAAAATCGTCTGCCCCAAGATTCATGCTCATAATCTCATCCATTTCGCTATCTCTACTTGTTACAATTATTATAGGTATGTCCTTCTCTTTTCTAATCTCCCTACATATATAATAACCATCATAATAAGGAAGATTTATATCAAGCAAAATTAAATCCGGCTCATCCTTTAATGCTATTTTAACTATATTTTCAAAATCTGTTGGTCCATAAGCTTCATATCCATAGCGCATTAAAAATTCAGTTAGCTCTTTTTTTATATTTTCATTATCTTCTATTAACATAATTTTGCCCATATTTAATTCCCCCTTGTAAATTGAAAATAAGGCACATTCAGAAAAATAACAATCCTATTAAGTCTTTTTATTTATCACTAAATTTTTTGTGCCTAAATAAATATGAATATTGGAAATTCATTTTATATGCTTCTGACATATGTTTGTATCATTTAAATTTCAGATTCTTTTTTATTTTCTATGTAATCAATAAAACATTCCACTATTTTAGGGTCAAATTGTGTTCCGCAACATCTTTTTAATTCTTTTATAGCGTCTTCTTTATCTATAGCTTTCTTATAAATTCTATCAGTGGTCATAACATCATAAGAATCTACTACATTTATTATTCTAGCCATTAAAGGTATTTCTTCTTTTGCCAAGCCTAAAGGATAGCCAGTACCATCCCACTTTTCATGATGAGTCAATACACATTTAGCCACATTCCCAAGTTCACTTGATGCATTTATAATTCTATATCCCTTTTCTGTATGTGTTTTCATTATTTCAAATTCTTCTTTTGTAAGTTTTCCTGGTTTTAATAATATCTCTTTATTAACTCCTATTTTACCTATATCATGCAAACTGGCAACCAATGCCAATTCATCTAACTCTGAAATTTTCAATTTTAACTTCCGCCCTATTGCCAGCGCATATTTAGTAACTCTTTCTGTATGCTCATTTGTCTCCATATTTTTTTCTTCCAAGCTTTTTTTTAATGAATCCATAATTGAGCTTTTAATACTTTTCTTTTCCAATAATTTTTGCCGATATACTTTTTCCTCTACTTTTGTAATGCACTCGTATATATCCTCTTGTAAAGAATGTTTTATACCTTCACCTAATGCAATACTTAATTGCATAAATTTATATTCGGCTTGTTCACATTTTCTTGTAATATCTTGAATTATTTGTTCGCATTTTACTTCATTGCAATTTGGTATAAGAATTATGAATTCATCTCCACCCCATCTAAATGCATATCCATTTGGATAGCAGCATATCTCTTTTAATATTTTCGCTATGCTTTTTAGTAAATTATCTCCTTCAAAATGTCCTAAAGTATCATTAACAAGTTTTAGACCGTTTACATCGCCCATAATTACACCTAATGGGAGGTACTTTTCGTAGTTTAATTCTTTAATTTTCTCTTCAAAACTATATCTGTTATATAAACCTGTAAGTATATCTACTTCACTTAAATATCGTAATCTTTCCTCCATAATCTTTCTGTCTGTTATATCTCTTGATAAGCCCACAACTCCCCACACTTCATCATTTTTATCAATAACAGGTGTTTTTACATTTTCTTCTATTACTTCTCTTCCATTTTCATTTTCTATTCTATGTTCAAAATAAGTAGCTTTTTTTGTTTCCATTATTTTTTTATCTTGTTCAATAAAATTTTTAGCTTCATTGTAATCATCATATATTTCTAAGTCAGTTTTTCCTATTATTTCTGTTACTCCTCTTTTGTTATAAAACTCTTCAAACTTTTTATTAAACCCAATAAACCTGCTTTCTTTATCTTTGTAAAAAATAGCTTCTGGTACTGCATCTATTATTGTTCTTAGTATATTTTTTTGATTTTCTATTTCAGCCTCTCTTAGCTTCCTATCATTTACATCTATTACAATACCAGCTACAGCCATAATTTCACCATCATCATATGCTATTGGAAATATAAAACATTCAACACAAACTCCATTTACTATACCTTCTACAACATATACACTATTTCTTTTTACGCATTCATTTATTTGCTCATTATATATTCGTGCTTTTTCTATCGGAAAAGCTTCTTCATTTTTTTTACCTATAACATCTTTTAATTTTATATTATACATATCTTCATAATGCTTATTTAAAAATATTATCTCAGTATCAGTTCCTTCAATCCATACTGGCCAGGGTATATTATTTAAAAATGATTTATATATTTTCCCTAAACACTTTTCTTCCATCGCTTTGGTATTCCCCTTTTAAAATATGTTATTTGAGTTTAATTTTACTATTTATTAACCTAAATGTCCACCGATACACAATTAAGAAAATATCCTTTAGTAGTTAGTATATTATTTTGATAATAGGAAAAAATTAAATGAATTCTATATTATAAAAGGAGTGTTATATAATAATGAAAAAATTCTTTACAACTTTATTAGTGCTTATGCTATTTACTACATCAGTAATACCTTTAAAAGCATACAGCATTGACACTGAAATTCCATTAAGCAATTCTATAATGGATTTAAAAATGAATGAAAGAAGGCTTTGGATCGACCATGTTTCATGGACTAGAAGTTTTATCATTAGTGATTTAGCTTCCATCCCAGACAAGGATGTTGTGTTACAGAGATTGCTTAAAAATCAAGATGATATTGGTTCATCAATCAAACCTTACTACGGAGAAGAAGCTGGAAATAAACTTTCAAAACTTTTAAGAGACCACATTTCACTTGCAGGTCAAGTTGTTGATGCTGCAAAAAGCAATAATAAAGCTGACCTAGATAAATATAATAAATTATGGTATAAAAATGCTGATGATATTGCTGACTTTTTATCCAGTGCAAATCCTAATTGGTCAAACTCAGAATTAAAGGATATGTTACATAAACATTTAGACTTTGTAACTACTCAAGCCGTTTCTAGATTAAAGAAAAATTGGAAGGCAGATGTTGATGCTTACGATAAAGGCGAAGACCATATGATTAAATTTGCAGATATACTTTCAGAAGGTATTATTAAACAGTTTCCTGATAAATTTAAATAATACTTTTAATCTTAATTTAATACTAAAAATCACTTAATATTACTACATTACTTTTTGTAATACCAAAAGTAGAAGCTCGATAATTACTTTATCTAGCTCCTACTTTTATATATGAATAACAAGTCCATCTGCCAACCCTATTTTCTTCCATATATTTATTCACTCTATAGTTCAGATTTAATTAATTGCATTAACGCAATCGTTTATCATAAGTAGAATAAACCAATTCTTAAAATTGCTATCGAAATTACTCCAACAATTACTGTTAATAACAGATAGTTCTTTTTAATTGCCACTAATATTGTAGGTATTGCAGCTAATAATTCAAGAGAATTACCTTGAATTGAAAACTTATTATCAACAGTAAAAAGCTCTACTGCTACCAAATAACACTTGCTAAGTATAATATTATGGGAATTGTAATTAGTGATAGCATGGTACTTAAACCAACAAGTTTAGCTCCATATTCGTAATCACCACCATACATTTGAGAAAACATTGGCACAGTAAGACCAACTGGTGTAGACATAGCTATCAGCACTACCTTTTTAATTTCCCCTAAATCTGATGGAAGAAACTTAAATATTATTAATATAACCATTGGAATTACAATCAATTTTATAAAACATACAAAATAAGCATATTTATTATTAAATAAAGTAATGATTTTTGTCTTTGCAATATAGGTTCCTAGTAAAATCATGGCTATAGGAGTATTAGTTTGTCCTACTAAATTAAAAGCATTATATAAAAAATCAGGCAATTTTATTGGTGAAATGAAAATCATCAGACCAAAAATTACAGCAATAATTCCTGGATTAAGTATTATGCTTTTCATTGTAATCAAGCTCTTATTTTTTGATACAAGATAAATTCCATACGTATAGCTCAATATATTAAAACACACTAAGTATGCTGATAAGAAGAATACCTTATCTATACCCATTATGCCTGTAACTAGCGGAATTCCAATAAATCCTGCATTAGCAAATCCAATTGCAAATTTATCAATTCTTTGTTCCTTTTTAAATACAATCTTTCCTATAAAAAATCCAAGCAGCATCGCACCTAATGAAACTATAAAAGAAACTCCAAGTTCCATAAGTTTAACCAGTGAAAAGTCCATTTGGTAGCGAGTTACCATAATGAGTGGATTGATAATCCACACTAATAGATTTGATATTTGCTTAGTTCCTTCATTGTCAATTAATTTTTTTCTGTATGCAATAAATCCAATTACCATTAATACATACATTATACTAATCTGATTTACAATTGTTGAAGCTATGTCCATAATACAGTGTCCTTTCATTTCAAGACCTTTGTCTCTTATATATTAGAAAATACAGCACAATCAAAAATAATAGACAAACATATTAGTCTATTATTTTTGATTAGCTAAATAACTAAAGTAGTTAGAGTGATTAATGCCGGTAGCCCTTGCTTTAAAAAAATCGTTTTTTCACTTGTTATAGCTCCATAAGCACCTGCAATCACAATGCACCCCAAGAAAAAAACTGCTATATTTTTAGACCAGATCTGCTCACCAATTAGCAATGACCAAATAAGGCCTGCTGATAAAAATCCATTATACAGCCCTTGATTTCCTGCTAAAACTTTTGTTTTTGGAAATAACTCTTTAGGTAATGATTTAAAAGTAGAAACTCCTTTTGTAGTCCACGCAAACATTTCTAACCATAAAATATATATATGTTCAATCGCAACTGCTCCAACTAATATTTTTGAAATAAGTGCCATTATCTCACCTCCAATTAATAATAATTATTATATAGCATAGCGTTGTATGAAACAACTATTTTAAGCGCATGAAAAAATAATTGACAAGATTATTGGTATATTATTTTCTTTCAGATCCCTTAATTAATATGCTTTAAGATAATATTAAGCTGCATCCTGTAGTCCGTTCAAATTCATCTTTAATATTTATAAAATTTTCCTCACCGTCTATAATATTTAAAGATATAGTCATATCACTTGGATTATAGGATGGATTTTTCTTTAAAAGCACATTATTTTTATCACATAAAAGCTTTGCAATATTAAATAATTCATTTTGATTTACTTTGTCTGATATGGCAATACTCCAGCCAGTTTCACGAGAAAGATGTCCTAACTTTTCCTCAAATTTCTGTCCAATTTTAGGATATATAAATACAAGTTCAATATATTTTCCTTTTTGATTAGTCTTTATACTTTTTTTATAAGGTTTATGCTTTTCACCTTCAAAAGCTTTATCAATTAAATTTAGGGCTACATTTTGTTCTACAGCTTTAACATTCGCTACTTCAAAATATAGTTTATTACTTTCTAAATCATTATTAACTTCTAAACTTCCTTCCCCTACTATGTATAGCTTCCAGCCAGTCTTTTCTTCAAATACTTTACTCTCACTACCATCTCCTATATTTTTTCCATTAAGAAACACCCTAACAGAAAGTTTTTCTGGATAAAAAGATATTTTTTTAATAGTCCTAGGATCAATTAATTTTTTAATAATTAGCTCTGCCGAACTATTATTTATCTTTTCATTTACACTTATCTTCCATTCTGTTTCCTTATAAAACTCATCCATAATATTATTAATAGATGATTCTATCCCGTGTGGAAAATCAAAATTAAGTATAACTTCCTTTCGGTCTAACATTACACTGATTTTTTTATATTCAAAAGCCTTAAATTTTTCCTCTATAAGACTCATAAGTTCTTGTTGAGTAAGCTCTTTAGGCTTTAAATCCTCTTTTATATCATCCTCTATCCTTGCTCTAAATAGAAATAGTCTTTTTAAATCATTTTCAAAATATACGCTGTTTATAATAACCTTTTTAAAGTTCTGCATACTTTCACTATTACTATTAAGTATATCAGAAAAATTCCCAGCCTCGCTATTATTTTGTTCCTTATTTTCTATTTCATGATTATTAGAAATCTCAAAATTCTTTTCACCAGTCCATACATATGCTAATTCTTCAATAGTCAAAAACTTATTATTATATTTTTCATAAACAAATTGCCATAATTCATTTATATTATCTTCACATAATTCATATTTTATATTTAGAGAATATGGAAAACTCTTATTTAACTGCTTTCTAGGATTTCTTATATTTATCACAATCTCTTCTCCACAAGCTGGTGTAAAAGTTCTTCCTATAAATTCCGCAGAGATTTCCTTACCTAAGCTTCTTATAACCTCTTCATTACCATGAACTAATATTATATTTCTTGCTGATATTCTTTCTAAAACTCCCTTTATTTCATTTTTATCAGCATGAGCTGATAATCCTACTCTTTTAATCTTGCATTTAACTGGAATATTAAGTCCATTTATGCTCAAATATCTTTCACTGTCCTCATCAGCTTCTATAAGATCTAAAATCTTTCTTCCAGGTGATTCCTCATCCTGATAACCTGTTATTACAATATATCCATTTTCCATAGTTGCCAATTTTTCAGCATAAAAAGCACTTGGTCCTCCCGTAATCATACCTGAACTTGATATAATAACTACGGGTTCCTTTTGAGCTAATATTTCTTCTCTATTATCAGTTGCTTTAATTTCAATTATGTTATCATCATAAAAAGGACTTATTCCCCTTAATATTTTCTTTCCAAGAGAATTCTTTAAATATAATGGATTATTTTTATAAACCCTATTTATATCTCTTACCATTCCATCAACATAAACCTTAACTGTTTTAATACTTCCCTTGTTCATAGCACCTTTTAATATGAGTATTACTTCCTGCGCTCTTCCTAGTGCAAAGGCAGGAATTATCATCTTCCCATTATTCTCTACACATTCATTTACAGCTTCAATTAAGTTTCTTTCTTCAATTTCACGATTCGAATGAAGTCTATCTCCATATGTAGATTCAACTATTGCCACATCAGGTCTTAACCTAGGCAATTTTGCTCCCTCAACAGTCCTTTGAGCAAATACTGAAAAATCACCTGAGTAAAATACTGCACCTTCTAGACTTTGAAGATAAACACAACTTGCACCTGCTATATGTCCTGCATTATAAAAAGTAACATCCATATTTTCAAATATGGGAAATTTCACTTCATAATTTATTGTAAAAATCCTATTTAGGGTATTCTCCACATCAACTTCAGCATATAAAGGTATTTCGGCATCTCTATTATTCATTATTTTTAAACTATCATATAATAGAACCTTTACTAAATCCCTTGTCATATTATTCATATATATTTTAGCATTGGGATATTCCTTACTTATAATAGGTAAACAACCTATATGATCTAAGTGGGCATGACTTATTATTATTGCATCCAAACCGCCATAAGTCTGTACAGCTCTAAAATTAGGAACACTATCTTTACTAGCACTTTGCCTAATACCTGCATCAAACAATATGTTTTTATCACTAATCTTCATTAAGACAGAGCTTCCACCAACTTCTAATGCTCCACCTAAAAAGTCTATATTAATAAGTATCACTCCTATTTCAATTTCTTTAATATACCTCAGAATTATTATGGGACAATAAAGATTATACACATATTAGTATTAAATTAACACAATATTTTTTATTCCGCATTTAAGCTCTTTCCTATTTTACAATGTCTTATGCAAACATACAGCAAAATATTAATAACTCATTATTTTAATTGTGTCTTAGGTATCTGAAAGAAAATAACAAGTCAAAGATTCTGAGAATATTTTGCGCTAGGCGAAAAACCATAACCCGCGCATAGCGAGCTATGTAAGGGTTGTGTGATGAAGCATAGCACAAAATATACCAGAATATGACTGGTTATTTTTTGTAGATCCCTTAATAAAACATTGAATAAAATAAAACAACTCATGCTAAATACGAAAATAGCATAAGTTGTTTTGGCTTTTGGATTTGGAATATCATTTTTATTATACCCAAAAATATTTAAAAATATTCATTATCCCAATACTTTCTTTGCAATTTCTACTGATTCTTTTGCATCTTTAGCGTAATAATCAGCTCCTATTCGTTCAGCAGTATCTTTTGTAAGCACTGCTCCACCAACAAATATTTTTCCTTTGTAACCATCTTCATTTAAAGCTTTTATTGTTTCTTCCATACTCCTAAGAGTTGTGGTCATAAGTGCACTTAATCCAATTAAGGCTACATCGTGTTTTTTAGCTTCTTCAACAACTGTTTGAATAGGTACATCTTTTCCTAAATCTATCATTTCATATCCATAGTTTTCCAAAATAATTTTTACTATATTCTTACCTATGTCATGGATATCGCCTTTTACAGTTGCTACTATTATCTTGCCCTTAGATATGGTTTTAGTATTACTTTTTACCATTTCAGCTTTTAGGATATTAAAAGAATTCTTTACCGTTTCAGCTGATTGTATTAACTGCGGTAAGAAAAGTTCTCCTTTTTCAAATTTATCTCCAACTACATCTAATGCTGGAATTAAATATTCATTTACTATTTCAAGTTCTTTCTTTTCTTTTAATAATTCTATTGTAGCTTGTTTTGCTTCTTCTTTTAATCCCTTTAAAACTATGTACTTTAAGTCATGTTCCTCATTTACAGTATTGTTTATGCCTGAAGTATTCTTCCCATTAGCATCACCTTTAACTGTAACCTCTGTTGACAATTCCACATTAGCATAATTTTTAATATATACTTCTGAGCCCTTATCATAATTATATAAAACATTATAGGAATCAATAACTCTAGTCATTCCTTTTGCATTTGGATTTATTATTGGCAAATCTAGACCATTTGCAAGAGCTAAGGCCAGGAAAGTTTCATTTACTAATTCTCTATTTGGAAGTCCAAATGATATATTTGAAACTCCTAGAACTGTTTTAACACCTAATTTTTCTTTAACCATTCTTACAGCTTTTAAGGTTTCTTGTACTTCTTCTTGTTGAGCTGATACAGTTAAAACTAAACAGTCAATAAAAACATCTTCTTTTTTTATTCCATATTCTGCTGCTCTATTTATTATTTTCTTTGCAATTTCAAATCTCTCTTCAGCTTTTGCTGGAATACCTCTTTCATCTAATGTTAAACCTACAACTGCTGCTCCATACTTTTTAACTAATGGAAGTATCCTATCTAAAATAGCATCCTCGCCATTAACAGAATTTAATATAGGTTTTCCATTATAATATCTAAGTCCAGTTTCTATAGCTTTAGGATCTGACGAATCTATTTGAAGCGGTGTATCCACTATCCCTTGTATTTCTTTTACTACCTTATGCATCATGCTTGGTTCATCAATTTCAGGCAATCCAACATTAACATCTAGAATATGTGCTCCTGCTTCAATTTGAGATATCCCTTGATTTAAAATATAATCTAAGTCTTCATTTTTTAAAGCTTCTTTAAATAACTTCTTTCCTGTTGGATTAATTCTTTCACCTATAATTCTAACACCATTAATTCTTACAACCTTTGATGGCGTACAGATTGCAGGATAATATGTTTTTTCAGTTGATGTGAGTTTTTTATCTTTTACCCTAACAACTAATTCTTTTATATAATCTGGAGTGGTTCCGCAACAGCCACCAATTACTCTAACCCCTAAATCTATAAAACTACATAATGTATCTGCAAATTCTTCTTTAGTCACATCATATTTTGTTTCATTATTTAAAGATAACGTTGGAAGTCCAGCATTAGGCTGAACCATTACTGGGATGTGTGCTAAATCACATATTTCCTCCACGATGGGTTTCAATTGTTTTGGTCCTAAGGAGCAATTAACTCCAAGTGCATCAACTCCTAAGCCTTCTAATAAAAGAACCATAGCTTCTGGTAAACAGCCTGTAAAAGTTCTTAAATTTTCTTCAAAGGTCATAGTGCAAAATACAGGTAAATCCGAATTCTCCTTTGCTGCTAATATTGCTGCTTTAAGTTCATATAAGTCAGTCATAGTTTCAATTAAGATTATATCTGCTCCTGATTTAGCGCCTTGAACTATCTGACGCTTGAAAATTTCATAAGCCCTATCAAAACTTAAAGTTCCCATAGGCTCTAAAAGTTCTCCTATTGGCCCAATATCTAAGGCAATATACGTACTACTATTTCCTTTTGCTTTTTTAGCAATATTTACAGCCGCATCCACTGCTTCTTCCACTTCTAAATTACAAAGCTTCAATTTAAGCTCATTAGCCCCAAAAGTATTTGTTGTTATTACATTTGCTCCACTTTCAATATACTCTTTGTGAATTTCTTCTATTATATGTGGTTCCTTTATATTCAAAAGTTCTGGATTTTCACCAAGCTTTAATCCTTTTTTTTGAAGCATAGTCCCCATTGCTCCATCAAATATTAATATATTATCTTTTATAAATTCCTTAAGCCCCACAGGATTCTCCCTCTCTTCTAAAACTGCAATTCTCATAATTACTACATTCCTTGCAGCTCCTTTTTTTCTTTTTGATTCCACTTTCTTCTATGCCTATTATTGCTGTAACAGATTTCCTAGGAAATAATAAATTATTTTCCGATACTGTAAGTCCAATCTTCTTCTGTGCATCTAATGCTCTTAAAAAATTATTTTGAACATCCAATGGCAAATCTCCATAACCTGGACTATACCTAAAAGTTATGTCCATACCATCGAGTATAGCTTTTTCCTTAACTGTTTTTTCTACAGCATCACAAACTTCTTCTACTGCAGTTGTTGCACAAGCATCTAATATGAGTGCTTTTGTTAAATTAGTTTTTTCATATAACCTTGTTTTTTTCTCTACTTCATTTCCTAAAGTTACTGCCATTAACACACACTTTTTGGAGTTTTTTAAATGTTCCCTTATATCTTTTCCTATTAAAATCAAGCTTGTGTTGATAACCTCTACCCCTTCGTCGATCTTTTTTATATCTTTATACGTATATATAACCCTAGGAGAAATTATCTTTTTTATTTCTTCTCTGCACTCATCAATCATCTGATTCATATTTTCATCTATTTCTTGACCTTTGTATCCAAGATATCTAAGAACTTCCTCTTTATTTATCTCAAGCTCCAAAACATTCATATTTTGCTCACCACCTTTAATTAACTATTCATTTTAAAATTTATTCTCCGCATATATTTAATGAAAAACCTTTTTCTAATACATCTTTCGCATATTCCCTAGCTCCAAATAAAGATAAATCTCTATAATTTCCACATTGAACTGAGTTTGCTGCTTGTATTTCTGTTGCATCTAAAACTGTTTTTAAAGATAATTCTAATGCTTCTTTTATTTCTGCTGCTTCTCTTTCTCCCCAAATTGAAAGGTAAAACCCTGTTCTACATTCCATAGGTGATAAATCTATTATTCCCTCTAAATGATTTCTAAGCTCATGAGCTAATAGATGCTCTAGTCCATGCATTGCCGCAGTTCCAAAAGCTTCCTTATTAGGTTGTAAGAATCTTAAGTCAAATTTAGTAACTTTATCTCCATGAGTACCATCTAGCACACAACATTTTCTTACGTAAGGCGCTTTAACCTTATTATGATCTAACTCAAAACTTTCAACATTTTTTTCCATTTTATATTCCTCCATTTTTATATTATTTATTCAATACATTGATTAGGCACAGTTAAAAATGAAAACTATACATCACTTTACTATACCTTAAAAAAAAAACCCAAAGGTATTCCTTTAGGCTTTAAATCACTAAAACACCTTATCTATCAGTTATTACACTGCAGGATTTAGCACCTTATATATTTGTAAAATATATCGGTTGCTGGGTTTCTCCGGGCCAGTCCCTCCACCACTCTTGATAAGTCTTATAATTAGTCATTATATCTTATAAAATCTTATTTGTAAAGATTTTGTTTGTAATTTTAAAGATATCGAAAAAATAACAATTTAACATGCCTGCATATTTTGCATCTTTTCACTGCTATTTTTGTTAATATAAAATTTGACAGATAACAGTTTATACATCTATTATTTTTTTATTAATAATAGAATTATAGACATTATACTAAAAGCTAAACTTATTAGCATTATGTAATTTACAACCTGAACTGTAGTAAAACCTTTTTCTTCCAATCTAAAATGAATTTGGCTTCTATCTGCTTGATATACTGGTTTTCCTTCTGAAAACCTCTTGAAAATAACAAATAAATTATCAAATATAGGTACAGCTAAAGCCAGTATTGGTATGAATAAACTCAAAATAGTTGCTTGCTTAAATGCGCCATCTAATGCTGTAATACTTAAAATAAATCCTAAGAAATTAGCGCCCGAATCTCCCATAAATACTCTTGCTGGATATTTATTATAATAAAGAAATCCTAAAATAGTTCCTACTAACATTATAGATACTACTGCTGATTCATTTTGGTTTAATATAATTGCAGCAACCAAAAATGTTATTGCTGATATTAACGATAAGCCTCCTGCTAATCCATCCATTCCATCAGACCAGTTAATTACTGTTGTAACTCCAAATATCCAAGTTATTGTAAGTATAAATTGTACTATTGGATTTAATTCTATGTAATAACCTGTGAAAGGATTAGTAAATCCGCTAAAAGCAATGTTTGCTTTAAACACTAAGATTGCTGATAATAATTGAATAACCAGCCTTGGAAATATGGCAAATTCTTTTCCTTTTGTCTTAAACCAATCATCTATTAATCCTATTACTAATATCATTGTCGCTGCAACAAATACAGTTGGTTGTTTGTTTAAATCAGGATCTTTATAAAATATAAAATATGATATAAAAAAACCAATGTATAAAGCTATACCTCCACATAATGGTGTTGGTGCCTTATGTTGTTTTCTTTTATTAGGCTTATCTGTAAAATGTAATTTGTTAGCTAGTTTCATAAGAAAAGGCATGGTAATAAGTGCTCCTAATAATGACACTACCATTGCTAATATATAATTCATCTTTTCTACTCCTTAGTTAAGTCTTTGAAAGTAAATTATATCCAGTTATTCCATCTTGGCTTACTTCCTATTTGATTATACTATTAAACATATCTTATATCAATTACAAAATTATTAAGGTTATAGATGCAGCCATAACTTTTGTGTTTTATCTATAGTTTAATGTAATCAGACTTATCACCAAACAAGTAATAAGTTTCTTCTTCTAATATCTCTCCATTTTCAATATATTTTTTTAAGTCTATACTAAACTTTTCTAGGTGATATATCTTAAATGAATATTTTTCTTTGAGTTTTTCCTTTATAGTTTTCTCTTCATCCTTAGTTATATCACTTCTAAGAAATTCTGGTATACCTCGCTTTTTGTTAAATATTAAATAATTAAATCTAATTATTTCTTTTAAGTATATATTGCTTTCATTTAATACAATTTCATTGAAATCCAAAAATACTTTATAATACTCTGAATTCCCTATATTCTTATTGAAGTATCCTTGATTTTCAAAGAACATGCCTAAACTATAATAAAAATCAAAAGGTAGTTCAAATTTTTCTTCAAAATATCTAATTATGAAGTTAAATTTTTGTGAATTATAATATTTATCAACCATTTCTTCAACTTTTTTAAGTTTTAATAAATCTTCATAAGATATTTTATTGGTCCTTAATATTTCATAAGGAGGATATGGCGAATACTCCATTCCATATTTATCCGCATCTTCTCTCATAGAAGATCCTTTTAATAATTTTAAGAAACCAAGTTGTATTTCCTCCGAGTGTATTTCATAAACTTCATTAAATGACTTTTTAAAAGAGTCATAGTCTTCTCCTGGAAGTCCCGCTATTAAATCTAAATGTTGATCTATATTTTTTAATGATTCCAATTCTAAAACTTTTTCTTTTATATCACTAAAATTAACAAATCTATTTATATTTCTTAAAACCTCATCATTAGTTGTTTGAACTCCAACCTCAAATCTGAATCTTCCTTTTGGAGCATTTGCTAATAGTTTTATTTCTTCATCCTTTAATATATCTGCTGATATTTCAAAATGAAATTGAGTATTTGTATCTTGTTTTATTAAAAAATCCCATATTGCCATAGAAAATTTATGGTTGCAATTAAATGTACGATCAACAAATTTAACTAACCTAACTTTTTTATTTATGAAATACATTAAATCATTTAAGACTCTATTGATTTCTAAAAATCTAACTCCATGGCTTGTAGATGAAAGGCAATATTTGCAATTGAACGGACATCCTCTTGAAGCCTCATAATATACAATTTTATTGCTTAAATCTTCATCTTCTTCATATGGAAATGCTATTTCATCCATTGACATAAGTGGACGTTTTTCATTTGAATAAACTATATCATCAATTTTATAATGAAGACCTTTAACTTCCTCTAATTTTATTTCACCTAATTTATACAAAATAAAGTCCCTGTAAGTTTTTTCTCCTTCCCCTTCAATAACATACTCTCCCACATTATTCTTAAGAAAACTTCTTGAATCAAAAGAAACTTCTGGACCTCCATAAAGAATTTCTATCTTTGGATTTACTCTTTTAATTAAATTTGCAACTCGCGAAATAAGTTCAACATTCCAAATATAAGTTGAAAAAGCTACAATATCTGGATTTTCCTTAATTATTTCTTCAAGTATTCTACCTTCTCTATCATTTATAGTGAATTCTTTTATCTTACCTTCATAGTTCATATCCTTTGTGAAACTTTTCAAATATCTAACAGCTAAATTACTATGAATAAATTTAGAGTCAATTGCTGTAATTAGTACCTTCATTTATAAATTTCTCCTCTACTGTAACTTTTGTTTTAGGCGCATGAAAGAAAATAACAAGCCCAATATGCCATGAATATTTTTCATCATCCTGCGTCGGCAGATTGCCCTCATAGCGGGCCTATTTTGTCAATCTGCCGATGCAGGATGATGGGAAATAGGCTGGCAGATGGACTTGTTATTTTCTTGATTGTGCCTTAATTTTCTTCCTTTTATAAAGAAAACATCTTCCCATGCTCTAGTTTCTTCTATTTTAAAGTATTTTTCAAGGATTTTTTTTATTTCTTCAATATTTGAACTTAAAAGTACATTTAAATTTTTAAATGCAAATTCTTTAACTTTTCCTTTTGGTAATATAACCTTTATTTTATTATTAAATACTTTACCTCTTTCCTTATTTATATCCCATATAAATATCTCTCCATAATCTGTTATATATGAGCTAATTTCTTTTATTAATCTTTCCTTTTCCATGCTAGTCCATATTTTATTTAATTCAAAGAAAAAAGTACATGCATCATATTTTCTATTTTCTAAATCTATTTTTGTATCACTATTTACATAATCTAAAGATAGCTCATCCTCGGCTTCCTTTGAAATATTATATATAATCCCAAGATTTTTTTCCCCTACATCAATTATGTCACCTTGAATAGCAACATCCTCCAAATTAATCACCAATGTTTTACCCATAATTTCTCCTCCCAGTAGCTAATATAATAAATATATTTTACCATTAATTTGAAATCAATTCCGCTTTTTTCTTAGACAAAAAGTCACTTAACACTCATAAACCCGCATCATAAATATAAATATTTACATATTTATATATTTTTATTTTGGCATAAACATCCCTTCCATCAAACTTATATAAATATTCACTTTGATAATTTGACCTATAATCAGAATTAATATGAACAATAACTAAATTTAAATATATCTCTACAGCAGAAATAAGTAACATGTTGTGTGGAGTGTTTCATTAGGAATTTAGGTGGTTGTGATTCTTGAACAGAAGTTGTTCCAAAATGCTAGTTCAAAGCTTGTCTTTGAGACTAGCATTTTGGATGCAACTTCTGTTCTTAGAATCACCCATCGAAATTCCTTGGAAACCGGAACACAACATATTACTTATTTCGGTTGCTTGTAACTAAGCCTAGGTTCAAATTTGAGTATCTATATGCCTATTTCTTTTTCACTACTCTTTTAGATCGTAATTTAAAAATACTCAAACCAATCAATGTTAATAGCAGCATCCCTATAAACACCCAAATTGATATTGGAAGATTAAATTTTAAATTAAAATTATTAGATTGTAACTTATAAATGCATCCTAATCCACTATCTAATATATAAATGTCTCCATCGGAATATTTTATTCCTTTTATTTTACTTTTATCTTTTAACTTTAACAAATCAGATACAACACTATTTGAATTTATTGATGCTATAATATTTTGCTTACTATCAAAATATATTTTTGTGTTCTTATCTAATATTTTGCCTTCTTTATCTATAGCTAAATATCTTATTACCCCAACGTCTGAATACCTATAAATAGGAGCTGAAACTATTTTATTTGGAGGATTCGCAATTAAAGGAGATATTAATTTTTCACCTTTAAATCTAGGAGAATTTATAGGATCTCCTCCGCTAAAATCCGGCCAGCCATACCACTTTCCTTTATCTATTTTATAAAGATAATCAAAATCTCTAACGACTGGTCTTTCACCAACATTCTCCATGCCTCCAACAATTCCAATCAAATCCCCCTTATCATCTATGTCCCAGCCTTTAATATTTCTTATTCCTGATGCAAATAATGAAATTTTATTGTTATTTAAATTAATTTCAACTACACAAGCATTTGCTAAGTCTTGTGCTTTTATTTTTTGTCCCTCTTCGCTTGAATTCCCATATGGCATAAACGCCCCTGTTTTCTTTTTTCCATAATTAAATCCATTCAATATTATATCTATAGAACTTCTATCATAAGGAATTTTATCTAAAGGATAATTGCTATCATAAGAAACAACACCTGAATTTGTAGCACTTCCTATTGATAAAAGAAGTTTTGAATCCTTTATAATTAGATTTCTATCAATGTATTTTCCTTCACAAGGTATATTTTCTAATATTGATTTTAAAGCTTTAGTATTTATATCATAGGAATATAAATCTGATTTAGAAATAAAAAATAGTTTGTTATTATAAAAAATCATATTTTCAATATTTAATGATTTATCTTGCAATAAAGTCTCTTCTCTCCCATCTTCTTTAATAACTTTAATATAATTCTCATAGGCTATATACGTATTTTTATTTTCATCTCTATCAAAAGCTACAGAATCATTGCAGTTTTTATATGCAACACTCCAACTAATATTATTTTTCAAGGTACTCATTCTATATTGGCTAGAAAATCTGAATACACTAAATGCTAATACAACTATGATAATTGAAATAAACAGAAACTTTAGAAACCTTTTCACTTCATTCTCCCCTTACCGCTTTAATTAGATATTTAGTAAAGTTACCGCAACCTAAAAGTAATATGTATTAAAAATATAATATCTATATTAAATTTATATTGTAAATCAAACGAAATAAGACCTCTATTTAAAAATCTTGTTTTTAGGCACATGAAAGAAAATAACAAGTCCAAAATGCCATGAATATTTTTCATAAATCAAGGAAGCAGATTCCCCTTATAGCGGGCCTATTAGGGTAATCTACTGACGCAGAATTATGGAAAATAGGCTTGACAGATGGATTTGTTATTTTTTTGAATGTGCCTTATATGATATACTGTATTAAGATTACTTAACCTAAGGAGGAAAAATATATGATAGATCCTAGAAATACTAGACTTGCAAGTAATTTAATCAATTATTCTTGTGAACTTAAGGAAGGCGAAAAAGTACTTATCGAATCTGAAGGGATAGAAACACCTTTAGTTAAGGAATTAATTAAAGAAGCCTATAAGGCAAAAGCCCTGCCTTTTGTCACTGTAAAGAATAGTGAATCTAAGCGTGAACTACTTATGAATATTACTAAAGAACAACTTGATCTTATGGCTAAATATGAAGCCTTAAGAATGAAAGATATGGATGCTTATATAGGCATTAGAGCAAGTAACAACTCCTCTGAACTTTCAGATATTCCTGAAGAAAAAATGAACTTATACAATACACATTTCAGATGTCCAGTTCATTCTAATATAAGAGTTCCAAATACTAAATGGTGCGTTTTGAGATACCCTAATTATTCTATGTCTCAAAGTGCAAACATGAGCACAGACGCTTTCGAAGAATTTTATTATAATGTATGTAATTTAGATTACTCTAAAATGTCAATGGCTATGGATTCCCTTGTAGAATTAATGAATAATACTGATAAGGTTAGACTTGTTGGGCCAGGCACAGATTTAACTTTTTCAATAAAAGATATTCCTGCAATTAAATGTGATGGCAAATCAAATATTCCAGATGGAGAAGTCTTTACTGCACCAGTTAAAACGTCTATAAATGGTACATTGTCTTATAATACACCATCTATTTATAATGGATCCACGTTTAATAATATAATATTTGAATTTAAGGATGGTAAAATTATAAATGCTTCAGCAAATAATACTGATAGAATAAATGCAATTTTAGATACCGATGATGGTGCAAGATATGTTGGTGAATTTGCAATTGGAGTTAATCCTTATATTCTTGATCCTATGAAAGATACTCTATTTGATGAAAAAATAGCTGGTTCAATTCACTTTACTCCTGGCCGTTGCTATGATGATGCTCCAAACGGAAATAGCTCAGCTATTCATTGGGACTTAGTTTTAATACAAAGATCTGATTATGGTGGTGGTGAAATCTATTTTGATGATGTTTTAATTAGAAAAGATGGATTATTTGTAATTGATGCCCTTAAAGTATTAAATCCTGAAAATCTAAAATAATCCAGCGGATATGCACAATCAACCGAACTTAGATACATCTGCGTTCCATAGGACTATGAAAATTTCGCTGAAAGCACTAAATTGAAGGTTGCATCCACTTTAGCTTGCTCCAAATATTCATTTTGACAAGCTAAAGTGGAGCAACCTCCAATTAAGTGCTTTTGACAGCTTATTTTCAAATGCCTACTTCACACAGATGTATCTAAGTTCTTTGTTTGCATATACATTTAAATATGCCTTATATATATATTCTAATCATAAGTACCACCAAAGAAAATTTAATATATAAATTTTCAGTCTTGTTCTTTCCATATACCTAAATTCTATCTATGTAACAAATTATAATCATTATGTATTTACAACTTAAATTATAGTTTTTCTGCTAATTCTTCTAATTTCTTAGCTGTAACATTTAATTCTGAAATAGATGCAGCTATTTCCTCTAGCGCAGCAGATTGATTTTGAGAAACATCATTTGATTTACCCAAATTATCATTTATGTTCTTTATTGCTGATGAAATATGTTTTATTACATCATCAATCTTTTTAATAGACTCATTTGATGAATTTGATAATTTTCTAATTTCCTGTGCAACAACACTAAATCCCTTTCCTGCGTCACCTGCTCTTGCAGCCTCAATTGAAGCATTTAATCCTAAAAGATTAGTTTGTGAAGAAATGCTTTGAATAAAACTTACTATCTCATCAGTGTTTCTTGCTTTTTCATTAGCCTCTTTTGTTTCACCTAATAAATGTTCATTCATACCTGCTAATTCTTGCACACCTTTTGAAACTTCATTGATGCCTATTGATATTTGCGAAAGAGATTCAGCTAAGTCTTTTGTAATACTAGTTACAGCCTTTTTCGTAGCCAAACTTTTCCCTAATACGAAAACACCAACCACTTTATTATCTTCCTTTATTGGAATTGCATAAGATTTAAATTCAGTTCCATATACATGTTCTGGTACAACCTTTACAACACTTCTTCCAGTTCTTATTGCATCAATTATAGCTCCACCTGCTGGAATTAATTCTCCTTCGTTTGCTCTTAAAACCAAATTTTTATTAGTCCTTATAGACAAATATTTTTCAGTATCCGTTAATGCCATAGATACATCCTCATCAAAAAGTGTCTCTATTAATGGCATTGCATTATAAAAAAAATTTATCATATCTTTGTCTGAAATTTTATCCACTTTATTTTCCCCCTAAACCATAATTATTATAACAAGATCATAACTTATCATAATAATATTATTGTATATTTTTTAGATTCTTTTGTAAACACGCTCTATATTTTATTTTCTTTTATTTGCATATGTTAAATTCATAATTAAAACTTATTATGAATATGTTTAATAGTAAAGTACATTTAAAATAATCAATAATAGCTGCATTATTATTTTTATTTGTCTACTTTAAAGGAGTGAACTAACTTTGGCTAAGGATAATTTCGTAAAGAATTCTTTTTTACTTATATCATCTAATGTAACAACTGGCATACTTGGCTTTATCTTTTCAATATATCTTTCTAAGGTTTTAGGCGCAGAAGGAATGGGCTTATATAACTTAGTTATGCCTATTTACAATTTATTCATATGTCTTATGACTGCTGGAATAGTTGCATCTATTTCTAAAATAACTGCTGTTTATAATCAAAAAGGAGAACACAATAATATAGTAAAAACTATTAGAGTTGTATCAATATTTAATATATCTTGGGCATTATTAATTGGAATTCTAGTATTTCTTTGTGCACCATTACTAGGAAAGTATGGTGTTAATGACGTTAGAACTATAAATGCAATAAAAGTTATCTGCCCAGCTATGTTTTGCATTGCTATTTCTAATATACTTAAAGGTTATTTTTATGGAACCTCTAAAATCACCGTACCAGCCATAATAGATATTTTCGAAAAAGCCATGAGAATTTTAACTGTTAGCTTGCTTATTTACTTAACTAATGCTCAAACCCTTGAAGGAATGGTTACTTTAGCCACAGTTGCATTATGCATAGGTGAATTTCAAAGCCTAATTTTTCTCTACATTTATTATAGATATTCAATTAATAAGATGCCAATTTCTAACGAAAAAACCGAAAGCGGGTTTCAACTTCTATTTGATGTTGTAATAATAGCACTTCCTCTTTGTTTAAATGGATTTTTAACCAATATTTTAGGAACACTTTCTACCCTTATTGTTCCTAGACGTTTACTCTTCGCTGGGTTTAATTATACAGAAGCTTTAGCTCTTATTGGAAAATATACTGGAATGGCTCTTAGTGTAATAACAATACCATTAATCATAGTTACCACAATTAACACCTTACTGATTCCTGATCTTTCCCAAACTTTAGTCTTAGGCAAACAATATGAAGCATCCGTTAGAATTAAAAAAGTACTTAAAGTTGCATTTTTACTTGGAATAGCGACCACAATAATTTGTAACATAATTCCAGGCTCATTAGGCGAAATGTTTTATAGTAGATCTGATTTAGGTCCATATATAAGATTTGCTTCCCTTACTTCACCAATATTTTTTCCCGCAGTAACTATGTTTGGCATATTAAACGGACTTAATAGGCAAGGTATAATACTTAGAAATTCATTAATTGAAGCTGTGATTGAATTAATATGTTTATACATATTTACAGGAATTCATTCTATTAATATATTCGGATATAGCATAACAATGCTCATAGCCTGCACAATTGGATTTATTCTTAATATGTATGAAGTTAATAAACATATCCAACTTAATTTAAACAAAACAAATATAATAATATATTTAATTATTGGTTTTTTAATTTTCTTAATCATAAATATATTATCAAAGTATATATTTACACACTCCTTAATTATAAATAATTTTATTATAATTGCACTTGTTTTCACAATATTCGCATACCTTGGAACTTTTGGAGAAACTGAATCTTGATGTATTGAACTAGTTAGTTGCCCCCTTTGAAATGCAGCTCTCAATTAATGAATAATTAGTGATAAAAAAAGACGATGCTCCTATGCAATATCACATAGGAGCATCCTTCCTTTTAAGCAATTATCATCTAAGCATAATTGACGCCTTGTACACATTAATTAAGTTTTTTTCTTAGAAATCTAGGTAAATAATTAAAAATTCTAGTAGATATGGTATCCACATCTTTCCTCTTAATTCCACCAATTAATATCATCAAATATAAATAAACAAAACCTGCTATTGAAATAATTGCAATGCTTGATATTGCTTTCAACAAAATATTACCATTTAATATTATGATTAGAGTAGATGTTGGTATTCTTAAAACATATATAACTCCTGCCATTATTGCTGATGCAAAAAGTGGCTTCATCATACTTCCAAATAAAGGTATTCTCACTCTGAGTGCCTTCTTTAATGCTCTTTGATTTAAAATCATTGGTATTGCAAACCATAAAAAATTTCCTGCCACTACGCCTAAAATATTTATTTCTGGCATTCCTACCAATATGTAATTTGCAATTATTTTAGCAATTATACCTATGCTAAAAGTTCCTAAAACAAAATAAAGCTTATTCATACTTTGAAGTATTACTGTTTGTATCTGTACAATTGCCATTAGAACCAACACTATCGAACCAATTACCATAAGTTCAAAACCTTGGTCTGTTCCATATAACAATTCAAAGACTTCTTTCGCTAAGGTCGAAAGCCCTACAGCTGCCGGTATTGTTATTATAAAAGTTATTCTAAAGGCAAAGGTAGCCTTTCTCCTTATCTCCTTTTTATCTTTTAAAGCCATGGCTGCTGCTATTGCTGGCAATACAGTTGTCCCAAGCGCTGTTACCACTATAAGTGGTACGGATAGTAAGGTTTTATATCTTCCAAGAACCCCATAAAGTATTTGTGACTGTTGTAAACTAAATCCAGCAAATGCTAATCTACTATTTACATTTACCATATCCACTAAGCTACCAAAATTTTGAAGGCCTGAACTTAATGTTATTGGTAATCCATATTTAATTAATTTTTTAACAATATGTTTAGTTCGTATTCTTTTACTGTCTTTTTGTCCTTCAATAGATTCTTCCTCAAAGTTCTTCTTATTATAAATATAAACCATATAAAGACACGCAACTAAAGCACCTACTGAAGTCCCAATCGTCCCTCCAGCACTACCATATTGAGTACTTATTTTAACCAGAAAATATGCACACCCTAAGCTAATCGCAATATTTATAACCTGCTCTAACACCTGTGACACAGCTATTGCAGTCATACTACTTATACCCTGAAAGTATCCTCTGTAAGCTGATAAAAGTGTTGTAACAAATATGCTTGGCGCTAGCATTAAAATTCCATAAGATGTAGCTGGATTTTCAATTGCATTTCCAATGTCAAATGCAAATAACATTAAAAATATAGTTATTATAGCACCAACCGTAGCTAAAAGAGTTCTTGCTATCTTAAGAGTTCTTATAGCATCGTTAGGTTTTCCTAGTGCCGTAAGTTCAGCAACCACTTTTGCAATAGCTGGCTGAGTACCTAAATTTGTCACTGCATAAGCAAATAAAAATACCTCGTAGCAATTTTGGTATATTCCATAACCATCTAGTCCTATAATTCTTTGAAGTAGAGGTATATAAAATACTGATATTACTTTTGTTAAAAGTCCTGCTATTGAAAGAATTAAAAAGCCTTTACTACTACTGGCTGATTTCTCTTCCATAATTACCTCCTACCTAAGTGAAAACTTAAACACATCTTGTTTTATTTTTTTAAATATTGGAGGTAATGCCACCGCTATAGTCTTATTTCTTAAATAATCTAGCTTACCATTAATTTGCCTAAAATTTAATTTATAAGCATATAAATATTGATAATTTAATCCGTATTTATTTTCAAAAAATGAATTTAATTTCTTATCTCCATATTTATTATCTCCAATAATAGGATTTCCTAAATGAGCTAAATGAGCTCTTATTTGATGACTTCTTCCTGTAATTAAATTAATGTCTATAAGAGAATAAGCACCATTAGTTTCTACTGTACTTATTTCCATTGCTATTTTTTTAGAATCCTTAACTTCAGTATCGTATATCTTTGAAACATTAGTATCTGGATTTTTTAATATGTATGCTTCATAAAGTCCATCTCTTATTTTGCCTTTTGCTAAAGTGTAATAATACTTCCTTATTTCATCTTCTCTAATAGCTTCATTGATGCACTTTAATCCATCAAAACTCTTTCCGAAAATAACCATACCAGATGTATTTCTATCTAATCTGTTACATGCCGCTGGAGCAAATGTCAATTCATTTTCCGGTATATAATCTCCTTTATCATTTAAATATGAAAGTACATAATCTGTAAGATTAGGCTCTTGACTCTCCTTATTATCTGAATGAACCAAAACGTCAGGCCATTTTTCAACGATTAACATATTCTCGTCTTCATATGTAATTTTAATTCTTTTAGGATCAACTTTAATGAATTTTTCTGTCTTGTCTTCCTTATTGCTTTGTATGTACTTTATCTCTACTATATCTCCCTCTTCTAGGAAATATTTTTCATTTTGTTTTTTACCATTTACTCTTATATCCTTTTTTCTCAAAGCCTTAAAAATTGCACTTAAAGGTACATCTTTTAATAACTTTCTTAAAAATTTATCTAATCTCTGTCCTGCTTCATTTGGACCTATTTCTATTTTCAAATATAATCACTCCTAATTTTTCAGTTAACAATTAACAATAAACCACTAGTACTTGTGGTTCAATTTTAAATAAAAATCTCATATTTTCTACATAATGATTTAATCATTCATTGTGCATTTTACCTTTTAAATCATACATTGTCAATTCTTATATTTTTAGGCATATTTCAAAATCACAAACCACTATATTTAATATAGATATTCAAATTGATAATTAGATTTATAACATGTAGTTTATTGAGATACCTATATAACATTTAGACTTGTCATTATGAAATATGCCTAAGGCACATGACTTATTATTTATTTGATTGTGCCTTAGTTAAATAGTTGAATGCTGCTAAGGCTTGAATTGAAACTCCTATGCTAAGACAATCTTCATCTATATCAAATAGACTGCTATGAGCAGGCTCTGTAGCTTTCTTTTCTTTATTTCCAGAACCCAAGAAATAAAATGCGCTTGGCCTTTCGTTGGCAAAATACGCAAAGCTCTCAACCCCCATTTTAGGTACTTTCTGCCCTAAAACATTTTCTTTGCCTAAAATCTCCGTTGCACTATCACTTATTAAATCTACAAATTCATCAGCATTATAAAGACAAGGATAACTTTCATCTACCTTTATTTCAGCTTTTGCCCTTGACATACCTGCAATTCCATTTACAATTTCATTTAACCTTTTAATAGCAAATGCTCTATCTTCCTTAGTCATCGTTCTAATCATTCCACTTAACGTAGCTTCCCCTGGAATGATATTTTGAGCAGTTCCCGCATGTAATGTTCCAACAGTTATAACGATTGGATTTACAGGTGCTATTTCTCTACTTACTATAGTTTGAAGTGCTATTACAATATGACTTGCAATAACAATTGGATCAACAGTGGTGTGTGGCGACGCTCCATGCCCTCCCTGCCCTGTTATTTTTATGCTAAATGGATTTGAAGCAGCATTAACTACTCCCTTTTTTATTTTAATTGTTCCGCATTCTGTTTCTTCATCTACATGAAGTCCAAGCACACAATCAACTTTCGGATTTTCTAAAACCCCTTCGTTAATCATTGGAGTGGCTCCTCCTGTTGTCTCTTCTGCTGGTTCAAATAATAACTTTACAGTTCCAGAAAATTCATCTTTATGATTATTTAATAGTTTTGCTGCTCCCATAAGGATTGTCGTATGTGCATCATGCCCACAAGCATGCATTTTCCCATCAATCTTCGATTTAAATTTACACTCCTTCATATCCTTAATTGGAAGAGCATCTATATCTCCTCTTAAAGCTATAGTTTTATTATTACCTTCTTTTGTACCTTTTATAATTCCACATACACCTGTTTTTGCTACTTCAATATAGGGAATTTTATTTTCCTCTAAAAAATCTTTTATAACTTTAGATGTTCTCACTTCTTCAAATCCAAGTTCTGGATGTTCATGTAAATCTCTTCTTATTTTAATAAGTTCATCTCTTATAAGATTGGCTTCTTTTTTAAAATCTATCATTTTCTTGATTCCTCCATAATTTAATAAAATTCTTACTGCCTACTCCAAAAGACTTCTATTATATCTCCATCCCTTAGTTTAGCTGTATATGCTGTTTTTTCTCCATTCAAAGTCAAACTAATTATGCCTTGAGCTATTGTTAAATCAAAATCTATATAATCAAATATATCAACTATAATATATTCAAGTTTTCCAATTAATGTTTTATTTTCTCCATTAATATTAACTGTTATACTATTAAATTCTTCCTTCGTAGCTGATATTTCCTTTTTAGATTCATTTTCCAGTTCATTTAATTTAACCATATTACTATCTTCAATAATATCATTACTTTTTATATTATCACTCAACTTTTCCTCATCTATAATAATATGTTCAATGATCTTGCCTTCATCTAAAGCCTTAGACTTTTTTATAATATTGTCTCCTTCTGCAATTTCATAGCTATTTTCCAAAAGCTTATCATCTTTAAATAAATTAATTTCCTCTTTTAAAACATATTTCTTAAATTCACTTACTTTAGATGGTAAGAATACTTTTATTTCATCATTATTTTTTATTATATAATCTATGTTTTCCATTTGATCATTAACAATAATTATTGGCTCAATATTCGTAATCCCTCCCCCTAATTGAACAGATATTGAATTTATATTCTTTATATGTTCAGCTAACTTAGGAGCTGCATTCTTACCATTTTGTGCATATTCTAAAGTTATATTGTCATTTGCTTTAACTTCTGTTTCTAGAGTAGCTTCTTTACCATTAATTTTGATTTTAGCATTAATTCCATATTCGCCAAAAACAATTCTCTTGCAACCATTATAAGTAAATCTAACGCTTTTACCATTTTTACTTATTAATAGTGATGGATTTATTCCTGCCTGAAGTAATACATCCAGAATAGTATGCTTATGTGAATTAAATAAACTTATTGGATCATTATTTAAAATTACATCAATAAAATCATTCCCCATACTTCGTAATGCAGTTAAGGCTATCCCAAGGACAGTTACTCCCGCCGAACCCAATTTGTTATCTGAAATACACTCTATTACAGCTTGTCTATCTTTAATAGCAATTCTTTGAGACGGTAACTTTAACTTGTCAGAAATTGCCTCTAAAATACCTGGTGTATGTGCTCCTCCTCCAACTAAGAATACAGCACTAGGTGCTTTATCCCCATTTAACTCCAAAATTTTCTTACCTATTTCTTCTGCTGTTTTAGTAACAATAGAATTAATTAATTTAAATACATTCTCTGATGATACAGTATTCTCCATACCCAAAACATCAACATATGTAACTTCTTTTTCATTTACTATAGATCTTTTTATATTTTCAGCAGTATTAAAATCAACTAAATATTCCTGGGCAATAGCTTCAGTAATCTCATCTCCTGCCATTGGCACCATTCCATAAGCTGAAATACTTTCTTTAGAACTTATTGCTATATCAGATGTCCCAGCTCCAATATCAACTAATGCTATATTTAAAAGCCTTAAATTCTTTGGTATAGCTGCTTCCATAGCTGCTATTGGTTCTAAGGTTAAATTTACAACCTTTAAATTTACTCTATTCATTACTGCATAAAGGGAGTCAATTACAGATCTCGGTAAAAATGTTGCTATTACTTCAGCCCCAATCTTTTCTCCCTTGTGTCCTATTAAATTAGATATTAAAAAACCATTTAAATAAAAGTTTTTTACTGAATGCCCAACACAATATAATTTCCCCTCTGTTACAGCAGCTATTTCTTCCTCTGCCTTTTTTACTGCACTTAATTCAAGGCTTCTTACGATTTCCTTATTAACCTCTTCATCTTCATTAAGTTCAACATCTGTTTTTACATCAATTGTCCTCAGAAATCTACCTGCTGCTGCAATAGATACTTCATTTAATTTTATTTGAAGTTCTTCCTCAAGATAATTTTTGACTTTTTGAACAACTGAAGCTACTAAAGTTATGTCATGTATTTGTCCATCCACCATGGCTCTTTCTTCATGTTCTATGTATTTTTCGCATACTACTTGGACCTTTTTATCCTTTATTATTCCAACGGTTCCTATTATAGATCTAGTACCTATATCTAAAGCAAAAATTATATCCTTTTGATTAAACCTTTTTAATTCCATATAAACACAACCTTTATTTGTCTTATTTATATCTTGTAATTTTTTAATAAATATACTATAAATTATATAGTATAAGCCATATTCATACAATGTTTTAAATGGTTTGTCTGACTTTTTTTGCATAAAGTTAGATACACGAACGAAAATAATAGCATTATAACTATTTCTGTAAACATTTGATGATAATTGTATTACGATTTATTTTGATAAAAATCACCATATATTTTATAATATAATTGTAGACAAAACATTATTATTCTCCATAAAAGTACTAATACGTAAAAAGAATGACTTCTCTCATGTTAAGTCATTCTTTTTCATTTTTTAGGGCACATGAAAATAAATAACAAGTCCAAAGTTGCTAATATAAGTTCCGACATGCAGCATAGCTGCTCTGTTCTAATGTGTGGATATTTTTCATCAGGCAAGGAGATAAATTGCCCTCATAGCGGGCCTATTAGGTCAATTTATCGACGTAGGATGATGGAAAATGGGCACATTAGAAAAAAGCAGCTATGCTGCATATAAGAACTTTTCTAGCAAATGGACTTGTTATTTATTTTATTGTGCCTAACATTCCTCGTAATATTATTATAACTTGATAAATCTTTTTAACCTTTTTCAAGTTAAGTATTATAATTCTATCTTCAAAAGAACTATGTTCTACTGATTTATCTTCTATTATTAATCAAATAAATATTTGGATTTCATTGTAAATTAAACTAAAATTAAACTGAAATTAACACAACTTGGAATTTAATTTAACATTAATGCATTACAATGATATCATATTATAAATACATGGAGGTAAATTATGAAAAGAAAAATTATATCTATTTGTGTTTCTTTAGCAATAACAGGAGGACTGATTTCATTACCCGCTTATAATACTATAGCTTCTGCAGCTATTTCCTATAATAGCACTTCAATCGATGCAAATTTAAATGCAACTGCAACACCAGATCACATTGATCTTAGCTGGACTAATGATCCTACTACAACTCAAACTATTGCTTGGCGAACAATATCAACAGATAAGAGGAGCTATGTACAATTTAGAGTTAAGGGGTCATCTACTTGGGCTACTAGTCCTGATGCAACACCAAAAGCATTAACATCAGGTACAGGTGACATAACTGTGACTACTGGTACAGAAAATATTTATTCAATAACACTTACAGAACTTACTTCTGGAACTACTTATGAGTATCAGATAGTTGCACTAGATGCAACTAATACAGTTCAAACTAGCAGCATTAGCTCTTTTAAAACTGAAAGTAGCAATAATAAAAGTGCTAAATTCATTGTATTTGGTGATTCTCAAAGTGGAGTTCCCGCTAACCCTGAATACACTCCTTGGAATCATACAATAACAGAGGCATATCAACAAAACCCAGATGCTAATTTTGTGGTAAATATGGGTGACTTGGTCGAAATAGGGCAAAGCTACCAACATTGGAATAATTGGTTTTCAGCAGCTAATGGTGTAATTAATAATATACCTGAAATGCCAGTACAAGGGAATCATGAAACATATATAAATAATACTGAGAATTCTTCTTCAGCTCCACAAGATTTTACGAACCAATTTTCTGTACCACAAAATGGACCTTTAGGTCATGTTGGTCAGACATATTCATATAACTATGGAAATGTACACTTTGTTGTTTTAGATAGCCAAGAAGATGAAGAAGCACCTGGAAAGGATTCATTCCTTCAAGAACAAGCGTCTTGGCTTGAAAATGATTTAAGTAAAAATGTACAAAAATGGACAATAGTAATGTTCCATAAAACTCCATATTATAATAAAGCAACAAGAAATAATCCTGCTGTTAAAGATATTTTTACACCTATAATAGAAAAACATCACGTTGATATAGTATTTAACGGACATGACCACGGTATTTCTAGAACATACCCAATTAATAACGGTAACTATTATACAGATTACTCTAAAGGAACAGTTTATTATGTAACAGGAAGAAGTGGAAATAAATACTATACAGATCTTAATAAGAAAATATGGGACGCAGCCTTCTTTGACTGTCAAGATAGTCCTGCTTATGAAGTTGTAAACATAGAAAATGGAAAACTTACTATTGATGCATATAAATATAATACAATTGATACAAGTGCAACTAATAAGCAAAATGTTTTATGTAATACACCAACTAAAATAGATTCTTTTACTATTGATAAAGATAATCCGGGTAACAGCACACAATTAACATTAAATCCAAGCAAAAGCACTCAATTAGCAATTGCTGGAACTGTTCAAGATGGATATAATGTTACTGTTTCAAACAATAAAGGTTACATTGACCCAGCATTAATAGCTAAGTATTATAAAGGAACTTATGATGCAACTTCATTAACTTTAACAATAAATAACAAAGCATATACATTTGCTAAAACAGATCTTTTAAATGGCGATAGTTCAAAAGTAAACATCGACGCATTATATACCCAAGGAATAGATGTATCTTACAATAATCAACTAAACTGCATACTTGTTGATTTTACTGGAAGAATTACACCAGATATGATAGCTGCATTTAAAGATATTAAACTATAGAATAAAAATAAAGCTAGGGCTATATTTAAGCCCTAGCTTTATTTCTTTCAGAAAGACATGCTTACTTATGGGGACTTTAAAATTATTTTCGGACTGTACCTAAAATATTATTGTTAAAATCATTATCCATGAGAATCACCTCTTTCAATATTATTGTGTGCAAAATTAAATTAAATATACATAATAAAAAAATATTGTTCATCATTCCCGTAAAAGCTTAATAAATATAGCAAATGTTTTCATATCTACATTGTATATGCTTTCTGTCACTTCATACAATTTTAATTTATCGATCTCTTCATCATTTTTAGTGCAAAATATATTAGAATGCAATATATTCATTATCTCCTCATGGGTATAATTCCCACTTAAAATCTCTTTTTTTCTATCTGTAGCATCTAAAAATTTAACTTTAAATTCCATAATTATTCACTCACCTCTTTTTCATTTGCATACAGGGTATTGGAAATTAACATGTTAAGATCTTCAGAGAAGACAGTGCTTTTAATTATTTCTATATCCATATTCCAAAAACATAAAATTGTTCCTTTATTCTTTGCTTTTCTTTTTTTAATACTTTTATATAGATGCAAGATAACAAAGCTACGGATTCTTTTATAACTCCCTAGCCTTTGTTGTTTTCCCTATATCTTGTCATATAGATATCCACATTGAAAATCGTACTTATGCGTATAGCCAAGCATAATTATAAATTTCGTTGTTGGTATCTATATTACTGTCTCAACCAAATCTTATAATAATATCATAAATCAGTTAAAACATATTATTTACCCCCTAATTAAGTAAAATCTTAAATCAGCTTTCAGGATAACTTATTTTCTTATAGTAAGTTGGCCTTTTTATTTTATATATTCCATAAATAATTTATCCCTTGACATAATTTACATTTTTATCCTATAATAGTATTATGAAATAATGGCAAAAAAATAATATTATTTTTTTATCATTATTAAATGTATTATTTAATGCATCTTAAGACAACTTGTACCCCTAAGCAAGTTGTCTTTTTGATTTTTCACCATTTACTTTCTATTCCTCTATTGTTAATTCTTAATGTTTTCAGCATTAATTTCGCCATAAAATTACTCCATTCATTTAACGTTTTTTTAACTGCTACATTACCCTTTAGCTCTATAAATATTTAATATAGTTTCAATTATCATCACATATGTTCGATAAGAGCATTTCATAAAACTCCATATTATAATTTTTATTCATATAGATTTAAAACATTGATATTACTAGCTTTATGTATAATATTCACCATTACATTATTAGTCAAGCTATTTTTCACTATTCGTAAACATTTATTCATTCATATATTAGTATAAGTAGTAATCCTAGCTCAATTTTAATAGAATTAAGTAGCACTTGGATATTTTGAGGTATCCCAAATATGATCCACACTAATTTGACTATCTGTTATATTGAAGTAGTCGTGACTTAAAATCTTATCAGAAGATACTGGATCATCCCACGTACAATCTACATGATGCCACTTGTTATCGATGTATACCATATTCCATGCATGGGATTGTCCACCAGCTGTACCTTCCACAACTATTGATTTAATTCCTGCAACAGTAAACATTTTTTGCGCTAATAGAGAATATCCTTCACAAACTCCAGTATGCTTAACCAAAGTATTGTATGGATCGTATATTGTATATGATTGGTCATACTGCGTATTGTAAACTATCCAGTCATGTATAGCAAGTTCTTTTTCTGATTGACTCATACTGTCTGGAGCAATACTTGCAATTATTACTCTTACTTTTGTATCCAAATCAGCTTCCATTTCTGCTGTCATCTTATAATTACAATTAATTTTCACTTCCACAGTAGATGAACCCCATGATGATGACATCTGTATATTATAACTTGATACATTGTATGCCTCATATGGATTTGTGTATTTTAAGTTATCTATCTCATCTTCAATAGCCTTACCTGCATTGTTTATATCTCCATCGTATTCCACATAAAACGAAGGATTTTCTGTACTAATATTACTTAATATTTCTTGTCCCAATGAATCTAAAGTTGATCCATAGTTGTTTAGCATGTAATTAGTCCATGCGCCACCGCTGTTTAAATAGTAACCATTAATAGTTGTATCATGCGCCATATAACCATCAGAGTAAAAATAATACCAATTCTTATCTATTAATTTCCATCCTGTAGCCCATGCATTACCTTCTGTATACCACCAGCCTTTTGAATTTTGTTTCCATTCTGCATTTGCTCCTATTGGACTTAACGCTAATATTGAAGTTACTAATAATGAACCAACTATAACTTTTACTAATTTTAATTTTTTCATCTTGTGTACCTCCTAATTCTCTCTAATACAATTGTATACTAATCCATACTTCCGTGAAATAATTTAATTGTTAAAAATTAATGAAGGATTAAATAAAAAGATCAAGTAGGTAAACCTCAGAAATAATTTTCTGAGGTCTTTCCTCTCACATAACCGTGCATGCGGACCTCGCACACGGCTATTGACAAATCTAAATCACTCATAATAGTGATACAAAGCTTCAGTTTCTACTTTTGACATATTAATAAAGTTTGATTTCATCAAACCAAGAATTAGGAATAGCCCTACTTATCAATGGACTGGCGGAATTTCTCCATCTGGTCATACAAATCTTTTTTGAATTCCCCTCTATTTTTCTTGGTTGTAGCGTTCGGCATCTTTATATTTTCCTATACAGCAAAAAGGAACATCTTAATCCCCTAAGAGAGACGTTCCTTTTTGTTTTATATCAAAAAAAGACCTAGAATATACATTCTAAGCCTTTGCATTGTTTATCTACGTATAAAATTTAAAACTCTATCTAAGCGTTTTTCTGCTTTATTAAATTGATCATTAATTTTGTCATTAATCTTATTCACAAAATTATCTAATTTATCTTCTTCTCTATTACATTCATTTATAACATTTTCAAAGTTACTATTATCATTTAATAACGCAGGTACATTTGGTGTTGTAATAATATCAATTGGTACACTTACAGCCGGTGCTGTAGTAACGTCAAAAGGTATAAAATTCACAGCTGGAGCTGTAGTAACATCAAAAGAAAATAATACTGCTGAACACGTAGTAATATTAACAGCTTGATCAGTAGTAATATTAATCGCTGAACCAGTAGTACAAATATCGTTTGGATTTAAAAACTGCCAATCATCTCCATATCTTATCCAATCACCATACATACCGAAACTTACATTAAAATCATACTCTGCTTGTCTACTATTTGCGCTTGCAGCTACTGGCAAAGCTGTAAGTATAGTTGTACAAGCCATTGTTAATGCTATTAACTTTAATTTCATGACTTTACACTTCCTTCTCTGAATATTAATATCAGCTATATTATACCATTATCGCCTATTATTTTATATAATTATGTGAAATTCATGTATAATTTAACAATTAAGATCATGATTTATTTCTTTACAATGCTACTCCTACTTTATCTCACTCTTTAGCTTATCTATTTCTAAGTCCTTCTTCGCGACCTCGACATCATGCTTACTTTGTAACTGCTCTGCAATTACCTTCAATTCCTTTTCTAATGTCTTTGTATAACATACGGCAACCATTCGTGTAATTCAGGACCACTTGACATTATTTTTTCAATTTCCACTGAATTTTCAAAGCGCCTTAAACGTTAAATTATAGATATATCAGTACTTTGATTATGGTACTGAGTTATAGAACCCGTTAATATAGCATTACCATACTTATCTTGAATAATTTCATTTACAATACCTGAACTTGTTATTTATTTATTCGCCTTATCTTCCTTCAAATAAGTTTTGTAATGTTGCCAATATAATGGAATTAGCTTAAAATTATTACAATAGAGTCAAAAATATAAAAGCATGCTAAATTTTAGGGATTATATTTGAGTATAAATTTTATGACTATCATTTTATATAAAATCAAAATATTGAGAATGAAAATTTCAAAAGGAGATTGTATGAAAATATCTAAATTAACATCGATAATAACTAGTATAATTTTATTATGCAATACAACTTTGCTTTCTTTGTTAGCAAATGCTACAACCATTCAAAATTCAGACAAATGGGATCTAACTTGGAGCGACGAATTTGATGGCAACGAAATTAACACTTCTAATTGGACTTATGACATTGCCGCTCATGGATTAGGTAATAATGAACTTGAATATTATACAAACAGTCCTGAAAATTCAAGAGTGGAAAATGGAAATCTAGTCATTGAAGCTAGAAAAGAATCCTATGGTGGATGTGATTATACTTCTGCGCGATTAAAAACTCAAGGCTTACAAAACTTTCTTTATGGAAAAATTGAAGCCAGAATTAAACTTCCAGAAGATCAAGGACTTTGGCCAGCCTTCTGGATATTAGGCTCCAATATGGCAGCTATAGATTGGCCTGATTGCGGAGAACTAGATATTATGGAACATATAAATTATGATGAATATATTTGGGGTACTCTTCATTGGAGAACTGCAGACGGAATGCAGTCTGAAGGCAGCAAATTAAAAATTGATGTTACGCAGTACCATAATTATTCAATTGAATGGAGTCCTGAATCTATAAAATGGTTTGTAGATGATACTCAATATTTCGAATATAATATTAAGAATGGCAACAATGGTACTACCCCTTTTCAAAAACCTTTCTTTATTGTATTAAACCTGGCAGTTGGTGGAAACTGGCCTAAAAGTCCTGATTCATCAACTAAATTCCCTGCAAAAATGTACGTCGATTATGTACGTGTGTATAATAAACACTCTGATGATTCTTCTAATATTAAAGGAAGAAATACATGGTATAAAGATGAAAAGACTGGTTCTTGGTATTACTTAGATGGAGATGGGAACCCATTTAAAGGTTGGTTATACACTAAAGATTATTGGTACTATTTAGATTCCAATGGTCAAAGAAAAACTGGCTGGGTAAATGACAATGGTAATTGGTATTATCTAAATGACGATGGCATTATGTTAAAAAATACAACTATTGATGGATATTACTTGGATTCAAATGGTGCTTGGGTTAATTCATAACTACATTAATTGGCTCTGTAAAGAATTTTGTGTAAACCGAATAAAATCAAAACAGAACGACTTATTATCCCAAATATTTCGTTCTGTTTTGCTTTACTACCTCAATCTATAATTTTCATCATGACTCACTTCTATATTCAAAGTTTTTCTTATTCCCTAGATTTCAAATTTGGTATTACCCATTCTTGACGTCCACTTCCATCATCTACAGCCCATAAGTTAACTATAGTTCCGTCCTCACTAGTGCTTAAGTATTTTCTTCCTGATGAAACACCATCATAAACTTGAATTAAATAAGTATTATTTGTGAAGAATCACTTATAGGTGTTATCTTCCATCTTTGACGCCCACTTCCATCATCTACAGGCCATAAATCAACCGCAGTCCCATCCGGAGTAGAACTTAAGTAACTACTACTACAATTAACACCATTAACTACTCTAATATTATAAACATCATCATAACCATTGACACGTGTGAATCGCCATTTCTGGCGTCCACTTCCATCATCTCCGGTCCATAAATCAACTACAGTTCCATCCTCCGTACAACTTAATAAATTTCTACTCGTATCTAACCCACGAACTATTTGTAAATTAACTAAATTTGCAGAATAATTAGTTGCCGTTGAAACTCTTGGAGTAGACACTACCCATGCACCATCAGAACCCAGTTCATATCCATCAATGTAAGTATCATGCAGCATATAACCATTATCGCTAAAATAATAATACTTTCCATCAATCAATCTCCAACCTGTAGCATAAGAACTTCCTTCTGCATACCACCAACCTGTACTATTTTGTCTCCATTCTGCACTCGCTCCTACCGGACTTAATATTAATACTGAACTAGCTATTAATTTCGATAATTTTGATTTTCTCATTTTATTTACCTCTCATTTATTCTTCTACATTATTATATCACTCTTACTTTAATTTCCAAGTACTTCAACGAAAGGAAATATTACTATAAAAAATTTCTTCTGCTTTAAATTTAGTACATATCATAGCTGCCGAATTTCACTTACTCAATCTTCTCAATCAAACCATTATCAATCAAAACCTTTAAAGAAAAACTCCGGAAAGTCCCATCACTAAATTTCAATTTAATCTTATCTTTATCCTTCTCATCAAACGCTTCTATTTCTCCTAAACCATAAGCTTTATGGGCTACCTTGCTTCCAACTTCATAACCATAAGTATCTACAGGCATGTCATTTAATTTTCCTTCAAGAATAAATCTTGAAACATCCTTAAACTGCCCTTTCCTGTTTCTTGGAGAAAATAAATATAAATTATCTATTGCACGTGTTATTCCAACATAGAATAATCTTCTCTCCTCTTCTATGTTATCTTTTATGCTATTAGCATGAGGCATAGTTTCTTCAACACAATTAATAACATAGACGTTCTTAAATTCCATTCCTTTTACTCCATGTATTGTACTAAGTATAACGCCATCTCTTTTAGTTTTCTTCTTGCTTTCTTCTATTGTTTGCTTTACTTCCTCTATATGCCCCAAAAACTCAAATATGGTTTTGTATCCTTCTGCTGATATTTTAAATTCTTCTATTGTATCTTCTAAATCTTCTAAACTTTGATTAAACTTTTTAGCATATTCCTTTAAGTAATCTATGTACCCTAAATCTGTAATTATATATGAAATTGCTGATGACAGTGATATTTTATTCAAATAGTTTATTTCCTTCCGTAAATCATCAAGCTTTTTCTTTTGAAATGGAGGTATATCTTCCTTATTTATTAATATAGTAAATGGATTTTCTTCCTTTACATAATTTTTTATATAAGCAAAGTTACTCTTACTTATATACCTAAAAGGTTTATTAATTATTTGAAAGAAGCTTTCTGTATCAAATTGATTAATGGATAACTTTAAATAAGCAATTAAGTCCCTACATATAAAATTGTCAAAAAAATTATATTCCCTATCTAATAATGTAAATGGAATTTTTCTTTTTGTTAAAACATCTATAATTGTCATGGATTCTATATTAGTTCTATATAATACAGCGTTATCTTCACAGGGAATTCCAAGATTTTTATTATTAAAAATTATATCTGCTAAGCTTTCCCCTTGCATTTTTTCATTATATGGATTAAACCATCTGATAATCCCTTCCGACTCCCTATTCCATTGTATTTCTTTGTTGTTTCTTTTATTATTAAAGCTTATTATATCTTTCGATTTATCAACTATATTCATTTTACTTCTATAATTAATTGATAAATAATATTTCTTCCCTTCCTTAAATATTTTATCAAAGCTAACCATATATTCAGGCTTTGAGCCTCTAAAGGAATAGATGCATTGATCCTCATCTCCAACTGCAAAAAGATAATTATCTTTACCCTCATTTATCAATCTTAAAAAGTCAATTTGCATTTCATCACAATCCTGAAATTCATCAACTAATACATACTTAAATAATTTTCTATAGCTCGAAAGTATCTTTTCATCATTTTGAAGTAATTCCAAAACTTCTATAGCTAAATCATCAAAATCACGTTTATTATTTTCTCGTTTATATTCTTCATACTTCTCTAAAGCCTCATTAAAAATTTCTTTTGTAAAAGATGGTTTAAATTCGCTCAAAGGTACTCTTGAAGTTTTATATAATGAAATATTATTTACTGCTTCCTTTATTTTATCTTCATTAATTTCATCAAAATATTTGCTTAGCACATTACTTACTATTTTACGAACAATAGCTCCATCTATTATATCTATTTTTTTACCACATCTTAAAATCATTTTATAAAATAAACCATGAAATGTCCCAAAAAAAGGCGAAACCTTTTTATTAAAAGCATCTTCATACCTCTTTTTCATGTTTTGAGCAGCTGCTTTAGTAAAAGTTATTACTATTATATTTCCATTAGAAACTTTTCTATTTTCAACTAAGTCATTAACTTTATTTATTATAACAGTCGTTTTACCAGAGCCAGGTGCTGCAACTATTAATGTATTTCTCTCATTTGCTTTTACTGCACTCATCTGGTATTTATCAAGGTTGTAACCCACTATTAAAATCCTTCTTTCTTCTTTTCATTTTGCGTATGTTCATCCTTAGAATTCAAAACTATATATTTCAAATTCTATCCATAATTATATATAAATTTCAGATTGATTTAAAATATTAAAAAATATGCGTTATTTTACGCAAACCCATATTTAAACCAAATATATCTTCATTTGCAATTTATTGCTGGAACATTCATACACATTTACTAAACTTTAAGTACATATCCACACCAGAAATCAAATACATTTTTATGAAACAGGCATTTGAAAATGAGCTGCCGAAGGTCTTAATGGTAGGTTGTTCCATTTTCTACTTGTCCAACTGAATAGTTGGAACAAGCAGAAATGAGTACAACCTAACATTTAGACCTTCCAGCGATATTTTCATAGTCCTGTGGAATAAAAATGTATTTGATTTAGGTAATGTCTTGCATAACCATAAGTTTATAGCAACTATATTGTAATCAAAGTATTATAGATGTACAATAGGTTTATATATCTAATTTATAATTATTTTGTATAAAAATTATTAAGCTGAAATTATTTAATGGATTTTTTTAAAGGAGACTATTATGGATAATAAATCTAAATTCAATGTAAGAGATGAAAGAAATTTAACAATGTTAGTTGATTTTTATGAATTAACTATGGGAAATGGTTATTTTGCTAAAGGACTTAAAGATAGAATAGCTTATTTTGACATGTTTTTCAGAAGAGTTCCCGACGGTGGCGGATATTGCATAATGGCTGGTGTCGATCAATTAATAGATTATCTAAGAAATTTAAAATTTACTGATGATGATATTACTTATCTAAGAGATAAAAATACTTTTTCTGAAGAATTCCTTGAATATTTAAGAGATTTTGAATTTAGCTGTGATGTTTGGGCTGTTCCAGAAGGAAACCCTGTATTTCCTAACGAACCTCTTGTAACTGTTCGTGGACCTGTAATTCAAGCGCAATTTCTTGAAACAATGATTCTTTTAACTATAAATCATCAAACTTTAATTGCTACAAAGGCTAATAGAATTTGTAGAGCTGCCGATGGTCGTCCTGTAATGGAATTTGGTTCACGAAGAGCACAAGGATATGATGGAGCCATTTATGGTGCTAGAGCTGCTATTATTGGAGGATGTAGTTCAACTGCTTGTACTATGTCAGATAGAATGTTTAACATTCCTGCTGTAGGTACCATGGCTCATAGTTGGGTTCAGTTATACGATACTGAATATGATGCTTTTAAAGCTTGGTCAGAAATTTATCCTGATGATTGTGTCTTACTTATTGATACTTATAATGTTATAAAATCAGGTATACCAAATGCAATAAAAGTATTCGACGAAGTTTTAAAGCCTCTTGGCAAACGTCCTCGTGGTGTTAGAATCGATTCTGGTGATATTACTTATTTAACAACTAAATGCAGAAAAATGTTAGATGCTGCTGGGTATGAGGATTGTAATATAGTTATTTCAAATTCTCTAGATGAACATATAATAAAAGATGTACTAGATCAAGGTGCATGCATAAATTCATTTGGAGTTGGTGAAAGACTTATAACAGCAAAATCAGAACCTGTTTTTGGCGGTGTTTACAAACTAGTTGCCTTAGAAAATAACGGTGAAATAATTCCAAAAATAAAAATAAGCGAAAATAATGAAAAAATAACTAACCCAGGTTTTAAGAAAATAATAAGAATTTTTGATAAGACTTCTCACAAGGCATTAGCTGACTTAATTACATTAAGAGATGAAGTTATCACTGAAAATGAACCTTTGGTATTATTTGATCCTATTCATACTTGGAAGAGAAAAAAAATCAAAAATTATTATACTAATGATCTTCAAGTTCAAATATTTAATAGTGGGAAATGTATATATGAATCGCCTTCTGTTTTAGAAATAAAAGAATTTTCTAAACTTGAATCTGAAAAACTATGGCCTGAAGTGCTCAGATTTGAAAATCCTCACACTTATTATGTTGATTTATCACAGAATTTATGGTCTTTAAAGCATTCTTTATTGCATAAATACACAACTTCATATGAAACACAGGATTAAGACGATATCTATAAAATTGTTAGTTTTTATTTTTAATCAAAGTATTAAATCACAATAAAAAAATAATAGACCCGTATACTTGCGTATTAGGTCTATTATTTTAATTTTGATTTCTTTTTTAATTATCTAATAACTAATATTTAAACTTTTTTCTTCGTCATATATTAATAAATTAAGAAAACTATATTCATCTTTTATACTATCTCTAAAACTTATGTCACTTTCTTCACTGCATTCATGAAAAACACACTTTTCATTACCTTCACCTTGCAATGATCCAGTTCCTAGTATAGGACATTCATTATAACATTCAATCTTTTCTCTTTTAGTTGACCAAAATGGACATCTGCTCATAATACCTCATCCTTTTCTCTCAATTCCAATTTTATAACTCCATTATATTACAATTAAAATAAAAAGTAAACATTTTCCCAATTGATGGAATAACATTTAAATAATAACAAAGGAGTAACCTTAAATTAAAGTTACTCCCTTGTAATAAATTCACTATTTGTTTTTATCAGCTGAAATATTTATAATTTCATTTTGAAAAGCTCTAAGTAAAGCTTTTTCTAAAACTTTTTCTTTATCAAAGTTTTCTATGTCTTTGCATACTGAAAAAACTTTATTTTTTTCACCTTTAGCATTTTTATAAGTCAAAGTTACATTTGGCTTATCATATTCTACTTGTAGAATTTTAATTCCCCAAGATATTTGAGCAAAATCTCCATCAACAGTTAAAGTTGTTAATTCCTTTAATTTTGCATTATCTTTATTGGGATCATTAACTATTATTAATTCATCTCCAACTTTATATTTTCCCACAAAAATACGCCTCCTTATTAAATTAAAATATTGTATTTTTATCATAGGCTATATAATCAAAAGTCTGTAATAAAAATTAGTATCCTCATTGTGGAATTGTAAAATTAATATAATATTATACCTTAAAAAATGTAAATCAATTAGCATTTTCTTATTTAAGTTTAACAGACTTTTCCTAGTCATACAATATTATTTTAATTTTTTTATATGTTAATTATAAAATTTAATTAATTTTTAATATATATTATCATTTAATAAAAATTAATTAATAATTTTTATCATTTAATAAAATAATAATTAATAACTATTATCATTGAATAATTTTAATCAATTGAATTGACTATATCTCTGTATTTATGTTATAATCTATAATAAAATATTTGAAAGTGAGGTGTAAAATATGGAACAAATAGCTTCAATTTTCAGGGAAAAAAAGCTAAAATTAACTCCTCAAAGACTTGCAGTATATAATTATTTGCTAAATACGACTTCTCACCCTTCAGCTGATGTTATTTATACAGATATTCATATTCAATACCCAACTATGAGTTTAGCCACGGTATATAAAGCTTTAAAAACACTAGTTGATGTTGAATTAATACAAGAAATAAACGTTGGAGAAGGAAATTTTAGATATGATGGAAACTCAGCCCCTCATCCTCATTTACAATGTTTAGGCTGTGGCAGAGTTGATGATTTTAAAGATTTATCTTTAGATAATCTTAATTCTTTGGCTGAAGAGCATACTGATTATCAAATTATTACTAATAAGATTTATTTTTATGGTTATTGTACCAATTGTCAATAAATCTTAATTTAAACTATAACAGTGAATTTTTATTTATTGTTATAGTCTTTTTTTATTTAATCATTTCATTATGATTAATATGTATCTCTATATTAACATATAATTTACTGAGGTGATACATAATGAAAATCTTAATAATTAAGAAAAAACTTTTAATAAATTTATTATTGTATTTAATAGTAGCAATTACATTAAGTGCAGTTATTATTTACTTTACTTCTATTAAATATAAATCAATACAAACTATATCTCCAGTAAATATTTCTCAAACACCACCAATTGACTTAACTGGTGATGGACAGAAGGATTCCTTGCAATTATCAAACGCTGAAAATAAAATTGATTTAAATATTACTTGTTCTAACGATAGTTTTTCACTTTCAAATCAAATTAAAGATAAGACACTTTTTAATACTAACACTCATTGGGAGCCTAAAATTTATCTTCACGATATTTCTAGAGATAATATACCTGAAATTATTCTTCAAGGTTCTAAAAACAATAAAAGCGCATGCTATGTGTTTCATTGGAATAAAAAAAATTTTGCTTTAGTTTACTCAAGTAATAATAATATTTTTGGTATACTAGATTGTAAAAATTCAAAAACTCCTCAATGTTACTCATTATCATCATCTGAAGGACTTTCTTCATTAAATAGTTTTATGCTTATAAATGATTATACTTTAGATACTAGCAAAGAGAATTCTAGCGTTCCTTCATTAGATTCAGTAACAAACTTTATTAACATAGTTGAACTTCCATATATTCTTGATAATCTTCCAGATATTTTTACTTCCGCTATTGACAAAGAAAATTTATCTTTACTTTGGAGCTTAGATAAAGACAATTATTCTTATTCATTTCAAAATGGCTTCTTCTACGACTATAAATGGACTCAATCAGGAGAACCATATGCAATTAGATGGAGATTATCTTTTGAGAAAAGTAATCTTAAGGGTACTCTAAGTAATAAAACTGAATTTATACTAATAATTGATTTAGAGAAAACTGGCTCTACGTATAAAATTAATTCTATACAAAAGGTTAAATAAGACATATAGATATATAGCATGTATTCTTGACTTATGTAGTCGTCAACCGAACTTAGATAAATATGTGTTCCATAGGACTATGAAAATTGCGCTGGAAGGTTCTTAATAGGTGGTTGCACCCACTTTAGCATGCTCCCATTATTCAATGTGACAAGCTAAAGTGGAACAATCACCTATTAAGAACCTTCAACAGCTCATTTTCAAATGCCTATTTCACACATATTTATCTAAGTTCTTTGCATTGATACACACTTAAGCATGGCGAATTATAAGTATATATTTCCAACTATAAATCAAGCGGAAATTTTGATAGCTTAAAATAATATAAGGCCGCATTATGCGGCCTAAGGGGGATGAGGGGATACTCTTAATGAAATTAATAATAACACGACTTACCATCAACTTATTCTTTCTAAATTAGAATAAGTTATAACAATTCATCATGACTCATTCACTTTGATTCAATTTTACTTGAATCAAGTTAAACTCAACAATTCATTAAGCTTATAATAGAATGTATTTCTATTACATTTGTATTATTGACATGTTTTTATTTTATATACATTTTTCAATAAGGCACATAAAAAAAATAATAGCTCAAAGATGCGAGGCATATTTTGTCTGATACTAGATAAGTTCAACTAAATTCAGCTAGAATGTAAAATTCTACCTGAAAAGTTTCACTTTATACCAGACACGGAAGCAATTTATGCTCATAGTGGACCTATTAGCTTAAATTACTGGCGTAGTATGGTGCAAAATAGGCAAGCATACTGGTCTATTATTTTTTTGATTGTGCTTAAACTTAATTTTTAATCATCATTAAATTCACCGCTCTTGTAAGCTTCAATAATTTTATCCATAAGCTTTATCCTATCTGGATGGATATGATTTCTTAAAGCGACTAAAAACTCTAAATTTGCGTCATTATCTTTTGTATATTTGCTACTACCAGTACTCTCATTCTTTTTGCTATTTCTATCTACATTTGAACTTTCATTAGTTTTTGAACTAGTGCTATTAGTATATTTTTTTACATTCTGATTATTGACATTAGGATAATAGTTTTTATTAGTATCAGTATTTTGATTATTCACATTACCTTGAAAAAGGTTATTATCCAAATTAAGTCCCATCATTTGAGCTATTGAGTTCAAATTTCCTAAATCAAATCCATTTGTATTCATTGAAGCTAACATATTGCCCATATTATTCATATCAAAATTACCACCTAATAGTCCCATCAATTGCATTGGGTCTATTCCAAAAGGTATATTATTTCTAGCATTGGTATTGGTACTGGCATTCGTATTTGTATCATTTCTTATTGGATTTTGCTCTCTATGTTTGTGCTTAGCCATTTTTAAATCCTTTCAACTATAATTGCCTCTTTTTAATATATGTATATCATTATAAAAATGTTTATGTTTTTGGACATTTTTTTAGAGGGCTTATAAAGCCCTCTATCCACTATCTTAGCAGCAAGATCCAGATCCTTCGCAATTTCCACCCAAGAAATTACATCCACCGCATAATAAGAATAGTAAAATAATTAAATATGATTTATTGCAATTCAATAAGCCTGAACCACATGCTATTAATAAGAATATGATTGGTGTACAACCGCCTCCTAAAAATCCAGAGTTAGCAGGTTGACAACAGCATTCCTCATGTTCCTTTTTGCAGCAACATTTCCTTCTAGACATATTTATCTCTCCTTTCTAAAATTAAGAATTCTAGCAACTAGCAATGCAAGGATTTATTACTTGACCAACGCCACACCCATTTATTCCTGAGCCAACTCCACAGCCATTAAAGTTATTATTGCAAAGGAATAATATTACTAATACAAACAAGTATGGTGAACAGCTACTTAAAAATCCACCGCCATAGTTTCCGCTTCCACAGCAACATTCACGTTTCTTCTCACAGCAACATTCATTCCCCATTCTTCTAGAGCCTTTTCCACAACCACAATAAAATAATATTAATAAAATCCAAATCCAGCTACCAAATCCACAACCACATGGGTTGCCAAATCCTTGTCCAACATTATTGCAACCTATTCCACCTGGAAAGCCTCCAAATCCTGGTCCTCCAAAGCTTGGTCCGCAACCACAATTGTTAGGAATTGATTCACAACAATCATCATCACTACATGAATTTAAACCATTTAGGATATCATTCATCTCCATATTTATTCCTCCTTGGAAATATTTTTTTCTTTTTTATACTATATATTATTCCATACTAATATTTTTGACACTGTTTTTTATATAGTTTTTAATCATATGAAATAAAATAATAAACCTAGGATGCATCACATTTTAACTTGTTATTTTTTAATATGCCTTGATAACCAAAAAAGTTCACTACAAAAATAATTTTGTAGTGAACTTTTTTTCCTTCGAGGTCCCTTATTTCAAATATAAAGTGATTATTACTAATTCTATTAAATTATATTTCTACTAATTTAAATCTGTTGCAAATTCAAGAAAAAGATTATCAATTAATTCATCCCTGCCATCTTTGTTTAAAGATGAAAAGAAATATAACTTATCACCAATATTCAATTTCAGCGTTTCCCTTATTAATTTTTCATTCTTTTTCAATTCATTTCTAGTAAGCTTATCACTTTTTGTTGCAACAATTATAACATCATATCCAAAATGCTTAATCCATTCATACATTAATATATCATCACCTGTTGGTTTATGCCTTGAATCTACCAGTAAAACAACTCTCTTTAACTGCTCCCGGCTTGTTAAATACGTTTCAATAGTTATTCCCCAGCTATCTTTTTCTGCTTTTGATACTTTTGCATATCCATACCCTGGCAAATCAACTAAATAAAAATCATCATTTATAATAAAAAAGTTAATTAGTCTTGTCTTCCCTGGTGTTTGACTTACCTTAGCTAATTTTTTCCTATTTGTCAAAGCATTTATTATTGAACTTTTCCCAACATTTGACCTGCCAACAAATGCAATTTCAGCTCTGTTGTCTAAAGGATATTGATTTCTTTTTACTGCTGAAGTAGTAAATTCTGATTTTTTAATTCTCATTAGTATCCTCTCCAATTAGTGCATTTTTCAATACCTCATTGACTTCCTTAGCTGAAATAATATTTAAACTATTTCTAATGGAGTTTGGTATCTTATCTATATCTTTCTCATTTTCCTTTGGAATTATTATAGTATCTACACCAGCTCTAAATGCTGCTAAAGATTTCTCTTTCAATCCACCAATAGGAAGCACTCTACCTGTTAATGTCACTTCTCCTGTCATTGCTACATTATGCTTAACTTTCTTACCTGATAATGCTGATACAAGAGCTGTTACCATTGTCACACCAGCTGATGGGCCATCCTTTGGTACTGCTCCTTCCGGCGCATGGATGTGTATATCTTTTTCCTTATAAAAAGTTTCATTAATTCCAAACTTAATTGCATTAGCTCTAACATAGCTATAAGCTGTTTTAGCAGATTCTTGCATAACATCTCCAAGTTTACCAGTAAGCTCTAACTTACCCGAACCAGTCATTACCATAGCTTCTATTGGAAGTGTATCTCCACCATATGCAGTCCATGCCATCCCTGTAACAACGCCAACCTTGTCTACTTTATCGATTTTATCAAAATCAAAAATTCTTTTTCCCATTAATTTTTCAATATTTTCACTATTTATTGTAATTTCATTCTTTCCTTCTTTTAGCATCTCAGCTAGTGCTTTTCTAATAAGCGAACTTAATTTTCTTTCTAATCCACGCACCCCTGATTCTCTAGTATAGCCTTCTATAACATCTCTAATAGCTATGTCTTCTATTTTAATTTTATCAGTCGGCATATCTAGTTCCTTAAATATTTTAAGAATTAAATGATTTTTAGCTATATTAAATTTTTCTTCATAAGTATATCCTGAAACCTCAATAATCTCCATTCTATCTAAAAGAGGTTTTGGTATTGTTTCTAAAGTATTTGCTGTTGCTATAAACATAACTTTTGATAAATCCATTGGCACTTCTAAATAGCTGTCTCTAAAATCTTTGTTTTGTTCACTATCTAATATTTCCAATAAAGCATCAGATGGATCACCCTTATAGTTAGAATTAATTTTATCTATCTCATCAAAAAGCATAAGTGGATTCATAGATTTTGCTTCCTTCATTGCATAAACTATTCTACCTGGAATAGCACCCACATAGGTCTTTCTATGCCCTCTTATTTCAGCCTCATCCTTCATTCCGCCTAGGGAAATTCTTGTATACTTTCTATTAATAGCATGAGCTATAGATTTTGCTATAGATGTTTTTCCAACCCCTGGAGGTCCAACTAAACATAATATAGGACCTTTTTGAGATTTACTAAATTGTTTTACAGCTAAATACTCTATAATTCTATCTTTAACATCTTCCAATCCAAAATGTTCATTATCTAAAATTTCTCTAGCTTTTACAACATTAATACTTTCCTTTGTATACTTTCCCCAAGGAATATCTAATACCCAATCTAAATATGCCTTGACTACATTACCTTCAGATGATGTTGCACTCATATTTTTAAGCCTTGATAATTCATAATTAACCTTGTCTTTAATTTCTTTTGAAAGTTTTGCTTTTTTTATTTTTTCCTCATATTTAATTATTTCTTTCTTTTCTTCATCATCTTCGCCTAATTCTTCTTGAATTGCAGTTAATTGTTGCCTTAAATAATATTCTTTTTGTTCTTTTGCAACAGTATTTTTCACTTTGTTAGCAATTTTTCTTTGAATTTTAGCGACAGAAATCTCTATTTTAATTCTTTCTAATACCTTCTCTGCTCTCTTTGACAAATTTATAGTTTCTAATATTTCTTGCTTTAATTTTTCGTCAGTAATTGCATAAGATGCCACCATATCTATAAATTGACTTGGTTTTTCTGAAGAATCTATCGGCTTAATCCCTTCTCCATAATTATCCTCAACAAGCTTTAATAATTTTGTAAATTCTTTATTCAAGCACTTTACATAAGCTTCCAATTCTTCATTTTTAATCACTACTTCTTCTAATGCTTCTACTGAAACTCTTATATAATTTTGTTCTTCCTCTATATACTCAACTATCTTACCTCGTTCTTTTCCTTCCACGAGAACTCTGATAGTATTATCAGACATTTTAAGAATTTGCTTTATTTTGCATATAGTTCCAACAGAGTAAATTTCATCTTGATTTGGTTCTTCTATTATAGAATCTTTTTGACCAACAAGGAAAATTTCTTGCTCATCTAACATAGCTTGTTCAATAGCTGATGTAGATTTTTCTCTTCCTGCATCAAAATGTACAACTACATTAGGAAAAACAGTCAATCCTCTTAAAGGAATTAGCGGAATTGTATATAACTTTTTCATAGTACTATTTCCCCCCATATTATAATTACATAATTTATTTTGACTTATCTAGTATACACATAATAATTAATTTTTTCAATAATTCTTCATACAAAAACTTTCTATTAGGTTATACTTCTTGCAAAATAAAAAAATTATAAATTTCTCTATCTATATAGGTTTAATTTTAAATGTTTTTTTAAGTTCTTTATCTAGTAATTATGATAATTTATAATCTTAAAATCATTAAATAATATATTATTAATTATCATAATCACTGTTTAATTTATCTATTATACCATATATATATTAATATTAAAAAGAAAAGGTGTAAGTCACAAAATATTTAATGCACAATTCATAATGCAAATTAATCAGAAAATATATATTATGAATTGTGCATAACTAAATTATATTTTAAATCACTTTAATTTTTTAATATATTATTGGCTTCTGCTGATAATATCCCCTTATCATTTTCACTATTGATTTCCTCAAATTCTATAGCAACTCTAAGTACTTCTTTAAAGCTTTTTACTGGTATTATTTCTATTTCACATATTTCATTTAAAGATTCATCATAATTTTCTTGAGGAATAATAACCTTTGTTGCTCCGCCTTTAAGTGCTGCTGATATTTTTGCTTTTACTCCTCCTATGGCTTTTACAGCTCCTAAAATACTTATTTCTCCTGTCATTGCAACAAATCTATTTACCTTTTGTTTTGTTATTGCACTATATATAGCTGTAGCAATACTTATTCCAGCAGACGGACCATCTACAGGCATTCCACCTGGTATATTTACATGTATATCATATTTATCAGTATTTAAGTTAAATAAATTATCTAAGACTGTTAGTACGTTTTGTACTGATGAATATGCTGTACTTTTCATTTTAATTTTCTTATTATTAGTAGTTATTTCCTCTTCTTCTACTATTCCTGTTACTTTGAGTTCCCCTCTTCTATCATTAACTTTTTTGCAACTTACTTCGAGTGGCATAAGCATCCCTATATTTGCTCCATATACTGCCAATCCATTAACAACTCCTATCTTTGAACTAGCTGGAATCTTATTGCAAATTATTTTGTTATATTGCCCATTTTCTAACACCCATTTTATGTCCTCTAATGTTATCTCACTTCTATCTTCGTTAATAGCAATACCCGATGCCAATTGTATTAAATTTATCACTTCTCTACCATTGGTACAATATTTACTAACTTCTTCCACTCCATCTTTCGTAATATTTAAACCTACCTTATTAACACAATTTGCAGCAATTTTTTCTATTTCTTCAGGCAATAATGCTCTAAAAAATATTTCAACGCATCTTGACCTTATGGCAGGTACTATTTCCTCTGGAGATCTTGTTGTTGCCCCTATTAATCTAAAATCCGCTGGAAGCCCATTTTCAAAAACTTCCTTTATGTATTTAGGCATGTTACTATCTTCAGAACTATAATATGAACTATCTAAAAATACTTTTCTATCTTCTAAAACTTTTAAGAGCTTATTTAATTCAATCGGATGTAATTCTCCAATTTCATCTAAAAACAATACGCCTCCATGAGCTTTAGTAACCGCTCCCGCTTTAGGTTGCGGAATTCCTGCTATACCCAAAGAACCTGCACCTTGATATATCGGATCATGTACTGAACCAATAAGTGGATCTGCTATTCCTCTTTCATCAAACCTCAAGGTTGTGGCATCTAACTCAACAAATTTCGATTTTTCTTTAAAAGGTGATAATTTTGACTTTCTAGCTTCTTCTAATACCAATCTAGCTGCAGCGGTTTTACCTATTCCAGGAGGCCCATAAATAATTACATGCTGTGGGTTAGGACCACATAGCGCTGCCTTTAAAGCTTTAATACCTTTTTCCTGCCCTATTATTTCATCAAAGGTAGATGGCCTACTTTTTTCTGTTAGCGGTTTTGATAAACTTATTTGCCTTAGCCTATTTAAATTATTTAATTCTTTAGTATTTTCTCGATCAATTACAATTTCCCTACTCCTTTGTGGTCTACTCATGGAGGTAAACATTACATAAACCATGAGAACTAAAACTATAATTTGCAAAATCATCAATATATTTGTCATAACTTTCAAATACACTTACAATTAATTTTTAAGATATTAATTATTGTAAATATACCTTTCCTCCTTATATTTTTATCATTACTATTATTTGCTTATTATTACAAATATATTCTTAATTTATAAATATAATTAAAGTAACCACATAGAAGCTAAGTTTATGCGATAATCAACCGAAATTATATAAATGTTTATTCCATAGGACTATGAAAATATCGCTGAAAGCACTAAGTGGAAGGTTGCATCCACTTTAGCTTGCTCCAAATATAAAGTTTAGACAAGCTAAAGTGGAACAACCTTCCACCAAGTGCTTTTAACAGCTCATTTTCAAATGCCTATTTCATAAACATTTATATAATTTCTTTGTTTGAAGATAAACTTAAGTACTTTTAATGATTAATATATATTTTTAATTATATTCCCTGCCAAAGTAACTTTAGAGAACTCTAATGCCAATTTTGTAGTCTCGAATTCTGCTTGATCCAATATTAAATTTTATTAACTTTTTATACCTTAATTTTTTTATTTCTCTGTAAATAATTTCTATCTGCAAACAAAAAACAAGCCAGTATTACTTTAACCAAGTAAAATACTGACTTATTTTTTCTTTATATAAATATAACTTAAGCAGATTCAATACCCTTTTTAGTTCTAGCTTTTACTAAAGTAGGTCTAACTTTACCTTCTTCCAGCCTTTCAATAGTAGGCTCTTTTTTATCTTTAATAGCTTCCTCAGTTATTGTAACCTTGGTTATTCTATTATCTGTAGGAATTTCATACATTATTTCGTTCATTATATCTTCAATAATAGCTCTCAACCCTCTTGCGCCTGTTTGCCTGCTTATAGCTTCTTGGGCAATTGCAATTAAAGATTTTTCATCAAATTCTAACTTAACATCATCTAACTCAAATAATTTCTTATATTGCTTTATAAGAGCATTTTTAGGTTTAGTTAGAATTTCAATTAAAGCTTCCTTATCTAAAGATTCTAATGTAACAAGGATTGGAAGTCTTCCAACAAATTCTGGAATCAACCCGAATTTTAATAAATCAGCTGGCATAATTTCTTTAAGTAAGCTTCCAACATCTTTTTCGTGTTTAGCTTGAATTTGTGCTCCAAATCCCATAGAACTCTTTCTTGTTCTCTTTTCAATTATCTTATCAACACCATCAAAAGCTCCACCACAAATAAATAATATATTTGAAGTATTAATTTGTATAAATTCTTGATGCGGATGCTTTCTTCCACCTTGTGGCGGAACTGATGCAACTGTTCCTTCTAATATCTTTAATAGTGCTTGTTGCACTCCTTCTCCTGATACATCACGAGTAATAGATGGATTTTCTGATTTTCTTGCAATCTTATCTATCTCATCAATATAAATTATTCCTCTTTCAGCTTTTTCAACATCATAATCTGCATTTTGGATTAATTTAAGAAGAATATTTTCTACATCTTCTCCAACATATCCTGCTTCAGTTAATGTTGTAGCGTCAGCTATTGCAAAAGGTACATTTAAAAATCTTGCTAAAGTTTGTGCAAGTAATGTTTTACCTGAACCTGTTGGTCCTAATAATAAAATATTACTTTTAGATAGTTCTACATCTATATCTTCTTTATTTGTATTTATTCTTTTATAATGATTATAAACTGCTACTGCTAAAGATTTTTTTGCTCTTTCTTGACCAATAACATAAGAATCTAAATATTCCTTAATTTCATTTGGCTTTGGAACACTTTTGGGATCGAAGTCAACAGTTTCTTGAAATTCATCTGCTATAATTTCAGAACATAAATCAATGCATTCATCACATATATAAACTCCTGGTCCTGCAATTAATCTTTTTACCTGCTCTTGAGTTTTACCACAGAAAGAACATTTCAACTGCTTCTTTTCATCATATTTAGCCATACATTCACCTCACTCAGACATATAAATTAAAAGTATTATCCTATTTATCTTTTCCTATTTTATGTGTAGTTATTACTTCATCTACTAAACCATAATCTTTAGCTTCTTCTGCAGTCATAAAATTATCTCTTTCAACATCAGCCTTGATTACATCTAAAGACTTTCCAGTATTCTCACTTAAAATTCTGTTTAAAGTTTCCTTCATTTTTAATATTCTCTTTGCATGAATCTCAAAGTCAGTTGCTTGCCCTTGGAAACCGCCTAGTGGTTGATGTATCATAACTTCAGCATTTGGAAGTGCATATCTTTTTCCTTTTGCCCCACATGAAAGTAAAAATGCTCCCATAGAAGCTGCCATACCAATACATATTGTTGACACATCACATTTAATGTATTGCATAGTATCATAAATTGCATTTCCAGCTGTTATTGATCCTCCTGGGCTATTTATATATAAATATATATCCTTATCTGGATCTTCACTCTCTAAAAACAATAATTGTGCTACTATTAAATTAGCAGTATCATCGTTTACTTCTCCACTTAACATGATTATTCTTTCTTTTAACAATCTAGAAAATATATCATAGGAACGTTCTCCCCTACTTGTTTGTTCTACAACCATTGGTACTAAAGCCATATAAATCCTCCTTCTACTATTATATTTTTATCTAACTATAATTATATATTTTTTGGATTAATTTGTTAATCCTTATTTGAATAAATTGCCAGAAATTTTTTTCTGGCAATCATTATACTTATTTTATATTATATCGCAAAATAAATTATTTGCAATTTTCTTTTATAAATTTAATAGTATTCTCTAAAATTATGTCTTTTTCAATCATAGTCTTTTGAGATTTAACTAAAATTTTAGCCATTTTTTCTGGATCTTTAGGTCCATAGATTCTTCCTAATTCTAAAGCTTTTGCATTTAATTCTTCTTCTGAAGCTTTAATTTCTTCTGCTGTAGCAACTGCTTCAAGAACTAAATCTGCTTTAACTTTTCTTTCAGCATTTTCTTTCATGAAATCTCTCATTTTTTCAACTGTGTTTCCTGTAAACTCCATGTATTGTTCTAAGCTTAATCCTTGATATTTTAATCTTCCTTCAAGATCTTTCATCATAGAATCAATTTCTTTATCTACCATAACTACTGGAATATCCATCTTTGAATTTTCAATTATTGCAGTAATAACAGCTTCTTCAAATTCTCTTTCAGCTTTTTCATCATTATTCTTTTCTAATGTCTTTTTAAGATTTTCTTTTAATTCTTCAAATGAATCAACAGCTGAAACATCTTTAGCAAATTCGTCATCTAATTCTGGTAATTCTTTAACTTTAATTTGTTTGATTTCAACTTCAAACATTGCTGGTTTACCATTTAATTCTTCTTTTCCATAAGCTTCTGGGAAAGTAACATTAACTTCCTTTTTATCTCCTACAGCTAAACCAATTAATTGGTCTTCAAAGTTATCTATAAAAGTACCTGAACCTATTTCTAAAGAATAATCAGTACCTTCGCCACCTTCAAAAGCAACTCCATCTATGTATCCTTTAAAATCTATAACAGCTATATCACCTTTAGCTACAGCGCCTTCATTTTTAACTTCTACTCTAGCATTCTTTTCTTGCATATCTTTGATTTGTTTATCTACTTCACCATCTTCAACTTCATACACAGGTTTTTTTATATCTAAACCTTTATATTCTCCAAGTTCTACTTCTGGATAAGTAGTAACTGTCGCAGTATAAACTAATTCTTTACCTTCACCTAACTCTACTATGTCAATTTGTGGATAGTCCACTGGTCTTATATTTTCTTCATTTAATGCAGCTGGGTATGATTCTTCAATAGCAAAGTTAACAGCATCATCATAGAATGCTTCAACTCCATAGAATTTTTTTACCATTGCCATTGGAACTTTTCCTTTTCTAAACCCTGGGATATTATATCTGCTCTTATTTTTATTATAAGCTTTAGTTAATGCTGCATCAAACTTTTCAGCCTCAACCCTTATTTCTAGTTTTATCACATTTGTTTCTATTTTTTCTACGTTAGCTTTCATTTTATTCTTTCCTCCTAAACAGTGTGCATCTAATTTAACTAGGCTATTATACCATAAACCCGTAAATCTTATCAAATAATTTATTAATATTATCTTTATTGAATATTATTGCCATCTTTATCTATATAATGAATTTGTCCATCAACAGTAACTTTGACTCCTTTTTCTTCTTTAGTTCCGATTTCTATATCTTGCCCAGCTAATTCCCAAAATATTTTATCAGCATCATTTGTAATATCCGTCATCCACAAATATTGCTTAAGATTTCCATTTCCAAAATAAGGCCTGTTTGTGACAAAAATTATTTTATCATCACTGATAAACTTAGGATTTACATTCCATAGATATGCTTGATTTGATTGAATTGTGGCTTCCTTTGTAAAAACGCCCCCACTTGTAGATACATATCGTTCTTTAGACACCACTTTACTAGTTCCATCCACATTATATAAAGTAATTTCTGAATTTGTATCTATTACAATCATTTGTTTACCTGATGGACTTATATCAAAACCTACGCCTTTATCATTACTATCCAAAGTTTTAAATGCTTTTTCATTTTTAATATCATCGGCATAAATTGCTTTTGCAACATTTCCACTAGCAAGGGTGATTGTTAAATATTCTTCTACAGGCTTTTTAACCTCTTCTTTAGGCGCCTCCTCACTATTATTCACATCTTCATCAGTTACTTGCTTCTTTTCACCTATATTAGCAGTATCGCTATCAATCCAGGCTTGAATATTGTTTTTAATGTTTTTATAATCAATAGGATTACATATAACTTTAACTATAAGTGCAGATATTACCAATAATATAGCAAAAGAAATTATTATTATACTCGTTCTCCGTTTCTTCATTTTTTTTTCATATTCTCTACTAAAAATACTTGGCTTTCCCAAAGATGGCCCCCTCCAAATCTTTGTAATGTATTAATGCATATTCAAAAAATAACTTATTTTATTTCATATGCCTAACAAACAAATTTATTATATATTATTATAAAATTTAAATCTACAACATATTTCATATTTTTATAATTTAAGAATTTTTTAATTTTTTAATTTTTTATAAAAGCTATTTTTCACAACTATTTTTACTTGTACAGTTGCCACATTTATTTCCCTTCCTTTCTCCCTTTTGGCAACATCCTCCACACTCTAATAATCCTTCTTCTATTAATTCTTCCACGTTTAATTTACATATGTTTTCTGAATATTCTTCATAATCCACTGTGTTTTTTAATAAATCCTCTTTACAAATTTTAATCATAATTCTTCTCCTAATCATATATTCTTACATATATTATATACCTCATCTGCTAAATCCTTATACGTTAAAAATAATAAATAAGTATATTAAGTTAATAATTATCATCTATTTTTGATAAATACTCCAACCATTCATCATAATTTAAGTTTATTTCTTGGTGTATATAATATATTTATTTTACATATTTTTTTTATTAAATCAATTTTTTATTTATTTCAACTAATTTTATATATAATTTCTTAACACTTAATTGTCGCAATATAAAAAATTATTGTTTTTTTTTTTGTTTATTGTATAATAAAATTATCAACAACTATTAAGCCCATACAATTTATAGTACGCGCTATAAATTTTTATAAACCCATAATAATATGTTCATTTATTCCCTTTCTCAAATGAACATGTAAAAACCTGTGTTCTGAGTATAAGCATGCAGGTTTTCTTTTTTTATCAAATTTCAGCAAATTTTCAAATAACTTTGCATGATAATATAAAACTGAAAATAATAATTATATTTCATAAAAATAAAAAAAGAATTGCTATTAAAGAACAATCCTTTTAAACGTTTTTTTGTAATCAATAAGAAAAATATATAAATCACGCTACCTTTAATTTACTAAACATTTGTTATTGGCTTTCTTTCGCCTTTTAAATTATTGATTTTATTTCTTCTTCTTTCAAGTTCTTCTGAAACATCTTCAAGTGAAATTCCCATTTGAGCCATTAAAACTAGTAGATGATAAGTAAGGTCACATATTTCATTTATTTGGTCTTCCTTATTTTCTTCTTTACAACTAATTATAACTTCTGTACATTCTTCTCCAACCTTTTTTAATATTTTATCCGTTCCTTTTTCAAAAAGATAATTTGTATATGAACCTTCTTCCCCCTCATTTTTTCTTTGTAAAATTATATCATATAATGCTTTTATATTCTCATCCATTCTTAATCCTCCAATACTTTTTATTATATATATGCTTAGTAATTTTAAATTTTATAAAGTTCTATAAAAACAACTTTTTTCTCCAGTATGGCATGCTGCCCCATTTTGCTCAACAAGTATTAAAAGCGTATCATTATCACAATCTATTTTTATTTCTTTCACATATTGAAAATGTCCCGAGGTTGCACCTTTATTCCAAAGTTCATTTCTACTTCTACTATAAAACCAAGTAGTAGTTCCTTCCAATGTCTTACTTAAGCTTTCTTTTGACATATATGCTAGCATTAAAACTTCCTTTGTTTTATAATCTTGAACTATAGCAGGGATCAAACCATTACCTTTTTCAAAATCAACTTGCTCTAGCTTTTTGCAAATTTCCATAAAAATTTCGCCTCCAACTTTTTTTTAATATTTAGGCACATGAAAGAAAATAATATACCAAATAGGCAAACATACTGATCTATTACTTTTTAATTGCGCCTTAAAGACGTACAGGAATATCCCTGCCATTTAGATATTCTTTAACTTCGTCAACAGTTAGTTCTCCATAATGGAAAAGCGAGGCTGCAAGTGCTGCATCAGCAATATTATTTTCAAATACATCATAAAAATCTTCTAAGCACCCACATCCACCTGATGCAATTACAGGCACATTTGTTATATCGCTTACAGCCTTTGTTAATTCTAAATCAAAACCTTTTTTGGTTCCATCAGCATCCATAGATGTTAAAAGAATCTCTCCTGCCCCAAGTGAAGTTGCTTCTTCAATCCACTTAAGCAAATCCATTCCTGTATCTATTCTTCCACCATTTATAACAACATTCCATCCAGTATTATCTGATCTCCTTTTTGCATCTGCAGCTAATACTATGCATTGACTTCCAAAATAAAAGGCCCCTTCTTTTATAAGATTTTTATCTCTAACAGCTGCCGAATTCAAACTAACCTTATCTGCTCCAGCTCTAAGTATTGATTTTATATCTTCCAAAGTCTTTAATCCTCCACCTACTGTAAAGGGAATAAAAATCTTTTCAGCTACACTTTGAACAACCTTTTCCATTATCCCTCTTTTTTCATGAGTTGCTGTGATATCTAAAAAAACCAACTCATCTGCACCTTGTTTGTTATAGTACTCTGCTAGTGCAACCGGATCACCAACATCTACTAATCCTTCAAAGTTTATTCCTTTAACGACTCTTCCTTCTTTTACATCAAGACAAGGAATAATTCTTTTAGTATGCATAAACTAACCCCCCTTTTTAATTCAGTTAGCAGTTAACAATTAACAGTTATATTGGAAATCCTTTCAGGATACTCAAATATATTTTTTCATTAAACTCACTCTAAGCTTATTGTTTAATTATTTATTGTCAACTGCTGCAATTCTATTGTTTCTTTGAAACCTTTATTGCTTCTTCTAGTGATAATGTATTAGCATATATTGCCTTACCTGTTATAGCACCATATAAATCTATTTCAATTAATTCTTTTATATTTTCTATATCACGGATTCCACCCGAAGCTGTAATATCAATATTAACAGTTTCTTTTAACTTTTTAAGCATATCTACATTTGGTCCTTCTAAAGTTCCATCTTTACTTATATCAGTTACTATTATGTTTTTAACTCCAACGCTTTCCATCTTTTTAGCAAAATCTATGTAATCTAAATCACTTCCAGCTAACCAGCCTCTTCCATACACTTTCCCATCTTTACAGTCTATTCCAACTGCAATCTTATCTCCATAAGTTTCTACTGCCTTTTTTAATAATTCTTCATCTTCCATAGCTATAGTACCTAAAATTACCCTTGAAATCCCATTATCTAATAAATATTTTATTGTTTCAAAAGAACGTATTCCGCCCCCTAACTCCACAGGAATTTTAAGCATATTAGCAATTTTTATTACTAACTCATGATTTTCATTGCTTCCACTCTTTGCTCCATCTAAATCAACCAAATGCACATATTCAGCTCCCATATCTTCAAAAGATTTTGCTGTTTCAAATATGTCATCTGCAACGATTTCTTTTTTATCATAATCTCCTTGATATAATCTTACTGGCTTGCCATCAATTATATCAATCGCTGGTAAAATTATCATTTAATCAACTCCCCAAAGTTTTTTAAAATAGCTAGACCTACAGTTCCACTCTTTTCTGGATGAAATTGAGCTCCCATAACATTCCTACATCTAACTACACCCGGAATTTTATTTTCTCCATATTCACTATAAGCCACTAAATCATCATCATTATAGTTTTGCACAAAATATGAATGAACATAATATACAAAGTTACCCTCTTCTATAGAATCAAACAACTCATCTTTTTTATTATATATTAAATTATTCCAACCAATGTGAGGAATTTTTATATTGTTTTCTTTATCGTCTTTCATCTTTACAATACTGCCTTTTAATAAACCAAGTCCTTTTCTTTCAATTCCCTCAAATCCATTTTCAAATAGTAGCTGCATGCCAAGGCATATTCCTAGAAGTGGCTTATTTTTATTAACTTCTTCTTTAATTATTTTATCCAGAGATAACTTTTCAATAGTATCCATAGCATCTGGAAAAGCCCCAACTCCTGGTAATATTAATGCATCTGCACTTTGTATATCTTCTAAATCCGATGATATCTTACTTTCTAATCCAAGAAAATCAAGAGCATTTTTAACACTCTTCAGATTTCCCATTCCATAATCAATTATAACTATCATTTAAACACCTCTTTCATAGGCTTCCTTTTGTAGATGGCACTCCATTTTCATCGCTTCTAAACTTAGCTTCTTTAATAGCTCTTCCAAATGCCTTAAATAATGCTTCAATCTTATGATGATCATTTTCTCCATATAATACTTTTAAATGAAGTGTTATTCCTGCATTAAAAGCAAAAGCCCTAAAAAATTCAATCACCATTTCAGTAGACATTTCTCCTACTTTTTCTCTTTTGAATTCGCAATCAAAAACTAAAAAAGGTCTATTACTTATATCTAGGGATACTAGAGCTAAAGTTTCATCCATTGGAACATAAAAGGTTCCATATCTATTTATTCCTACTTTATCGCCAATTGCTTCCTTAAATGCTTCTCCAAGAGTTATACCTATATCTTCTATGGTATGATGATCACATACATCTAAATCTCCTTTAGCTGAAACTTTTAAATCTATCTTGCTATTAAAAGCAAATAAATTTAACATATGATCAAAGAAACCAATTCCTGTATTTACTTCACTAGTTCCACTTCCATCTAGATTCACTTCCAAATTAATTGAAGTTTCTTTAGTTATTCTTTCTTTTTTTGAGCTTCTATCTAGCATATAAGCCTCCTAAAATTCATAACAATATAATTAATATACAAAAATCTTCTTTATTCCATCTACTACTTTTCTATTCTGCATAGGTGAACCAACGGTTATTCTAAATGTATCATCATTAAGATTCCTAATCACAATTCCATTGTTTTCAAGTCCCTTTATTAAGGCTTCCTTATGATTAGTTCTTCCATATATATAATTTCCCTTAGACTGGTAAAATTCTATTTTCATTGCCGCATTTTTTTGAATTTCTTTAAGGTTTTTATATAATTCTTCTCTTTGCTCTATTATTAACCTTGTATTTTTCATGACATTCTCTGGATATCTTAATACAATAGATGCCAAATTCTGTGAAAAAGAACTTATTGTATACGGCACCTTAAAATTTAATAATTCACCTATATTATCTTCATGAGTTATTAAAAATCCAACTCTTAAGGCTGCAAGTCCCCATGCTTTTGAAAGAGTTCTTGTTACCATTAAATTCTTATACTTATTTATATATGGAATCATTGATTTACCATAAAATTCATAATAAGCCTCATCTACAAGTACTATTGTATCCTTAAAAGTTTCCAATATACTGATTATATCTTCCACTTCTATTCCTATTCCTGTTGGATTATTAGGATTAGAAAAAAGAATTAAATCAACATTTTCCTGCTTGCCAAGTTTTATAAATTCTTCTACATTGAAACTCATGTTTTTATCTATATCATATGTCTTAAGTTCCCCACCAAATCTCGATACATAAAAATCATACATTACAAAATCCGGACTTAAACTCAATGCTTTTTTACCTTGTTTAATAGTCCTACTTATAACAAGTTCTATCGCTTCATCTGAACCATTACCTACAATGATATTTTTACTTTCTGTATGCGCATATTTTGCATATAATTCTTTAATTGTAGTCATTTCATTGGTAGGATATCTATGCAGTTCAACACTGGTTAAGCAAGTTTTCATTTTCATTAGTATATTTTCATCCATCTCTAGATAAATTTCATTACTATCTAGCTTCAGTGTATATTCATCATAAGCATTGATATAAGAATTATATAAGCCCATGGTTTAATCTCACTTTCACAGAATTAGCATGAGCTGTGAGTCCTTCTTTATTTGCTAATGTTATAATTTTTTCTCCATTTTCCATAATTGCTTCCTTGGAATAATAAATGAAAGATGATTTTTTTATAAAACTATCAACTGATAATGGTGAAAAAAATCTTGCTGTACCACTAGTAGGTAATACATGGTTTGTACCCCCAAAATAATCTCCAATAGGTTCTGGACAATACCTGCCTAAAAATACCGAACCAGCATTTCTGACCATACCTAAATATTGCATAGGTTCATCTACCATTATTTCTAAATGTTCAGGTGCAATTACATTTGAAATATCAATACATTCTTCAATGCTATTGCAAATTATCGCACATCCAAAATCCTTAAGAGAAGTTCTTATAATTTCTTCCCTTTCAAGCGTTTTAACTTGTTTTTCTAATTCTATTTCAACTTTTTCATATAATTCTTTAGATGTTGTAATCAAAACAGATGATGCTAATTTATCATGCTCTGCTTGTGACATTAAATCTGCCGCTACAAAACTCGGATTAGATTTTTCATCTGCAATTACCAATATTTCACTAGGTCCTGCAATCATATCTATATCAACTTCCCCAAATACCAATTTCTTAGCAGTGGCAACAAATATATTCCCAGGGCCTACAATTTTATCTACCTTTTTAATACTTTCTGTTCCATACGCTAAAGCAGCTACCGCTTGTGCGCCCCCTACCTTATAAATCTTATCTATTCCAGCAATTCTAGCAGCCACACCTATATATGGATTAATTCCTCCATCTTTATCTGGTGGAGTCACCATAACAATTTCATCTACCCCTGCAACCTTTGCTGGTATTACATTCATAAGCACTGATGATGGATAAGCTGCTGTTCCACCTGGAACATAAACCCCAACTCTTTCTAGAGGAAGTACCCTTTGCCCTAAATAAACGCCTTTATCCTTGGTCATTAAGAAACCATTTGCTTTTTGCTTTTTGTGATAATCCTCAATATTAACTTTAGCTTCTTCTAATGCTTGTATAAAATCTTCTTCAACATTATTAAAACATTCATCAAGTTCCTGACTTAATACTTCTAGTCTCTCAAGCTTAACTTTATCAAATGCTTCAGTAAATTCAAATAAAGCCTTATCCCCGTCTTTTTTTACTTTTGATAAGATGTTATTCACGTTTAAAATTACTTCCTGCCCTGTTTCTGCTACTCTTCCTTTAAGTTCATTAATTAAACTCATTTTATTATCTTCAGTTATTTCCATTAAATTCAACATTTAACAAATAGCCCCCTTTACATTAACCAAATATTAATATTTTAAATTTCATCAATTATTTTGTTAATCATTTAAAATATAACACTTATAATTATCAACATTTCACGATTTTTGTCAATTCTCTATCACTTTTTTAATTTTATCTATAAAATCTCCAATTTCGTTTTGCTTCATCTTAAAGCTAGCTCTGTTTACAATTAATCGTGCGCTTATTTCGCAAATTCTATCAAGTACAACTAATCCATTTTCTTTTAATGTTGTTCCTGTTTCCATAATATCTACAATTCCATCACACAATCCAAGTATAGGTGCAAGTTCCACTGAACCTTCTATTTTTATAACTTCTACATCCATATCTTTCTTTTTAAAATAATCCTTTGCAACTTTTGGATATTTAGTTCCTATTTTTATATGACCAACCTTTTTAAAAATATCATTTTCAGGTAAAGAAGCCACTATAAAACCACATTTCCCAAAACCTAAATCCAATACTTCGTAACAATTATTATCATATTCTAAAATAGTATCTTTACCTACAACTCCTAGATCTGCAACTCCGTGTTCTACATATGTTATTGAATCTGCAGCTTTTACTAAAAAATACTTTATATCTTCTTTCTTATCTTTAAATACAAGCTTTCTTCCCTTATCTTTTAACTCTGATGGATCAAACTCTGCTTTATCTAAAATTTTAACTGTTTCTTTTTCTAATCTGCCCTTAGTTAATGCTATACTTATACTCATTTTAAAGCTCCCCACCCTTAAAAATTTCTATTTCTGTAATTCCTTCCTTTGGAAACAATTCTACTATATACCCTTGTTCTCTAAGTTCTTCACTCTTTTTGATTGCTTTAATTCTATCTTTATCATCATAATATATTTTATATACATTTTCATTTTGAATTAATTCTTCATTTAATTCAAAAGTAGATATAACCGAATTAATATCTATTGAAAACCCTATAGCTGGTACATAAGCTTTAGAGAACTCAATTAAATTATCATATCTTCCACCGCTTAGTAGAATATTTCCATGGCCTTCACCATATCCTCTAAAAATAATTCCAGTATAATAGTTAAGTCTTGGAACCATTCCTAAATCAAAAGTTACATTATCACCATAACCTAATGCTTCTAATTGACTATATAACTCTTCTAAATATTCTAAACTTTCTTTTATATCTTCATTAAATATTAACTTCTTGGCTTCATTAATAATTTGCTTATCTCCAAATAGCCATGGAAGCTTATTAAAAAAGTTTTTATACTCATCTGTCATTTCTAAGCCTACTAAGTAATCTTCTAAATTTTTCAAATTCTTTTCCTCAATAAACTTAGCAATCATTTCTTTATCTTCTTGGCTCATTTCTAAATCTTTAAATGCTCCATTAAATATTCCAATATTCCCTATTTCAAGTTTAAAATCATTAAGCCCTAACTTCTTTAAAGCTTCTAAAGCTAACACTAAGATTTCTAAATCAGATTTTTTATCTTCAAGTCCTACAAATTCAATACCGCAATCTGTATATTCATTTCTTTTACCACCAAGGCTTTCATGAACCCTAAATACATTAGACGTATATCTTAATTTTATAGGAAATTCTGCATCTTTTAGTTTAGTTTGTACAACTCTAGATATAGGAATTGTCATATCGGGTCTTAATACCAAAATACGTCCTCTATTATCAAAGAACTTGTACATATCTTCTTCCTTTAAAGTTTGTGAATTATAATTAAATGTTTCATAAAATTCTACTGTTGGTGTTATAACTTCTTTATATCCCCACTTTTCAAAGAGATTATCTATATCTCTTTCTAACTTTCTCTTTATAATACATTCATCTAATATCAAATCTCTTGTTCCTTCAGGAAGCATATTTTTCTTGCTCATTTTCCACCCCACCGATTTATTAAAAATATTTTATCGCTTTAACGTGCTAAATTGCTGTTAAATTTATAATATATTATTTCCTATTGTATGTCAATAATTCTAATTTTTTTTCACATAGTTTATTTTTTTATTCTACCTTAACCTTTAAAATGCATGAGCAATGATATACTCATTTCTCATGGATACTATTTCGCATTACGCTTTGCTTAAATTATTTTTTGCAATAAATTTGATTTTTATGCTTTCTTTAATTAGGCTCATTAAAGAAAATGACAAGTCAAAAATGCCGTAAAAAATAGTCTTGGTAGATGGACTTGTTATTTTTTTGATTGTGCCTTATTATAATAAATATGTTGGTAACATAGTGTACCTACTCATTATTAATTCATAATTGATAGCTAGAATTTACGACTTTATGGAAATTATTTAATTTCTAAATTGCATATATTTATATTATAACCGTGATGATTTACATATAGAATATTATCTATTTATACTACAGAATATGAAAGGAGCTATTATAATATTGATTACTAAAGGTCCATTTATAACTAATGTTATAAATGATGATAATCACAAACTCAAATTACAAACTAAAACCTCACAATCTCTAAAGCTAGGATTTCTACTCGCAATAGTCGGTGGATTTTTAGATGCTTATACTTTTGTCTGCAGAGGTGGAGTCTTCGCTAACGCCCAAACAGGCAATATTGTTTTATTTGGAATTGAACTTACCAAAGGAAACTTTAAACAAGCTATTATGGCATTCTTACCAATTTTAGCGTTTATAATTGGTACCTTAGTCGCTGAAAAAATAAAAGATTTTAAATCACCGTCAGCCGCTTTTGTTACTAATTCAGAATGTTTGATTCTAGCTATTGAGATAATTGTACTTTTTATTATAGGATTTATACCAACTAATATTCCTGATATATTTGTGACGGTTCCAATTTCTTTTGTTTCATCTGTTCAAATATCTTGCTTCAGAACTTTAGTGGATTCTCCTTATTGTACTACAATGTGTACTGGAAATTTAAGATCTGCATGTCATTCAGCATATATAGCCTTTACTAAAAAAGACAATAAATCAGCTGAAAATACTACTAGATATGCAATAATAATAGTTTCATTTTTGGTAGGATCATGTATTGGTGGAATATCAACTTTATGGGTAGGAGTTAAATCAATATGGATTTCTGCAATAATATTAATTTTATGTTTGGGGTTATTCCGTATAGATGAGAATAAGGCATATAGATATCCAAACTAAAACTTAGACTTATGCTATAGCTTACCGAAAGAACTGGTGATCTGTTACTCGGTTGCTAGAGAATAAGGTTGTGGATTTCTAACAATAGAAGTTGTACCCATTTCTGCATGCTCCTCAGACGAGCTGAGGACAAGCAAAAATGGAACAATTTCTATTGAAGAAATACCTACAACCTTATTCTCAATGCAACACTGCGTAAAAGATCACCAGTTCTTTCTAGTTTGGTATATATTTCAAGGTATAAATCTAATTCATAAATTGTTTATCTATAATAAATGAAACATAAATTCTATGCTTGATTTATAGTTGGAAATATATACTTATAATTAGCTCTAATTAAGTGTGTATCCGCACAAAGAACTTAGATAAATATGTGTGAAATAGGCATTTGAAAATGAGCTGTTGAAGGTTCTAAATTATGTAGGTGTTCCACTTTAGCTTGTCACATTTAATAATGGGAGCATGCTACAATGGGTGTACCCACCTATTTAGAACCTTCTATCGCAATTTTCATAGTCCTATGAAGCACATATTTATCCAAGTTCTGTTTCTTACAACATAATTCTAGATTATATGTTGTTTATCTATATAGATACCCAAATTATAAATTTGATTTATAATTTGAATGTATTTCCATACTAGAAATTCCATACATTTTTGTGAAACAGGCATTTGAAATTGAACTGTGAAGGTTCTTAGTGCAAGGTTGTACCATTTACTGCTTGTCAAAATTTTATATTGGGAGCATGCAGAAATGGGCACAACCTTGTGCTTAGAACCTTCCAGCGAAAATTTCATAGTCCTGTGGAACAAAAATGTATGGAATTTCGGTAGGACACCACATAAGTCTAAATTCACATTTGGGTATCTATAATCATTACTGGCACAAAGTGTTAATTATTGTATACTAACATTAAAAAATAGTGCTTTACCAAGCGGCGTATTTTTTATTGCTTGTTTTGCAATCGAAGCAGCTTTTTCCGAATCGCCGAGGCTACATTCGAAACACAGTTTAAGACCTTCTTTTTTTAGAAATTTAAAAACTTTTTCATTTTCAACTTCAATTTCTTCTACTATTTTTACAATATCATCTTGTCTTAATGCACAATTTACTATTATCATTATATCTCCCCCACTTTTATAATTCTTTTAAAACAAAAGTTATGTTTTTTAACTCAAAATATCATAATATGATATTACAATAAATATATCACACATTGCAACATTTTTCAATTTGCATTTGCAATTTACTTAAAAAAACATTTCCAACGCAGTAAAGAATACCTATTCTTTATTTTACTATATTAATAAATGCCTCAGGAACCTCCTGAGGCATTTTATTAAGGCACATGAAAGAAAATAACAAGTCCAAAATGCCATGATTATTTTTCATCAGGCAAGGAAGCAGATTGGTCTCATAGCGGGCCTATTAGGGCAATCTGCTGACGCAGCATGATGGGAAATAGACTTGGCAGATGGACTTGTTATTTTTTTGATTGTGCCTAATATACTACCGTCTCAATATTTTCAATTGCTTTTTCTACCAATTCATCTACATTTAACGTTTCTTCTTCTCTTCTAATCATATCAAGTTTTGGATTTGTCTTAGGATGCTTTGGAACAAATATAGTACAACAGTCCTCATATGGTAGAATTGACGTTTCATATGTGCCTATTTTTCTCGCTATTTCCATAATATCTGTTTTATCCATCGCTATTAAAGGTCTAAATGCTGGTCTATCAGAACAATCATCACTTACAACAAGTCCATCCATAGTTTGACTCGCAACCTGTCCTATGCTTTCCCCTGTACTAACTGAATTTATCCCATATCTTTCTGCGAGCTTACATGCTACTCTCATCATAAATCTTCTCATTATTATGGTAAGCTCATCTTCCCTACACTTATCTATAATCTCCATTTGAATATCAGTAAATGGAACTATGTATAAAGTTATTTTTTCTGTATATTGAGCAAGTATTTTTGCTAATTCTTTAACCTTATCCTTAGCCCTTTCTGACGTATACGGATGACTATGATAATAAACGCAGCTTACCTCAACTCCTCTTTTAGCCATAAGATATCCAGCAACCGGCGAATCAATTCCTCCTGATAACATAAGCATTGTGCTTCCATTTGTGCCATATGGCATGCCTGCTGCACCTTTTGTTATATCTGTGTTAGACCAAACATAAGCATAATTATTTCTTATTTCAATATTTATCAAAACTTCTGGATTTTTAACATCAACACTTATTTGTCCATCAAAACTGTTCCAAACATATGCTCCAACTTCCCTAGAAACTTCCATTGAGTTTAATTCAAATTTTTTATTTGCTCTATTTGTCACAATCTTAAAAGTGCTTCCTTTTGCTTCTTTCATTTTTTCTAATGCAGCTTCTTTTATAGCATTAAAATCAATTTCTACTTCTCTAACTATGCATACTTCCAGTACTCCAAATACTTTTCTTATTCTATTAATACTTTCTTCTACTTCATCAGTTTTAATGAAATATCTTCCACTATCATGTATAAATTCTACTTTTATTCCTTCAAGCTTTTTTCCTATATTATCTCGTAACTTTCTTTCAAATTTACCTTTATTTAATCCCTTTAAAAATATTTCTGGGGCATACTTTACTAAAATAAGTTCTTTCATTATTTCTTAATCCTCCTCAAAAAGTTCAATCCTTTTTCTAAAGTTTCTATTACATAGTCAACTTCGTCTTCTTTATTATCATCAGAAAATGAAAATCTAATTCCTCCTGAAATTTCATCTTGACTTAAGCCTAATGACTTTAATACATAACTTCCACCAATTTTTTCTCGTTCCTTAGATGAACAAGCCGATCCAGTAGATACATATATTCCCGCATCTTCTAAAAAGTGAAGTAATACTTCTCCCCTAACACCTTTAAATGATACATTTAAAATATATGGTGAAAATTCATTACTTAATAAACTATTAATTCTTATGTTTTCTATTTTATTTAGTTTTTCAATAAATTTTTCTTTTATCTTTAAAACTCTTTCATAATTATTCCCTATATTTTCATTAGCAGCCTTAGCAGCTAGACTCATCCCCATAATTCCTGGTATATTTTGTGTTCCAGCTCTTACTCCAAATTCCTGTGCTCCACCTTCTATTAGAGGTGTTAAAGTATTAGGTTTCTTTACATATATAAATCCGACTCCTTTTGGTCCATGAAATTTATGAGCACTTACTGTTAAGAAATCTATATTCATTTTTTTTACATCTATAGGGAATTTTCCATAACTTTGAACTGCATCCACATGGAATTTTGCCCTACTGCTGCTTTCTTTTATTATTTCGCCTATTATCTTTAAATCTTGAATTACTCCAATTTCATTATTTACATGCATTATTGAAATAAGCACTGTTTCTTTAGTTATTGATTCTCTTAAGTGATTTAAATCAATCTTTCCCTCTTTATTTACCTTTAGTAAAGTTACTTTAACATTGTTATCCTCTAACTTCTTTATAGTATTTAAAATCGAAGCATGCTCAAATGGAGTTGTGATAAAATGAGATCCACTTTTTAAAATCCCCTTAAGAACAAAGTTATTTCCTTCACTTCCACCAGAATTAAAATATATTTCATTTTCATTAGCATTTATAGTCTTTCCTAGTAGCTCTCTACATTCTTTTAGTTTTCTTTCACTTTTCAACCCCAAATTATGTAAAGAAGATGGATTTCCATAAAACTCCTTCATTCCCAAAGTCACTTCATTTATTACCTTTTCTGATGGTTTTGTTGTTGAGCTATTATCAAAATAAACTTCCATATTACATTCTTCCTTTCAAGTTTATCCATATGAAAAATTAACATATTTCTTCTTAAAATTATCTTTTTTCTGATTTTTCTTATAAATTTACTATGTAATGCACATATTTTATTATAGCAAAAATTTTTTTTCTGCATAGTGTTTTTTTTACATATGAAAGAAAAATATACGAGTTGAGCTTCCTTGTGATAGAAAATGGGCACATTAGAAAAAAGCAGCTATGCACTTATAAAAAGAGTGGCTTTGCCACAATTCGGAACTTTCCACCCACGAAAAGAGCAGCTATGCAGCAATACGGAACTTTTCTGCATATAAGAACTTTTCTCGCAGATGGACTTGTTATTTTTTTATTGTGCCTATAACACATACATCGCATACAAAAAATAAAGCAGTAAATAAGAAGTTCTTATCTACTGCTTTAGAGAGAGAAAATTGTTAAGGGGTTTTATTTAGTATTTATTAGGGTCAATTACAGTATATCATATTATGACAAATAAAAACACATTATTTAGTAATTTTTTTTCATTTATTTTACTAAATAGTTATAATCAATATCAGAAATAACCACATTTCTTAAATTACAATCCATATAGAGATCTAAGATTTCCTTATTTCCTTCCATTACTTTAAGAATAGGTCTTAATGGATTATTACTATTTCCTTTAAGAATAACACCTACTCGCCCATCACTTAATCTTACATGAGCACCAATTGGATATGGTTCTATTTTTCTTAAAAACGCTTTCACAACATCACAATCAAAACTAGTTCCAACGCCGCCCATAATATATTCGATTGCCTCAAACGGCTTAATTGGCCTTCGATATGGTCTTTTAGCCGTTAATGCGTCATAAACATCTGCAACCGCAATAATTCGCCCAAAAATCGGTATTTCACTCTTTTTTAATCCGCTAGGATATCCTGTTCCATCAAATTTTTCATGATGACTAATAACACCTAAATATATTTCTCTATTAATATCATTATTTTTAACAATATAATTTGCCCCTAGTTTTGCATGAGTCTTCACGATATCATATTCATCTTTTGTGAGTTTTGCTGGCTTTGATATTAATTCAATTGGAATTTCCATTTTTCCTATATCATGCAGCATAGCACTTACTCCTAAATTACATAGTTGTTTACTACCTAATTCTAATTCTATTCCGATTGCAATTGATATCACTGTTACACTCAATGAATGTAAATATGTATTGTCATCATATGCTTGTAAATCAGAAATACCTATTGTTACTCCTTTATTTTTATTAATATTTTCAACAAGGTTTTCTGATATCTTTTCTATTTCTTTTATACTATTTTCATCTAAAATTTTATGAGTATTTTCGCAAACATCAAAAATTTTTTTTATGGCTGAAACAGATTCTTTTCTAAATTTATAATCTAAAATTTCATTAGTTCTTCCATCTTCAACATAAACACCCAATATTCCGAACTTGACCAGGTTATTTATACTTTCTTTTGTTAATATTGCTCCCTTTTTTAATAAAAAAGCTCTAGATTTCACTTTATAATTCAATTCAATATCAGAAGCTAGTTTCATTCCACTTTTCAATTTATACTGAGGCACATAAATCATTTTAAATACTCCCCTAAAATAACTATTATATATAAATATTACCCATTTGCAATCAAGACATTTCCTCTTAAAGGCTTTAATTTCACCATATCTCGCTTATCTTAGTTTGAAGTCTTATTGCTTTTTAATCTATTTATTTCAGTTTTTTGTTCTTCAATTATCTTCTTATAATCAATCTCCTTTTCTCCCCATTCCTTACTTATGTTGTTAATTAATGATGCCATTTCATCTGCGCTTCCAACAATTCTATTAAATAACAATAAATTTGATTTCAGAATTTCAGGTATTTCATTATGTGAATACCGTAATCTATGATCAATTTCCCCATATCCTTCTTCAAAAATTGTTCTAACTTGTATTTCTGCAATAACTTTTTGATTCGTTGGATAAAATTCTACTAAGTAATGGACTGAACGATAACCTGAAGCCTTTGATCTTACCTCTATACTTGGATCATCAAAAACTTCTATATTATCGCCTTCTCTAACATTCGCAGTAATTTCTATGACCTTCCAGGTGTTTATAATAAATTCGTGAATTCCCTGCCATTGATCTTTAAATATATGTATAACTCTAATCCCAATTAAATCATTTATTTCATTTTTATAGTTATTTACCGTAAATTCAAAATCGTTTCCATATTTATTTTTTCTATCTTCTATCTTTCTTATAACTTTTTCTATTAATCTGTCTGGATCTTTAATTCTTGACTTAACTGAGTGTACCATTGTTTGTGAACGTAGTATATTTGCTATAAACCCGGCCTGACTTTCATACGAATTTTTATATTCTATATAATCTTCATAAATTTCCTTAATATTATCTACATTAATATTATTTTTTAAAATTACCTCTTCTGCTTTTGGATATTTCAATAGAAATTCATGCATATTAAATTTTTTATTCATGGAGATACTCCTTCATTTATAACTTATTATAAAAAATTTCTTTATATTTTTTTATTTGTTCATACTTTCTAATTAGTTACAAAATAAAGTTTTACTCATATTATTTATCCTATGCTAAAATTTTAATATACAACTAACCTAAGCATGACTCGTAATTGCTAACACATATATATTCTCACAATATTAACTTTATTTAAATACTTATCTCTCTAAACGTATGAATTTATACATAAAACGCATTTTAGGACAAATTAACTTAATTCATCTATATTCTAACGAAGAACAATGCTGACGATAATAATTTAATTTGATGCTATTTGATTTTTATCCAGTAACTTATTATTGACTCCTCTTTAAAGCCTCTCTTTTTATACATATTATAAGCCCTAGAATTCTTTTCAATTACAATTAAATTTATCTTCCGAACATCTTTTCTATTTAAAAAGTTAACAGCTGTTTCAAGTAATCGACTTCCATAGCCTTTACCTCTATATGCTTTACACAATCCTATATCAAATATTCCTTGTCGATTTTCAATGATACAATTCATAAATCCTATATTTGTATTATTAACAGAAACCATAAAATAATAATTTTCCTCATTAGCCTTATTTAAATATTCTTCAACTTCATCAATATAAGCATAACTTCCATGAGGCATATCATTAAAAGAATCATTGTAAACACTTAAATACTCAAATTTATTTTCTGTTGACAATGGTATTAAATCTAGTGGTTTTTCTTTTTTACTTCTATCTTCCAAATGCATTCTTAATGATTTATATTCACTATGTAAACCAAGTCCTTCCAGAATTTTTAACCTATTCTTATTTCTTTCCCCTAATAAAATTTTCTTAGGCTTATAATCCTCTGCCAGTGTAATTGCATTATCGATAAGTTCTTTTATAATCACTTCTTGAGTATGGATATTTAAATCCTCCAATATATCTAGATGGTGTATAAAAATATTCCCAAGCTCCTTCACTACTTCTAAAACAATATTAATTTTACCTACAGCCTGCCCATTAAAAAAATAAAATAGTGAGCCTTTCCCATATCCATACATTTTATTATTAAATATCTTTTCTATTTCATCTAATGATTTCTTATTTTCTTCTTTCCTATTTATGAAATTCCTAACCAAACTTTTTTCTATACCATTTAAGTTTAAATACCGTTTAATCAACCTTACTACCTCACTCACATTTTTAATTACCAGATACGGTCAGCTATTCTTTGACCCAATAATTACTGCAATCCTTCGATCTTTCAATAAAGCCATATTCTATTAATGCCCTTCTTATGGTTGCATAATCCTCATATACTCTTTTTAAAATCCTATTAACTTCTTTTTCAGAATACGATTTTCCCTTTGTAAAATTCCTAGCTATTTCTTCTAAAACAATAATTTTTTTCTTTTCCTTAGCCGGATAGCTCTTCAATGCCTTATTTTCATCCATATAAGTTTTAATTACATCAGTTTTCTCTTTATCAGTTATATTAAATCTATCATCTAAGGTAGTTGCTGTTTTATGAGCATCACATATAACGCCTTTATCTAGTTTGTTAATCTTCTTATTAGTATTTTTTGAAAGTAAATCCATCATAGCTAAAAATAATTTTGCCTGCTTTTCTTTTTCCCTTAATTTATAACGATGATTTCTTATAGTTGATTGTGCAACTCCAAGCTCTGTTGCTATTTCTCTATCAGATAATCCTTGAGCTATCAGCGTTATTAACTCTCTTTGAACCTCTGATACTCCAGTAAAAGTTGAATTCATACCAAGTAAATATTCAAGCATGGAACTATGCTTTTCTTCTATATGAAACACTGCTGCCCTTCTTGCATCATATAATTCTGACTTTACCTCATATATACGGCCTTTTTCATATCTTTCTTCACAAATTATGCATTTATATTCCTCTTCAGTTTCTATATATCCTTTTTTAACTTCCTCTATTGATGCACTCCAAAATAATTCATTTGATTTTATATCCATAAATTCAAATCCTTTCACTAATAATATTCCTATACTCCATTATACTATTTTAAGTAATTATATCTATATATAAACAAACATTTTTAGTTTTAGTTTATTACAAATCTATTTTTTCATTCTTCTAGACATAATTATGTATAAATAATAAAATTAGAGGAAGCTGTGGACTTTTCACATTGTCCACAGATTCCTCTAATTTCAGATTGTTATCACATAATTCTAAGTTTTAAGTTCTTTTATTGCAGCTTTAGGCTTGTTATTTATTTTCATGTGCCCAATTATTCATACATCTTGGAAAACGGATCTTATTTACTATCTTCATTCTCCGCATTTATCAAATAAAACATTGTCAAGCCTACTTTTCAAGTTATTCGTGATTTCAGTTAAAGGCAGCCTTACTTCAGGCGAACTAATAATTCCTAATTTATTTAGACAATATTTAATCGGTACTGGATTAGGTTCTTCAAATAACATTGGGATAATTTTAGATATAACTTTCCATTTTTCACGCGCTAATTGATGATCATTATTTTTTATAGCATTGTAAACCTCAATAAACTTCTCAGTGTTTAAATGTGAAGATGCCAATATTCCGCCATCTCCCCCAAGCGTTAAAGTAGTATAAAATAATATATCCTCTCCTGTTAAAATAGAAAAATTTTTTGGTGGGTTGAGAAGTAGATTGGTTGTTTGCTTTATATCACCACAAGAATCTTTCAACCCGACTATATTTTTTAATTCTGCTAATTTGTAAATAGTATCATTTTCAATATTTCTACCTGTCCTATATGGTATATTATATATAATAATATTTAAATTAGTAGCTTCTGAAATTCTTAAAAAATGTTCATATATCCCTCTTTGATCTGGCCTATTATAATAGGGGCAAACTGATAGTATGCCGTCTACCTTATACTTTTCTGCTAATCTTAATTTATCGATAACCTTTTTTGTATTATTGCCTCCAATTCCTATGAAGACCGGAACACGATTATTATTATACTCCATGGTTTTTTCTATTATTTCTTCGTATTCATATTCATCAATGGTTGGACTTTCCCCTGTAGTGGCCAATGGAATGATTCCACTGATATCTTTATTTAAATAGTGATCAATCATTTTTTTATACGAATCATAATCAACTTTGTCATTTGTAAAAGGTGTTATAAGTGGAACATAAACGCCTTGAATTTTCATACTATACCTCCAAATAATTTATAATAATCTAGTTACTCATCCTAAGATTTCCTTAACAATTTCCCTATCATCAAAATGTATCTTTTCATTTCCTATTATTTGATAATTCTCATGACCTTTTCCTGCTATTATTAATAAATCATCATCCTTTAAAAGCTTTAATCCTTTTTCAATTGCCTTTCTTCTATCTACAATTTTTTCATAAGTTGAATTTATAGTTTCCATTCCTTCTTCAACTTCTTCAATTATTCTTATAGGATCCTCTGTTCTTGGGTTATCAGAGGTTATTATACAATAATCTGATAAAATTCCTGCTGCCATCCCCATTAATTTTCTTTTTGTTTTATCTCTGTCACCACCACACCCAAACACAGTAACAAGCCTTCCACCAGTAGTTTCTCTTGCCATCATTAATAATCTTTCTAAGGCATCAGGTGTATGTGCATAATCAACTATTATATTTTTATTTGCATTATTTTTTACCATTTCAAGTCTTCCCGGAACATATTTAAGCTTAGATAATACACTTATAATATCTCCAATCTCCATTCCAAGACCTATGCAAGCTCCAATAGCTGCTAAAGTATTATAAACTGTCACTTTTCCCGGAATATTTACTTTTACATCTTGTATTGACCACCAAGACCAATTAATATCTTTAAATTTAATCTTAAATATTACGCAATCATTTTTATATCTAATTTCAGTTGCCCTAATATCCGCTTCTTTATTTATTCCATAAGTTAAAATCTTGCAAGTAGATTTTTCTATAATTTCTTCTGCAATTTTATCATCTAAATTTATAACCCCTAGAGAACATTTTTTAAACAATTTCATTTTTTCATTTTTATACTTTTCCATTGTACCATGTTCATCAAGATGATCTTGAGACAAATTTGTAAATACTCCAACATTAAAGTTACTGCATTCAACTCTATGTTTTGCTAAAGCAGAAGATGTGACTTCCATAACTACATTTTTAGCGCCCTTATCGATAAATTCTCTAAACAAACCTTGTAATTCCAATGATTCTGGTGTAGTAGGATTTATTTTTTGTATACTTACTTCTTTGTTTTCAAATTCATATCCTAAAGTTCCTATTACAGCTGTTCTCTTATTATGAGCTTCTAGTATATCCTTAATGTAATGTATAACAGTAGTTTTACCATTAGTTCCTGTTAAACCTACCAAATTTATCTCTTTTGATGGTTCATTGTAAAATAAGTTAGCTAAGCTTGCCAACGCAATTTTAGAATTTTCTACTTTTATTACTGTTACATTTTGATTTTTTAGTTGAAATTCTTCATCAATCACTATTGCTAAAGCGCCTTTTTTAATTGCTTCTTTTATATAATCATGTCCGTTTACATTCTCCCCATTAATGCATACAAATATTGAATTTTCTTTTACCTTTCTAGAATCATAGCTAATATCTTTAATATCTATATCAAGGCTTCCATTAATTATTTCATAGTTTATATTCTTAAGTAATTTATATAGTTCCATTTTTATTCCTCCAAGTAATAAATTTGTTATACTCTCATTATATACAACATTTTCGCAATAAATAGTGCATATATTGCTTGATATATTGTAAAAAGTGCTTTATTATTTTATGTGTGTAAGCCGAAATAAGGTGCATGCATTTACTCCAGTTGCTGAGGATTTAGATGGATTTTTCTAAGATTATAAGTTGCGCCCAAAATGCTTGCTTCAAAGATAACTTTGAACAAACATATTGTGAACAACTTATAGTCAAGAATCATTACCATAAAAATTCCAATGAAACACTCCACACAATATGTTACTTATTTCTAATGTAGTTATACCATTAAGTTTAATAAATGCGCTTAAATATCGTGGTTTACAAAACGTAATCCACTTAATAAGGAGATACTTTCATGAATAATGACTATATCAATAATAAATCCGGATACTTAAATAAAGATTTTCAATTATTTCACTTAAAGGATAGGAATAATCAAGAATTTGAATTTCATTATCATGATTTTAATAAGATAATAATTTTTCTTTCTGGAAAAGTTACTTATTTGATTGAAGGTAAAGCTTATAATTTAAAACCGTGGGATATTTTGCTTGTAAATAATCATGATGTTCATAAGCCCATTATTGATTCTTCAGAGACTTATGAAAGAATAATTATTTGGGCTGATTCTAATTTCATAGAAAATCACAATTATGAAAATTGTGACTTATTAAAATGTTTTAAATTAGTAAATGAAAAAAGCTTCAATCTTATTAGACTTGAAGCTAAATTTCAAGAAAATATAAAATTTATAATAGAATCTCTTGAAGCATCTTTTAATTCAAATGAATTTGGAAGCAAACTATTAAGTAATTCCCTTTTCATTCAGTTACTTATATATTTAAATAGAGTACATCTTAAAAATATGTACATAAACGATGAAGCTTACCTCAACCTTAAATATGATAAGCAAATTGAAAAACTCTTAAAATATATAAATAATAACCTATGCGAAGATCTTTCCATAGAAACTTTATCTCAAAAATTTTATATTAGTAAATATTATCTTATGCATAAGTTCAAAAAAGAGACAGGATATACACTTCACAATTATGTAAATCAAAAAAGGCTATTAATTGCGAAAGATCTCATAAAATCTGGTGAACCAATTACTAAAGTGTACTTACAATGTGGTTTTAATGACTACTCTTGCTTCCTTCGTTCATTTAAAAATATGTTTAACAAATCACCTAGTGATTTTTCATCTAAAAAATAAAGTAACAACATAAAGCTTATATATTATTTTCATTAGTTTAACTATTAGCTAATATTATTAACGAAGTATTACGCAAAATAGGCTAGCATACTGACTTTTTATTTATTTTAATATGCCTAAATAAAAAACTACCCTAAGCATTAAAACCCATATGCTCTAAGGTAGTTTAATATTCTCTTATACTCCGCCCACTTTTATATCCTTATTTTCACAGTCATTTTTTAATTTAACATCTATACAGTCAAATTATTTAATTCTTCGCAGCCGTTGTTATTTTATCAAGACCTTGTATTTTTACATTTATCTCAGAAAGAATTTTTGACATCACAGTTTCTCTTCCATTGTTAAATATAACTTTTTCTAACTGTTCCTTTAAAAATTCAATTCTATTAGTTAATTTTTCAATTTCTTTTTCCTTTTTATCAATTATTATATCTTTATTTATTAATTGTTCTCTTAGATCATTTAATTCTTCATTAACTCCGTTTATATTATAAACCTCTCTCATTAGCTCATCTTGTCCAATTCCTATGCCTATGTCCCTATAAATCTTACGCTTAATTACATCAAACATTTTATTTTTATTACCATATTCTATATATGATATTAACCTTGAGTCAAACTCTTTGTGACCATTTAATACTTTTAAAAATATATTATTTAATATATTCAGTATTTCAATACCTGTTCCAAATGTCATGCCATTCTTCTCACATACTATAAATGTATTGATTTTCCCCGGAATATTTCCTAATATGTTTAAATTTACATCTCTTTCATTATATATATCAAAGAAACTTTGTTGAGTCATGTAACTAGTATCCCCTGCTTTAGCTTCTAAAATTATTCCGCCTGATTTCCCATTTTTCTTTATTATATAGGTATAAAATTCTTTCAATAACTTTTTAGCAGCTGTAGAATATGAATCCTTTGTATCTTTTTTTACTGTACTAGATATTATTGTAAATTTTAAACTTTTAAATAATGATGGTAATTCATTTATAAATTTATTTCTTTGATACTTATCTATGCTCGTATAAACATTTTCTTTGAGAATTATATCATCTAAAGGTACTATAGAACATTCACTAAATATTTTTTTCTTGTATTCATCTAATTTCATCTTCAATTCACATTCATAGTATTTTGAATCACTACAATAATCACCTTCAAATACCACGCCAATCATTGTAAAGTTTTCATCCTTATCTGTTAAAAAACCTCTTTCATCAACAAACATTACATATTTTTTCTCCATATGCCTCTCTCCTTTTACAATTATTACGTAACCTTATCTATTAAATATTTTTCAATTAGTATATTAGCACTTATGAGGATACACCTATACTATATTAAAATGTTATTTATATAACATTAATACAAACTTTTGTTAACGTTTTTGCGAAAAGGATTTATGTTTTCTTTGAAAATGTTTTAACAGTACTAACTATACCATTTTAATCACCTCCTATATCATAATTAATATATTCTACGTAAATTTGAAATTTCCTCCATTTCCTAACTTAAATTTCAATGGCAATCATAATTACGAAACTATTATTCCACTATTATACAATTAACAACCTACAAACCTATACTATGTAGCTTTAGACCGAATTATTCATACAAATATTAATCCTTCAATTCAGATAGCTCATTAAATTATTTTCAATAAATAATCAGCTTTATTACAATTTATTGTTATATTAGACAAATAAAAAAAATAATAGACAAGCGTACTGGTCTATTATTTTTTTGATTGTGCCTTATTTGTTCTTGCCTTTATTTTCTGAATTCCCATTATTACTATGTTCTGATTTTGAAGAATTATTTTGTGAATTTACGCTACTATTATTCTTTTTTTCAGATACATCCTTAGTGTCTTTTTCATCATCTTCTTTTTTACCATTATTATCTTTAGAATATGAAGAATCATTATCTTTTTCTTCTTTTATAGTTGAAGATTTATCCGAATCTAAATTAGTTGATGGTGTTGTTTGATTTTCTTGTTTGTCGATTTCTTGAGTATCTGTGCTGCTATTTTGATCTACATTTGTATTATCTTGTGTATTACCAGTTGTGCTATCTTGATCTTTATTATTAGCTTTTCTTAACTCATTAGTTTTCTTCATAATGTCCTTTACAGAACTAGATTTATAATCTTCTACTTTAATTGTTGGGTCTAATTCTTGAAGTTTTTGAATAAGATTTAACTTTCCTGGTGTTATTCCAAGTTTTCTTGCTTCATCTCTTCTTTCAAGAGCTACTTTTTCTGTTTCAACTGTTGCTTGTATATTATTATTTTCTAATGCTTTATTGGCAGTTTCTTTTAACGATTCATCTAATTTATTTGCTACATTTTCTTTATCTGACGATGTTGTTATCTCAATACCAGATGATCCATCTTCTTTTACATATCCATCAGCAATTGCATTTGAAATTACTGTGCTGATTGCCTTATCAACATCAGCGTTAATTAACTTAGTACCTTCTAATACTTTTTGGCCATCTTCATTATAAGCTTCAGCAGATATTACTTGATCAAAAGTATTTACCCCCAATTCTACACTTGGATTAATGTCCATACTAACATATGCTACCGGATTAGTTTTTGCATATGCATATCCACCTCCACCTAAGCTTAACAGAAGTGCTCCTGATAGTGCTAATGCCATTTTTCTTTTCATGATAATTCTCCCTAGAATATTATTTACTTTATCTTTGAATGTATTATTTTCAGGATAATATCCTGATTTTTTCTTTACTGCTTGCTCGATACGTTTTCTAGTAAAAGTATCTAATGATAATTGAATTTCTTCATTTAATAATAAATTTGTATCTTCAATATCTAATTGATCTAATTTTTCAAATAATTTATCTTCCAACTTACATAATCCCTCCTAATACTTTTTTTAGCTTTCCCATGCATCTTGACACCTTTTTATCAATAGTATTAACTTTGATTCCAAGCTCCTTAGAAATGTCTTTTGAACTTTGATGAAAATAATATTTTCTTATAATTATTTCACCATCCGGTTCCCCTAAAGATTTTATAGCATTAATTAATATTGAGTTACTCTCTTTTAATGCAAATGAATCTTCTACTTCATTTCTTGAACTATATAAGTCCTCTGATATATCCTCTATATGAACATAGTTATTATTCTTATTTTTTCTATACATATCAATTGCTTTTCTTTTTGCTACAACTGCCAAAAGTGCTTTTACAGAGCCCTTTTCTAAATTAATCCTATCTCTATGATGAAATATTTCAAAAAACACATCACTTACACATTCTTCGATATCCTCTCTTGAGTATATCCCTGAAAGTTTATTGAATATTATTGTATAAGCAAGAGCCATGTAATTATCCATCATAATCTTAAGACCCATTTCAGGTTTAGTATGCAAAATATTAAGTAATTCATTATCTGAAATCAAAATGCACCTTCTTTCTTTTTTACCGTTATCAATACTAAAAGGGGTAATGTTTATATCTTATATAATATAATATAATATAATATAATATAGTTCGTAATCACACTTTAAAATCTGACAAAGCAAAATTACTTTCTATATTTTTCAAATTTTATTAAACCCACACACTACCTATATTTATTATTTTTTGATTGTGCCTTATACAAAACTTATTAATTTCATTCCAACAGGCCATACGACTTCCAATAATCAAATAAATTTAGACTTAAATCCATAAAAAAAGAGCCTTTTATTTTGCAGGCTCTCTTCTAACAGGTTTATATTTTGAATCTTTATCATCTGGATTTATATAATCATAATCACCATTTTCAGTTTTTCTTAATCCTAAAGAAGCCATTTGCTTTTTAGTAACTTTACGCTTGTTTGCCATGTATACTCCTCCTTACATGACTTTAGCTTTACCATATAAGAAAAAATTATTCTCAAACTTTCATAGCTTTAAAAATACAATAAAGTTAACAAACTTCTTCTCTTTTAGTTATTTCCCTTTTATCACTTCTTAATTTATATATATACAATGCTGCCATAAGTCCCACTCCGATACAAGCTACTACAAAAACTAGAGGCCAAACTTTATTGATTCCATAAAAATCTATATATTTTCCAACCAGGGAAGTACCCAATGCAATTGCTATAGCATACGTTAAATTACTTACAGCACTAATTCTTGCTCTGAAATTTTTAGGACTGTTATTTGCAATGTATACTCCATTATTTGTTGCAGCTATGACTTCACCTATTGACCAAATGATAGTTGAAATTATATATAATAAAAAGGAATTTCCTATTATGCCTATCATTCCAAACCCTATCATATAAAAAACTCCTGCAAATATTACATTTATAAGAGTTGAAAATCTTTTAGTTATGGCAATAATTAAAACTGTTAAAAATATTACAGTCATCGCATTAACACTCATCAAATAACCAAATTTTGTGGTTCCATCAGTTCCAAATACTTCATTAAGCATCATTGGCATAGAAAATGAAATTTGAGTATATGCAAAACTATAAAACATATTAAACATCATAAAAAGAGTTAATTCTGGCCTTTTTAAAAGTATTTGGACTACATTCCCCAATTCTTCTCTTTCTTTCAAATTATTTTCTTCCTTAATTCCAAGCTTTGGTTTTGTTTCTTCTACATAAATATAAAATATTATTATTGCAATAAATGAAGTTAACGCATCTAAAATAAAAAGAAGTGAAATATAATTATTAAAAAGAAAACCTGCTACTATAGGTCCTACTGAAACCCCTATATTTATTCCTAAATAAGTTAACGAAGAACCAATTTGTCTTTTCTCCGGTGTTAATACATCTGCTATAATTGCAGAAAGTGTAGGTCTGACAAATCCGTTAAAGAATGCTGAAACAATTAACAAAACAACAATAATTAGAGGATTTTTTATGGTTCCGCAAATTAAAATAGCTAAAGCTGCTAAACCTTGTCCCACAAAATAAGTTCTTCTTCTGCTCACCTGATCCGCAAATTTCCCTCCTAAAAGTGCTGCAGGCATAGAAACTAATGACGTTATCATTACAATTATTCCTGTTGTTGAATAAGAAAAATTAAGTTTTTGTGTTAGTAATAAAGATAAAAATGGAAACACAAAGTCACCAAACCTATTAACTATCTGAACACAAAAAAGTGCATATATACTTTTCGGCAGTCCTTTATATGTATTAAAAATATTCATCTTTAGCCCCCTTATAAAAATGTCTATAAAAAAATTAAGCCCATATTATCAATGAGCTTATATTTTATTATGCTATTATACACTAATAGTATAAGTAAAAAAAGAGCTAATATGTATTTTTTGTTTTTTAATGTAAAAAATCTTACCCTTTGCATATTTTAATACTTAATTTACGTATGCTCTTTAATTTAAGTAGACACAAGATCACTTTTATTAATTAAGTTTATATATTATTTATATTTGATTTACATCAAGTTTATATAACTGTATTAATATATAATAAAATCTCGATATTTACATGCTAGAAGGATATAATTTATTATGTATTAAAGGAATGATTAATTATGAAAGTGAACACTCATGTTAAATTGGCAAAATTGTCTTTGATAAAAAACAATAATATTATTCCAAAAGGATTTTCCAAATTTATGTTTAATTTTGGATTAGTAATGGTTGATCAAAGTTGGCTGGTTAAAACTCACCCTCATTACATGGAAAAATCTCTTGAGTATATTAATAAAAAAATAGAAAGTCTTCTATCTATAAAAAATTTTAATGCTTATTCTTCTATGCAGCTTGGAATAGTAGTTCATTACCTTTGTGATTTTTGTTGCCATTCTCATATTTCCGGTTCAATCGGCAGTATTTCCTATCACTTAAAATATGAACGTGGGTTGCAGAAATATTTATTTAAGAATTTTGATATTATTAAAAATCAAATTCATAATAATTTAGCTAACGAGAATTTAGTTCTAAATGATGTATCTTCAATAAAAAGTGAACTTTATAATACATTAATTAACTATGTTAAAGGTGATAAATCCTACCTTTGGGATATTACAAACTGCATTGAAATTAGTTCTTTTATTTGCTCTGTTATCTTTAATTTTAATTTTTCACATCGTATTACATATGGTACTAAACAGTTGCATTTCTCACGCATAAGGCTAGACAGAAAAATCTTAAGTCCCCAAATGCTTAATTAGCATAAATGCTAATTAAGCATTTTTTAATATAACTTCCTATAAAATTATAACTATATTTTAAATCTATAGCCTGCACCCCATACAGTTTCTATAAATTTAGGATTGCTGCTATCTTCCTCAATCTTCTCTCTAATTCTATTGACATGTACTGTAACAGTAGCAACATCCGCCAATGAGTCTAATCCCCAAATCCTATCTAAAAGAGTTGTTTTAGAAAATACAATATTAGGATTAGTTGCTAAAAATAATAGCAATTCAAATTCTTTATTAGCAAATTTAACTTCCTTGTCATCCACATATACTCTCCAGGCCTTTGGTAATATCTTTACTCTTCCCAAAGTTATCGCACCAAGCTCTAGGTCGTCATTTTTTTCCATAGAAGTTAATCTATCATAACGAGAAAGATGTGCATTTACTCTAGCTACAAGCTCACTTGGATCGAAAGGCTTAACAATATAATCGTCTGCCCCAAGACCAAGTCCTCTAATCTTATCTATGGATTCTTTTTTGGCTGTAACCATCAATATAGGTATTTCTTTATTATTTATTATCTCCCTGCAAAGTTGAAATCCATCTTTACTTGGAAGCATTAAGTCAAGAAGTATTAAATCAAAATCCTCATTTAGTGCTAGTTCCAATCCCTTATCTCCATTTATTGCAATTTCAGTTTCAAATCCATTTATTTCAAGATAATCTCTTTCTAATTCTGCAATAAGTTTATCGTCTTCTACAATAAGTATTCTCCTCATTTCCATCTCTCCCACCTTATACAGTTAACAGTTTACAATTCACAAATCAAGAATCATATTACTTGTGTTTCTCTTTATATGTTCTATATTTGTTGAAAAATAGGTAAAGTTATAATAATTGCAAGACCATCCATGTTTTCAGCTCTTATTGTGCCCTCATGAGCTTTAACTATATATTCAGCTATTGAAAGACCAAGTCCACTGCCTTCACTTGGATTAGTTCTTGATGAATCTTCTCTATAGAAACTTACAAATAAACGCGAGAGGTTTTCCTCCGAAACGCCTGGCCCATCATCTTTAATTGTTAAAACAATCCTATCTTCTCTTTTATTTGTTGTAATACTTACATTTCCATACTCTTTTATTTTATATTTCACACTATTTTCAAGTATATTAATAAGAACTCTATGTATTTCCTCACAGTCAATATTAATAAAAATCTTATCATCACAATTATTTTCATAAGTTAAATCAAGGCCTTTTCCTTTAAATTCATCCACAGCACTATTAAAAAAGCTTGAAAAGAAATCATTACAATTTACTTTTTCAAAATTGAAGGGAAATTTTCCTGTATCTAATTTAGAAAATAAAAATAACTTATCCACTAGCATATCCAAGTCACAAGCTTTATTATATATAATTTCATGGTATCTTTCACATTTTTCAGGCGTATTTGCAATTCCATCCTTTAATCCCTTTGCATATCCCTTGATTGTTGTTAACGGAGTACGTAAATCATGAGATATTCCTGCAACTAATTCTTTTCTATTTTCCTCATATTTTAACTGCATATTAACAGATTCCTTAAGCCTAATTCTCATTTTATCAAAATCAGCACAAACCTTAGCAAATTCATCTGTACCTTTATAGTTCATTTTAAAATCAAGGTTGCCTTCTTCTATCTGTCCCGCACCATAACTTAATAAATCTAAAGGTTCAATCAAGCTTTTAGCTACACGAGATGATAGTATACCATTAGTTAATATAATTATAAGCAAAGCTATTATAAATACAATCCCCATATAACTAACAAAAAAGGTTCTTACCTCCTCTTTCATCTGCTGTTTGCCCACTAACCTGTTTGATTTAATAGCAACCATATTAATAGTTTTTCCATCTCTGATAAAACTATTTTTAACTAAGCTAATAGAATTAACTTCGAGTACTATTGAATCCGATGAAGAAAGCATATCCTCTTGAATTTTAGACATAGCATTTTTATCATCATCAGTTAAGTTGGAAAATACAGTATCTCCATCATTAGTAATTATTAAATTATAACCTACATTTTTAAGAGCTTCTTCAACTTTCGTATCTCCTTTAATTTCTTCATGATTATTTCTAATTTCCTTGCTATAAGAATATAAAGTTTTTTGTACAAAATAACTTCCATTGCCTTCATCTAAAACTTTTATATTCTTACCATATATCTCTGTAAAACCTTCAAGGACACCACCTGCAATAACTACTACTAATATTGCAGGAACTATTAACATAAGAATATTGGAAATAACAAGACGTTTTTTTATCATCATATTTAAGGCATCCCCCCAGCTTATCTATTAATTAATCACTTTAAGAGCAAAAGTGGCTGTACCACGTTTTATTTATCAATTCAGAATGTAAAATTAATATTCTCTTTTTTCAAATAATGCATATGCTCCAGAAAAAAACAATAAAGAATATCCTAAAAATAATCCTATAATTGTTAAAATTGATTTCATAGGCATTTTAGCTCCAATAAATAGTTTATACCAATTTGCATATGAAATAAATACCATTGATGATATTGATGGTATTACTATTGTAATTAACATAATTATAATATAAATCAGTACCGAAAGCATTACTGAAGATGAACTACTTCTTGATAATTGCGATATTAATATTGAAAGAAAAATTGTTGGTATTATAGGCAGTATAGACATAACATATGCTGTAAAAATCTGTGGAATACTTATGACTTGTGTTTTTCCAAAAACTATTCCCATAATTGATCCTATTATAAATGTTACTGTTAAAATGCTTATTACATAAATTAAAATAGATAACATCTTAGAAATAAGAATTTCATTTCTAGTTATAGGTCTTGTTATTATTGCTTTAATTGATCCATTTTCTTGTTCTGCTGCAAACAAATCAGCAACTGCCATAAAGCAAATCAAAGGAATAAATATAATATTTAACATTGATAGAACGTTTAATGGAAGATTTGATAATGAAATATTCATATAACCTTCTGTAAAATTACTCAATAAACCTAAAGCTATAACTAAAATTCCAATAGAAATTAATAATATTCTGTACTTATTCCTTTTAAATAATTTTGTACTTTCATTAATTATTCCCACTTCTATCTGCTTCATGCCTCCGTCTCCTTTCCACTAACATATTTAAGAAAATATTTTTCTAAAGTACCACATTCATCTAATGCTTTTTTCATTGATGCTGTCTTTAACAATTTCCCCTCTTTTATAATACCAAATTTATTGCACATCAACTCAATTTCATGGGCTATGTGGCTGGAAACAAGGAATGTCACCCCAAGTTTTGCTTGCTTAAGTATTATTTCTCTAATCTCTACGGTTCCTTCAATATCTAAACCATTAGTAGGCTCATCTAAAATTACTACTTTAGGCTTAGAAACTAGGGCTAATGCAATTCCTAATCTCTGCTTCATTCCTAAAGAAAAATTTTTCACCTTCTCATTAGCATACTTCATTAATCCTGTCTGCGTAAGAATATCGTCTATTCTAGGTTTTTTAATTTCTTTATAATAATTTGCTGCAAGCTGTAAATTTTCTCTAGCTGTAAGATACTCGTATATTGCTGGTGCTTCAATAAGACATCCCATTTCATTTAATACTTTTGAACCATCTTCTAAAATATCGTTTCCTAATATTTGAACACTACCTTTGTCTGCATAAGACAAGCCAGTAATAATTTTCATAGTAGTAGTTTTTCCGGAGCCATTTGGACCAAGTAACCCAAAAATATCGCCTTCTTCTATTTCAAAAGATATATCCATAATTCCGCGACCATTCTTATATATCTTTGTTAAACCATTAACTTTAAGTGCAGGTTTCATACTACCCCTTCCTTTACTTCAAAAATTATAAGGGCTTATATTAATAACTTGACCTATACATTATTAAAAATTATAGTATGTCGATTATTTTTCAATTGCATAAGTTTAATTATAAATATATAACCCTTTTTTAATGTTTTTTACTTTTCTTTATGTCTTAATTGATCTTCCAAAGTTTATACTTGTTTAATCACAATATCAATTGTATCTATTTTCCTTCAAAAATTAATCTGTTAAAATTCAACCAAATGTTATTTTTGTATTTATTAAAATCGGTAATTTAAGATAAAATACCCTTTAAATTTATCTATCTAAAAACCTCTCATACCCATATTCGTTAATTGCCAATTCTAAAATAGATATAAATATATTAATATCTATTTTGTTTTATGTTGTGTAAATTTATCTGCCAAAGTTTGTACTTGCTTACCTGTAGTATCAATTGAATCTGCTTTTGTAGAATTCACAGCGCTAACAGCTGTATCAACAGATACTTCAAATTCATGAGACACACCATTTTCGTCTTCACCGCTAATTACAGCCTTAACATCATTTTCAGTCAATGTATTTCCATCTACTTTGGCTGTCATGCTCAATGATTTAATATCAACATTTTTTAGATTTGGTATACTATTTAATGCCTCTTTAAAACCATCGTTTCCAGTTCCGCCTTTGTTATTATAATCTTTTTTATTATTTCTTTCTTCTACAGCAGCTGAAATAGCTAATTTAGCAAGTTCCGGAATTTGTGTACCTTCAAGATTTACACTAATTGTATCCCCGTCAACAACAAATTGGTTTTTAACATCTCCAACTAAAGTATCTAATACCATTTCCTCTAGTTTTGCCTTACTTGATGAAGAATCAAATTTTTTCTCCATTTTATCATTTTTTCCGTTACCCTTACTATCTCTTGAATAATAATTGTCTCCATTTTTTATAATCGTTTTACCATCTATCCTGCTTGTTTCAGTTTCAGTTGCCGCATCCCCATTTTTAATATCTGTAACTGAAGACATATTAGCATCTTCAAGCTTTTCTACGCTAGTCCCCGAAATATTAGCATTTCCATTGTCTTTAACTTCAAAAGTAGTTGAAAACGTAGCATTACTAGTACTCATTAAATCTTTTACTGCACTTTTATATGTGTCATATCCTGAGCCGCTACTTGCCGATGCCGCTACCGTAATTGACAATAGCATGCATCCTGCTACTGCAGTTATCACAATGGTTTTAATTTTTTTACTTTTCATAGTTTGCATCTCCTTTTATATTTTTTAGCTATTAACAAATAAAAATTGGTACTTTTAACATATTATTAATAGCTAGTCTAATTATAAAAGTCATGTCTAATTTTTTCATAAATGATTTATAAACAATCTATAAATAGATTATAGATATCCAATTTAAGACTTAGCCTTATGCAATAACTTACCGAAATCAAATACATTTGTGTTACGCAGGACTATGAAAATTTCGCTGAAAGCACTAAATGGGAGCTTGCATCAACATTAGCTTGCTCCCACTTTCAGTGTGACAAGCTAATGTTGAACAAGCTCCCATTAAGTGCTTT
>JARLHR010000139.1 GCA_031292145.1 Clostridium sp. | reverse complement strand
TGTTCCATAGGACTGCGAAAATTTCGCTGGAAGTTTCTAAATGGGAGGTTGCACCCATTTCCGCATGCTCCTGAGGCAAGCTCAGGACAAGCAAAAATGGAACAACCTCCCATTAAGAAACTTCAACAGCTTATTTTCAATACCTATTACACAAATATGTATCCAATTTCTTTGTTTTATATACGCTTAAGTATGGTAAATGCTGAATATAATACCAAGCATAAGTATAAATTACGTTGTGGGTATCTATATAGGTATCCAATTTAAGAAATAGATTTCGGTAAGTTACCACACAAGTCTAGCTTATGCGTTGGATATCTATAAAATTTAAAAGTAAAGATTAAAAGCTAGTCGTAAAAGAATGGCTTTTTTTCATTCTGTCTATACATAATGCAATGCCAATAGTATAATCATTTTGTTAACAATATTTTAGTCGAAATTCATTTCTAGGCATATGAAGGAAAATAGACTAGCATACTGGCTTATTATTTTGTTGAATATGCCTTATATTTAGGGAGGAATTGTTTTGTCAGAAAAAAATAAGAAATATAATATTACCAGGGCTCTTAAGTCAAAAGATGAGGAGAATCCTGAAGCTATAGTTGAGGCTGAAAAGCCATTATCACAGTCAATGTTATGGGAATTACAGACGGAATTCTTTGCAAATCAGGGGCCAGAGGCGTGGATTAAAGGAATTGTACCTCAATATATAACAACAAATCCCTATATTGCAAACCAATATGCTAAAACTGCCTTTGGATACTTACGAGACTATGCTCAAAGGGAGGATATAGATAAAAATACTGTCATCTACATAATGGAACTTGCAGCAGGAGTGGGACGATTTACCTATACTTTTTTGAAAAGATTTTTACATATGATTGAAAATTCTTCACTAAAAGGTCTAAAGTTTAAATACATAGTAACGGATTTTGCCGAGAGAAATATTGAATATTGGCAAAAACATAGCTTTTTAAAGCCTTACTTTGAATCTGGAGTACTTGATTGTGCAACCTTTGACATAGCTAAAGATGATGAGATTAGACTTAGGAATAGCGGTGAAGTTTTATCAAGTGGTAAACTGAAAAATCCTTTAATTTTATTTGCTAATTATACCTTTGATAGTCTTCCTCAAGATACTTTTTATGTGAGTGGAGGAGAACTTTTTGAAGGCTTAATTACAGTAACTTCTCCAGAGGAAAAAGGTGATCCTAATGATAAATCAATATTAGCAGGTTTAGATTATTATTATACAGATAAAAAAATTGAGGGCAATGATTATTACGAAGATAAGAATTTTAATGATGTACTGGTGCACTATAAAAATTCTTTAGAGGATACAGCGTTTTACATGCCTATAATTGGCTTAAGGTGCATATCCACATTAAGAAAGTTATTTAATGATGACATAATTCTAATATCTGCGGACAAGGGTTATAAAAATGAAGAAGCTATGTTTGGAAATTATCATCCGTTTTTATCAAAACATGGCTGTATTTCTATGACAGTCAACTTCCATGCTTTAGAGCTATATTTTAAAGGGCTTGGTGGAAAAGCCATACATAGCATATATGAACATGAAAATGTAAATGTATCTCTGTTTTTATTAAGTAAGAATAATAATGATTTTGTAGAGACTTCAATGGCTTATAACGAGATTATTGAAACCATAGGACCAGATGACTTCTATAATATGAAAAAAGCAATTATGCCTTTAAGTAAGTCTTTAACCACCAAAGAACTTTTGACTTTCTTAAGGTTTACTGTATGGGATGCAAGAACCTTACTTGAATTATATAACATATTGCTTGAAAGAATACCAACTGAAGAAAATTTCCCGAAAGATGAGCTGATTGATGCAATTAATAAAGTTTGGGAACATTATTTCCCTATTGGCGAAGAGGGAGATTTAGGATATTATTTTGGCTCAATATTAGGTTATCTTGGCCATGATAATGATGCTCTAAAATTTTTTGAATCTTCATTAGAATTTTATGGTGAGTGCCCTGAAACCAATTATGAAATTGCACTTTGCTATTATAATTTACAACAAATTGATAGAGCACTTGAGTATACAGAAAGATCTTTAAACTTAGATTCAGATTTTGAAGAGGGCAAAAATTTAAAAATCATGATTGAGGAAATATTAAGCGAGAAGTAGAATGACGGAACTTGTTATTTTTTTGATTGTGCCTTATTAATATGCTTATGCCATATTGACATTATATAATTACATTGGTATAATGTGTTACAGATTGATGACTAATACTAAGGTCACAAGAAGGGGTACACCACCACGGGTGTAGTTCTTTTTGTGGCCTTTTTTTGTTCATCAAAATTTGGGGAGGTGAATTATGATAACTGTAAATGGTAATAAAATAAGCAATGCAGATAATTTGAGTCTATCTGATTATCTAGTGCGAGAAGGTTATAAAATTTCTTTAGTTGCAGTTGAATGTAACGGTTCTATTGTTCCTAAAACTCAATATGAAGAAAAAATATTAATTGATGGTGATGTCATAGAAGTTGTAAGTTTTGTAGGAGGCGGCTGATTTGAATATAAAGATTAATGGTAAGACAGTAACAACTAATAGTTTAACTCTTCATGATTTGCGTAAAAAACATTATAATGATGAAAAAAATATAATATCTATTTTAAATGGATTTCAAACCTTTGATGACTATAAGCTTAGTGAAAATGATGAAGTAAGCTTTATTGAAAAAGGTAAAATGCCATCACAAGATGAATTCGAAAGCTTGATGTGTGCAAGACATACGCCACATGTATTTGAAAAAGTAAAAGCTTCCAAGGTAGCAATTGCTGGTCTTGGAGGTCTTGGCTCTAATATAGCAGTAAGTTTAGCAAGAACAGGAGTAGGCAGCTTACACTTAATTGATTTTGATATTGTAGAACCGAGCAACTTAAATCGTCAGCAATATAAAATTAAACATCTTGGACTATATAAAACAGAAGCATTAAAAAATGAAATTGAAGAAATAAATCCATTTATTAAAGTAATTATTGATACTGTTAAAGTTACTGAAGAAAATGTGAAAGGCTTATTTGAAAATGATGATATTATTTGTGAAGCTTTTGATAATCCAATAGCTAAGGCTATGCTTGTAAATACTCTTCTTGAATGTTATCCGTTAAAGAAAATTGTATCAGCTTCAGGAATGGCAGGGTATGAAAGCAGTAATACAATAATCACAAAAAAAATAACAGATAATTTTTATTTATGTGGTGATAGAGAAAATGGGGCTATGGTAGGACGAGGACTAATGGCTCCACGTGTATCTATTTGCGCAGGTCATCAGGCAAATATGGTTTTAAGATTAATACTTGATACCCCAGGGGTGTAAATTTAGAAAATAAAGGAGCAAAAAAACATGGGAAATAATACTGATAAACTTATTATAGGTGGACATGAATTTAATTCACGATTTATATTAGGATCTGGGAAATATTCACTTGATCTAATAAACGCAGCAGTTGAAAATGCTGGTGCTGAGATTATTACTTTAGCATTGCGTCGTGCTAATTTGGGAGGTACTGCTAATATTTTAGATTATATACCTAAAAACGTTACATTACTTCCAAATACATCAGGAGCTCGTAATGCTGAAGAAGCAGTTCGTATTGCTCGTTTAGCTCGCGAGATTGGATGTGGAGATTTTGTTAAAATTGAAGTTATTCGTGATTCAAAATATCTGCTGCCAGATAATTATGAAACACTAAAAGCTACTGAAATTCTTGCAAAAGAGGGCTTTATAGTAATGCCTTATATGTATCCAGATCTAAATGTTGCAAGAGATATGGTAAATGCGGGAGCTTCCGCTATTATGCCACTTGCTGCACCTATTGGATCAAACAAAGGATTATCTACACGTGATTTTATTAAAATTTTAGTTGATGAAATTGAACTTCCAATTATTGTAGATGCAGGAATTGGACGACCTTCCCAGGCGTGTGAGGCAATGGAAATGGGAGTCGCTGCTATTATGGCTAATACTGCAATTGCTACAGCAGGTAATATTCCAGCTATGGCGAATGCTTTTAAGAATGCAATAATCGCTGGAAGAGGCGCATATCTTTCAGGGCTTGGTAGTGTACTTGATAACGGTGCTTCAGCTTCATCACCATTAACTGGATTTCTTGCAGATTAAGGAGGGTATTTAAATGGAACAACGTATTGATCATATGAAGTATATGGAAGGTATGGAGGTGATTGAATCTAATGTTATGGATCAGGTTATCTCAAAAATGGAAGCATATGATTCTGAAAAATATACTGCTGATAATGTGCTTAGGGCTCTTAGGAAAGATGTATTAGATATTGAAGATTTTGCAGCTTTATTATCACCTGCAGCGCTTCCTTTTCTTGAGGAAATGGCTAGGCGTGCTAAATTAGAAACACGTAAGCATTTTGGTAATTCAGTTTATATGTTTACACCACTTTATATTGCTAATTATTGTGAAAATTACTGTATTTATTGTGGTTTTAACTGCCATAATAAAATTAAGCGTGCGAGACTTAATGCAGAGGAAATAGAAAAAGAAATGCAAAGTATCGCGAGTACTGGACTACAAGAAATATTACTTCTTACTGGTGAAAGCCGTAGTATGTCTGATGTTACTTATATTGGTGAAGCTTGTAAAATAGCTAGAAAATATTTTAAGGTAATTGGTCTTGAAGTATACCCAATGAATGTAGATGAATATGAATACTTACGTAAATGTGGTGCAGATTTTGTTACTGTATTCCAAGAAACTTATAATTCAGATAAATATGAAACCCTACATTTAGAGGGACACAAACGTATTTTCCCTTATCGTTTTAACGCACAGGAAAGAGCATTAAAAGGTGGGATGAGAGGTGTTGGATTTGCAGCACTCCTCGGATTGGATGATTTTCGTAAGGATGCTTTTGCAACAGGACTTCATGGATACCTTCTTCAACGTAAGTATCCCCATGCTGAAATTGCTTTTTCATGTCCAAGGTTACGTCCAATAATCAATAATGATAAAATTAATCCAAAGGATGTACATGAGAAGCAGCTTCTACAGATAATTACAGCATATAGAATATTTATGCCTTTTGCAAATATTACAATATCCACTCGTGAATGCGCTCGTTTTCGTGATAATGTAATTGGACTTGCAGCAACTAAAATTTCAGCAGGAGTTTCAGTTGGAATAGGCGGTCATGATGACGATGAGGCTAAGGGTGATGGACAATTTGAGATTTCAGACTCACGTACAGTATCAGAAGTATATGATGCAATTGTTAATCAAGGTCTTCAAACAGTTATGAGTGATTATATATATGTATAAAATCTTAGCAATTACCAATCGTCATCTTTGCAATAATGATTTTTTAACACAGATAGAAAACATATGTACATTGAATGAAAAAAAATCAGAAATTAACTCTGTAAGTATTGTACTTAGAGAAAAAGATTTATCTGAAAATGATTATAAGGATTTAGCAGCTAAGGTAATGAAAATATGTGAAAAAAATAATACAGAGTGTATATTACATACTTATTATAAAGTAGCAAGAGAACTTAATTGTAAAAAGATTCATCTGCCTTTACATGTTTTAAAATCTAAGCCAGATATTTATAAAGAATTTAATGAAGTTGGAGCTTCTATTCATTCAGTAAATGAAGCAGTAGAAGCTGCTAATTTAGGCGCAACTTATATTACAGCAGGACATATATTTGCTACTGATTGTAAAAAAGATATTCCACCAAGAGGGTTAAGCTTTTTATCATCAGTTTGTAGTTCGGTAAATATTCCGGTTTTTGCCATTGGTGGTATTTCACTTAGCAATGCTCAAAAAGCTATTAATGCAGGTGCAGACGGTATTTGTATAATGTCAGGATTAATGAATTGCAAAGACCCAAGGGTATTAGTGTAAAAAATATACACAAATAAAAAAAGTGCGAAGCACAACCAAGAACTTATAACCGATAAAAAAAGTTCGAAGCACAATTAGGAACTTATTAAGCACAACCAAGAACTTATCACCAATAAAAAAGAGGTATTCTCATGAAGGGACCTCTTTTTTGAATTAAATTATTTAGATGTATAAGTACAACAAGCATAACAATTCCATTTATATGTTAAGGGTGAACTATACTTTTTATACAATTTAGAATAATATTTTAACTTGATGAAATTTAAATTTATGATATAGTAGTATAGTAAAATATTCAATATTAATTTTAATAATGTAAAAGGAGTAATTATATGACAGAATCTTCAATGACAATGTCTTCATTTTTTCGGAATCGATTTGTTCAAGTAATTATGGTTTCTTCTATTTTTTTGCAAATAGGAATATGGGTTCGTAACTTTGCTTTGTTGTTATTTGTAATGGATAAAACAAATAACAATCCAATTGCAGTTTCTTTAATTTCAGTTGCTGAATTTGCACCTATATTTATATTCTCATTTATAGGAGGAACTTTTGCAGATAGATGGCGTCCTAAGCGTACTATGGTCTGGTGTGATTTATTAAGTGCCATTTCGGTTTTTGCAGTTCTGCTTACAATAATATTTGGAACCTGGCAAGCTGTATTTTTTGTGACCTTTATTTCGTCAATTCTATCTCAGTTTTCTCAGCCTTCTGCCATGAAATTATTTAAGATTCATGTTCCAGAGGATTATATGCAAACAGGAATGGCTATTTTCCAAACTCTTATGTCTATTTTTATGATTATAGGACCAATGCTCGGTACCATTGTTTTTCAAAAGTTTGGAATAAATATTTCTATATCTATCATGGGAATAGCTTTCTTTCTCTCAGCTTTAGTATTAACTCTATTGCCTGCTGATAAGATAATTGAAAGAGAAAAGATTACAACTAATTTCTGGGAAGAATTAAAAGAAGGTTTCAACTATGTTTGGCAGGAAAGGGCTCTCACTATACTAGGCTCTGTTTTTGCAGCAGCAGGCCTTGCTGTTGGGATTGTACAGCCACTTGGAATTTTCATAATTGTTGAAAGACTAGGCCTTCCTAAGGAAAATCTTCAATTACTATTTATGGTAAATGGAGCAGCTATGTTTATTGGTGGCGGCTTAATTATGACAGTATCTAAGAAGATAATGCCTCAAAAACTTCTTGCAATAGGACTTGTGGTAAATGCTATTTCTATGATTGGACTGGGAGTATCCTCAAGCTGGGTTATCATACTTTTGTTTCAATTTTTTAATGGATTTTTTATGCCTTGTATTCAGATTGGCATCAATACACTAATTCTACAGTTGACAAAGTCAGAATTTGTAGGAAGGGTAAACGGAGTATTAAATCCTATGTTTATGGGGTTCATGGTCATTACTATGTCACTTACAGGTTGGCTTAAAAGTCAGTTCTCATTAGCTGTTCTTTACATTGCAGCAGGAATCCTATTTTTTATAGGCGCACTACTAACTTCATTAATATTTAATAGTTCAGTTCATAATGAAGTAGATTCTGCACAGTAAAATATCAGATTTTTATTGAGGCACCTCAAAATGTTATATTTATTTAACATTTTGGGTGCCTCGATTTATTTCAAATAATCAACCTTATATAGAGCAGGGAGGATTTACGGAGATACGGAAAAATTTATTTAAGTAAATGGCGATTTTAAGATGAGAAAGTTAACCGTATAAAACATAAAAGGGTTGACTAGTCAACAATCAATTGATAAACTATAGTTGACTAGTCAATTAAGTTTAGAGGAGGAAAAAGCTGTGGAAAGAGATAACATGCATTTTATAATGCTTAATAGTAAGATTTTTAGAAACACACAAATTTTTTTAGATAAGGTTTTAAAAAAATACGAATTAAGCAGCGGTTCCTATCCTTATATATTTATCTTAGAAAAAAATGAAGGTATTAGCCAAAATAAACTAAGCAAAGAAATAGGCAATGATAAGGCAATGTCAGCAAGAACAATTACAAAACTTATTGGGCTAGACTTTGTATATAAAAAACAAGATGAAAGAGACAGCAGAGCTTGCAAGCTATATTTAACAGCAAAATCTAAGGAGCTTATACCTAAAATTCGTGCGGAAATTCAAGTTTTGGTGAACTTAGTAACAGAAGATTTAACTGAGGAAGAGAAGCTTATTACTACGAGGTCCTTAAAAAAGATTTTAGATAGAACCCAAAAGTTAAAGGATGAGGAGTGAAAGGAGGAATTTAAATGGAAATAGAAAAAGAAAAGGATAGAAGCAGATGGTCCATATTAATTATAGTTTTAATGTTCACATTCATGTCAGCCTTAGATGGCAGTATTGTAAATGTGGCATTACCTAAAATGGCTACTGCTTTAAATGTAACAACATCCAGTATCCAATTAGTAGCAACAAGTTATTTAATAGTTATAGCTGGGACAGTACTTATTTTTGGAAGGCTTGGAGATATGCTTGGAAAAGCCAAGATGTTTAAGTTTGGATTGGGCTTATTTACCTTTGGATCTTTGCTATGTGGTATAACAAGTTCATTTCCAATATTGATTTTAGCAAGAGTAGTACAAGCTATTGGTGCTGCTGGAACTATGGCTAATAATCAAGGGATTATTACAGAAACATTTCCTCAAAATGAAAGAGGGAAAGCACTAGGATTTTTAGGAACTTCTGTAGCTTTGGGCTCTTTAGTAGGGCCAGGCCTCGGAGGACTTATAGTAGGTGCATTCAGCTGGGAATTTATATTTTTAATAAATGTGCCAATTGGTATAATAGCTTTATTTTATGCCATCAAGTTATTACCTAAAGGCCATAAAACAGTGAAGGGAAAGCTGGATGGCGTGGGCGCTATATTATTTATGCTAACTATAGTTCCACTTTTTGGGGCTCTAGATGAAGGATTAAACCGTGGCTTTACAGATCCAATAATTTTATCAAGCTTTATTGTTGCAATTATTTCTTTTATAGCATTTATTTATGTGGAAAAGAAACGAGAAAATCCACTATTACAGTTACAAATATTTAGTAATAAGTTATTTTCCTTAAGTATATTTTGTGGATTTGTAACCTTTGTAGCAATATTTTGCAACAATATTATTTTACCTTTTTACCTTCAAGATGTAATGAGCTATACACCTGAGCATACTGGATTGATACTCATGGTTTATCCTTTGCTTTTAACTGTAGCAGCACCTGTTAGTGGAGCTTTATCAGATAAGATTGGTTCAGAGATCTTAACCTTTATAGGTCTAATACTTATAAGCTTAGGATTAATATTAATGTCTACTTTAAATGTAGATTCAACTTTACTAATTATGATAATATTTATTGGAATTATGTCTATTGGCATGGGATTATTCCAATCACCAAATAATTCTTTGATAATGTCAACAGTGCCAAAGGATAAACTCGGAATTGCAGGAAGTGTAAATGCACTTGTAAGAAACTTAGGAATGGTATGTGGAATAGCCTTGGCTACAACACTTTTATATAGCATGATGAGTTCTAAAATTGGATATCGTGTTACAGATTATGTAACAGGAAGAAATGATGCCTTCATATATGGTATGAAAATTGTATATATAACTGCAGGAATAATAAGTTTAGTGGGAGCAGCCTTAACATTTTTAAGATTAAATAGAAAAAAATAATAAGGGAGGAACAAATTATGAAATTTTGTTGGAGCACATTAAAGGTTAAAAATTTAGAGGAATCCTTAAAGTTTTATGAAGAAATTGTTGGGATTAATGTAAACAAGAGATTTAATGCAGGTCCAGGAAGAGAAATTGCATTTCTAGGAGATGGAGAAACAAAAATTGAACTTATATGCGATGAAGCTATAAAAGAAGTAATTTACGGAGAGCACATTTCTCTTGGATTTGAAGTTAATTCAGTAGATGAAATGATGAATTTTGTTAAAGAAAAGGGAATAGCTATTCACAGTGGACCAATACAGCCAAATCCACACACAAGGTTTTTCTATGTGTTAGATCCTAATGGATTAAGAATTCAGTTTTTAGAGAATATTTAGAGTTAGCGGTGACATGGCTAAAATTACTTTAAACTTTTTTTAGAAGAAACATGTTTTTAAAGTTAAATGTTTTACAATTTAAAAAGGAAAAAAGTTAAAAATAAAAAAGATAACAATTTATAGGAAGTATCGGGGGTTGAAGGATATTTCTTAATAATTTTAGGCAGTAATTTTATCAAAAATGAATTTACTGCCTTTTGCATTACACTAATTACCTATATAGAGTGAAATAAACTTAATCATTTGCTGTAATAATTTCTTTTAAAGTTACATTTTCATTCTTAAATCGTGCATTTGGATTACTTTCTTTTTTTAATTGTATTGCCTTTTGGGGACAAAGGTTTATACAAGCAAGACAAAATTCACAATTTTCTCCGTAAGTTGGTTTAGACTTGTCAGCATTTTTGTTAATTGTAATATTGTCGCGAGGACATACTTTGGCACAAGTTCCACAACTATTGCAACTATTTTGAACAGAAAAATTCTTAGCAGAATTAATATTTGGAAATATTTTAAATAAACCATGCATGGAGCTTCTCGCCATTGAATCAACGAATAATGTTCCACTATTGATATATTGCTTATTTTGATTAATGTCGCTTAACATGCGGTTGAAATTTTCATCTATATTCTTTTGTTTGAGTTTCTGTTTTTCGATATCAAAGATTGGCAAGTAGTTATCAATCATTAGCAAACCATCAGCATATTGTATATGAATAGTATTCTTCTTAGCAAACTTTGCAAACCAGTTGGTACCGCCTCCAAGCTTATTTCCATAGGTCATAATTACAAAAATATAAGGGCTTTTTAATGTCACTTTCTCTATAAATTCGCGGACAATATTGGGAGCAGCAAAGCAATAACAAGGAAATATTATTCCTATTTTCTCATCTTCAAAATCAAATTTATTGCCTTTTAAAACTTTTGGTATCGAGTAGAGTTCTCCTCCAAATCTTTTAGCAACATCTAAACTGTTACCAGTAGCAGTAAAATAAAAAATTTTCATAATAAACCTCCATTGATGGGGATTACCAGTCAAGGGATTAGAGATCAATAACTGTATTTGACTTCGGCAAGCCCAAATAAATTAATATATTTTCTAAGATTCGATATTTTAACACTTTGACAATAATCGAATTTTTGACTGGGTTTTTAGTATAGTGTTACGATATTAAGACTCAGTAGTGCTTTGAAATATTTTGTGACTTCTTAGTGCCAATCTGCTAGCACTATAACTATTAAATGATTCTTAAAATGCTTTATAAATTATTTTAAGAATCATTTATGTTGTAATGATAACAGTTGACTAACTTCTTCAACTAACTCCTCATTCACTTTACAGATTAAAAATTTACCTTTTTTTTCTGTACTTATCAAATTGGCATTCACCAATTCTTTAATATGATGTGAAATGGTGGGAGCACCAATATTAAAAGAGTTGATAATATCTGTAACAAAGCATTCACCTTTGGCTTCAAAACTAGATTCATTGGCTTCGGAAATTTTTAAATATAATTCTAGTCTATTGGGATTAGATAATGCCTTAAATATCTTTGCTGCTTCTTTAGTATCCATTTTATAACTCCAAACTTATAATATTAAAATTCGATAATCATCGAATTGATTATAACTGGTATAAATGCTTCTGTCAATATTTAAAATATATTTAATTTCGGTTAGTTATTTTCCCTAATAGAAAAATTAATTGTAACATTTTATAAATGTATGGAGTATAATTTGTAGTGTTATACAGCATTTGAGAGATTGGTAAAATCCACCTTGATAATGATTATAATCTATCATATGATTTATGTGACTAGAGATAAGTGAAATTTTATAAATGACTTTAGGGGGGAAGTTTAATGGCTGGCACTAGAAATTTAACAGAAGGTAATCCAGCAAAATTAATATTACTATTTACAGTTCCATTATTAATAGGAAATATATTTCAGCAATTTTATAATATAGCTGACACATTTATTGTTGGACGTACTATAGGTATTAATGCTTTAGCTGCTGTTGGCTGTACAGGCAGTATAATGTTTTTGATTTTAGGATTTGCCCAAGGTTTAACAGCAGGTCTTTCAATTATTACGGCTCAAAAATTTGGTGCAGGTGATAAACACGCAGTTAAAGAAAGTTACCTTGCAGGTATTGTAATTAGCATGGTAGTAACTATAATTCTTACTACTATGAGTACAATTTTTGCTAGGCCTATATTAGAGATAATGAATACACCTGTGGAAATTATAGATGATGCTTATAATTTTGTATTTATTATATTTGTTGGAATAATAGCATCAATGTTTTTTAATTTTTTCTCAAATATTATTCGAGCTTTAGGAGATAGTAGAACACCATTAGTATATTTAGTAGTAGCTTGTATTTTAAATATAGTTTTAGAGTTTGGCTTTATTTTAATATTTAAAATGGGTGTAAAAGGAGCTGCCTTAGCAACTATTATAGCACAAGGAGTTTCAACTTTATTATGTATGTGGTACATAAAAAGAAACTTACCAATACTTAAATTAAAAAAGAGTGATTTAAAAATATCAAAAGGTGTTTTTTTTGAACATATAAAGATGTCCTTACCAATGGGATTCCAAGCATCTATAATTGCAATTGGAGCTATTGTAGTACAATTTGCACTTAATGGTCTTGGTGCTGCTTCCGTAGCTGCATATACTGCTGCTCAAAAAATTGATACTATTGCAATTCAGCCAATGATGTCTTTTGGCATTACAATGGCTACCTATACAGCTCAAAATTATGGTGCTGAAAAAATTGAAAGAATTAAACAAGGCGTAAGAAAATGCATTCTCATATCAGTAACCTTTAGCATTATTGTTGGGCTTATCAATACATTCGCAGGACATTTTTTGACAGCAATTTTTGTTGGATTTGACCAAAAAGAAGTTATTTCATTATCACAATTGTATTTAACTTCCAATGGATTGTGTTACTTTTTACTTTCATTACTTTTTATATACAGGTACACTCTTCAAGGCTTAGGACAAAGTTTTATTCCAACAGTAGCAGGTATTATGGAATTATTAATGAGAACCTTTGCCGCAATAATGTTATCAAAACCATTAGGTTTTTTAGGAGTATCTTTAGCAAATCCTTTAGCATGGCTTGGAGCATGTATTCCACTTATTAGCGCATATTATATTATTTTAAGGAAAATAGACAATGAACATTTAGAAAAAGAGCATTATGAAGATGAGAATGATATAAGCGCATGTAGTTGTGTAAATAAGTAATAATAAATTATATAAGCTGAGGTTTTCTTGCATTAGAAAACCTCAGCTTCATTAGTTTTTAGAAATCTATAATTTTAACCACGTGAGTTTTATCGTCGTTAAAATAGATATAATTAAATTGTTTTACTAGTGGTTCTGACTTGATTGGTGATTTTTTCTATATTCAGTAGGATTGCATCCATAATAATCTTTGAATAGTTTATAAAAAAAGCTGGTATTTTCATAACCTATGCTTCTAGCAACCTCAATAACTGGAATATTTGAGTTCTTCAAAAGAAAGCTGGCCTTTTTTAATTTTGCATCTTGCAGCACAGATGTGAAATTGTTGCCTTGAAATTTCTTTATTATTGAATTTAAATAATTTGGATGAAAATGAAAGTGTTCAGCGACAGAAGCTAAAGTTGCATCTTTACAATTGTTTTGTATATAGAGAATTATATCTGTAATTTTTGTGTTTTTAAGTAAATCGTAATTTTCAAAATTAGATTGTTTTTGAAACACTTTAAGAAGTTCGTAAAAAATTATTACCATGTAACTATTGATAACTTCATCTGAACAAGGAGAATTATCAAAATACTCACAAAGAGCAGCTTCCATTAGTTTGGCTAGCTTTTCATAATCTCCAGATTTAAAAAGCATATAATCATTATAATCATTGCTTTGATAAATTGCATGAATAAAAAAACTTGAAAGCAAATCGTTTCCAGATAAGCGATTTAACAAAATATCATCAAGGTGTTTTTTACTCATAACGCAATTTATTATTATATCGTTTTCAGATGTTGGTTCGATTGAATGTAATACATTTGTATCTAATATACAAACTTCGCCTTTTTTCATGACAATATTATTTCCGTTCACTGTTTGATGAAATTCACCTGAATAAACATAAATCATTTCAATGTAATTATGATGATGTTCAGATGTTTTAGCGAATCTTGGATGACAGACGAAGACAATATCATCCATTCGAGTAAGTATAGTCGCATTCTTTTCCTTCAAGCCAATAAAAAACTCTTCAATGGATTGATCATTAGGAAGAGGGAATTTTCTCATAATATTTTCATCAAATTCAGTATTATTAATAAAAGATTTTAAAGAATTTATATTGTTAGGATCTATATTGCTTAAAATAAACTTTTCATAAAAAGTGTGTTTTCTCAAAAAATTATCAAGTTCAAATGAATTCATATTATCACCCTTACTATAGAATTATTGCATAATATTCATGGTAGTAATTTAACATAAGAATAAATAAAAAACAATTTATTTTTAGTTTGTGTAGTTTTAAAACGAATACATACATTTGAGTTAGTTGTACAATATATTTGAATTAGTCATTAAAGAAAGAAATAATAGGTGTTAAAATGTTTACATGAAGAGCTTTTCAAATATAAATTATCTACAACTAGTTGAAAACGATTTGCAAATCAAAAATAGGAGGTTTGAATTTATTATTAATAGTAAAAAATAATTAAGCGAAATTATATTATAAAAAATGACACTCAGTTTAGCTTATAACATGAGTGCCGAAATAAAATAACACATAAATAGAATAGTACAAGTTCGTATTTATTTCAATAACAATAAATTAAAAAATGTAATGGAGGGATTACAAATGGAAAATGTAAGTACTAATACATCACTTAACAATAGTGTAAAAGTACATTTGGGTGAAAAAATGGCTTTTGGAGGAGGCGCCTTTGCTGCTAATTTATTAATTCAAGTAGTTAATATGTATTTAATATTCTTTTATACCGATGTATTTAAAATCAGTGCAATTACAGCAGGAACTTTGTTTCTAGTTGCGAGGGTATTAGATTCGATAGTTGATTTCAGTATGGGATATTTTATCGATAGAACTCAAAGTAAATGGGGAAAATTCAGACCATATGTAATGTTTGGCTGTTTACCATTTTGTGTATTAACTGTTTTGTGTTTCACAGTGCCAAATTTTAGTGAGCCAGTTAAAGTGATATATGCATATGTAACATATTTATTAACTATGATATTTACTACAGTAGCAACATTACCTTGCACGGCAATTTTACCAGCTATTACACAAGACCAGCCTCAAAGAATTAAGCTTAATAATTTTGCTCAATTTTTAGGAATGACAGGAATGATGATTGTAGCAGTTGGCACAATGCCATTTGTTGGAATGCTTGGGGGAGGTAATCCAGCTAAAGGATTTTTCCTTACAGTAAGCGCATATGCTGTAATTGGATTTGTATTTTTTATGATTTGGTCTTTTAAAGTAAGAGAAAGAGTTGTAATAAAGAAACAACATGAAAAAATAACATTAAAAGAAGCATTTCCACTTATAATAAAAAATAAATATTTATTATTATTATCAGGTGCATTTGTATTCTTTATGTCAGGTTTTACAATTAGAAATAATTCACAAATGTATTATTTAATGTACACTGTTCAAAGACCAGATTTAATACCAATTGTAGGATTGCTTTCTATGCTTCCATTAATTTTGACTATTCTTTTAGTACCAGTAGTAGTTGGTAAGATTGGTAAAAGGAATGCTTTGATTTTAGGAATGAGCATTGTAATAGTAACCAATGTTAGTCAATATTTTGCAGGTGTAAATGTTAATGCCATATTAACATTAACAGTATTTTCAGCAATTGGATCAGGTTTGTTTGTACCATTAGTATGGGGATTGTTACCAGATACTGTTGACTATGCTCACTGGAAATTTGGTAAACGTTCTGAAGGTATAATAAGTGCTACATTTATATTCCTTCAAAAATGCGCATCAGGTGTAGCGGGGTATATTGCAGGAATTGCATTAGTTGCTTTTGGGTATATTCCAAACGTTGCTCAATCCGCAGGCACAATGAAGGGAATATCATTCTTATATAATGTAGCAGGATCTTTATTAGCTATAGTGGCAGTAGTTTTAATGCTATTCTATGATTTAAGTGAAAAGAGACTTAGTCAAATGATAGAAGAAACACAACAAAGAGATAATGCTTAATATATATTTTTGTGGAATGAAAAAATATTAAAAACGGTATTAAAGAGCTTGAGGATAAATTGGAACAAAACTAATAAATTGGTTAGAAAAACTTTAAACAATATTGGAAAGCTTGAATAAAGAAATTGAAGTAAACTATGGACGTACCTTTTTATAATAGATATTAAATGAAAAAGGTACGTAATGGTTATCTATTATTTTAAAACTGTATATAATTTATATTTTAACATCCGAGTTATCTGGAATACTGTTTATTGAAAATTAATAAGTTAAAGCAGCATATACAAATTATATTTAAAAATAGAAATGGAAGGTTAATTATGAAAATAGTTAGATTGAGAGCTAATCATTTTAAAAATCCTCTTGGTTGCAATATAAGTGATTTAAGTCTTTCATGGGTTGTGGAAGATACTAATGCAAAAAAACAAGAAAGTGCACGAGTTATTATAAGTAAAGATAATAAATTTGATAATAATTCTTTTATATATGACAGTGGTGAGTGTAAAGACGCAGATAGCCGATCTTTTAGACCTGGTATAGAACTTGAACCATGCACTTGTTATTATTGGAAGGTTAAAGTTACAGGAGATAATGGAGAAGTTGCCGAAAGTGAGACGGCAACATTTGAAACTGGAAAGCTTAGTCAGCCATGGAAAGGTATTTGGATTACACCAGATTTAGATAAAGATGCTCATCCTTATATGAGAAAATCTTTTGAGGTTGACGGAAACATTAAATCTGCTAGAGTTTATGCTTCTGCGGCTGGAATTTATGAGATGGAAATTAACGGAGAGAAAATTTCAGAAGAATATCTTCTTCCAGGTTATTCTGTTTATGACTGTTGGATGCAGTATCAGACTTTTGATGTTACAAAATATTTAAAGGATGGAAAGAATGTTATTGGTGCAATGCTCGGTAAAGGATGGTTTTCTGGACGTTTTGGTCTTGGAGGATTGGAAAACACTTATGGAGACAGAATGGCGCTCTTATGTGAAATTGTTATAACTAAAGAGGACGGAAGTCAAGTTGTAATTGCTACTGATGAAAGTTGGAAATCCTACGCGGGACCAGTTTCTAAAAGTGGAATTTATGATGGAGAGCATTATAATGCAAATAATGAAATAGCAGACTGGTCAAAGGAAACTTGTGAGGATGATAGCTGGGCAGGTGTAAAGCCAGCAGAATTAAAGCTTGGATCTATGGAAGAGCGTTTAAGTCCTCCTATTATTAAGCATGAATCTTTTAAGCCAAAAAAAATAATTACTTCAAAAGGCGAAATGGTTCTAGATTTTGGACAGAACATGGCAGGCTGGGTAGAATTTGATATCAATATTCCAAAAGATGATAGAGTTCTAATACAATACGGAGAACTTCTTCAAAAGGGATGTTTTTATCGAGATAATTTAAGAAGTGCAAAAGCAGAATATGAATATATATCTAATGGGAAACCAGCTCATGTAAGACCTCACTTTACCTATTATGGTTTCCGTTATATAAAGGTGGAAGGTATGGAAGTAAATCCGGAAGATTTTACTGCATACGCTATTCATTCTCATATGGACGAGTTAGGAGAAATTAAGACTTCTGATGAAAGAGTTAACCGCCTGATTTTAAATGCAAAATGGGGTCAAAAAGGTAATTTTGTTGATATTCCTACAGATTGTCCACAAAGAGACGAACGTATGGGATGGACTGGCGATACTCAGGTTTTCTCAGGAACAGCAAGCTTTTTTGCTAATACAGCAGCCTTTTATAATAAATATATGAAAGAGCTTAGAGAAGAACAAAAATTAATTAATGGATCAGTACCTGTAATTATACCACGCGTGAGAAATCAGAGAGAAGTAGGAACAGGACATGGTTCAAGTGCTTGGGGAGATGTAGCAACTATTCTTCCATGGACTACTTACCTATATTTTGGAGATAAATCTATGCTTGAAAAGCATTATGATGCTATGAAGGACTGGGTAGATTATATTATTAGAGAAGATGAGGCTGATGGCGGAAAGCGTCTTTGGCAGACAGGAAATCATATAGCAGACTGGCTAGCGCTTGATAACCCTGATAAAAGCGACATTTTTAATGGAGGAACAGATCAATATTATGTTGCGACTGCATACTATTATTATTCAGTGAAATTAACTGGTGATGCTGCAGAAGCCATTGGAAAGAAAGTAGATGCTGCATATTACAGAAAGCTTCAGGAAGAAATAAAAGCAGCATTTTGTAATGAATACATTACTCCAAACGGAAAGATTTGTGTAGATACGCAGACAGCACATGTATTAGCTTTATTTATGGATCTGCTTCCACGAGAACATCGCACTCGAGTAGCAGAAGCCTTAAAGACAAAATTAGTAGATAAAGGAACACATTTAGATACTGGATTTGTAGGGACACCATACATATGTAGAGTACTTTCCAGTGTAGGAGCAAATGACTTTGCTTATAAATTATTAATTAATGATGATTTCCCAAGTTGGTTATATAGTGTCAATATGGGAGCAACTACAATTTGGGAACGCTGGAATTCAGTAAATCCAGATGGATCTGTCAGCAGTACTGGTATGAATAGTATGAATCATTATGCATATGGTTCTGTAGTGGAATGGATTGCAAGAGATATCTGTGGCTTAAATCCAGTTTTTGATGGACCAGGATTTAAGAAAGCTCTTATTAAACCGCAGCCATTTGCATACTTGAAGAATGCTTGTATTCACTATAAATCAGCATCAGGAACTTATGTGAGTAGTTGGGAATTGATGGAGGATGAAAAAGTGAAATATAATTTTGAAGTGCCATTTAACTGTGAGGCTGAAATAATCCTTCCAGATGCTAATCTTGCTGATATAGTTATCGAAGGCGATGAACCTCTTAATATGGAAGAAAAGGATGGAAACATAATATTAAAAGTAGAGGCTGGCAGACTTGAAATATCTTATAAGCCAACTCGAGATTATTATCCTTACTTAAATATAAAGAGTTCTCTAAAAGATGTACTAGAAAATGAAGAAGGAATAGCAATTCTTCGTAAATATATAGGTTCTCAATTAGATGGTTTTCAAAATATTCCTGAATTACTTGATTTATCACTAAATAAACCACTTACAGCTAATCCTATTTTTGGACCATTATCTCTTTTAAATCAGGAACAGATTGATGCATTGGCGATAGAGTTAAGTAAATGCAGGGTTAAAGTTTAGATGTGGAAAATATTAATCCCAACTAGCACTGAAGTAGAAATGAATTTGTAAGTGAAATTAAAAAGGTATAGGTTAGGGATGTTGTAAAATTATATAACATCCCTATTTGAATAAGTTATAGAAATAATTTACGATAGAATTTGTTATTATAACAAATAGGAAATTTTGAATTCTAGGCGGATTATAATGATTGGAGGAAATTAAGATGATTAATGAAACTTATTTATTATGGAAAAAAGAAGAATATACTTATCCAGTTAGAGGGGAATTTATACCTAATATTTTTACTTATATTCATGAGGAGAATGATAAATTAAGACCAGCTATGATAGTAGTTCCGGGAGGCGGATATTGTGTGGTATCTGACACAGAAGCTGAAATTGTAGCGGAGGAGTTCTATAACAAAGGCTACAATGCATTTGTTGTTACATATACAACCAATCTATTGATGACAACACCACTAAAGTTACAGCCCTTGAAGGATTTATCCAAGGCTGTTATGCTTGTGAGAAAAAAAGCAGAAGAATTTTGCATTGACCAAAATAAAGTGGTTATCTGTGGATTTTCAGCAGGGGGACACCTTACTGGAAGCTTGGCAGTGCATTTTGATGCAAGAGAATTAGTGCTTGATTCAGAGTATGAAGGGGTAAGTAATCGGCCAGATGCAGTAATCTTATCATATCCAGTTATTACTTCAGGAGAATATGCCCACAAGGATTCCTTTAGAGCACTTTTAGGCACAGATGCAAGTCAGAAGGAATTAGAATATATGTCATTAGAAAAGCAAGTAACTAAGGATACACCACCTACGTTTTTATGGCAGACAGCAACAGATGAAGCTGTACCAGTGGAAAACAGCTATTTGTACGCAGAAGCATGTAAAAAACATGGAGTAATATTTGAACATCATGTGTTTGGAAATGGAGGTCATGGAATGTCGTTAGCTAACGAGGATTGGGCTTCTGGAAATTTTGGCAGAGATTATACTATGCAGCAATATTATGAAAATATACAATTTATGATAGATAATAATATGGAGTTGCCGCCGCCATTTAATATGATGGGAGAAATTCCGAAAGGAGTAAGTGTTAGAGACATATTCAAAGAAGAAATGAAGAAATTAGTATCTCAGATGAAAATACAATCTGATGAAGGAATTTCGGTATGGCCTGAACTAGCTCATAATTGGTTAAAAAAAATACTCAGTATTAAATAAATTTGCTGGTTAAAGACATGTCCTCTTATTTGGATACCATGTCATACAGTAGTATTTCTATTACCAGCTGAATATAGAGTTTTAACTTCATCATTTTTATCTATATTACTTGGAATGTTAATAGCAATTTCAAAAAAGGGGAATGAGAAATTAAATTAGAGGAATTAAAATCAGGCACATGCAATTTTGAGGAATACTAATAAAATCTTAGTTTAAAATATGGAGGTATAATAATGGAACCATCTAATTTCTTTAAATCAAAAAAAATTTCAGAAAACATTACTAGAATCTTTGGTCCAACTGGTGAATTAATGTATTTAGTGGAGGGAAGCAATAAGGCTGCCCTTATAGATACTGGGACAGGTGTCGGAAATCTAAATGAGTATGTAAGTAAACTTACTGATAAGCCAGTTATAGTAATTCTTACTCATGGACATGTAGATCATGCATCTGGTGCACCAAATTTTGAGGAAGTATACATGAACCATGCTGATGATGAAGTTTATAAGGAACATATTGATTTTGAGGTGCGTAAAGGTTATGTTAAGGCTCAATATAAAGATTTTGATAAGATTATAGAGAGTGATTATGTGCAGTCAAAAAATTCATCTGCTTATAAAGATTTAAAGGAGGGAGATGTATTTGATCTTGGAGTAATAACCTTGGAAATTTATAACGCAGCTGGACATACACCGGGACAAATAGCAGTTCTTATTAAAGAAGAAAGGATGCTAATGACTGGAGATGCTGCAAATCAAGCAACTTTCTTATTTGATAAGTATTCTCTTGGTACGACAAGCTATGAAAAGTCTATGATGGACTTATTATCAAAAACAGACGGAAGATTTGATAAAATTCTTCTTTCTCATGGAACAGGAGAAACACCAAAAGAATTATTATCAAATATTATTCAATTATGTGAAGATATTAAGGCAGGTAAAAGTGATGATGTACCATTTGATTTTATGGGACAGAGAGCATATATAGCTAAAAAAGCAAATGCACAATTTGAACGACTTGATGGTGAAGTTGGTAATATTATTTATTCTAAAGAGAAAATCAATCTGTAATTGATTAATTTGATAATATATTTAAATAATATGAACTACTTATTTAGTAAATTGTGTTTTAACGACGATATTTTTATCGTCGTTAAAATTTACATTTATATAAACAGTAAAACTATTTTGACTGGTGATTTTTTCTATATTCGGCAGACATAAATATAGGAACTTTATTTTGGTTGTATATTATCTTGGAATTCGTTATTATAAACATAATTAAAATGTTTTTTTGAAAGTGATTGAAAATAAAAAGTAAAGGTTTAAATCTAAATGAGTATTGATATTTTCATGATATTTGTAACGAGATAGGAGAATAAAGCTTATGGTAAGAGAAATTCATGATAAGTTAATAGCTTTAACGGAAGAAGAAAAAAAAATATTAAGTGGAGAAAACTCCGTTAATAAGAGTATTTACACTGATGATGGGAAATTTATCATAGATAGTAATAAGTTATTACCGCCAGGGGAATTAATAGATATTAGGAAACATACAAGATTTATTAATTTTCCAAGTCATACGCATAATTACATTGAATTTAATTATGTTTACCAAGGTAAATTGACTCAAATCATCGATAATAAAGAAATAATTTTGCAAAAGGGCGAATTAATATTTTTGAATCAATATATAACCCATGAAATACAAGCGTCAAGTGAGGAAGATATAATTATTAACTTCATAGTTAGACCAGAATTTTTTGATTACATAATAACTCTTTTAGATAATGAAAATATTATAAGTAAATTTTTATTAACTACAATATATACAGACTATGAAGAAGGCGAATATTTGTATTTTAAAGTTTCAGAAAGAAACAATATTCAGGATTTAATAGAAAGAATAATAAATGAATTATATGCTCCTTCAATAATGAGCAAAGCAACAATAAAATTGCTCGTAGGACTTTTAATAGTAGAGTTAATAAAGAACTCACAGGATATAGAGATATATTCTGTAGATAATTATGAAAAGATGTTGATAATTCAAAGTCTTAAATATATTGATGAGTTTTATAATACAGCAACTCTTTTAGAACTATCACAAAAACTAAAGCAGCCAGATTACAAACTCAGCAAACTAATAAAAAAACATACAGGAATGACATTTAAAGAATTATTGCAGGAAAAAAAGTTAAGCAAGGCTGTTGAGTTAATTAAATCAACTGATTACACTATTGTTGATTTAATTGAGTTAGTAGGTTATGAAAATCCAACATATTTTTATAAGATATTTAAAGATAAATTTGGAATGACACCAAGGGAATATAAACTTAACTTATGTAATAATAAATAGTTTAATTAAGATATATATTTTTTTAAAATGTAGTCCATATTTGAAATAAGGGGTGCTCTTTTGTGCAAAGTTGTATTAGGAAAATACCTACAGTTATTTTCTATAGCAATTAAAACAACAGAGTACTTTTTTTTGCTGGCTATAGATAACCCAATTTTGAATTTGACTTATAACTTAAATTATTATGAAATTATACTAAACTTAGGTAATATCTACACTAGAAATAAAATACATTTGTGTGAAGCAGGCATTTGAAAATTTCGATGCTAAAAGCACTTAGAGGTAGGTTGTTCCACTTTCGCTTGTCCAACCGAATGGTTGGAGCAAGCCAAAGTGGGTGCAACTTGCCTCCTAGTGCTTTCAGCGAAATTTTCATAGTCCTGTGGAACACAAATGTATTTTATTTCGGTTAGTTATCTCATGAGTTTAGAATATATGTTGGTTATCCATGATAAGTAGATTTGCAAATAAGGATAATAATTTAAACAAACCACGATATTAAAAACGGTTTCTTTCTGCAATATAATTTAGGTGTAGTGTGAATGAAAAATAAATACAAAAGAACAGGAGGAAAGATATGGATTACTATTTAGCCATTGATATTGGAGCTTCTAGTGGAAGACATATATTAGGCTCAGTAGAAGATGGAAAGATAAATTTAGAAGAAATTTATAGATTTGAAAATGGAATCAGCAAAATAGGAAATGAATATTGTTGGAACATTGAACAGTTATTTAAGGATATAAAAGTTGGAATTAAAAAATGCAAAGAAATAGGGAAAGTTCCAAAGAGTATCGGTATAGATACTTGGGCCGTTGACTTTGTTTTATTAGATGAAAACGATAAGATGCTTGGAAATGCAGTTGCTTATAGAGATGACAGGACAGAAGGCATGATGGAAGAGGTTTTTAAGGTTATTCCAAAAGATATGATGTATTTATATACAGGAATTCAATTCCAAAGATTTAATACAGTGTATCAATTACTTTCTATAAAGAAGAACAATCCTGAAATATTAGAAAAGGCAAAAACTTTCTTAATGATTCCAGATTATTTAAATTTCTTGCTTACAGGAAAGAAATTCAACGAATATACTAATGCAACATCGACTCAACTAGTTAATTCATTTGAAAGAACTTGGGATGAAGAAATCTTAAAAAAACTTGGAATTAACAAAGACATTTTTCAAGAGACAAAATTACCAAAAACAAGTCTGGGAAATTTAAGAGAAGAGTTAGTAAATGAATTTGGATTTGATATGGAAGTAATACTTCCTGCAACTCATGATACTGGTTCAGCATTTATTTCATCTGTATGCAATGACAGTGATAGCATTTACTTAAGCTCAGGAACATGGTCATTAATTGGGGTTGAAAATAGATTTCCAATTTGTGTTCCGCAAGCAATGGAGTATAACTTCACTAATGAAGGTGGAATAGATTATAGATACAGATTCTTAAAAAATATCATGGGGCTTTGGGTAATTCAAGAGGTTAGAAGAAATCTTGAAAATAAATATTCCTTCGCAGAGTTAGTTGATTTGGCAAAAGAACATTCAGATTTTACTTCAATAGTTGATGTAGATGATGATAGATTCTTAAAACCAGAAAATATGGTTGAAGAAATAAAGAAATATTGTGAAGAGACAGGGCAAAGGGTTCCAGAAGAAGTTGGAGAAATTGCAATGTGCGTATTCAATAGCTTGGCTCATTGTTATAAAAAAGCTGTTTTAAATCTTGAAGAAGTATTTGAAAAGGAATTCAAAAGAATAAATATTTTTGGTGGAGGTTGTCAAAACAATCTTTTAAATGAATTAGTTGCTAAAATTACTGAAAAAGAAGTATTAGCAGGACCGGTTGAAGCTACAGCTATAGGAAATATTGTTGCTCAGCTTATAAGTAAAAACGTTTTAAAGGATTTAGGAGAAGCAAGACAAGCTATCAAAGAATCTTTTGAGATTAAAGTATTTAAAGCAAACTAAATTAAATTGTTGATAGTCTTATTAATATAAATTACTTAAACAACAAAATGAGTATTAACAAAATTCCAACATAAATAGGAGGAAAAAAATGAATATTAAAGAGAAATATGAAATAGCTAAAAAAGAATATGAAAAATGGGGAATAGATGTAGATAAAGTTTTAGAGGCGCTTAATAAAGTTAAAATATCAATTCATTGCTGGCAAGGTGATGATGTAAAAGGTTTTGAAGTGTCTCAAAATGAGTTATCTGGTGGAATTCAATGTAACGGAAACTATCCAGGTGCAGCTAGAAATGCTGAAGAATTAAGAAAAGACTTAGATAAAGCATTAAGCTTGATTCCAGGAAAACACAAAGTAAATCTTCATGCAATTTATTTAGAAACTAATGGAAAATTTGTAGATAGAGATGAAATTAAGCCAGAGCATTTTGCAAACTGGGTTGAATGGGCAAAAGAAAGAGGATTAGGATTAGATTTTAATCCAACAATATTCTCACATCCAAAGTCTTCAGATGGATTAACACTTTCTCACCCAAATAAAGAAATAAGAGATTTCTGGATTAGACATGCAGTAGCATCAAGAAAAATTGGAGAATATTTTGGTAAAGAATTAGGTCAGACTTGCTTAACTAATATTTGGATTCCAGATGGATATAAAGATATTCCAAGTGATAGATTAGGACCAAGAAGAAGACTTAAAGAATCTTTAGATGAAATTTTCAAAGTTGAGATTGATAAAAAATACAATCTTGACTGTGTTGAATCGAAAGTATTTGGAATAGGGGCAGAAGCTTATACAGTTGGTTCGAACGAGTTTTATTTAAGTTATGCAGCTAAAAATAACATAATGTCATTAATGGACACAGGACATTATCATCCAACTGAAGTTGTTTCAGATAAGCTTTCAGCAATGCTATTATTTGATGAAAAAGTTGCTCTTCATGTAAGTAGACCTGTTAGATGGGATTCTGACCATGTTGTAGTTTATGATGATGAACTTAAAGAAATAGCTAAAGAAATAGTAAGAAATGGTGCATTAGACAGAGTAATTATTGGCCTTGATTTCTTTGATGCAAGTATTAACAGAATAGCAGCATGGACAATTGGAACAAGAAATATGATAAAAGCATTATTAAATGCAATGTTAACACCAAATGATAAATTAAGAGAATTACAAGACGCAGGAAACTTCACAGAAAGATTAGCTTTAATGGAAGAATTCAAAACTTACCCAATGGGCGATATTTGGAATTACTATTGTGAAAAGAATAATGTACCAGTAGCTGAAAGCTGGATTAAAGAAGTAAAAGAATATGAAGAAACTGAATTATCGAAAAGAAAGTAATTAGGTTAAAGAAATTAGTTTATAAGAAAAAATATAGCATTTAATTATATTAGGAAAGCAGGTAATAAAAATGGCTTTAGAAGATATGAAATTTATACAAAACTTTAAAAAGATAACTGAGGATGCTTGGCTTAAAGGCTGGCACGAAAGAAATGGCGGAAACATAACATACAGATTAACTGAAGATGAAGTATCAGCAATTAAAGGATTTATTAGTGAAGATGCAGCATACACTCCAATTGGTGTGACTGTTAAAAACTTAGCTAATGAATATTTCTTAGTAACTGGAAGTGGAAAATTTATAAGAAATATGACAGTGTGTTTAGAAGAAAATGCAGGAATAGTTAAGATAGATGAAAAAGGTGAAAACTATAAAATAGTTTGGGGCTTAATAAATGGTGCAAAACCTACAAGTGAGTTACCATCACACTTAATGAGTCACTCAATAAAGGTAGAAAAAACTAATGGTGCTCATAGAGTTATAATGCATTCTCATACAACTAATGTAATAGCATTAACTTTTGTATTACCATTAGATGGAGCAGTCTTTACAAGAGAATTATGGGAAATGGCAACAGAATGTCCTGTAGTATTCCCAAGTGGAATTGGCATAGTTCCTTGGATGGTTCCAGGAGGCGCTGCAATCGCTGAAGCCACTGGTGAATTAATGAACGATCATGACGTTGTAATTTGGGCACATCATGGAATGTTCTGTTCAGGAGAAACTTTAGATTTAACTTTTGGTCTTATGGACACAGTAGAAAAGTCAGCTGAAATATTAGTTAAAGTATTATCTATGGGTGGGAAGAAGCAAACAATAACTTCTCAAAACTTTAGAGATTTAGCAAAAGATTTTAATGTTAGTATTTCAGAAGATTATTTAGCTTAATAAAGATATTTTGAGGCTAAGGTAAAAATATTTGTTAAGTATAAACCTATCTCCGTATTACTAAATAGCCTCGAATAACTTATTAATATATCATAATATGGAAAAACCTAAAATTACCCTTGGGACCTCTCGAGGGTAATAATTTGATTTAAATTGTATATAAATTTATTATGTAAAAAATTAGATGGTATTTTAAATAAATATGACAATTATTCAAGAAAACAGCTAGTTAAAACAATATAAATGTAAAAGCTTATAGTTATAATAATTATAAATTAGCTAACTTTATTGATAATAAATTTTATTAATTAGAATTTATATAATATTAAACTTGAAGGAGATTGATTTACTATGGCAAACAGAATGGTATTAAATGAGACAAGCTATATAGGAGCAGGTGCAATATCAAATGTTGTAACAGAAGCTAAAGTAAGATGTTACAAAAAAGCATTAGTTGTAACTGATAAGGATTTGATAAAATTTAATGTTGCTACTAGAGTAACAGATTTATTAAAAGAAAATAATTTAGATTTTGAAATATTTGATGAAGTAAAAGCTAATCCAACTATAAATGTAGTTTTAGCTGGTATAGAAAAATTTAAGCAATCTGGTGCAGACTATTTATTAGCAATAGGCGGAGGATCATCAATTGATACGGCAAAAGCTATTGGAATAATTATAAATAATCCTGAATTTTCAGATGTAAGAAGTCTTGAAGGCGTAGCTGCAACTAAAAATAAATGTGTTGACATAATAGCAGTACCAACAACGGCTGGAACAGCAGCAGAAGTTACTATTAATTATGTAATTACCGATGAAGAAAAGAAACGTAAATTTGTATGTGTTGACCCTCATGATATTCCGGTAATAGCAGTTGTTGATTCAGAGATGATGTCATCAATGCCAAAAGGATTAACAGCAGCTACTGGTATGGATGCTTTAACTCATGCTATTGAAGGATATATTACAAAAGGAGCTTGGGAATTAACAGATACATTGCACTTAAAAGCAATTGAAATTATTTCACGTTCACTTAGAAGTGCTGTAAATAATGAACCAAAGGGAAGAGAAGATATGGCACTTGGACAATATGTTGCAGGTATGGGCTTTAGTAATGTAGGTCTTGGCATTGTTCACTCAATGGCACATCCACTTGGAGCTTTCTATGATACTCCACATGGAATTGCAAATGCGGTAATTTTACCATATGTTATGGAATACAATGCAGATGCTACTGGCGAAAAATATAGAGAAATTGCTAGAGTAATGGGAGTTGAAGGCGTAGATAACATGTCTCAAGAAGAGTATAGAAAGGCAGCTATTGATGCAGTTAAAAAGCTTTCAGAAGATGTGGGAATTCCTAAAATATTAAGTGAAATTGGTGTTAAGGAAGAAGATTTACAAGCACTTTCAGAATCAGCATTTGTTGATGCATGTACTCCAGGTAACCCAAGAGATACAAATGTTGAAGAAATATTAGAAATTTATAAAAAAGCTTTTAAATAAAATTACAGAAAAGTGGGTGTTTTTCACTCACTTTTATTATATTTGGAATGCTACAAATTATAAAGGAAGATATTAATTACTTTAAGCCGAAGATATAATTTGCGAAGCTGGAGTTTATTCTTCTTTTGAGGAATTGCATTATAAATTAAGTAAATTACTTAATTTAGAGATACTTTAAGCAGGGTAAATGAAAACAAATAGAGCAGCCAATAATTCATATACATATCTACGAATTATTGGCAGTTTTCTGCTATGCAGAAATGTAACCTTTTGATTTTTTGTTTTTATGAATATAGTTTATTTTATAACAATTAAATCATATTCACGACTACCTATACCGATCTTCTCTGCATGGTTCAGACATGTACGCCATTCTGATTCAGGGGTTGAGTTTGTAAAGTGGTCATGATGATCAACAAAGTTAGATTTTTTCATGTTGTCTGACAGCTGGCTATTAGCTAGTGGTGTAGCCGACATACAGGCATCCACGCATGCCTGATCAAGTGCCAAAGGATCAAATGAAGCGAGCATTCCTAAATTTGGCAGGATTGGAGCATCATTTTCGCAGTGGCAGTCACAGTTAGGTGAAACATCTACTATAAGAGAAATATGGAAGCAAGGGCGGCCGTCTACTACTGCTTTGGTGTATTCTGCCATACGGCAGTTTAGTTCTTCACTGGCTGACCAGTTTGAAAACTCAATTGCATTAAAATTACATGCACCTAGGCAACGACCGCAGCCAACACAATTTTTTGTGTTGATAGACATTTTCTTTTTTACATTATCAAACAACAGACCATTATTAGCACATTCACGCTGGCATCTTAGGCATCCTCGACATTGATCTTCTATGATATGAGGTTTACCATTAATATGTTGATCTTTTTTTCCAGCACGGGAACCGCAGCCCATGCCAATGTTCTTAATGGCACCACCAAAGCCAGTCATTTCATGACCTTTAAAGTGAGTTAGACTGATAAATATATCAGCATCCATGATTGCATGGCCAATTTTAGCTTCTTTTATATATTCCCCACCTATTACAGGTACTGTAATATCGTCAGTACCTTTTAATCCATCAGCAATAATAACAGGGCAGCCTACTGAAAGCGGAGTGAACCCATTTTCCCATGCACATTCTAAATGCTCAAGGGCATTCTTACGGCTGCCAGGGTATAAGGTATTGCAGTCAGTTAGAAAGGGTTTACCGCCCAGCTCTTTCACCATGTCGGCTACAGCTTTAGCATAATTTGGACGAAGAAAACCTAAGTTACCAAGTTCACCGAAGTGCATCTTGATTGCAACGAACTTATTATCCATGTCTATTTGTCCGATACCTGCATCTTTAATAAGCCTTTTTAGCTTGGTAGGTAGACCTTCGCCAAGTTTTGTACGGAAATCTGTAAAATAAACTTTTGATTTTTCCATATTTAATCACCTCTGTTAAAAAAATTAATTTAGTTCAAGTCTATTATAAAGCTTAAAGTTAACTCTAGGTCAATACTTTTTTTAATAAAATAGAAAAAGTTATACATTTCTTTCTAATAATGTGCCTACTTGCTGTGCCATGACATGAGGTGGATAAGGCATTCCATTATTAATCCACCATTCTACAACTCCGACGTAAGCAGAGCCAATAAATTGAAGGATAATATCTTCGTTAAATCCATAATTTTTTCCTTCAGTTACAGTTAAATCAACCTTGAATCCATCGATGACAAACTTAAGGTATCGCGAACGGAAATATGGAGCACCTTTACTAGCTAACATGGTAGAAAAGAACAAATAGTTACGTTCAAAGTATTTGAACATCATCGAATCAGAATCTATATAACTCATGTCAGCATCCCATGCAGAGTCACAAATTTTGCTTAGTTCGTTTATATGTGCCTCAATAAGTTTATCTAATAAATCAAATTTATCCGTATAATGAAGATAAATAGTTCCACGGCTGACATTTGCCCTGTCTGAAATGTCTTGTATTGTAATGTCATCAAAATTTTTTTCAGACATAAGCTCAATAACAGCTTTTTGTATTGCGTCTTGAGATTTTAATATTCTTCTATCAACTTTTGGCATTGCGAATTTCACCAAACTTTCTTTAAAGATAATTAACAAAATTAATTAATCTGTTTATTAATTAACAAATAGTGTTAATTTAACAATTGAAAACATTAAGTTAATGTTTATAATCAATTATATACATGTGTTCATTAATGGGTCAATGTTTAATTATTAAATAATATGCAATCAATAAATTAAATCTTGTAAAAGTTTTGTATTTATTAAAAAATTCTAAAAAGGTATTGACTTAGAGTTAACTTTATAGTTTATAGTTTATTTATTAAGTAAAGACAAGTAGAAAGGATTTAACATTATGAAATTAATAGAAAAAGGAACATTTGAAGGAGAACGGCCATTATTTAAATCTGCTAATATGGAAATAAAAGATAGTGTATTTTTAGCAGGTGAATCTCCAATAAAAGAGAGTAGAAATATAAAAGCTTACAATTGTAAATTTTGGAGTAAGTATCCGTTTTGGCATAACAAAGATATAGAAATTAATGACAGCTATTTTTCAGAAGATAGTCGTGCAGCTATTTGGTATACAAGTGATATCATAATGAATAATTGTAAAGTTGATGCACCTAAAATTTTTAGAGATGCTCAAAATATTACAATTAACAAAACTATAATGCATACAGAAGAAACTTTATGGGACTGTAAAAATGTTAAGATTTCAGATTCTAATTTCAATGGTAATTATTTATTATTACATGGTGCTAATATTGAAATTAATAATTTTAAGTTAGATGGAAATTACTCATTTCAACATGTAAAAAAAGGTATAGTTAGAAATTGTATCATTAAATCAAAGGATGCATTTTGGAATACAGAAGATATTACAGTATATGATTCTGTTTTAGATGGAGAATACTTAGGCTGGTATTCTAAGAATTTAAGACTTGTTAACTGTAAAATTTCTGGAACACAGCCATTGTGTTATGCAGAAAACTTAATATTAGATAATTGTGAAATGATCGATACAGATTTGAGTTTTGAATATTCCACAGTGCAAGCTGAAATAATAAATACAGTTAAAAGTATTAAAAATCCGTATAGCGGAACAATAAAAGTAGAGGATGTTGAAGAATTTATACTTGATGATCAAGACTTAGATTTTGAAAATATACAAATTATTAGAAAAGTAAATTGAGTTTGCAATGTTTATGAGGAGGTCAGTAAATTTGAAGTACGATTTTGATACCATTATTAATAGAAGAAATACTAATAGTGCTAAGTGGGATACATCGCAAGACAAAGCTGTTATACCAATGTGGATAGCTGATATGGATTTTAAAACAGCAGACCCAGTTATTAATGCTTTAGAAAAAAGAGTGCAACATGGAATCTTTGGATATGCAACTATTCCAGATAATTATTATGAAGCTGAGGTTAATTGGTGGGCTAAAAGGCATAATTTCAAAATAAAAAAGGAATGGATTGAAGCTAGTACAGGGGTAATACCATCACTTTCGGCTGTTGTCCAAGCTTTTACAGAGCCTGAAGATAAAGTTTTGATTCAATCACCAGTATATAACTATTTTGATACTTCAATAACAAATAATAGATGTGACATTGTGTTAAATGAACTAAAATTCAATGGTGAATTTTATGAAATTGATTTTAATGATTTTGAAAAAAAGGTTTCAGATGAAAAAGTAAAAATTTTCATTTTATGTAATCCTCATAATCCCGTTGGAAGAGCCTGGAATAAAGATGAACTTGAGAGATTAGGTGAACTATGTCTTAAGCATAACGTTTTAATATTAGTTGATGAAATTCATAGAGATTTGGTATATAAAGGAAAGAAATATATACCCTTTGCATCAATAAGCGAAAAATTATTAATGAACTCTATTACCTGTACAGCACCAAGTAAAACATTTAATATAGCAGGACTAAAAACATCCAATATTATAGTAGCTAATGAGGAGTACAGAAAAAAAGTAAATCGCTCGCTTAATATTAATGAAGCAATAGAACCTAATGTTTTTGGAATCGAAGCTTTAATTGCTGCCTATAACGAGGGCGAAGAGTGGTTAGATCAATTATTGGATTATTTACAAGGGAACCGAGAGTATCTAATTTCCTTTATAAATGGAAGAATTCCTAAATTCAAGGTAATTAAACCTGAGGCTACCTATTTAATTTGGATTGATTGCAGAAGTCTTGGAATAAGTTCAAAAGAACTTAGTAGAAAAATTCTCGAAGAAGGCAATTTAAGAATTAGTGATGGACATACATATGGTGAAGCAGGAGATGGGTTTATTCGAATAAACATAGCATGCTCTAGAGAGTTATTAATAGAGGGCTTAGAAAGGTTGGAAAAGGTTTTGGAAAGACTTTAAGGAGGATCAGAATATGGAATACAGAGTTTTGGGAAGAACAGGAATTAAAGTAAGTGCCATTGGTATTGGTGGTGAGGGATTTGAAAACAAAAGCAATGAAGATTGTAAAGAAATTATTGATTGTGCAATGAGTGAAGGTATTAATTTTTTTGATATATATAATTCAAATCCAGAAGTTAGAAGTAACGTTGGAAAAGCGCTAAGTAAATATCCTAGAGAGAGCTTTGTTATTGAAGGACATCTATGTACTATCTGGGATAACGGGCAATATAGGCGAACTAGAGATATTAATGAGATTGTTGAAGGATATGAAGACTTTTTAACTAGAATGCAATTAGATTATGTGGATGTTGGAATGATTCATTATGTTGATGATCAAAAAGATTTTGACAACATTTTTAATGGGCAAATAATTAAATATGCAAAAGAATTAAAAGAAAAAGGGATTATTAAGTCTATAGGAATATCAACACATAATCCAGATATTGCTTTTAAAGCTGTTAAAACAGGAATAGTTGATGTGATTTTATTTAGTATTAATGCTGCTTATGATATGTTACCAGCTAGTGAGGATGTAAACATATTATTCGAAGAAGCAACCTTCAAAAATAGGACTTATGAAGGTATTGATTTGAAACGTGATAAACTTTATAGAACTTGTGAAAATGAAGGGGTAGCATTAACTGTTATGAAAGGATATGCCGCTGGAGTGCTATTAAGTGATAAAGAATCACCTTTCGAAAAAGCATTGACTCCAGTACAATGTTTACATTATTGTTTGACAAGACCAGCTGTAGCAGCTGTAATGGTTGGAGTAGCTAATATAAATCAAATATTTGCGGCTACTTCTTATAATGATGCAAGCAGCAAAGAAAAAGATTATAGTGAAGTTCTTGCAAATGCTCCGAAAAAAGCATTTAGTGGACATTGCATGTACTGTGGGCATTGTGCTCCATGTTCTAAAAAGATAGACATTGCATTAGTTAATAAATATTTAGATTTAGCGCTGATTCAAGAAGAAGTTCCTGAAACGCTAAAAAATCATTATGAACTGTTAGAGCATCATGCAGGTGAATGCATAGAATGCGGGGCGTGTATGAAAAACTGCCCGTTTGGTGTGGATATTATAAATAAAATGAAACAAGCAGTTGAGTTATTTGGTAATTAAATATGTATATAATTAATAATTATTTAATCATTGTATGTTATTTGGGAATAGGATAGAGGAGATCCATAAGCAATAGCAAAGTTATGAGTGAGGAGATAAAATATGTTTAGACATAAAGGAACTCGTTATGAAAAATTATTAGTATTGCTTTTTTTAACGTTATTTACTACATCTATTACAGGTTGTTTTAAAGAAAGCAGGGATGAGAACAAACAAGAAACAAAGCAGATACAAAACAGCTCAGGCCAAACAGATACAGCAAAGTTGGAAGCGAGTCAAAGTGATAATAATGAGAATTTGAAAGGAGAAATAAACTTGAAAGATACAAGAATTAAAATAAAAATTAAGGATCAAGAATTAATAGCAGTTATGGAAGATAATCCAACTACTATGAATTTTTTGAATATGCTTCCACTAACCATGAGTTTTAAAGATTTTGCAGGAGCAGAAAAAATCACCTATCCCCCAAGTAAAATGTCAACTCAGGATGCACCAAATGGTTATACGCCTAAAAAGGGTGATATTACCTGCTATTCACCATGGGGAAATTTAGCCGTTTTCTATAAAGATAGGGAATATGCAAGTGGACTAATTTATATGGGACATATTGAATCAGGTATAGAAGTTCTAGAAGGAATGAGTGGAGATTTTGATGCAGTGGTTACAATAGAGAAATAATTCTACATGGAAAAATAAATCTTTAAGCCTCCTTATGCTGGTATAACAATATAAAAAAGGGGCTGTTGCAAAACTAACATAGTTTAGTTTTGTAGCGGCTCATTTTTTGTGGAAATAAAAAATGTGAATTCCGAAGAACTCACATTCATTGTATAATTAACTTATGCAACTAAATAAATCATACATTAAAAATTAT
>JARLHR010000138.1 GCA_031292145.1 Clostridium sp. | reverse complement strand
TAATTGAGCCAATGAACATTTATGATATCTCCTTGTTATGTTTTGTGTTGGAACCTAATTATAACAAATGATTTCATAAATGTTCTATTTTTTTATTGTTGGTAATTTATTGGATGTAAAAACGCTCGTTTATAGATTGAAAAATTATTTCCCAGTAATGTGGCAATAATGCCTATTAAAAGGCAGAGTAACAAGCCTTGATAATTTTTTTTTATAAAGTTCATAATTATTCCTCTTTTCATAATTTTTTATCTAGAAAATATACTAGCATATTAAAATGATAAGATAAAATTATTTATTTTTATATAATAATAAAAATATGTTATTATTAATTAAAAGAGGTGAAAATATGTTAGATTTTAGAATAAATACATTTTTAACTGTATGTGAATATATGAATTTTACTAAAGCGGCAGAAATACTATGTATTACACAACCTGCAGTATCACAACATATTAAATATTTAGAAAATACATATGATACGAAATTATTTGAATATGAAGGTAAAAAAATAAATCTTACAAAATCAGGAAAAATATTTTGTCAAACTGCAATTACAATGAAGCATGATGAAGAATATCTAAAAGAAAAAATTGAAGAGGAAAAGTCAGGAATAAAAAATATTAAATTTGGAGCGACTCTTACAATCGGAGAATATATATTACCATCAAAACTTCATAACTACTTAAATAATAAGAAGAATATGAATGTTACTATGATTGTAGAAAATACAAAGGAACTTCTTTATAAATTAGAACATGGTGAAATTGATTTTGCACTAGTAGAAGGATATTTTGTAAAAAATGAATATGATTATGTGGTATATTCAAAGGAAAACTACATTTGCGTAGCAGGTAAGAATTACAAATTTAAAAAACAGCCACAAGTATTAGAAGATTTACTAGGAGAAACATTGATCGTAAGAGAAAAGGGATCTGGTACGAGAGATATTTTTGAAAAAAATTTAGAAGAGCAAAACTTGACTATAAATGATTTTAGTAAAGTTATAGAAATAGGAAATATTAATTCAATAAAATATTTAGTTAATAATAATCATGGAATTACAACTTTATATGAAGCAGCAGTTAAAGAAGAACTAAAGAATGGCATTTTGCAAAAAGTTGAAGTTTCTGATTTACAAAAAAAGCATCATTTCTATTTTATATGGAGAAAAGATAGTGCTTTTGAAGCATTGTATCTAGAAATATTCAATGAGTTTCAATAATTCATAATATTTTTAGCATAAGGCACATGAAAAGACATAACAAGTCAAAAGCTGCAAAAAAATGTTCTTAATTACAGCATAGCTGCCTCTTTCTAATGTGCATAAAATATATTTATGATTATATTACAAATACTTATTTCACTTATAAATAGACTTATATTATACTTAAAACTATCAAAATCCAATTTAGGATAATCAAAGAAAATAACTAGCCTAAGATGCAATGTATATTTTTTGAATGTGTCTTATGTAAAATATGATAATTTTAAGGGAGATGTATAGTTTTTATGGTTAATGCAAAGAGACAAAAAGAAATGAAATCATTAGGATTTTTATTACAAAATGATAAAGAGCATTATGCAGTAAGATTTTTAAGTAAAGCAGGAAATTTTACTGTTGAGGAATTAAATAATATTAATAAGGTTGCAGAAAGATATGCACGGGGATATTGTGGGCTTACAACAAGACTTCAAATTGAAGTTCCTTGGATTAAGGATGAAGATGTAGAAAAGGTAATTCAAGAAGCAAAAGATTTAGGACTACGTCACGGTGGTACAGGTCAAAAAATAAGACCATTAGTTGCATGTAAAGGAACTGTATGCCTTCATGGAAATATTGATACTCAAGAAATTTGCAGACAATTGGAGAGCAAATACTTTGGAACAGATACTCCACATAAATGCAAAATAGGAATAGTCGGATGTGCAAATAACTGTGCAAAAGCAAATATAAATGATATTGGAGTCCTTGGAAGAACAATACCAGAATTTGATTTAGATAACTGCGTTGGTTGTGGGCTTTGTGTACAAGGTTGCCGACAAAAAGCATTAGAAGTAATAGACAAAAAAATAATTTATAATGAAGAATTATGTGTAAGCTGTGGTGAATGTGTAAGGGTATGTAAGACCAATGGAGCTATTGCTAAAGAAAAAGGTGCGGAAATATTTGTGGGTGGAAGATTTGGAAGAGGAATAAGAATTGGAGATTCACTAGGAAGAATATTTGATGAAGAAAACATAGTATCTGTTATTGATAAAATAATGGAGTACTATAGGGAAGTTGGCAATAAAGGAGAAAGAATTTCTACAGTTATGGACAGAATAGGGAAGGAAAAGTTTATAGCTGATGTATTAAATGAGATTAATTAATTTTCTTAAAATATAGATGAAATTTAGTTACATATATCCATCTAAGCGGCTATTTTAACGTTTAGATGGGTGTTTTTATATAGAAAAACTAAGGCACAATCAAAAAAATAACAAGTCCATCTGCCAGAAAAGTTCCGGATTGCAGCAGAGCTGCTCTTTTCTAATGTGCCCATTTTCCAGCATGCTGTGTCAGCAGATTGCCCTAATAGGCCCGCTATGAGATCAATCTGCTTCCTTGCCTGATGAAAAATAATCATAGCATTTTGGACTTGTTATTTTCTTTCATGTGCCTAAAATACAATTTTTATTAATATGTGACTTTATCACATAAAAAAATATGTACATCATTTATAATATATATTAGTATATTTATACTAAAAATTCATTAATTGTATTGATGAGAATAATTATGGGAAAGGATAAGAGATGGAATATTTTTTATTGTTTTTAGAAGGAATCATAACATTTATATCACCATGCATTTTACCACTGTTGCCTTTATATGTATCTTATTTTGTTGGAGGCAATGAAGAAAGTAGTAAAAGTAAATATAATGCCCTTATAAATTCCTTAGGATTTGTATTAGGATTTACCATGATATTTACATTATTAGGCACACTAGCAGGAACCTTTGGAAGTTTTATTAAAGAGGAGAACTCTATTATTAACTTTTGGGGTGGATTAATAATAGTTATCTTTGGCATTAATTATATTGGAGTATTTAAAATACCATTTTTGGAAAGAAGCCTAAAGATAAATGCACAAATAAAAACCTTTAAGTTTTTATCTTCAATTTTATTTGGAATGATTTTTGCAATAGGATGGACACCATGTGTCGGTACATTCCTTGGAGCTGCCCTTATGATTGCTGTTAATTCTCAAAATGTCATGAAAGGTGCTGTAATGCTTTTAATATATAGCATTGGCTTAGGAATTCCTTTTGTTGTATGTGCTATTTTAATAGAGAAGATGAAAGAGACATTTAATTTTATAAAGAGAAATTACAAAATTATAAATATTATATCTGGAATGATTCTTATTATTATAGGTATTTCGATTATGTCTGGATATTTAAATAAAATGCTTTTATTTTTAACAATATAGGAGGTTTTTATGGATAAGAAATTATTACTCGTTTTAGTAATATGTTTTGTGGGGTTTTTAACAATATCTTATATAGGGTATAATTCATTAAGTCCATCGTATAATCAAAAAAGTATGGAAAGTAAAGTAGATACTTCTCAAAATAATGATTCTAATAATTCAAGTAGCAAAGACAAAAATAAGGAAAAGGATTTTATTGTGTATGATGAAAATCTTAATAAGGTAAAATTATCGGATTACATAGGAAAACCTGTTGTTGTTAATTTCTGGGCTAGCTGGTGTCCGCCTTGCAAAGGGGAAATGCCTTTATTTGATGAAATTTCAAGTAAATATAAGCAAGATGAATTAGCTGTTTTAATGGTGAATATGACTGATGGACAAAGGGAAACAGTAGATAGTGCTAAAAAATTTATAAGTGATAAGAAGTATAAAATGAATGTTTTATTTGATAAAGAAGAGAGTGCAGCAATGAATTATAATATTGAATCTATACCAAGAACTTTATTTATTGATAAAAATGGATATATTATTAAAGATTATATAGGTGAAATAACTAAAGCTGAATTAGATAACCAAATTAAATCGCTATTAAGTGATTAATGGCTCTGAAAAGGTAAATGTTCATTTGTAAAATAACATAAATTATTTATGAACTTCATATTGTTAAACACGAAATGAACCTAACATGTGAAGTTTAAATTATGCATATTGAAAAGGAGGTAATTATTATTTTAGAATACAAAGTTATATTTCATATAGATGAACTTAATAAGTGGAACCTGGTGCTAAAAAATACAAGTAATTTATTAGATGCTATAGATACTAATAATTTTAATATTGAAATTTTAGCTAATTCGGAAGCAGTCAAAGCATATGTTTTAAATAAGGACACCGAATCTGATATGAAGAATACAATGAAAACTTTAAGTGATAGAGGAATTAAGTTCGTCGCATGTAATAATGCGCTAAAAGCTTTTGGCATTGATCAAGACGATTTAAATCCGTTTGTACAAACTGTTCCAGCAGGTGTCTTGGAACTTGTAACTAAACAAATGGAAGGTTATAGTTATATAAAGCCTTAATATACTTATAATCAAAGGCATATAAATTTAACTAGGTTGACTTTTACAATCAAAATAGCAATAAAAAAATGTGGACTTGATTATATTTAGGTTCTCATTTTTTATATTATTATTTAACGTGTGAGTAGACCATTAACTGTTATTTGGAGAACGTAATACATAAGAAAACTAAAAAGTAATAACTTTCTTCATTTAAAAACTACCTTTCAATTATATGTTGTGAAATAAAACAGTTTAAAACTAATCTTGAAAAACAAAGCTTATTGTATATTGTAAAAGAAATAAGAACTGTTGAAAAATAGAATTATAATTTCTATTTTCCAACAGCTTCTTGTGTGGCATACTTAATTATAGATTAAACATTATTTTAATATCTCAGAGCTCTCAGTCATTAATGTTAATGCATCATTTATTTTAGCAACTCTATCCTCATTAGTAAGTACAATTAAATAGTCGCCAGGATAAATAATAGTGTCTCCTTTTGGAATTATTTCGTCTTCTCCTCGCTTAACAGCTACTAGTAAACAACGAGATGGCCACTTGATTTCTTTGATTTGTTTTCCATCTAATTGTGCACCAATGCATACTGGAAATTCTAAAATGGCTTTATTCTTTTTATTACCAATAGATATTTTTTCACCTTGATTTTGTAGAATTCTTTCAAGTAGTGATTCATAAATAGGCTTAGAACCTAAAATATCTGCAATTATGTATGCAACTATAGCCACAATAGCTAGAGATAACAAATGATTAAAGGAACCAGTCATTTCTGTAATTAAAATAGTACCAGTTATAGGGGATTTAACTACAGCTGCAAAATATCCAGCCATACCAAGTATTATAAAATTATTTATATACATACTATCAAAATGGGTAAAATGCACAAGTATTACTCCATATGTATTTCCAATTAAAGCTCCAATAGTAAGCAATGGAAGAAAAATCCCTCCAGGAGCACCTGAACCAAAGCTTGCCATTGTAAATAAAAATTTCACAATAAGAATGATTACTAAAATAGTCAAAGAAAAATTTCCGGCAGTTAACGAAGTTATAAGTTCATGACCTCCACCTAAAACTTGAGGTAATAAAAATCCCAGAATAACTGAAAATAATAAGGGAACTATTATTCGAAACTCTTTTTTCAGCCATGTTTGCTTTATATATAAACTTTGAGTCTGCAAAAGAGTTGTATTAAATACTACTCCTAGGCAACCTATAATAATACCTAATAAAATTACGTAAAAATAAAATTTAAGTGGCAAAAGAGCAAGATTTCCAAAATTAAAAACTGGTTTTAAGCCAAAAAACTCACTAGCTATTAAGTCTGCTGATAGAGCAGAAGATAAAGCTGACAATAGAATTAATGGCGAAAAATTTTTATGAACTTCTTCTAATGCAAACATTGCTCCTGCTAGTGGTGCATTAAAAGCAGCTGCTAATCCTGCACTAGCTCCGCTTGTAATAAGATATTTCTCTTCAATTTGTATTCTTTTGAATATTTTACTAAATCCTTGTCCAATAGCCGCACCTAATTGAACTGACGGACCTTCTCTTCCTAGGGAAAGACCTGAACCTATAGAAAGGACTCCTCCTAAAAATTTACCGAGTATTACTTTCCACCATGTCATATCAAGTTTTCTAAGTAAAGCACCTTCAACTTGAGGAATTCCACTTCCACTAATCATTGGTTCAGCTTTAACCATTAATCCAACAATATATCCAATGATTATTATTGCTATAATCCATGGCAGAATGAGTATAGGTTTTATGGATATAGCTTCATAAATATAATTTAAAAGAACTCCTGCTTTTTCTAATGCTATTCGGTATAGAACAATTAATAAACCAGCAGTAATACCTATGCATATTCCCTCAAATACAAGTTTTAATCTAAAACTATGCCAATGAAACAATGTATTATAAGTATTTTGTGAGCGTTTTATGTTCATTTTTATGCCTCCAATATTCTCATATGATAAAAGTAAACACTTTTCACAAATTATTAATTATTTAATTTAATAACATATATATGTTATCATATATATATGAGCGTGTATATAGATAATAGAATTTGAATTATGGAGAGAAAATTAAAATAAATGTATAATAAAAAAATAAATTCATATAGATAAAATATTTATGTAAGCATCATTATATATTGACGCATATATAGGTAGATGTTAGTATAATTAAGTTATAGAATATTTTGTTATAATAATGTAGTAATTGTATAAAGATTATTTAACCATATGGAGGTTGTTTATGGATAATATGCTTACATCAAAAGAAGATTTAATATCTAAAATTGAAGAATTAATATCAAAAAATGAAGGTCCTTTTAGTATAGTAGTTGCTGATATTGATGACTTTAAAAATTTAAATAATATATATGGTAATTCTATTGGTGATGAAGTAATAAAAAAACTTATTTCAATTTTAAATAATAATCTATCTTCTACAGATATGGTTTATAGATATGGCGATGAGTTTAATATATTGCTAGTAAAAAAGGGTGCTGAAAGAAGTTTTATGGAATTAGAAGAAATAAGAAGATATCTATCAGACAACACATTTAGCTTAAATAATACTGAAGTAGAAAATATTTATTTTACGTTAAGTTTTGGAGTAGCAAGTTATCCAAGAGATGCTAAGACTGTTGTTGAGCTTTTTAGAGTAGCTGATAGTGCTTTATTTAGAGCAAAAGAATTTGGGAAAAATAGAGTATGCCTTTCAGAAGCAGAAAGTATGGTTTTAAAATCTAACTACTTTACTAAAACTCAACTTGATAGACTTTCGAGGTTATCTAAGGCAACCGATAGAACTGAAGCATTCCTTCTTAGAGAAGCTCTTGATGATCTATTTAAAAAGTATAGTAGATAGTTAACATTAGATTTTATTATGTGATTTTAGTGCCAACACAAGCATTTAAATAATATATTATTTAAATGCTTGTGTTGGCATTAAAATTTAAATTATTTTTCTATAAATTTATCAATGTGAACAGTTGTAAACTTATCTGAGTTAATATTTTTCCCTTGTTCTTCAGTATGCGCCGTTGCATATACATAGTGTCCTCTATCTGCTAAAGCAATTGCAGATTCACGTCCAAGGCCAGAACCACAGCCAGTAATTAATATTTTTTTCATTCCATCACCTTAATTCATTTGAAGTTTGATTAATTAAGAATTTAACGTGTTTATTACATAGAATATGTGTTTAAAATTAACATAAATAAAAGCCTGTAAAAAGTAAACAATAATAAATAATGAGCATTTTATAATGAAAACAAAGATTACAAAGGAGGAAAATATGAAAAACAAATTAAAGTATGTTTTATTAAGTTTTATGAGTTTATTTCTTATTATCTCTATATCTGATGAAAATATGAGTAGTGCAATTGCATCGTTTAATCTATTGAATAATGAGCAATGTATGGAAAGCAAAACTATTACTGAGGATGATAAAAAAACAATTTATTTAACTTTTGATGATGGACCTAGCTATAAAGTAACCAATAAGGTTTTAGATATATTAAAAGAAAACGAAGTGAAAGCGACCTTTTTTCTCATAGGCAATCAAATAAAAGATAAAGAAGACGTAGTGAAAAGAATTTATAATGAAGGACATAGTATAGGGCTTCATACTTATACTCACAATTTTAGAAAGATATATTCTGATGAAGATAAGTTTATACAGGAGATGATGTTTTGTCGTAGTGAAATAAGAGAACTTATTGGAATTGCACCTAATATAATTAGATTTCCAGGTGGCAGCTATAAGCATTTAAGCAAAAGTTATTTGAAAAAATTACATGATAATAATTTTAGAGTATATGATTGGAATATAGATAATTGTGATGGATTAAATCCAAAAGCTCAACCATATAATTTATATACAAAAGCAATAAAAGGAAGCAACAAAATGGATAATATTATATTACTTATGCATTGCACGGATATGAATAAGAACACTTGTAAGGCTCTTCCTAAAATAATAAATTATTATAAATCCCGAGGATATGAATTTAAGCTTATTACAGACGATACAGCAGAATTATATTTTCCAATAAAAAAATAAATATTGGTTTTAAATACGTATATGGAGTGTATATGATTAAAAAATGCATTTACAGGAATCTAAATACCGCAATAATCACAAGATGGATTTGTGGTGCATTATTTTTCAATGAATCTTTTTAGGTGGAAGTTTCATATATTTTATAGGTAGAAATGATTAAGAGGTATCTATGACGACTTATTTTGATTATAGAAGAATTGATGAATTATTAGAAGATAATTGTAATTGTTATAGACAGCAAAAAGAATTTACGTTAGATGAATTGTCACAATATGATGGAAAGAATGGAAAGCCCGCATATGTAGCAATAGAAGGAATAATCTATGATGCTAGTAATGAATCAGTCTTTAGGGAAGTTAAAAATATTGAAATTATAGCTGGTAAAGATTTGACAGAACAATTCAATTCCTATTGTAGAATGAATCAAATTATTAATGAAGCACCTAAGATTGGAGTACTTGATGATAACAATGATATAGAATGTAAAATTAACATTGTTGGATATGAGCAGGCAAAACAAAACACATCTAAATTTAGTCATGATTATTGGAGCAATTATATTGAACCTTTAGTGAAATATGCTAGGAGTGATAGGAATAAGCATGGAACTAAGAAAAGCTGTAAATGTCAGGAATGTATAATGTCAGATGCACTTTTAGGAGTGGAAAAGATTCTTCAAGAGTCTATTAAGCAAGTTCTAGAATGGCAAACTCAATTATTAAAATGTCCAGGGCCAACAACTGGAGGAGTAGGAACAACCGAAAGTGCAGGAGCAACAAGTAGTGGAGTTGGAGGGCCAGGTGGAGGAATTGGAATTGCTGCAGGAGTAGCAGGGGGAGCAGGAGGCGGATTCGGTGCAGCAATCAAAAGCGAAGAAGCCTTAGGTGGCGTTGAAGTTACAAGTGAAGAAGAAAAGAAATTAGGTCCTGGAGCAACTGGGGGAGCAACAGGTGGGGCCTTAGGTGGTTCTGGTATAGCACCAACTGGTGGAAGAGTTGGTGGTTTGGAAGGTACAACCGAAACAACTGATGATATGGGAAGAAGAGATAGACTTTATTTCGATTAAATAAAAAAGCTAGTAGATCATTCTATTAGCATTTTATGATGATTATAGGATAAATATAGCCTTTAGTGGAGTTTGTGATTATCCGTTTAGGTCATCATTAATTGAAGATTATTTAAATGATACTAGTATGTCTAGTGAAGCTAGAATTAATAAAACAATGAAGAATATACCAGGTGAAATACTAAGTGATTTAGTTGGATCTAGTGATTTTAGAAAATTTATGCTACAAAAAATGCTTACAGAAATATTAGAAAAAGATTGGAGGGATGAGTAATGGATAGCTGTTATTACTAAAAAAACTATAATAACTTTAAATATTAATGGAGATGATATAGAAGTTGTTGTAAAGCAATCAGACGTTCTATTATACACTCTTCGTAATGAATTAGGACTCATTGGAGCTAAACCAGGGTGTAAAAATGGAGATTGTGGTGCGTGTACTGTTCTTGTGGATGGATGGCCTATAAAATCCTGTTTAATGCTTACAGTTGAGGCAATTGGCAAGAAAATAATTACCGTTGAAGGATTGCAAAATGCACCAATACAAAAAGCTTTCATAGACAACTGGGGTTTCCAATGTGGATATTGTACATTTGGTTTTTTGAGGGTTTGTCATGCTTTAGCTAATATTCATCCTGATGCAAATGACCACGTAATAGAAGAATGGTTACAGTCTAATATTTGTAGATGTACTGGATATGAAGAAATAAAGAATGCAATTAAATCTATTATGAAAGATAATATAGAATTGCAAAAATTTTAGGTACATGGAAGAAATTAATAGAATAAAGATGTGAAATATATTTGTTCTATGCTTTTGAAAAACTTGATTATTCAACTAATATATAATATAATCAATAATGTAGAAAAGTAAATATAACTAGATACGGTTGGGCAAATTTTATAATTTGCTTTCAAGCAATTAGTTTCTGGGGTGGGAAACTCTATTTTGAGTATTCCCACCTTTTTTGCGTTAAAAAATAAATACTCTAAAGGCAATTTTATATATTATATTGCATTACAATTGAGCCTTTGGTTATAAATAATATTATAGAAAGTTGAGGATAAGAAATATGAATAATAAGATTAAAAACAAAGTATTAAATCCATTTTTATACTTTTTTAAAAGTGAATCTTCTAGTGGAATAATGCTTTTAATTTGCGCAATTGCTGCAATCATGATTGCAAATTCTAATTTTGCTGTAGTATATGAGAATATACTACATGCCTATATAACTATTGGATATGAAGATTTCTCTTTGTCTATGTCAGTTCTTCATTGGATTAATGATGGGCTAATGGCTATATTTTTCTTAGTAGTTGGTATGGAAATAAAGAGAGAAGTAGTATTTGGAGAACTTAAATCCTTTAAAAAAACAATACTACCAATATCTGCAGCTATGGGAGGAATGATTGTCCCAGCAATTATTTATGCATTATTTAATTATAATGAACCAACTATTACAGGATGGGGAATACCAATGGCAACAGATATTGCATTTGCACTTGGAGTACTTTCTTTAGTTGCTAAAAATGCCCCTAAAGGAATAGTTGTCTTTCTTACAGCGTTAGCTATAGTTGATGATTTAGGAGCTATTATGGTAATAGCTATATTTTATAATAGTCAGATTTCGTGGTTTGCTCTTATTATGGGAATGATAGTTTTCATTGCACTTTTACTAGCTAATAAATTTAAAGTTAAATATACATCTGTTTTTATTATATTAGGTGTAATTCTATGGGTTTGTCTTTTAAAATCAGGTATACATGCAACAATTGCTGGAGTACTACTTGGAATGGCATTACCAATTGGAGAAAATGTTCATAAATTTAAATCTTCAATCTTATATAGGCTTGAACATGCTTTAACACCATGGTCTAGCTTTGGAATTATGCCAATATTTGCTTTTGCAAATGCAGGTATAACAATTAATACTAGTAGTCTTTCAAGCAATATATTTTCGCCAGTTTGTTTAGGAATTATATTTGGTCTTTTTATTGGTAAACAAGTAGGTATATTTGGAACTTCATATATTCTAGTAAAATTAAAAATTGCTAAATTTCCAGCTAGCGTAACAAAAAGACATTTATATGGTGCAAGTGTTCTTGGCGGTATTGGATTTACTATGTCAATATTTGTGTCATCCTTATCATTTACAGATACAACTATATTATCTATGGCAAAAATGAGCATTATGATTGCTTCAATTTTAGCAGCAGTATATGGAACAGTGGTTTTCAAATTTATAAAATGATTAGCCCATAAAAAGCTAATAAATATTATCTTTATAGTGTAGACTAATGCCAATATTGTAAAGGGGATAGCAGTTCTAACTCCTTTACAATATTGCATTTCGGATACTACTGCCACGGATGGGTTCAGATTAAAGTAATGAAATTATGTTTAATAAATTATTTTTGAGCTATTATACCATAAAAATTATCACCAATATCTATAGATTCTATTGTTGAAAATCCAAGTTTATCTAACATTTCTATTGAATCCATTCTATCTAATCTATGATCGATGGAAGGTCCAAATTCACTATTGATTTTTTGCCATTCAACAATTGCAATTTTACCATCAGGAGCTAAAATTCTTTTTACCTCTTTTAAAAAGTCTTCTTTTTTTTCAGCTTCATGTAGGACAGTGCTTATAAAGGCAAAAGTTACGCTATTATCTTCTAATTTAAAATCATTTTCTTCTGTTAAAACAATTTCTATATTTAAGATATTATTTTCCTTTATTTTTATTTCAACGTCTTGAAGCATTTTAGGTAATATATCTATTGCAAATATCTTACCACTTTTTCCTACGATTTTAGATGCAGGGATAGAAAAGTATCCAATTCCACACCCTATATCAGCCATTATATCACCTTCATGTAAATGGAGATCAATAAGAGTTTGTTCTGGTGGCAATATCTCTCTTCTTTTTTCATTATCAAGTTTATGTTTATTCTTCGCATCAAATTTATGTGTCATTGTTTAAAGTACACCTCCTAAAATTTGTTTTCATTTATATTATGTAATTTAATTATTATTGTAAGGAATATTATTTGATTTTAATCATTAAATAATTATTAAGCAAAGGTATGAGGTAAAGATATTAGTATCAATTATTATAAAGATTAAAATGTAATCTTAATCTTATAATAATACATAAACATAATATTTAAATGTGATTTTATCACAGAAAATTTAATTTAATTTTGATAACTTAAAATTATAAGTAAAACAATTTAAGTAGAGGAGTGTTTTAGTGAAGAATCGTGGATACATTGATAAAGTATTTAAATTTGTTGTAGGACTAATATTATTAAGCCTGTTATTTTGGGGAGATGGATATCTGAAGTATTTTGGATTGATAGGTTTAGTCCCTATAATATCAGCTATATTTGACTTTTGTCCTTTATGTTTAATATTAGGTAAAAAATCATGCAAAATAAAAAAGTAGTTGCTTTTATTGAGCTGCCTAAAAAACTTTGTTTTTAAAAATCGGAATATATATTTCTAAAAAAGATTTGCGTGCTACTGCATGCCCTAAAAAAGCAATGAAATATGGTGAAATTACTATCAAATAGTTATTACTAGTAGAAAGAGAGGAAGCTAGAGAGAGTTTATCCTCTCTTTTTGCATGTATTCTATATATGTGACTAAATCACATATAATTACGAAAAACTAATATATAATAAAGTTGAGACAGAGCATAAATAGATAATAGCAACGAGATACTAAAATACAAAAAAACAAATTTTAATAATGCGAGGAGAATAAATAATGGAAAAAGTATTAGAATTTCATAAAGAAGGATATAATTGTGCAGAATCTATAATAAAGGCATTTAATGAAGATACAAATTTAGATATTCCAGTATCAATTGCAAGTCCTTTTGGTGGAGGCATGTCCGTAGGGGGAACTTGTGGAGCAATTACAGGGACATTAATGGCAGTAGGAGCATTAAAAGGAAGAAATACAAGTGAGGAAAAAAATAATTCAAGAGTATTAACAAAAGAGATTATAAATAAGGTAAAAGAAAAATATGGCACTATAGAATGTATAGAGTTAAAGAAAAAAGGCGTGACTTGTGATGAAATAATAAAATACACCTATGATGCTTTGAAAGAATATACAAAGACAAAGTAACTTAATATATTGCATATGTTATAGTATAAATATGTGTTTAGCAGGTATTCTTAGTTAAAATTAGACTATCTGTTTTTTTTGTCTAGATAACACAACAGTAATTTAGACCTAATTGCAATTAACAAAAATATTAAGTGTTATGGACCGAGTAGGGAAAGAGAAGATATGGAATATTTTCTATAATGGGCTAGTGAATGTTTAAAGTTTCCATAAATAAAAATTTAAAATATGTAAATAATAAGAAGAGAAGATAAAGGATTTTTAATTAATAAAAAACAGAATGGGTTACAATAGGAGGAAAATAAGATGAAAAGTAAATTAAAGTATATTTTATTCCTGGTTGTAAGTGTATTTCTTATTATTTCTATATTTAAGGAGAATATATGTAGTGCTTCTGAAGAATCTAACATAATAAACAATAAAAAAACTACATCAGATGAAAAGCCTACAAGTAATGGGAGGAAAATTTATTTAACATTTGATGATGGCCCTAGCTGCAAAATAACAAATGACATTCTTGATACATTAGAAAAAAATGAAGTAAAAGCAACTTTTTTTCTAATTGGTAACAAAATTGAAGGTAAAGAAGACGTTGTAAAAAAAATCTATAGTGGAGGAAATAGTATAGGTCTACATTCTTATACTCATAATTTCAATACAATTTATTGCGATGAGGAGAAGTTCATCCAAGAAATGATTGATTGTCGTAATGAAATTAATAAAGTTATTGGAATCTCACCTAATATAATTAGATTTCCTGGTGGTAGTTACAGCCGTTTTAGCGAAAAGGGCATAAAAATATTACATGATAGTCATCTTAAGGTATATGATTGGAATTTGGATACCACAGATGGATTTAGCCCAAATCTTTCACCCAAGGAGCTATATAGAAAAGCTACAAAGGGAAGTGAAAAACTATATAATATAACACTGCTTATGCATTGCACTGACATGAATGAAAATACCAGTAAAGCTCTCCCTAAAATAATAGAATATTATAAATCACAAGGGTATGAATTTGCTACTATTACCGAAGATACACCAGAATTATATTCTAGAGTAAGAAAAAAAGCATAATTTTAATAATGGTAAAAGGGTGACTTGGTTTAGTCACCCTTTATCTTTATAATTTTTAAGAATATCTATAAATATTAAAGCGGCTTTTGATAGATCGATTCCTTTGGGGATTATATATACTTTAACTGCTTCTTTTACATAAGAGAACTTATAAAATTAGGAACTAAAGCTTCAATTTGTGCAGTAGAAATTACTTTAATTCATATAATAGCAGTAATTGTGCTTATTACAATCCTTATATAAATAACTTAATTATTAAGTAATGATAAATTTAATGCAAAAGAAAATAAAAATCAGAACTTTCATAATGAATAATTTAGTTCTAATAAAAATATTATTAAATAAACATCTATATATTACTCAATATAGTGAAGAAAATAATTTATTTACATGGATTCTTAAGCATAAATTGGAGGAGTAATAATGAAAAAGAATTTATTACAAGAGAGGATTCTTAATGATGTAAATTACGATAATTATATTGTTCAATATCAAGGTGATATTGAGGCAGAAATCTCTAAAATACCAGATTACATTGTTACAGTAATTAATGACAAGTTTGCGATGGTATCAGTGAAAAAAGATGTTGAAATCAATATGCAGGGGGAACCATACATTTCATCAATTGTATATGTAGTACCAGCAGAATTTTATACTTTGCAGCAAATTTCACCAATTGAAGCTTCTCAGGTAAGATATGTACAAACAGGATCTGAGCTAAATTTAACTGGAAAAGGGGTTAATGTGGCAATTGTTGATTCAGGAATTGATTATCTAAGTGAGGAGTTTATGGACAGTAATGGTAATACGAGGATTGTGAATATTTGGGACCAAACAATAATTACTACTTTAGATCAATCAAACTCTGTGCCATTTGGAGCTGAGTATAATAGTAACGATATTAATGAGGCTATAAAAGCATCTAGGAATGGTAATTTGCCATATGATATAGTTCCAAGCAAAGATGAAATTGGTCATGGCACAAATATGGCAGGAATAATTGGCGCAACTGGAAAAAATCCTAACTTAAAAGGTATTGCCTATGATTGCAATTTCGTAGTCGTAAAACTAATTCGAGATATTTCATACGAAGTTCAGTTTCCAGAAGTTACAGTGCCAGTGTATAATATAACTGCAATTTTTGCAGCACTGCAATACTTATATGAATATGCATTATCAACTAATAAGCCATTAGTTATATATTTCCCACTTGGAAGCACTTTAGGTAACCATAAAGGATTAGGAGTTTTAGAATCGTTTATAAATTCAATTTCAAGTGATGTCGGTATAGTGATAGTTTCAGGAGTAGGAAATCAAAAGGATGCAGGAGGTCATGCTTCGGGTACAGTAGTTCCAATTAGTGGACTAAAGGGAAATCCGGCAGGAGTTATAGAATTTGCAGTAGCACCTGAGCAGAAAAATGTATGGATTCAAATTTGGATTGATCTGCCTAATATAATGTCATTGGAAATAGTATCTCCTTCGGGTGAAAGTACCGGAACAATGCCGATTATAACCAAATTCACTATAACCAGTACTTTTATTTTTGAAAAGACAACTATTAAAGTTAATTATTATCTTCCAGATGAAATGACCGGAGATGAACTAATACGTATTAGGTTCTATAATTTGCAGCCAGGTATATGGAGGCTTAGGGTAATCGGAAATTATATTACTACTGGAAAATATAATGCTTGGTTACCACAAAGAGGCATAACTGTTGGCGATACAAGATTTTCATTTCCTGATCCCTTTGGTACAATAACTAATCCTGCAAATTCTGTTTATGCAGTGGCAGTTGCTGCATATAATCAAAATAATAATAACCTTGTAGATTATTCGGGAATGGCATTTTTAGAGTCATATGTAGATGTAATTGATTTAGCAGCAGGTGGAGTAAACACTTTAACTGTAGCGCCAGGTAATAAGACATCTATTGTTAATGGAACCAGTGTATCAGCAGCAGTGGTTTCCGGGGTTTCTGCTATGTTATTTCAATGGGGAATAGTTAATGGAAATGAAACTAATATGTTTTCTCAAAGTATTAAGTCATATCTTGCACAAGGTACTATTACTCGAAGTGGAGATGTAATACCTAGCCCATATTGGGGGTATGGTATTTTAAATGTTCCTAATATTTTTAAAAATATGATATAGAGGCAATAATAATTTAAATGAAGTTGATATAAAATCTTATTGGTAACAAAAAATATATTTTGCACAATGGTGGAAATAAAAACAAAAATATCATCATATGCATTTATTATCATTATTAAATAATTGTAATAATTATAAGGTTTTTAATTGTTTATACGAGTATTAAAATAATAGAATTATATTAATAAGTGCTAAGACTTATTTTACACAAAGATAATATAAAGGTAGGCGTATAAATATGGATATACATGAATTTTTAAGAGATAAATTAGAGATATTCAAAAATCTATATGATATTATAATAATTATCGATCCTGCAAAAAAAAAGACTATTTCAATAGATAATAATTTCAAAGGCAATATAAATAAAAATTATGATTGGATTATAAAAAGAGAAGAATTTTATGATAAAAGCATTTCTCAGAATGCATATCTAAGCAATAATTATTTTGTTAAAATTGAGTGTATCGAGGGAAAAATGTTTTTGATAAATGCTACTCCAATAAATTATAGAGATAAAATATATATTCTTGAAACTATTAAAGATATCTCAGCAAATAGTACCTTTGTTGTTAATGATGAGATTAAAGGTAATAATGTTGAAAACTTAATTAGTGAAATGAATGAAAAAGCGATTAAAGACTATTTAACGGGCGTTTATAATAGAAGATATATTAATGAGAGGCTGCCAATCGATATAAAAAATAGTATTATGGAAGGATATCCATTATCTATAATTATGGCAGATATTGATTATTTTAAACATGTTAATGATACTTATGGACATTTAATTGGAGATGAAGTATTAATAGATTTCACTAAACTTATTTCAAAGTGTATTCGTAAGGATATAGATTGGGTAGGCAGGTATGGTGGAGAAGAGTTCTTAATAGTGTTAAGAGATATTGATTCAGAAAATGCTTATATAATCGCAGAAAAAATAAGAAAACTAGTAGATGAAACAATTTTTACTTATGATAATTTAGATATCCATATAACATCAAGTTTTGGTGTACACGGGTATAAAAATGAAAAATTAAATTTGGAAGATATAATTTCACAAGTTGATAAAAAACTATATGCTGCAAAAACAAGCGGAAGAAATAAGACTATTGTTCATATATAAACTGTAATTATGTCATAGTTCACGAAATCAGAAATATTTTCGATTGTGCCTTATCTATACAATATAAAATTCTGAAAAATATAAAATCTAGGTAATAAATTCATAATATTTATCAATGAATTTGAAATCTTTTTTACGTTAGGGTGTAAGTATTAACCAAGATAAGGGTTAGTGTTTACACTTATTTTGTTTTGCAATTGTAAAGCATAGATGGTATCTAGGTTAATGAAACAAATATAACAATATTCTCTGAAAATTTAATAATATTCTTTACAGAATATGCTATAATTGATTAATGATAGAAGCTGGGTTGATATAATTAATTTGGAGGACTAAAATTGAAGCTGATAAATAAATTTTTATTATGCATAGGCCTATTATTTTTAGTAGGTACAATTAGTGTTTTTTCATTTGCCGATGAGAAAAATGACATATATAAAGATGATAATAAAATCGTTCAACAAGGTGATAACTACACTTTTGAAAATAAAATAGGAGCTAGAATATCCAGTAACGAAATTGATATAAAATATAGTGGTTTTAGTGGCACTAATACCATTTGGCTTTTAGAAGTAAAAGAAGATGGTGAGCTTTCATTAAACTTTGATTCAACAGTTGATAATGGGGAGTTTAAGATGGTATTGATTAATTCACAAAAAGAGATTGAAAGCATATTGGAAGGAACTGAACAAGGGAACAAGGCAATAAAATTAACAAAAGGAAAGTATGTTATTAAAATTGTTGGAAGAAATGCAGCAGGAAAAATAATGGTCTCTATTAATAAAAATCAAAATATTGAGATAACAAAGGTTGATAAATAATAGTTAAAAATTAAATTATCTAATGGAGGAATGCATAAATATGAGTTATAATAATTTACAAGCAGATTGCGGAAAATGCTTTGGATTGTGCTGTGTTGCATTATATTTTTCTGCGGCAGAAGGATTTCCAATCAATAAAGATGCAGGCAGGCCTTGCATAAATCTGCAAGATGATTTTCGCTGTAGTGTTCACAATGACTTAATGAAGAAAGGTCTTAAAGGATGCAGAGCTTATGATTGTCTTGGGGCGGGACAAAGGGTTGTTCAAGTTACATATTGTGGATATCATGATTGGAGGCAAAGCCAAGAAACTGCAAAAGAAATGTTCGAAGTGTTCATTATTATGAGACAACTTCATGAAATGCTTTGGTATCTAATGGAGGCGCTTACACTTGAATTTGAACAAGATATGAAAGATAAGATAAACTCAAAGATAAATGAGATAGAAAATCTAACTCATTTAAGTGCATCATCACTTATTAAACTCGATTTGATTGTAACTAGAGTAGGTGTTAATGCGTTACTTTTGCAAACAAGTGAGCTAGTACGAAAGAAAGTCCTGAATAATAGGACAGTTTCTTTGAAGTATAAGAAAACTTTTGGTGGAGGATTAGATCTTATTGGTAAAGATCTTCGGAAACAAAATTTTAGAGGAGCAAATTTAAGTGGATCATATATTATTGCTGCTAACTTAAAAGGAGTTGATTTAAGTTTTGTAGATTTACTAGGGGCAGACTTGAGAGATGCAGACCTAAGTGGGGCAAATTTATCGAAAAGTATTTATCTAACACAAGCTCAAGTTAATACAGCTAAGGGAGATGTTAACACAAAGTTACCAAATTATATTGTTAGACCAATGCATTGGTCTAAATAATCTTCACTTCTAATATTTAATATGAATCCAAAGTCAATTGTATATATAAAAGATACTAGTAACTATGGAGCTTATTATAAGAAAAATGATCAATATAAAGAACAATCCAGCAAAAGGGAAGGTCATAATCATGAATTTCAATCAATTATTGATTATGAAAAGGATAAGAAAGTAACAAAATGTTAATGAAAATTTAATAATACGTATTTATACAATATGCTATAATTGATTAACGATATTATATTCTGGAAAATAACTATAATCAGTTTAAAAATTAGGGTAAATTATAATAATGTTATTTTTATTTTAAAGGGGATACCAGCTAGACTATAATTAGGGAACTTAATAAAAAATATTTATTACATATTTTATTTAAATATTAAACAATATATTATTATATTAATACCGTAATGGAGGAATTATAGCTATGAATCTTGCCAACAAAATTACAATGTTTAGGATATTTCTTGTGCCTATATTTCTATTATTTGCATCGCCAATGCCTAAGTGGATTGCAAATGAAAATAGTTTTTTTCATTTTATTAATGAATATAGTTTAGGAATTGCTACTGCTATATTTATTATTGCTGCAATAACTGATAAGTTAGATGGGTATATTGCAAGAAAATATAACCAAGTAACGAAATTTGGTTCTCTTATGGACCCACTAGCTGATAAGTTAATGGTAGCTTCTGCACTTATTATTCTTGTTCAGCAAAATAAAGTTGCAAGTTGGGTAGTTTTTATTATACTTGCTAGGGAATTTGCAGTAACAGCATTGAGAGTAACTGCAGCATATAGTAAAAAAGTTCTTGCTGCAGATAAATTTGGAAAAATTAAACTTGTCGCACAGGTAATTGCTATCCCATTATGCTTATTAAGTAATTTTCCATTTAATCTTGTTACACATTTTCCATTTGACAGTGTAATGATGTTTTTTACAGTTTTAATTACTGTCTTTTCTGGAGCAAATTATTTTATAAAAAATAAACATATCTTTTATGAACGTGGAAAGTTTATTGCGTAGTTATAAGTAGGAAAATGTTTATAATATTATGTGTTGAAGTACTGTAATTTTAATATTTACAGTACTTTTTCTTATTTTCTGTAGGAATTTTAGGCAAATGAAATAAAATAACAGGTCCAAAGCTGGCATGAATATTTTTCATATTATAAACAAGAAAATCTATAAATCATGAATCTTATATTAATATTCTAATTCTTAATAAAATAGGTTGACACAAAATGTACAAGCTTTTTAGGAAATATATAATCTGACTTTTAAATAAATTTAAACCTATTGCAGTTAATTATTTACACTGGACAATTAGCAATTTAGGATAAAGTGCATCCATAACATGGGAGTTCTAAAAATATTAATGCAGCTGTGGAAGATTAATTTCAACATAAATAATTAAAATAATTTAAATCTACAAAATTAAGAATAATATAGAAAGCTATAATAGTGCAAATTTGCACCATTATAGCTTTTTTTGATTGTGCCTAAATAGATATGAGGGATAAAAATACATAAAGATAAATGCTAGAGTGCACGCAAAGTATAAAGAGTTAATCGTATGCAAATAATAGGTTTATGAAAATTAACTTTTATGATGTATTAAAAATCTTTATACAATCTTTATACAAATAGAGATAAATTTATCCAATCTTTACATTATAAATAGTATTATTACAAATATAAAAATAAGTAGTGAAGGGGGAAAAATAATGTTTGACCTTATTTTTATAGCAGCATTAATAATGGGATTTTATTCTATTATATTGTTTACTAATTGGTGTGAAAAGCAAGTTAATAAATAAAAAATGGGGGAATATATCATGTGGATTTTAATTGCAATTATAGTTTTACTTTTTGGATATTTAAGTTATGCACTATTTAATCCAGAAAAATTTTAGTTATTTATAGTAAAACAGGAGGAATTATTTATGGAATGGTTACAAATTATAATAACTTTACTACTTTTTATGCTAATCGTAGTGCCACTTGGAAAATATTTGTACTATGTTAGTACTGGTGAAAAAACATTCGGGGACAAGTTTTTTAACCCAATAGATAATTTTATTTATAAAATATGTGGGATAAATAAAGATGAAGAAATGAACTGGAAGGAATATGTGTTTTCTATTATAGCAGTTAATGCTGTTATGATATTTATAGGATATATAATCCTTAGAGCTCAGGGGTTTTTATTTTTAAATCCAAATAAGATAAATGGAATGGAGCAAAGTTTATCATTTAACACAATTATAAGTTTTATGACAAATACAAATCTTCAAGATTACAGTGGAGAGTCTGGACTTTCTCACTTAAGTCAAATGATAGTTATCATTTTTATGATGTTTACATCAGCTGCAACAGGCTTTGCAGCAGCTCTTGCTTTTATGAGAGGAATAATTGGAAAGAAGGGAATGGGAAACTTTTTTGTGGATATAACAAGAATTACGACAAGAGTTTTATTGCCATTTTCAATAGTGATAGGAATCTTTTTAGTAAGTCAAGGTGTACCACAGACTTTATCAGGAACTAGAACAGTTACTACAATAGAAGGAAAAATGCAGGATATAGCAATGGGTCCTGTAGCAGCCCTTGAATCTATAAAACACGTAGGAACAAATGGTGGTGGCTTCTTTGGTGCTAACTCAGCTCATCCTTTTGAAAATCCTACACCTTTATCGAATTTAATTGAATTACTTTCTATGATGATGATTCCAGGGGCACTAGTTTATACCTTTGGTTTAATGTTAAAAAATAAAAAACAAGGCTGGGCAATATTTTGGGCAATGGCAGGAATATTTATTATTGCATTACCAATATGTTATTTTGCAGAAAAAGCAGGAAATCCAGCTTTAGCGCATATAGGATTAAGTCAGGCTATGGGAAATATGGAAGGTAAAGAAGTGAGATTTGGAATTGCAGAATCCTCATTATTTACAACAGTAACTACAGCGTTTACTACAGGATCAGTAAATAACATGCATGACTCTTTAACTCCAATTGGTGGTGCAGTAGCGCTTATGAATATGATGCTTAATGTAGTCTTTGGAGGAAAAGGCGTAGGTTTTATGAATATGATGATGTACGCAATACTTACAGTTTTCTTATGTGGACTTATGGTTGGAAGAACTCCAGAATTTTTATCAAAAAAGATTGAAGGCAGAGAAATTAAACTTATAGCACTAGCTATAATAATTCATCCATTTTTAATATTAATGTTTTCAGCCTTGGCTTTAATAGTTCCACAAGGATTAGCTGGTATATCAAATCCAGGATTTCATGGTTTAAGTCAAATAGTTTATCAATTTACAACATCTGCTGCTAATAACGGTTCTGGATTTGCAGGAATGACAGTTAATACGTTATTTTGGAATACCACAACAGGCGTAGTTATGTTTTATGCAAGATATTTATCAATAATAATTCTTCTTTCAGTGGCAGGATCTTTAGCAGCAAAAAGAACAATACCAACAACAGCAGGAACTTTTAGAACAGATAATACAATGTTTACTGTAACTCTAATTGTAATTGTATTAATAATTGGGGCATTGACATTTTTACCAGCTTTAGCTCTTGGACCAATAGCTGAACATTTAACATTGTGGCGTTAATATAACCTTGATTATTAAGATATTTGAAGACAAGGAGAAAAATAATATGAGTAATGAAAAGAAAGAATCTAAATTTATTACTAGAGAGATATTAAATGAATCAATTATAGAATCTTTTAAAAAACTAAATCCAAAATATATGATAAAAAATCCAGTTATGTTTGTAGTTGAAGTAGGATTTATTATAACTTTATTGCTTACATTTTCACCAGGACTATTCGGCGATAAAGGTAATAATCTAAGAGCGTACAATTTTATTGTAGCAGTAATACTATTTGTGACAGTACTTTTTGCCAACTTTGCAGAAGCAGTAGCTGAAGGAAGAGGAAAAGCACAAGCTGAAAATTTAAAGAAAATGCGTAAAGATACTGTAGCAAAACTTTTAAATCCAGATGGAACTACTAAAATTATAAATGCCAATGAATTAAAAAAAGGAGATGTAGTTTTAGTTGAGAATGGAGATATAATTCCTAATGATGGTGAAGTTATAGATGGAATAGCATCTGTAGATGAATCAGCTATAACAGGTGAATCAGCGCCTGTTATGAAGGAACGTGGAGGAGATTTTGCATCAGTTACAGGTGGAACAAAAGTTGTAAGCGACTGGCTAAAAATCGAGATAACAGCAACTCCAGGAGAATCTTTCTTGGATAAAATGATTTCTCTTGTAGAAGGGGCATCAAGACAAAAAACTCCAAATGAAATTGCTCTTAATACCTTACTTGTCAGTTTAACTATAATATTTCTTATAGTAATTGTTGCACTTTATCCTATGGCACAGTACTCAGGAGTTGCAATCTACATTTCAACTTTAGTTGCACTTCTTGTATGCTTGATACCTACAACTATTGGAGGATTATTATCAGCTATTGGTATTGCAGGTATGGATAGAGTTACAAAATTTAATGTTATAGCTATGTCAGGTAAAGCAGTAGAAGCCTGCGGTGACGTTGATACAATGCTTCTTGACAAGACAGGAACAATAACTTTTGGTAACAGACTTGCAGCAGAATTTATATCTGTTGGAAATGCAGATAAGATGGATTTAATAAATTATGCTGTAATATGCTCAGTAAAAGATGATACACCAGAAGGAAAATCAATAGTTGATCTTGGTAAAAAGAGTGGAACAACAGTTAATGATGAAGAATATAAAAATCTAGATTTTATTGAATTTACAGCTCAAACAAGAATGAGTGGATTGGATTTACCAAATGGTTTAAAGGTGAGAAAAGGAGCTGCTGATGCCATAAAAAATAGAATAAAAGAAATGGGTGGAATTATTCCAAATGACTTAGACGATGCCGTAAATGGAGTTTCAAAATTAGGTGGAACACCTCTTGTAGTATGTGTTAACGAAAAAGCATATGGGGTTATATATCTTAAGGATACTGTTAAACCTGGTCTAGTAGAAAGATTCCAAAGACTTAGGGAAATTGGAATTAAAACAGTTATGTGTACAGGTGACAATCCTTTAACTGCTGCAACAATTGCTAAAGAAGCAGGCGTAGATGAATTTTTAGCTGAATGTAAGCCAGAAGATAAAATTGATGCAATTAAAAGAGAACAAGAGCAAGGTAAAATTGTAGCAATGACTGGAGATGGAACTAACGATGCACCAGCACTAGCACAGGCAGATGTGGGGCTTGCAATGAATAGCGGAACTACAGCAGCTAAAGAAGCAGCAAATATGGTAGATTTAGATTCAGATCCAACAAAGATTCTTGAAGTAGTTGAGATTGGAAAACAGCTTTTAATAACAAGAGGAGCGTTAACTACTTTTAGTATAGCTAATGATGTAGCTAAATATTTTGCTATAATTCCAGCTATTTT
>JARLHR010000137.1 GCA_031292145.1 Clostridium sp. | reverse complement strand
TTTTACTTTTTCCAATAACTCATCATCTATCTTTGTTTCAACTATTTCATTTAATTCATCATGTAAAAGAAATTCATCATTATTCATATATATTCTCCTCCCCAGACTTCATATTTTCAAATAAATTTTTTATTTTTTTCCGAAGTCTACTAAGTCGTTTATATAGCACATTCTCACTTATGAAATAATAATCACATAACTCCTTTGTTGAATTTTCTAAGACATACTTTTTAATAAATAATGTTTTATCGCTAATATCTAATTTGTCCACAATTTTATCAAATTCATTTACCGACTCTTTCCTTATATATTCGTCTTCTATACAAGTATTTTCGCTAATATTATCATCAAGTTCAATTTCCTTATAATATTTTTTTATTTTTCGTTTGTAATCCAACGCTTTATTCTTTGCTATACACATAACCCACCCTCTAAAAGGACATTCAAACTTAAATGTATTGCTTTTTTCTAAAACCTGCATCACTACATCATCAAAGCACTCTTCAATACAATCCTTATCCTGAGGTTCCCTTAAAACATATGCTATTCCTTTTAAAATATCTAATGAATACATATTAATAAATTCATTAAAAATATCTACATCTTTAGCTATTAGCCCTTTTACTAATTCCTCTTCGCTCATATGTCCCCCTAAGCTTATTTATTGTATACCTAATAAAATCATATTTTCTATTTTTAATATGTTGATTTTCTTATTATACTATATTGACGTTAGTATCTTTATTTTCTGACCTTAATGTTATTTTATATATATTCTAAAAAAATACGCAAAAAAAGCTACTCAAAACGAAGTAGCTTAAGTTTATTATTTTACTAAATTTAGTACAATTGTATTTACTGCAAATAATGCTGAAAATATAACTGTCAATCTTATAAGAATTGCTTCCTTAGTTCTTGATTTATTTTTTGCAAAGAATGTATCTTTTGTACTTCCTTGTATTAAACCACTTAAGGCATCTGCTTTACTAGGTTGCATAAAAATTGTTACAATAATAGCAATTCCTAATAACACTTCAATAACCATAAATATATTTTGCATAGGTAACACCTCCACTAATTATCGATGATAAATTCTACATTTTATAATATCATACTTATTACTTTATTACAACTTTACGTCGAATAAATACCTTTATCCATTAACAATTGCATCCTTTTTTTTCTTTTCCCGAAAAGGTTAATCCAGAAATTTGTTTTAATCCAGTACCAATTAACATTAATATTATAACCCATGCTAAAATAGTGAGTATTGCTTGAACATAAGGTATATTGCTATCATTTCCAATATATATAGGCATATCCCAAATTGCATGTAATGCGATTACTGTAATAAAATATTTGAGAAATTTAATATTTAAAAGATGTCTAATTCTTAATCTGTTATCTTCTTTTACCATTACTAAAGCTGCTCCAGATATAGCTGCCCAGACAATATGACCTCCAAAGGCTAAAACACCTCTTGTGTATATTACCCTCATCATTGTATGAATCTCAAATCCATAGGCAAATACATAACCTGCTGTTTCAAATACTGCAAATCCTGCCCCAACTGCTGCGCCAAGTAACAGCCCATTTAATATATATTTTCGTTTACTTCCTCTTGAAAAATATGCCACTACAATTAATTTTCCTACTTCTTCAATTATCCCTATAATAATTGCACCAAAAAAGTCAACTTCACTTACAGTTATTGCACGATTTAATATCATTGTTATAAGTAAAGAAGATATTCCTCCAAGAAAAAATATCTTAACTACATCAAAAATATTAATATTTCTTGGTGCATTTACTTCCCAAAAAAATACAAGCAATGAAAATGGTATAATTAATGCTCCTATAAATACAACCCCTGGATATGCCAATACATTTTGAAAAATTCTTAATAAAGCTACAAGGCCCATAAATGTTATAGAAAACAAAATAAATACCCTTGAATACAACCAAGGCTTAGGCCACTTAGAGCAAATCTCATCCTCTTTAGGCGATGTTAAAGCTGTTCCGCAAATAAAAGTATTTTCTCTCTCTTCTAAAGTGTGTTTCTTAAAAACATTAACTATTAAATCTGTTAATTTTAATTTAATTGCAACACCTCTTGGAGTAATTGTCTTTGGATTATCTACAAAGCTTTCAGATGTATTTTCCCCCTGTTCACTATTACTAGAACAAGTTTGATTATCAGGAATTTTAAAACCACAGGAACTGCAAAACCTTGAATTGTTCTCGACTTTCTTTTTGCAACTTGGACAATCTCTTATATTTTCCTCCATATATTCCTCCTCCTTACTTTCCCATTTAAGGCATATTCAAAAAATGACAAGTCAAGACGATAGTCTATTTTATTTCATATGCCTAAATATTTTTCCCAAATTTTCTTTTTGTAATTCAAATAAAAAATAATCAATAACATAAGTTTTATCTTACGCTATTGATTAATGCGCAATCAAAAAAATAACAAGTCCATCTGCTAGCATATTTGGGACTTGTTATTTTCTTTCATGTACCTAACTTTTTAATTTTACCTACTTCATAATTATTTTATGTTAAAGAAAGCCTTTTTGCCTCTGTATTCAGCTACATCCTCTAATTCTTCCTCTATTCTTATTAATTGATTATATTTTGCAACTCTTTCAGATCTTGCTGGAGCTCCTGTCTTTATTTGACCTGCATTTACGGCTACAACCAAGTCGGCTATAGTTGTATCTTCTGTTTCTCCAGATCTATGTGAGACTACAGCTGTATAGCCTGCTCTATTAGCCATTTCAATAGAATTTAATGTTTCTGTTAATGTACCAATTTGATTTAATTTAATTAATATTGAATTAGCAACTCCAAGCTCAATACCTTTTTCAAGTCTTTCGGTATTTGTAACAAATAAATCATCACCAACTAATTGAACTTTCTTTCCTAACCTTTCAGTTATTAATTTCCAACCATCCCAATCTTCTTCTGCCATTCCATCTTCAATTGATATAATAGGATATTTATTAACCCAATCTTCAAAAAAATCTACCATTTCTGCTGATGTTAAGGTTCTTCCTTCATGTTCTAGGACATACTTTCCATCTTTATAATATTCTGATGAAGCTGCATCAATTGCAATAAATATTTCTTCTCCTGGCTTATATCCAGCTTTTTGTATTGCTTCGATTATAACATCTAATGCTTCTGCATTTGATTTTAAATTAGGTGCAAATCCACCTTCATCACCAATACCAGTTGAATATCCCTTATCATTTAAAATTTTCTTTAATGTATGATAAACTTCTGCACACATTCTTAAGGCTTCGCTAAAAGTTGATGCTCCAGCTGGCATAATCATAAATTCCTGTAAGTCTACAGAATTATCAGCATGTGAACCTCCATTTATAATATTCATCATAGGAACTGGTAAAACTTTAGCATTTACCCCTCCTATATATCTATACAAAGGTATTTCCAATGCATTTGCTGCTGCTGCCGCAACTGCCAAAGATACACCTAATATGGCATTAGCACCTAACTTTTCTTTATTTTTAGTTCCATCTAATTCAATAAGTGTTTTATCAATATAAGCCTGCTCAAAAACATTAGTTCCTATTAATTCTTCTGCAATAGTATCATTAACGTTTTTTACTGCATTTAAAACACTTTTTCCTAAATACTTGTCTTTATCGCCATCTCTTAACTCTACAGCTTCATACATTCCTGTGGATGCACCAGATGGCACCGCTGCTCTTCCTATAGTTCCATCTTCTAAATATACTTCCACTTCTACTGTCGGGAAACATCTTGAATCTAAAATTTGTCTTCCAACCACATCTACTATTTCTAAATAATCTTTCATTTAAAATTACCTCCTAATTTTGCAAACTTAATTGATAATCATCATCAACAAATCCAAATACGTAAATCTCTAATTTAAAAGTTTTTTTCAACTTACCATAATATTATTAGTAAATTATTTTCTGAATATTCATCATATATGCTTTTAAAATTTCTTTTTCTTTCTAATCTTTATTATATCCGTGTATTTCATAAATGAAGTTGATGGTAATTATGTTGTAGGTAACGTCAGCAAGTTAATAAAAGATAGGTTTTCTAAGGGGTTAAATAAAAAAACGGTATTTTTTTCATACCCAAGGTATCAATACACTATGTTAACAAAATAAATTTCTTACATATTGGCAATAAAATTTCCATGCTTCTCCTCATTGCCTTAATAACAGCTTTATTAATATTTTTAATTTATAGTTTATTCTTGTACAATAATTTAACTATAAATTAAAAATATTTCTGCCACCTCATGGTTAATTTTCGAATCATAAGGCGGTATAGATATTTATTCCAATGTTGATAAATTTACGCCCTCCCAATATCTTTTGAATTTTAGCTCCCATGAAATTGCTTTTTTAGAATCTATTTTCTTTATTCCTCCAAAAAATTCTTCTAACACTCCAATTCTATTTAACCCTTTCATTAAGTGCCTTGGATAATCTATTTTTCTAGTATACGCTTTTTTAGGGTCTATTATCATTAGCTTTTCATCATCCGAAACATAGACATCTTTGCATCTAATATCTAATTTTTTGAATTTTAATCTTTTGAATTCCAGCAGTAATTCATATATATTCTTAATTAGTCTATCACTTAATCCATTTTGTCTTATATACTTATCTAATCTTTTGCCCTCCACAAAATCTCTGATTACATAAAATTTTCCTCTCTTATATATATACGGGAAATATCTCGATCCATTTGTTTTAGAAAGAATGCTGCCTTCATCATTACATACCTTTTTTTTCAAAAATATTTTGATAACCTTTTTATTTGGTAGTTCATAAACTACTCCATTATTTCCTTCGCCTAAATAATTAGCTTCTCTAAACAACTTTTCGGTAGCTTCATCAAAATCAGCAGAATATGCAAAACTTTTCTTCATATTATCAACCCTAAATCTTTTTTATAAATATATTAATTTAAGGTCTAGTTTATGCAATTTTACTTAAATCCTTCTCAAAAAAACGTAAATGTGATTCTTTAAAAGTGTTTTACAAACTTAGGCACACTCAAAAAATAACAAGTCCATTTGCCGGCCTATTTTCCATCATGCTGCGTCGGCAAATTGACCTAATAGGCCCAACTATGAGGCCAATTCACCTTCTTGCCTGATGAAAAATATCCACAGCAAATTGGACTTGTTATTTATTTTCGTGTGCCTTATTTGTTAAAATTAATCAAAATCTGTATACTTTTGAGTTTATTATGTAATTAGGCACATGAAAGAAAAACTACCGCAAAACATATTTTTATTGTTTTACGGTAGCATTTAAAATTAGGCACATGAAAATAAATAACAAGTCCAAAGTTGCTAATATAAGTTCCGACATGCAGCATAGCTGCTCTGTTCTAATGTGTGAATATTTTTCATCAGGCAAGGAGACAAATTGCCCTCATAGTGGGCCTATTAGGGCAATTTGCCGACACAGCCTGATGGGAAATATGCTGGCAAATGGACTTGTTATTTATTTGATTGTGCCTTATTTAGTTACTATTAAATTGTCTCCAGTCATTTCTTTCGGAACTTCAAGTCCTAATTGAGTTAACATAGTTGGTGCTAAATCAGCAAGTTTACCATCGTTTAGTTTCTTACCTTCTGCATGGTTTGATACCCAAACTAATGGAACTACATGAGTAGTGTGAGCTGTGTATGGAGTTCCTGTTGAGAAATCTATCATAGTTTCAGCATTACCATGGTCTGCAGTAATAAATACACATCCATCCTTTTCCAAAACTTTATTTACAACATTTCCAACACACTCATCCACTGCTTCAATGGCTTTAACAGCAGCTTCAACAACTCCTGTATGCCCAACCATATCTGGATTAGCAAAATTTAAGATTATCATATCATATTTATCGCTATCTAATCTGCTTAATAACTCTTCTGTCACTTCATACGCGCTCATTTCTGGCTTTAAATCATAAGTTGCAACTTTTGGTGAAGGAATTACTTTTCTATCTTCCCCTGGATTTTCTTTTTCAACACCACCATTAAAGAAGAATGTAACGTGGGCATACTTTTCTGTTTCAGCAATTCTTAATTGATTTAATCCCTTGCTGCTTACATATTCTCCAAGAGTATTAGTTAATGTTTGAGGACTATATGCAACATTAACTCCTTCTAATGTTTTATCATATTGAGTCATTGTTACAAAAGTAAGATTTAAAGTTTCTCTATTAAATCCTGCAAACTCTTTATCATTGATGGCTCTAGTAATTTCTCTTGCTCTATCTGGTCTAAAGTTAAAAAATACAACCGAATCCCCATTTTTAATTTTTGCAACTGGGTTTCCACCTTCAGTTATTACTGTTGGCAATACAAATTCATCAGTTTTATTATCATGGTATGATCTATCTATTGCTTCTACTGCACTATTTGCAGTTTCACCCTTACCTAAAACTAATGCATTATATGCAAGTTCAACTCTTTCCCATCTATTATCTCTATCCATTGCATAATATCTACCACTTACAGTTGCAATTTTACCTACCCCTACTTCTGATAGCATTTTTTCAGTTTTTTCTATAAATTCTTTTCCTGATGAAGGTGGTACATCTCTTCCATCCATAAATGCATGAATATAAACATTTTGAACTCCTTCTTTTTTAGCAAATTCTAAAAGTCCTCGTAAATGTTCTATATGAGAGTGAACTCCACCATCTGATAAAAGTCCCATTAAATGAAGAGCTGAACCACTCTTCTTAGCATTATCCATTGCTAATTTAAGGGCATCATTTTCAAAAAAGTCTCCATCTAAAATCGCTTTTGTAATTCTAGTTAATTCTTGATATACTATTCTCCCTGAACCAATATTTAAGTGTCCAACTTCTGAATTTCCCATTTGTCCTTCTGGTAATCCGACTGCTAATCCACTTGCTTGTAATTCTGAATTAGGATATTTTTCAAATAATTTATCTAAATTTGGTTTTTTTGCTAAACTAACAGCATTTCCTTCTGATTTTGGTGCGATTCCATAGCCATCTAATATCATTAACATAACTGGTTTTTTTGACATCTTCCTATCCCTCCAAATACTTTTGTTAAAAATCATAATGTACATGTATTAATAATTGCTCTATATCTACAACTAAATCTGCAGATAAATGTATAGATACATTTTATTAGAGCTCATATATACTAAAAATTATTATTTACTATATTTCTTATACTATTAATCTCTTAAATTATATTATTTTTTTATATTTATTGCAACTTATTACAACGTTTAAATCAATATTACCAGAAATATAATTCTTTATTTCCTAAGGGAGTTTCAAAAAAATAACAAGTCAGCTTCTGGTCTATTTTGTGCTATGCTTCATCACCATAATCCTTACATAGTTCACTATGCGCGGGTTATGGTTCTTCGCTTAGCGCAAAATATCCTCAGAATCTTTGACTTGTTATTTTCTTTCAACTCCCTAAGCATTAAAAAAAGACTATGAACATAATAATGCTCATAGTCCTACTATTATATTAATAATTAACAATTGCAGCAAAATCAGCAGCAACTAAGCTAGCTCCACCAACTAATGCTCCATCTATATCAGACATTTCCATTTGAGCTTTAATTGTATTTGGCTTAACTGATCCACCGTATTGAATTCTTGTTTTGTCAGCTGATTCTGAACCATATATTTCAGCAACCATAGCTCTTATTGCTTTGATTGTTTCATTTGCTTGTTCATCAGTAGCAGTTTTACCAGTTCCAATTGCCCAAATTGGTTCGTAAGCAATAACAAGTTTTTCTACTTGTTCATTAGTTAGTCCAGCTATATCAGCTTTAATTTGAGCTTCAATAACAGTATTAGTAGTTCCGTTTTCTCTTTGTTCTAAAGATTCTCCACAACAAAGAATTGGAGTTATATTGTGTTCGAAAGCTTTTTTAACTTTTTTATTTAATGCTTCATCAGTTTCATTGAAGTATTCTCTTCTTTCACTGTGACCTAAAACAACATAATCTATTCCCATAGCTTCAAGCATTCCTGGAGCAACTTCCCCTGTGAAAGCTCCACTTTCTTCAAAGTGCATGTTTTGTGCAGCAACCTTTATGTTTGATCCAGCTACAGCTTTTTTAACTGCATCTAAGCATACAAATGTTGGACATACAACTACATCACATGTAGCATCTTTAACTAATGGCTTTAATTCTTCTACCATTTTTACTGCTTCTTCAGGCGTTTTATTCATTTTCCAGTTACCTGCTATAATTGCTTTTCTCATTATATTCACCTCATAATTTAATTTTTTTCTTTAATTCGATACTAAGTTTAAGATATTTATAAAATTATATATATCTTACAATGTAAATTCTACATTGTTAATAACTAAATTCAGAAAATTCCTGAAAGTATTTCATCATTAATTGGCATAAACTTAAGGAAAGTGATCAGCTTTCCTTAAGTTTACATTTAATTCTATTTTACACACTTAACCAAACTATAGATTTTTAATCTAAAATGAAGCTTTGGCCGAAGTTTCGTATAAATCCCGTCGAATTTATTTTCAAATCACTGATCCATAGTTCTTTAAATTATGTTTTTAGTAATTACTATTTTAAAATTTTTATTTAAGAATATTTCAGCTTATATCTTTTAAATTACTTAAAATTTAATTTTTTATTAACTTAAAATTAGTCATTTAATGCAGCTATTCCTGGTAATACTTTACCTTCTAAGAATTCTAATGATGCTCCACCACCAGTTGAGATGTGAGTCATCTTATCTCCAAAACCTAAAATGTTAACAGCTGCTGCTGAATCTCCACCACCAATTATAGTAGTAGCATCTGCATCTGCCATAGCCTTAGCTACTGCAATTGTTCCTTTATTGTAGTTTTCGAATTCGAATACTCCCATTGGTCCATTCCAAATTACAGTCTTAGCATCTTTAATAGCATCAGCATATAAAATTTCTGTCTTTGGTCCGATATCTAATCCCATGTTTCCAGCTGGAATATTTTGATCTCCTGTAACTGTAGCTTCAACGTCTTTGAATTCTGCAGCAACTCTGTGGTCTACTGGTAATAAGAATTTAACGCCTTTTTCTTCAGCTTTAGCTATCATTTCTTTAGCATAATCAAGTCTATCTTCTTCAACTAAAGAAGTTCCGATTTCATATCCTTGAGCTTTTAAGAATGTATAAGCCATTCCACCACCAATTATGATAGTGTTAACTTTATCTAAAAGGTTGTTAATAACAGCGATTTTATCTGAAACCTTTGCTCCACCTAAGATAGCAACAAATGGTCTTACTGGGTTTTCAACTGCATTTCCTAAGAATTTTAATTCTTTTTGAATTAAATATCCACATACAGCAGTATCAAGGTAATCAGTTACACCAACTGTTGAACAGTGAGCTCTATGAGCTGTTCCAAATGCATCGTTAACAAATACGTCTGCTAATGAAGCTAATTCTTTAGAGAATTCTGGAATATTCTTAGATTCTTCTTTTCTACATCTTGTATTTTCTAATAATACAACATCTCCATCTTTCATATCAGCAACAGCTTTTTTAGCATTTTCACCAACAACTTCTTCATCTCTAGCGAAAACAACTTCTTTTCCAAGCATTTCAGTTAATCTTGCAGCAACTGGTGCTAATGATTTTGAAGCATCTTTTCCTAAATGTGAGCAAAGAATAACTTTTGCACCTTTTTCAACTAAATACTTTATAGTTGGAAGAGCTCCTACTAATCTGTTTTCATCTGTTATAACACCATCTTTTAATGGTACGTTGAAGTCACATCTTACTAATACTTTTTTTCCGCTTACTTCGATATCTTCAATTGTCTTCTTATTAAAATTCATTGCTTTCACCTCTAAAAAATATTTTATGAGTATTTTAAAATAGTCTGGCTTTATAGCCTTATACTACAAAACCAGACTTATTCCGGCATATTCAAAAAATAACAAGTCAGTATGCTAGTATATTTTGTATCATACTTCGTCAGTATATTTGGCTAATAGCCTGCTATGAGCCAAATATGCTTCCTTGTCTGATGCAAAATATCCATAACATCTTTGACTCGTTATTTTCTTCATATGCCTTACTTTATAACATAAATTTGCGCGTTTATGTTTAAATATTGTTCAAATTACTTTAAGTTAGCGAAGTATCCTAAAGTTCTGATTAATTGGTTAGTGTATGACATTTCGTTATCATACCAAGAAGCAACTTTAACTAATTGTTCTCCATTAACTTCCATAACCTTAGTTTGTGTAGCATCGAATAATGATCCGAAGCTGCTTCCTATAATATCACAAGAAACTATTGGATCTTCAGTATATCCGAAAGATTCAGTTGCAGCAGCTTTCATAGCAGCATTAATATCTTCTGCAGTTACTTTCTTATCTAAAGTACAAACTAATTCAGTTAATGAACCAGTGATTGTTGGAACTCTTTGAGCTCCTCCATCTAATTTTCCAGCTAATTCTGGAATAACTAAACCGATAGCTTTAGCAGCACCAGTTGAGTTAGGGATGATTGAAGCTGCAGCAGCTCTAGCTCTTCTTAAGTCACCATTTCTGTGTGGAGCATCTAAAGTATTTTGATCGTTAGTGTAAGAGTGGATTGTAGTCATGAAACCTTTTGTTAATCCAAATTTATCGCTTAATACTTTAGCAAATGGAGCTAAACAGTTAGTAGTACATGAAGCACCTGAAATAACTGTATCTTCTGCTTTTAATATATCGTGGTTTACGTTGTAAACTACTGTTGGTAGATCATTTCCAGCTGGAGCTGAAATAACAACTTTCTTAGCGCCTGCTTCAATATGAGCTGATGCTTTTGCTTTTGTTGCAAAGAATCCTGTACATTCTAAAACGATATCTACGTTTAATGCTCCCCATGGTAGGTTTGCTGGGTTAGAATCTGCAGTAACTTTGATTTCCTTTCCGTTAACTACGAAAGCTCCTTCTTTAACTTCGATTTCTCCATCGAATCTTCCTTGAGCTGAATCATATTTGAATAAGTGAGCTAACATTTTAGCATCTGTTAAGTCGTTGATTGCAACCACATTAAATTCAGGGTTGTTAATCATTAATCTTAATGCTAATCTTCCTATTCTTCCAAAACCATTAATTGCTACGTTTACCATTACAATTACCTCCTAATAATGCTTTTCTTTTTTTATAAAAATAAATTTTACAAACTAATTTAATAACTGAATTTAACCTTCTAGTATATTAATTATTCCCTTTGCTGCCGCTTCATCTGTGACTAATACACCATTAACATCGTTATATTCAGTTGCCATAATTGACTCAACTTTATCTTTCCCACCTGCCACTGCAATATGTGTTTTAATTTTTCTTGCTTCATTAATTTTTATTCCAATTGCGGTAGTTTCTGATATTATTTCAGAGTCTTTATTAAAATAACATCCAAATGCTTCTCCAACAGCACCATTATTTATTAGATTATCAATTTCCTGCTGCGGAACTCCTCTTTTCCTAGCCATTTGTACGGCATTACCTATCCCATAAATCAATACATCTGCTTTGTGTATAGTATCTATGACAACTTTAACGGCTTCTTCTTTAAGCAAAGTATCTATTATATCTAAGCTTAAATTTTCTGAGATATGAAGCATTTTATAAGTACCATTTAATTTTTTTGCTAGAGTAGCAGCCAAAGTATTTGCTTGGGTTTCAACTTTTTTACCCATGCCACCTCTTGCAGGTACAACTTGAATTTTTGATAAATTTGTTATTTTCGGAAATGCTTCTACAACTTCTTTTAATGTACTTCCTCCTGTTAAAGCTATAATGGAATTATCCTCCAGTACATCTTTTACATAATTAGCACAAGCTTTTCCCAAATCCTTTAATACCAAAGGATTTTCGTCTACATTTCCTGGGACTATGATTACTTTTTTTATCTTAAGAAAAGTTTCTATTTTCTTTTCAACTTCTGAAAGTCCTTTTATTTCATGAATAAAATCATTTAATTTGTATATAATATCTACGCCTTCACTTGTAACTGTCATTCCAGAAGTATTTATCTCAATTAATCCTTGTTCTTTTAAAAAACCTATTTCTGTTCTTACTATTCTTTCTCCAACATTCAACATATCAGCAAGAACTCTTCTTCCTATAGGTTGATTATGACAGATTGTTCTGAGTACGTTATACCTTTTCTCTAATGTATTTACAAGCTCAGGAACTATCTTTTTTTGTAATTCTAATATTTCCTGCAACTCAAACACTCCCTTGGTCACTACGTGTCCCATGTTATTTCATTATGTCCCACATCTATTATTATAAAACACCTTTTTAAAATTTTAAAGTGTTTAGGGAAAATTTTTTTATAATATTTCAAAAAAAACAAAAAAAGTCTAACAAAATTAATTTTTAACAAACTTTTTTGAAAATTTATACACTATTTCATAATTAAACTTATATCATATGAGATACTGATAGTTTTCAAATAACATTATTATCCTAAATTAATATAACACTATTTACGAATTGCAACAATTAAGGCACATGAAAGAAAATAATAGACCAAAGATGTGACGTATATTTCGTGTCAGGCAAGGAAGTAAATTGCGCTCATAGCGAGCCTATTAGCTCAATTTGCTGACGCAGTATGATGCGAAATAGACGAACATACTGGTCTATTATTTTTTTTGAATGTGCCTAACTCCATTCAAGTTATATGTAGTGAATATTTATACTCACTAATTACTCCAATCATAATAATTATAATTTAACTATTATGATTGAATTTTCTATTAGTCCGCCTTAGGGAGTTTCAAAAAAATAACCAGTCAGCTTGTGGTCTATTTTGTGCTATGCTTCATTACCATAATCCTTACATAGTTCACTATGCGCGGGTTATGGTTCTTCGCCTAGCGCAAAATATCCTCAGAATCTTTGACTTGTTATTTTCTTTCAACTCCCTTACTATAACCTTTTTCTCATAGAGGAAGACTTAATTCCTAATTCCTCTCTATATTTTGCAACTGTTCTTCGTGAAATATTCATATTCTTATCTGCTAATATAGAACTTATTACTTGATCTGAAAGTGGCTTGCTTTTATTTTCTTCATTAATTATGCTCTTTATTTCATTCTTTATCTTTATGGCAGCCATATCATCATCATTCTTCGAAGCTAGACCACTTGGAAACAAATCTTTTATTTTCACTGTTCCATAACTTGTTAGTACATACTTATCCTTAATTGCCCTACTTACTGTAGATTCATGAAGATTAATTATTTCTGCAATTTCCTTCAACGTTAATGGCTTAATATGTTGCTTACCATACTTAAAGAACTCTTCTTGTTTCTTAACCACACATTCTAAGACCTTATATAAAGTATTTTTTCTTTGTTCTATTGATTTAATTAAAAATAACGCTTGATTAATTTTTTCTTTAACATAAGAATTTGTTTCTACATCCTTATTATTTTGTAATACATCTCTATATGTCTTATTTACCATAAGCCTTGGCAGAACATTTTCATTCATTAATATAAAAAATTCACCATCAACATTTTTTATTTCTGCATCTGGAATTATATAATTAACTTCTTCTCCTGTGTAGAATCCTCTTGAAGGCTTAGGTTCCAATTTTTTAATCAAATCTCCATATCTTTGAGCTTCTCTTGGAGATATATTAAGCGCCTTTCCTACTACTTCATATTTATTCTCTGCAATATTTTCTAAATGATTAAAAATCATTTCCTCTATTATATTATCTAAAATATTTAATTTTATACTTTGAATAAGAAGGCATTCTTTTATATTTCTAGCTCCTATTCCATATGGCTCCAAAGTTTGCACTACTTTTAAAGCTTTTTCAACCATTTCATCAGATATGCTTAATTCCTTTGCAATTTCTTCTACTGGTATTTCTAAATAGCCTCTATAATCCAATGATTCAATAATGTATCTACATATATTTAATGTATATTGATCTATATTTATTTCGACTAATTGCTCTTGTAAATATTCTTTTAATGATACCTTTTTTTCAATAAAATTTAGAGGTGAAACATCTTCATTGGAATAATTTATTTCTGATTTATCTCTATAATTATCCGAATACAATTCTTCAACTATTTTTTTTGCATCATATGTGTCACCCGTATTCATTTCTCCATTGACTAATGAATTATCAACTGAATTTATTTCTTCATTTATTTCTAAAACTGGATTTTCTGAATACTCATTATCAATATATTCCCGTAAATCATGAAGAGACATTTGCAAAAGCTTTATAGATTGTTGCATATTTTGAGTTAATATCATTTTCTGTTCTTGATTCATCTTCATGCCATAATCCAACTTCATATTTTTCCTCCTTCTTATAAATCCCAACCTCGCCTTTAATTAAACGTATTCATCCAAGCTGTACTTATATTTTATGTTCACTATTAATTATAATATATTAGCATTTTAAACATAGTATATTTCCATGTCTTTTCACTGATAATATTATTATAGCATAAACTAAGTTCTATATCGTTATATTTTATTATTTAATGCTTATAAAAAACATGCTTTGTATTATGTTTTATACTAATATTAGCCTAAATAATTCAAACTAATATTAATACAAGTACAAACACTAAAAGCACGTTCTTATTTTATTATAAATTATTTAGTTAGTAGTACTAATCCACAACATCCTGGTCCCGAATGTGTACTTACAGTTGATCCAACTGGGCATTCTATAAAATTCACATTGTTATTTTTCAAATGCTCAACAAGAGAATCTTTAACCTCAATATTATCTACATCAATTAATATTACAGGTACTTCATCATCCAAATCTGCATTTTCTAAATCACTTATAATCTTTTTAATCGCTTTTTTATTTCCTCTAATCTTATCTTTTACAGACATAATACCATCTTTAATTTCAAGTATTAATTTTATTCCAAGCACACCACCAACTATACCAGCAGTTTTCGAGATCCTCCCACCTCTTACAAGATATTCCAAAGAATCAAAATAGACTGACAGTTTAACATTATCTTTGACATTGTTTAATTCTTTTCCCATTTCTATGATGTTATAGCCCTTTTCTCTAAGCTTAGCTGCTTTCAATACTAATATTCCGAGTGCTGCCGTAACATTTTGAGAATCTACAATAACTATATCATCACTTTCTAATGTATCCCTTGCAATACATGCTGATTGATATGTTCCACTCATCACCGAAGACATATGGATTGATACAATTTTATATCCCTCATTCAAGTACTTCGTATATGATTCAGCAAATCTATTTGGTGTGACTTGAGCTGTAGTTGGAAGTACATTATATTCTTCTATTTTTTCAAATACTGCATGAGGGTTTATTTCAACTCCATCGAGATAACTCTCTTCACCAAAGTTTATTAATAGTGGCAAAACTTCTATATCATATTTTTCATATATTTCTTTTGATAAATCAGCCGTACTATCTGTTATAATCTTTATTTTTTCCATATCTCTTCATTCCTCTTCAATTATTTCATATTAGGGAATCCTATCTGCCTTAAAGCTTCATAAGCAACTATGGCCACTGTGTTGGATAAATTTAAACTTCTAGTACTTGATTTTATCATTGGAACTCTAAATCCAATATTACTTTTATGGACTTTTTCAGGAACCCCGCTAGATTCCCTTCCAAACATTATAAAATCTCCTTCCTTAAAGGAAATTTCATCAAAATGAGTTTCCGTATGAGTAGTTGATAAATAAATTGTTTTATCTCCATACTTCTTCATGAAATCATCATAACTTTCATGTATCTCTAAATCTAAGTCTTTCCAATAATCTAATCCCGCCCTTCGGACTTGCTTTTCATTTATTTCAAATCCTAATGGTTTTATTAAGTGCAATTTACTATTTGTAAGAACGCAAGTTCTCGCAATATTCCCTGTGTTTTGAGGTATTTCTGGCTCATATAATACTATATTTAAATTCAAAATTTCACCTTCTCCTATTTTTGTACAAAAAAAAATTACTCTGTTTCATATTTTAAAATTATACTATATGGTTTAAAGCAAGTCAAAATTATTTAAAGCATACTTTCTTTAATATATCAATCTAATTTCAAAAGAAAATATACTTTAAACTTATTATGATTCTATTTTTTTAATGTGCCTTATTGCGCAGTTTGTGCTGCTGGTGACGGCGGAGCTGGTGGTGTTGTATTTGTAGCTGCTTGAGTTCCCTTTCTAACTACAACATCAACACTTGCATAAGTATCTATTCCTATAATTTCTCGATTTACTTCTGCTCCATTTTCATAAGTAATTTGATAAGATCTTGCTTTATATCCTGTCATACCACCGCCTTCATTTACTTCTTTTCCTTCCGGTAAGCTGCTATCAGAAACTATTTTTGTTTCAGGCGGTATTGTTTCTATAATTTCGCTAGTCATATCATATGTTCTTCCATTTAATGCACTAGAATCTCCATAAATATTATAAGTAACAACTTTTCCCGAAGTAATTCCTTGAATATATATTGGAAAATCATATGTGTTTTTAAATTTATAATCTAAATATCCATAAGAAACTGTTGCATCAAGTCCAGGCTGTGCATAACCTACTGCCATAGAGTGATTCGTTCTTTCAATGGATCTTAAATTAGCCTTCATTGCAGCTCTATAAAGTGTAGTAGAAACCTGACATATACCTCCACCTATTCCTGGTTCCACTTTATTTCCCACATATGTTCCCGCTTCTTTATACCCTCTTTCAACTGTTCTAGGTCCTACAACATCATTAAAACTAAATATTTCTCCTGGCATAACCACAGCTCCATTTAACTCTGATGTTGCTATTTCTATATTATTACATCTCTCAGGTGAAGATGTACTATAACTTGTTGAAAAAGTTCCCATAACATTCTTTATTTTAGATAAATCTTCTTTGATTACTCTTGGTTTTGTTGTTTCTATATCTATCTTAACTACATCTGTTAAATTAAAATCTCCATTTATATTTTCTTTTAATTTTTGATCTAATGTATCTAAATTTAATGTTTTTCCTTCCGTTTCTGGTTTTACTTCAATATTTTTTTTATCAATAATAATACTAGCATCTTTAGCTTGTTGATTAACATCACTTTGAAGCTTATTTTCATACTCTTTTAATTTTTCTTCATCATATGAAAATCCTGATGAAATTTCACTTTTAGCATTTTCTCCATGTTTTATGGTCATATATTTTTTTAAAATTCCATTTTCTTTTCCTAATTTATAGGCTTGCTCTACAGTTCCATCTAAATCATATTTAGGAATAATATCTGAATAAATAAGTTCATACTGCTTGTCCCCTATTTCTAGAGTTAATTTTTTATTTTCTATATTTTTTTCAAGTGTTTCAGTAAGTTTTTCCTTTGCCTCTTCTTTCGTCATACCCCCAATATTTATCCCTTGCACTGTTACCCCTGGATAAATTTTATTATCCCACTGCTTAACTATGTCCTTTACAGATAGGGTGTAAGCAGCTAATGCAGTAACTCCTACAACTACAAAAGCTGATACTGCTAGCATTATCTTCCTTTGATTATTAACCTTTTCTTTAGAAGATTTTGCCCTTTTTCTGGTCCGTTTTTCCACTCTTTATTCTCCTTTCACGGAATTAAGTTTCAAACATTAATTATAGTTTACACTAATATTAATCTGTTGCGAATGTCATAATTATATCATATTCCAACTATTACATGAGAGCAATATTATCACTAATAGTTGAAAATATGATACTAGTTATATTTTATAGAGTTACTTTTGAACGTGTTTTTGATGTTTCCCCATCATAATCAAAAGCCTCAATAGAAACTACTATAGGTGTATTTTTAGCAACTTTTATTTTGCTTGCAGGTATCGTATAACTTGTGGCTTTTTCGTCCACTGTTCCAACCCATTCCCCGTTTACAAATATATTATATCCTAATAGATCTATATCACTATTTGCATTCCATGAAACTTTTATGTTCCCACCTTCAAGTCTTGCTTGCAATCCAGTAACCACACGTGGTTGAGTTAATAAATCTATATTATCTGGTCCCCAATTTGCATCAAGAGGGTTTCCTACACCTGGTACTACTTGATCTTCAGCATACTGCCATATTCTCCATCTAGTCCAACCTCCTACGTTTGGTGGAAATTTAGGATTAATAGGTATTTCTGTATACATTGCAATCCATAGCGGCATATTTTTCAAAGGATATCCTCGTCCAGGAATATAGAAATTATCATAAAGTTCAATAAAATTTGTTCCCGTATAAATCATAAGCCTACGTCTAGTTTTTTGTTCGAATCTTTTTCTAAATCTATCAATCCAATTAATTAATGTCTTTGTAGATATTGATTTGTCTAAAGGTGCTTCAACATCAATTACTGGAAATAGATCTCCATAATCTTTATTGCCAAACCCCTGTTGTAAGGTGTCTATAAACCCATCACATTGCCTATCTGAATCTGTCAAATCATATGATGGTAACGCATAATGATACGCTCCAACTGGTATTCCATGACTTCTACTGGCCTCTGCATATTCGACAAACCTTCTATCAGCTCTAAAATTACCTGTTGCCGATCCTGACGCCCTTAAATACAAAAAATCTATTGTTGTTGCTAATACATTAAATTGAACATTTTGACTATACTCATTTATGTCTATTCCAAAAAGACTTTTAGGATTCTTGTCTTGCATATTTCCTCCAAAATAAAAAATACTTCTCTAATATAAATATTAATTTACATCAGAAAAAGTACCATATTGAAATTATTTTTTAGAGCAAACGGGAGGAAATAACAAGTCACCAATGCTATATATACATTTTCAATTATGTAAGAAAAGCAGATTTTACTAATAGCTAATAGCTATTAGGTGAACCCGCTGACCAAGTCTCACGCAAAATAGATACTAGCATACTGACTCATTATTTTTTGAATATGCCTAATTAGGGTGGGTTTTTCATCTCCCTCTAATGCGCAACGTGAAAATATAATCTAGTATACTTCTTTATTTGCTAATTCTTAAACTGGAGCTAATTCATATGGAATTTAATAAATACTTGTGTTCTATGAACTATATACTACCTCCCCATCTATTATGGTAAGCTTAACTTTTGATTTTACATCAAGGGGATTTCCATCATATACAACAATATCTGCATCATAACCAATTTCTAATTTTCCTATCCTATCTTCGCAGTCTAATATCTCTGCAGCATTTATTGTGATTGCTTTTATTGCATCTTTAAATGATAATCCTCTTGCTACGGTTATTGATGCAACTGTTCTTAAACAATCTATTGAATTATAAGGATGATCTGTAATCAATGCAGTTTTAACTCCAGCTTCCACTAATTCCACAATAGAACTATAATTCCTAGCTTTTAACTCCATTTTTATTCGCGGGGTAAGAAGTGGCCCGTAAGCCACAGGAACATTTTTTTCTCTCAAATAAGATTTTACTAAATGTGCTTCAGTACCATGTTCAATAACCATTTTACTAATATGAAATTCTTCAGCAATTCTTATGGCTGTGACTATATCATCTGCTCTATGAGCATGTACACGCAACGGAATCTTACCTTTTAATACTGGGATAACTGCTTCTAATCTTATGTCTCTTTCCTTAAGTTTACTATTTTCCTTACGAACTATGTAATCTTCTGCTCTCATAAATAACTCGCGTATTAAAGCAGCTGCTCCCATCCTTGTTACTGGACACTTATCATTAATTCCATAGGTGCTTAATGGATTTTCCCCAAGAGACACCTTAAATCCTGCTGGATTCTTAATTGCCATTTTATCAATAATTGTTCCACAAGTTTTTATAGCAACATTTCGTCCTCCAACTACATTATTACTTCCTGGACCACTCATAACACATGTTATGCCTGACCTTACAGCATCTTCAAATGCTATGTCAAACGGATTGATTCCATCTATTCCATTCAGATGAGGCGTAACAGGATTTGAAATTTCATTATTATCAATGCCTATTTTCCCAGTACATTCTTCGATAATACCAAGATGTGTATGACAATCAATAAATCCTGGAAATACAAGTTTTTCATTTAAGTCAATAATTTCCGTACCTTCATACTGTTTTTTTATATTCTCAGCTATCTCTATTATTTTGCCATTTTTTATAATTATATCTTTCTTATTATATTTATCTTTTTCTAAATCATATAAAACACCATTTTTAAGTAAAATAATTTTCACTGTGAAATCATCCTTTCATGTAAGCCTCTGATTTAATGTGCATATTTAATATACACAAATTCAACTAAAAACATACATTTAAAGATTTTCAACTTATTCTTGCTCTGAAATCTCTTCCCATTGTTCATAAAGTTTTTCTATAAGTTCTTCAACAGCTTTGATTTCTTTATTTACTCTTTCGCTTTCAGCAGGATTTGAGTAAATTTCTTCTTTGCAAAGTTCTTCATGCAACTTTCCAAGAGCTTCTTCATTTGTGCTAATGCTATTTTCTATAGCTTTAATCTCATTTTGTTTAGCTTTGGCTTCTTTATCTAAAGCTTTTTTCTTTTTCTTTTCTTCATTTATTTGAGTTTTAGTCTTTCCTGCAGCTAATCCTTCATAAGCTTCAAATCTTTTAGGATTTTTTTTCTTTTCTGTGTAATAGCTATAGTTTCCAAGATATTCATTTACACCATCTTCTTGTAATTCTAATATTCTATGAATTACTTTATTTAAAAAATATCTATCATGAGAAATTACTATCATTGTACCATCATAACTTAAAATAGCTTCCTCAAGCGCTTCTCTAGAAGGAATATCCAAATGATTTGTAGGTTCATCTAGGAGAAGTAGGTTTGATTTAGATAACATCAATTTTAATAAGTTTATTCTACACTTCTCTCCCCCACTTAACTTATTTATTTCCTTAAATACATCATCACCTTTGAAAAGGAAAGAACCTAGAAATCCTCTGAGGTCACTTGTAGTCAATTCAGGGAAATCATCCCACACTTCATCTAACACCGTTTTGTCTAGATTAAGATTAGATTGTTCTTGATCATAATAACCAACATTAACATTTACACCCAATACCTTAACTCCAGAATCACTTTTTATCTTATCCATTATTATATTGAAAAGAGTAGTTTTTCCACGTCCATTTTCGCCAATTAATGCAATTTTTTCTCCTCTTTTTAAATCAAACGATAAATTAGAAAATAATTTTTTACCCGGGTAACTTTTCGATAATTTTTCTATATGTAATACATCATATCCACTCTTAACCGAAGCTTCAAATTTAATTTTAGATGCTGACTTTTCCTTGTCTGGAGCATCAATAAGTTCCATTTTATCAAGGGCTTTTTCCCTACTTTCAGCTGCTTTTATGCTTTTTTCCCTGTTAAATGACCTGAACTTTTCTATTATGGCTTCTTGCCTTTTGATTTCTGCCTGCTGTAAATTATAGGCTTTTAACTTAGCATCATGATCTTTTTTCATTAATTCTAAAGCTTTAGTATACGCCGCATGATAACAATTTACATGCCCATTTATTACTTGAAATGTAGATGTTGTTACAGAATCCAAGAAAAATCTATCATGGGAGATCACAATTACAGTTCCCTTATACGTTTTTAAATATTCTTCAAGCCATTCTATTGCCTCTAAATCTAAATGGTTGGTAGGCTCATCAAGTAATAATATATCAGGATTTAACAATAACAGTTTACAAAGAGCTACTCTAGTTTTTTGTCCACCACTTAAAGTTGAAATCAATTTATTAAAATCCTCTTCTATAAAGCCAAGTCCCTTAATTACACGAGATATTTCTCCTTTATAGGTATATCCACCTCTGTTTTCATACAAGTCTTGGGCTATTCCATAATCCTTTATAATTTTTTCATGATAAGAAGCATTTTTTTCATCATAAGGCTCATTCATTTTTGCTTCTAAATCCAAAATCTTATTTTCTAATTTTGTAAGATCTTCAAATACAAGCAGCATTTCATCATAAATTGTATTGCATGAGTCCAATGCCAAATGTTGAGCAAGATATCCTAAGGATTTATTTTTATCAATAAAAATTTCCCCATCATCTTGCGAAAGTTCCTTTGAAAGTATTTTAAACAAAGTGGTTTTTCCTTCTCCATTAGAACCTATTATACCAACTTTATCACCTTCATTAATTGAAAATATTACATTCTTTAAAATTGTATTTATTCCATAACTCTTGCATATATTTTTGCAACTTAAAACAATCATTATTTATCCTCCAGTAGTTTAACTGAAAATTTCTAAGGCACATGAAAGAAAGAAATTTTCTTTACTAATTATACTATTTTATAATTGTTATAGCAATTTCACATAGAAAAATTCAATCTATAAACGAGCGTTTTTACATCCAATAAATTACCAACAATAAAAAAATAGAACATTTATGAAATCATTTGTTATAATTAGGTTCCAACACAAAACATAACAAGGAGATATCATAAATGTTCATTGGCTCAATTA
>JARLHR010000136.1 GCA_031292145.1 Clostridium sp. | reverse complement strand
TAAGCACGCCGCCAGCGTTCGTCCTGAGCCAGGATCAAACTCTCAATAAAAAGTTTAATCTTAGCTTACTCAAATAAAAATTGCTGGTTTACTTAAATGTATTTATCTTATTCTGTTCAATTTTCAAAGACCATTTTCTTCCTTACAACTTTCGTTGTAATGTTTTGTTACTTACTGTCGTTTCTGACAACTCATTTAGTATATCACTGCATTTAATCAATGTCAATAACTTTTTCAAAAAAAACTTATCAACTTTTTTTACAAAAGTTTTCAGTTTTTGGTTATTTGACTTTATGTATTTCAGCGACGTCTTTAATCTTATCATCACAAATTAACATTGTCAACAACTTTTATTAGAACTTTTTAAGTCCTTTCAACAAATAATTTTTATATTTAAGTTTTTATCCGCGTTGTCCTGCGATGTATTATTCTCTTATTATCAGTATTTATGTTTCCACCATTTTTTTTAATTATTCACGCATTCCATAATAATTTTTCATTATTCAAGTTTATATTTATATTGATACGCTAGCAATAGTTGTACTGCAATATTTGCTATTATCTGCTATATTACAATTTCTATATTCTATCGTATTAATCCTTATTTACTGTTTCACTTATTTATTTTGATGCTTAATGATTATTGATATGAAAGTTGTACATCAAACATATAGTGTGAATATACATCCCCTATACCAAAATACATATAGAATTAAACCTTCTCAATAACAAGATATTCTGATCACAATAGATTTTGTAAATTTCCCGGCTAACGTTCAGTATAATCGTATCTTTCATAATTTTCTGGATTAAATCCATGGGTATTAGAATCACCATAACAAAGTATATATTTCATGAAACTTTCCTTCTTAATTTTTATCTATACTAAGGATTGTAATTTTTCAAATACTTTAGTGTGACTTTTTTTAAGGTTAATTATCTTAAATTCTTTGCTAACAAAAACATGTAAAGTGCTTCCTTTAGCAATTTCTTTTTGATCCTCTTCCCTAATGACAGAGTAATTAAATTCCACTTTAACTGGTGTTAATTCTTTAATCCAAGTTTTAATAATTAATTCATCTTCATATTTTGCTCCAATAATATATTTGCAATTGCTTTCTCCTAAAGGTATTAATATACCTTCTTTTTCCATTTCGCTATAACTTATTTTACTTCCTTTTATAAAGTCTGTTCTACCTGCTTCAAACCAAATTAAATAATTAGAATGATGGACTATACCCATTTGATCAGTTTCTGCATACCTTACTATAATTTTTGTTTCGCTTATATACAATAAAAACACTCCTTTGTTATAAATTTAAGTAACTAGTTAAACTTAATAGCTTAATTTTAATAAAAATCAACTAAACTATTCTACTAAACAATATCCAATTAGGTATGTTTTCCTCATCATCTCAGATAAAATAAGGATTTCTAACTGTATGTATATTTACCAATATTTATTATAGCATATTTTATAAATTAAAATTCTCCTAAGTAACACTAAATATGTTACTCATTAATGCAATTATTTTTAAAACAAAAATAAAGGACAATTAATTCATTGAAAAATTTATACATATTTTTATAAGATTCGTTAAAAATACAATTGTTAAATTACTATAATTTTTATGAATAAGGAGAATAAAAAAATGAATAGAAATAAGAAAACTAAAAACGTTAAACAAAATAAAGCTATAGATTCCATTACTGAAAATCCCATGGGCATGGATGCCACAAAAGCCTCTTCTCATAGTAAACCTACTTCTAAAATCTACTAATTACTTTTAACTAAAACTATGTTAGACTAAATTATTTAAAGTAAATTACAAAATATATAAATAACCTGTGCAGCTTAACGAAAATGATATTATAAATTACCATGATCAACTTAGCACAGGTTGTTTATATATCCAACTATGATTTAATAAAATTAAGGTAATTTTCCCATTTGACTAATAACCATATTATAATATTGCCCTTTTTTATCCATAAGACTCTTATGATTTCCACTTTCTAATATTTTTCCATCACCAATTACCATAATGTGATCTGCATCTCTAATAGTAGATAAACGATGTGCAATCAAAAAACTTGTACGATTATTCATTAAACTTACCAATGCATGTTGAATATCTTTTTCAGTTTTTGTATCAACACTGCTGGTTGCTTCATCTAGAATCAAAATAGGGCTGTCGCATAGCACTGCTCGAGCAATGGATATAAGCTGGCGTTGCCCCTGACTTAAATTATCTGTAGCTCCAGATACCATTGTATGATACCCCTTTGGCAACTTATCAATAAAATCGTGAGCACGAGCTATTTTAGCAGCGTTTATTACCTGTTCATCAGTTGCATCCTTTTGTGAATAACGAATATTATCCATAATGGTTCCAGAAAATAGGCATGTATCTTGCAATACTACAGAAAAACATTTTCTTAGGCTGCTTCTTTTTAAATTTGTAATTAGTTCGCTATCAATTAAAATTTCACCACTGTCTGCATCATAAAACCGAGTTAGAAGATTCACAATTGTAGTTTTCCCTGCACCAGTCTCACCTACTAAAGCAACTGTTTCTCCAGCACTTACCTTAAAACTCACATCCTTTAATATCGGAGTGGATTTATTGTATGAGAAACATACATTTTCAAATGTAACATCGCCCTTTGGCTGCTTCATATGAATGGCATTTTCTACATCAGAAGGCTCCTCCTTACTATCCAGAATTTCAAAAACACGTTCAGCTCCAGCAAGTGCCGATTGAATGGTATTAAACATACCTGCAACAGAGTTAAGCGGCTGTGCAAATTGCTTTGAATAACTCATAAAACTAACCACAGTTCCAACTGAAAGACCATATCCTACTGATAATATACCACCAACAATTGCAACAATTGCAAAAATTAAATTGTTAATAACATTCATAAGTGGCATCATATATCCAGACCATACCTGCGCCTTCTTACTGCTTTCATATAGTTTTTCATTAATCTCTTTAAATTGTTCTAGAACATCTTGCTGCTTACTAAAAGCTTTTACCATTTTTAATCCCAGTATATTTTCCTCAATTACTCCATTAAGTGTGCCAAGACTTCGCTGCTGAGCAGAAAAATAAACACGGCTTCGCGATGCAATTACACGTGTTAATAACATCACAAGAGGAATACATAGTAAAACTACAAGGGTAAGAGGTACATTTAAGGTTATCATAACTATAAAAGAACCTGCCAATGTTAAAATACTTGATATTAATTGTGTAGTAGTTTGTGCAATAGTAGAGCTAATATTATCCACATCATTTGTAATTCTGCTCATTGTATCACCATGAGAACGTGTATCATAAAATTTTAGTGGAAGTTTTTGCATTTTTTCAAAAAATTCTGTACGTATTACACGTACAAGCTTTTGCGAAACCTTAAGCATAATAACTCCATTAAGGCAAGAAATAAGCCAATTTACTGCATATAAAGCTACAATTATAATTAGAAGCCCCATAAGCATTTTTGTATCCACTGTTCTAGCTGCAATTCTAAAGGTATTAAAAGTTTTTCCTACAAAGTATGGAATTGAAACTGAAATTACTGAAGAAAAAACTGTTAGTATCATAGCAGCAAAGATAGTTTTGGCAAAACGCATATATATTTTAATAATACGCATTAGTGTACCTTTTGTATTCTTAGGTTTTGCAGTTGGTGCGAAACGGTTCCTGCCACCGCCCACATGTCTACCACCAATAGCTGGCATGTTTGCTTCGGATTTAGAAAATTGTTGTGCCATAAATTCTACGCCTCCTTGCTGCTTTCTATTTGTGTTTTATAAATATCCTGATATATTTCGCAACTCTCCATAAGCTCATCATGGCTGCCATATCCAACTTTAACTCCATTGTCCATAACTAAAATTTTATCTGCAAACATAGCTGTTCCACAGCGTTGAGTAATGGTAATTATAGTTTGATTTTTTATTTTAGAATTTAGGCTTTCTCTCACTTTAGCTTCAGTTACTGCATCAAGTGCACTAGTTGCATCATCCAATATTAGGACAGAAGAATCTTTCAGTATTCCACGGGCTATTGAAATACGTTGCTTTTGCCCACCTGAAACATTAACTCCAGCGCTTCCTAAAAGACTTTCATATCCATCTTGCATATTTTCAATAAAGCCTGCTTGAGCCTTATCTGCCGCCTGGTGAAGCGTTTCATTATCAGCTTCATTGTTTCCCCATCTAATGTTTTCAGCTACAGATCCTGAAAAAAGCATTGGTTTTTGTGGAACAATAGCAATATTATTGCGCACTGAATCAATATTTAGTTCTTTAATATCACAACCGTTAACCAAAATTTTTCCGCTGTTTACATCATAAAATCGCAAAAGCAACCAAGCAATTGTAGATTTACCACTTCCTGTTGGCCCAATTATGGCTAAGCTTTGTCCGCTTTTAATAGAAAATGATAGATCTTTTAAAGCAGGTACGCCACTGCCATTAGGATATGCAAATGTGACATTTTTGAAATCAATATCACCATTTAATTCTTTTATTTCGCCACTGTGAGTAAAATCTCCATTACAATCAAACACTTCTTTAATACGAGCAGTAGAAGCCTTTGTTCGCACGAATGTATTGAATATATTTGTTATCATAATTAAAGATGTAAGAATTTGTGCCATGTAAATTGTAAATGCTGAAATATCTCCAGGGTTTGCAAGATTCAGAGAAAACAGCCTACTTCCAATAAAAATTACAATTACTGTACCAATTCCAACACTAAGAGTCATAAGTGGTGCTACTAAAGTAATAACCATTTGAGAAGATACACCTTTTTCCATCAAATTTATATTTGCATTTTCAAACTTATCAGTTTCCTTTTCATATGTTCCAAACGCCTTAACCAATCGTACTCCTATAAGATACTCCTGTACAACTGAATTTACTTTATCCATAGCTTTTTGTAATTCATAAAAACGAGGATAGCTTAATCTCATACTAACTACAATTAAAATTCCAACTACTGCAACAACACTATAAATAATAATGCTCAGTTTTAAATTAAGAATAGTTGCAAGTACGATACTTCCAACGCATGTAATTGGTGCTTTCAAAAAAATTCTCATAATTCCATTTACAAATAATGTTACTTGTGATGTGTCATTCGTCATACGTGTAATAAGGGATCCACTTTCAATTTTATCTGCACTTACTTCAGAAAAATATATTATTTTTTCAAATAAATCATATCGTAAATCTGCTCCCATGCGCTGAGATACTTTACTTGCTAAAATATTTCGCGTAACAGCAAAACATGCTCCAATAGCAGTGACTACAAGCATAAGCATTCCCCAGTAATAAACCTTAGAAAGTGATCCTTGCTCAATTCCTGTATTAATTATGTTTGACATAAGTGTAGGGCCAAGCAAATCACAAATTGCCTCAAACGCAACACAAGAAACAGCTGCTAAAAACGGAAGTTTATATTTTTTAAAGTACTTATTGTATAAACTCATATTTATTGTTCCTTTCTTTCATTCAGATTGTAATTTTCAAGTCCTATTATACATCTTTTTGGCTCTTATTTTACCTTTTTTTCTCCGAAATCTAAATATTTCACGTATTAATTGACCTGTTTTTCTTAATAATAATGATGTAATTAAATTTTATCTATTTTAATTTAGTTATATTCTAACTGGATATATTAGATGCAATATACAAATTTAAATTTATTATGTTAGGAGTGATTACTGTGAGCAAGCAAAGAACACCCGATGGTCCAGCTCCAAAAGTTTATGATACAGAAAAAATAATTGATATCCATTCGCCAGAATGGGATCCTTCTCTTGATTCTAAAAAAGTACGAGAAGTTAAAAGCTATATCCCCCACACAAGCTCAACTCATAATTCAAGTGATGCAGGTGCTAAAAATGAAAATAACCCAAATGATACTTGGGGAATACCAACACTTGCAAAGTCTTCTGATTCCGATAAAAATAAATGTGTTGATATATATGATTATCGCGGTAAACTATAAATTATATTAAATAAGAGCTTACATTACATAAGGCACAATCAAAAAATAATAGACCAGTATGTTTGCATATTGGGTCTATTATTTTCTCTTATGTACCTTAGCTCTTACCAAAGCACAGTATTAAATATATTAAACTTTAAACTTCTGAACTATTTCATTGAGCTTTTCGGTATATATTTTTTGAGTTTCATTTATAGCCTTTTCACTATCTGTTGTCCAATAATTCTTATCTTTATCATTTGGTTAAAATGTATTATACATTAATCCAAATATAGCCTTCTTTATTCCATTAGCTCTAGTAGATTTGTCACTCTTATTTCTTTTTATACTAACAGATATTTTAATACATAGACTTATTCCAAAGTATCCCCTATAGTTTTCTTTTCATATCTGCTATACATTAACCATGCAACTACTGAAAATATTATTGGTCCAGCCACACTCCAAATTGTTGTTTGCACATCTCCTTCAATGGCTGGCTGTATTATACAAAATAAATTAGCAAGCCCTACTGTTAAAACAACTATCCAAGTCCAAAAATTTGCACTTCCTTGACTTTTGAACACTATGAATGGTTTATTAATCTCTGTTTTCTTCTTGAAATACGGAAATGCTAGTGTTATAAACATATATGGTAGTGTCATAGCCACGTTAGTCATAGAAACAAGTATATTGAAGAATGTAGCCATTGAGCTTCCACCGAAAGCTACCAATGCTATCATCACACAAACTATAGCAGCTTGAATCCACATAGCATTGATAGGTAATCCGTTTTTAGTTTCTCCAATCTTTCCTGGCCATAATTTAGTTGGTGTGCCTTCAATCATCTGCTTTAGAGGTGAATACATCAGTGTAAAAAATGCACCAGATAATGCCAGAAACATTGAAAATCCAACATATCTAGCAACACCATGCCCCAAAGCTGTAGCTGTAGCCTCGCTTGCTCCAAACGCTGTACCAAGTGAATATCCCAAGTTAGACATAACTATATAACTGGCATTTCCTAAATTAACCTCTTTAATTCCCATTATAGTTGACCAGTTAGTAAATATTCCAACAAACAATATTCCTAATGAGTATCCTACTGATATTATAGCCGCAGAAATAAGAATTCCTTTAGGAAACGTTTTTTCTGGACTTTCAGTTTCATCAACTAATCCACCAACTGCTTCTATTCCACCATAAGCAAATAAAGCGTATACTACAAATGCTAGGGAATCTATTATGTCTCCAGCATATTTAGGATTTGGTGTTTGTGTAAATGAATTTAAACCTACAATTGGTTCAGCTAACTGTCCTCCATTACCTATAAATACTGCTATAGCGCCAATCCAGAGGAATATATTCAATAATAAAACTGCTGTTCCGCCAAGGGAAGTTACTTTCTTTATCTTATCCATGCCTTTTGTTGAAGTATATGTTACTATTAATATCCACATAATTCCTAAAATGCCCAAGACCTGAGGTCCTTGAAGTCCAAATAAAGTCCAGCTTTGTGTTGTATCTTTTCCAAATATAGCATTTGATACAGGAACCCACATACCAGATGCAACGTTAACCATCCAAGTTATATAAGAAAAATACCACATAAATGTTCCTATGAACGCAAATCTTGGCCCAATGGATTTTTCCATCCATGAATAGATTCCTCCTTTCTCCTCTTTGAAGGCAGAACCAAATTCTGCTACCATCAATGCAAACGGAACGAAAAAAGTTATTCCTGAAAAAATATACCATGGAATAGCAGCATATCCCATTTTATAGAATGATCTTGGAATATTGTTAAATCCATAAACAGAAGTAAAAATCATTAATGCCAAAGGTACTAATGTTAATTTTTTTGTTGACTTTTCGCTTGTTGTCATTTTTCTCCTCCTTGCTTTGTTGTCTGTTTTAGTTTTTTAGTTAATTTACAGCATGAGATTCTATTGCTTTAAGTACACCGCTACAGCTTTTTTTCATAAACTAGACTAGGCTAGATTTAAATCTCCAATTAAAATTTTTAACGCCAACTACAAGTATATTTTCTCCTTATTACATTTTTATTATGTATAAATTCAAACAACTGAATTTCCCTATATTGATTTATAGAACTAAAAAATAGTTTGCGAGCTATAAGTTAAGTACCTTTATCTTAACACCGTTTTTATTTAAAATATTTCTTAACTTATTTATTACTAAATTACTACTTTATCAATACAAATTTATACTGACTTATACTAATTTCATATTGATATATCAAAGAATCAAACAAATAAAAAAGATAGTCATTACAACTATCTTTTCATATTACCTCGCAATGTCCTACTCTGCCACACAGTCTCCCATGCAGTACCATCGGCGCTATAGACCTTAACTTTCCTGTTCGGAATGGGAAGGAGTGTTACATCTATGCCATCATCACGAGATGCTAGTTTATTCTAAATCTTTGATTTAGCTAAATGAACTGTACAACGACGAACGCATGTGAGTCGCTGTTTCCTTTGAAAAAACTTTGTTCTTTCAAAATTGCACACAGTTTCTTTAATGTATTTTACAACTTGATTATATTGGTCAAGCCCTCGACCTATTAGTATCAGTCAGCTAAATATGTTGCCATACTTACACCTCTGACCTATCAACCTTGTAGTCTTCAAGGGGTCTTACTAGCTTATGCT
>JARLHR010000135.1 GCA_031292145.1 Clostridium sp. | reverse complement strand
AAGTTTCTTAATGGGAGGTTGTTCCATTTTTTGCTTGTCCTGAGTTTGCCTCAGGAGCATGCGGAAATGGGTGCAACCTCCCATTTAGAAACTTCCAGCGAAATTTTCGCAGTCCTATGGAACAAATATGTATTCAATTTCGGTGAGTTAACGCATAAGTCTAATTCCTGCATTGTATATCTATATGTTCCATAATATTATTTCTTGTCACAATAATGTAATGTTAAGCCTATTAATTTCTTTATTATTACTCTTACTATTGGACGTGGGATTCTATATGAATAAAGTGTAGCAAATATTCCCGGATGCTTTTGTTCAATTTTTAAATATATTTTGTTTACATCATTATCAGAATTTGCCCTTTCTAGATCTTCTTTCTCATCTAAATCAAGATCAAGATTTCTTAATACATCAAAGGTAGTAGGCACTGAATTATCAGCTATATTTATACCAAACTCCCCACTTAATGAATCATCTTTTTCCTCTGAATAATGACATAACTCCGGAAATCCTGTCTTTGACGGAAATAAATCTAAATTTCTATTGCCTTCATCGGAACTAAATTCCCTACGTGGACTTTTATAAATAAATGCTGGTGGAACAAATTTAATATCATTATCATCCAAACTAGCTTGAGACATATATTTCTTATCTGGATTCATTTATGTTACCTCCTAAAAATAAATAATTTATGAATAAGTAATAGATATGAGGGACTGATTAAGAAGTATAATTGTAAAAACTAAAAGAGTTTTTCTATAACTCTCTTAACTCCCCTGCAAACTATAATTTTTCCTGTTTTTAAATAATATGCATCATAAATATATATAGTACATAATTTATTATAAAAGATATGAATTTTACTCCATTATTGCGTGAACAATAAATATATTCTTAGAATAAGATATATTGGAGGAGATGCATATGAAGATAGATGATAAGAAAAACATCAGAGACTTATTTGTTGGATTAGATGAAAAAGTTTGCGATTCAAATGGAGATTGCATAGATGGAATAAACTTTGATAATGCAGCTACAACTCCACCATTTAAGTCAAGTATTGAATATATAGAAGCATTAAGTAATAATTATGCTTCTATAGGAAGAGGAACAGGTCAAAAAGCAGAAATAACTACTAATCTATATAAGGAATCTAAGAATTTTATAATGAATTTTTTCAATATAAAGGACAGAGATAAATATGTTGTCATTTATGTTAATAATACAACTGAAGGCGTAAATAAGCTAGCAAAAACCCTTATAAAAGCTCCAAATGATGTAGTCCTAACCTCACGAATGGAGCACCACTCAAATGACCTACCATGGAGAAAAAGAGGAAAAGTAGATTATATTGAAGTAGACAACAACGGTAGACTTAAAATTGAAGAGTTAGAAGAAAAGCTAAAGATAAATTCTGGTAAAATAAAATATGTATCTCTTACTGGAGCTTCCAATGTGACCGGCTATATTAATGATATTCACTTTATAGCCAAAGTAGTTCATAAATATGGCGCTAAATTAATTGTGGATGGTGCACAACTTGTACCTCACAAAAAAGTGGATATTTGTGGAGATGCAGATGATGAACAAATTGATTTTTTAGTATTTTCTTCTCACAAGATTTATTCTCCTTTCGGCGTTGGTGTAATTATAGGACTCCGAGAAGATTTTATAAATGTAGAGCCTGATTATTTAGGTGGCGGTACAGTTGAATTAGTCCTTGACAATGATGTTAAATATCTTCTTCCACCAGATAAAAATGAAGCTGGAACTCCAAACTTTTTAGGAGTTATGAGCTTAATTAATTCATTAAAAATTATAACTAATATTGGATATGATTATATTGAAAAACACGAAAAACTTCTTCTAGATCACACTATAGAAGGAATTAAAAAAATTCCTAAAATAATAAACTATGGAGATATTAAAAATATATATGATAGACTTGGAATTATAACATTCAACATTGAAAATATGTATCATCATGATGTAGCTAATACTTTAGCTAAAAAGAAAGGGATTTCTGTAAGGCATGGATGGTTTTGTGCTCATCCTTACTGCAGAAGACTTATGAATGTTGGGGAAGATGAAGCTAAAGAATTCCTAGAAAATCCTGCAAAACAAATGCTAGGAATGGTAAGGGTAAGCTTTGCACTATATAATTCAATTAATGAAATTGATATATTTTTAAATGTATTAGAAGACATCTCCCTAGGAAAAATCAAATAATCTATTCTCAATTATTAACTTTAATATTAAAACGAGAAATATATAATAGGTTTTATTTAGCCCTTACTTTAAAAATATTATTAGTTTTTTATACGGGATGTAATAGGGGAATTATTTCCACTATTATATCCCTCTATTTATTAAAAAATTTCAAATTATATTTCAAATTAATGTTTATTCATTAAATACTCTATACTTTGGAAGGTTTCCCTCAAATGCCAACTTAGGAGAATCCTTTATTAATGGTTCAAAATAAGGGTATGCACCTTCAGTTATAAAATTCCCTTCTTCATTGATCCATTCTGTAGGAAAATATCTCACATTGTTTGCCACTTTATCAGCTTCAACTAAAGAATAATAAGCTTCGTAAGATTCATTACCTTTTCTATTAATACTAACCATTTTGCCACTTTCACCTTCAACTGCATATTTTAATGCTATTTTACCGGCATTATATGCTTCTGTTAAATCAGTATCTGATGCACAATGCATTGCGCAACGTTGAAGTATTCCAAGTTGAAGTGCTTTTACTCTTGTAGTAATTCCTGCTTCAAGAATTTGCATTCTCAAATATTCTGAAACTCCACCAAGTTGAGTATGTCCAAAGTTATCTTGAGATGTACACTCAAATTCTGAAATGAACTTCCCATCTTTATCTTTTATTCCTTCTGATACTACTATATAAACTTTATTCTGTTCTTCAAATTTTTGTCTAACATCTTTTAAAAATTTATATTTATCAAAGGCTACTTCTGGAAGATATATGAAATCTGCTACCGGCTTATTGTGAAGTCTTGCCATACAAGTTGAAGCAGCAAGCCATCCAGTATCTCTCCCCATTGTTTCTAAAATAAATATTCCATTATTAATATACACTGATGCATCTAAATATGTTTCAATTGCTGTTGTCCCAATAAACTTTGCAGCACTTCCAAACCCTGGAGTGTGATCAGTAAACATTAAGTCATTATCAATAGTTTTAGGAATACCTATGAATGTTATACCAATATTATTCTGCTCTGCATATTTTGATAGCTTGGCAATAGTATCCATAGAATCATTTCCACCAACATAGAAAAAAGATGTAATATTATATTCTTTAAGAATTTCTATCAATTTTTCATACTCTTCACTATGAGTTTCTAAATCTTTTAACTTATATCTGCAAGATCCAAGTCCAGAAGATGGAGTAAATCTAAAGTGGCTTATTTCCTCATCAGAAGCTGATGACAAATCAATTATGTTTCTACTTAATATCCCCTCAATGCCGTTTAATCCACCATATACTTTTTCAAAAGCCTTTAGTTCCTTATTGGCATGTAAAAGTCCTACTACACTTGAATTAATTACAGCTGTTGGACCTCCTGATTGGGCTATTATACAATTTGACATAAATGTTCCTCCTTATTTGCTATACCAAATGTTTGAAATATGATATACTATTTCGCTATAGTAGTACACTATTTAATAATATACAATAAAAGTTACATTTAATAAAGACTTTTTTTTTAAATTTGCGCATATAATAAAAAAAACTTAATTATTATAGAATAGTATAATATTTAAAGGGGAAGAGAAAATGAATTTGTATGATGTCATAATAATAGGAATTGCACTTGCAATGGATGCTTTTGGAGTAACCCTAGGAATTGGATTAAATTCACTAATTAATAGAAAGCATAAAGTAAAATTTATATTATCTTTTGCATTTTTTCAATTTCTATTTACATATCTTGGAGGAAGCTTAGGATATTTATTCGATACTTATATTGCAACTATCCCTTCCATTGCAGGTGGGATAATAATGGGTATTGTAGGGATACTTATGATTATAGATGGTATTAAAGAAAAGGAAAATGATATGCTAATGAAAAATAGTACATGCATAATACTTGGAATATCTGTTAGCATAGATGCTTTGGTCATTGGCTTTACTATATTTCATGAAATTACAAGTAATTTATTACTTTGTGTTAATTCAATTTTAATTGGTTTAATAACTTTATTCATTTGTACATTAGGATTCTTTATTTGTAGATATATAAAAAGAATAAAATTTATAACAACCTATGCAAATTTCTTTGCTGGAGTTGTACTTATATTTTTCGGAGTTAAGATGATATTTTTTTAGTTAGGCATATAAACGAAATACTTATCTAATAAGTTCATATCTACACTAGAAATCAAATACATTTTGGTGAAGCAGGCATTTGAAAATTTTGCTGCTAAAAGCACTTAGAGAGAGGTTGTTCCACTTTTGCTTGTCAAATTGAATAATTGGAGCAAGCTAAAGTGGTTGCATACCTTTCTCTTAGTGCTTTCAGCGAAATTTTCATAGTCCTGAGGAACCAAAATGTATTTGATTTCGGTTGATTATGATTAAGTCTGATTTTTGCATTGTTTATCTATAATTTATATCATATTTTTTGAATAGTTTTATTTATATATGATATAATATCTTTAATGTTTAGTTGTTAGGGGATATAAAAATGGAATCAAAAGAAATTCTAAAAAAGAATGGAATTAAAATTACCCAGGGAAGAATTGAAATCTTAAATATACTAAAAAATTCTGAAAATAGTTTATCTGCTGAAAAAATATATCAGATTTATAGAAATAATAACATAAATATTAATTTGAGTACTGTTTATAGAACATTAGAATTATTTGAGGAAAAAGAAATTATAGAAAAAATAACTCTTAATGATGGAGTATTTTCATATAAACTTAAAAAAGAAACCCATAGGCATCATTTAGAATGCGATATCTGCCATAAGGAAGTTGAAATACCATGTCCTATGCTCCAAATACAAGAAATGGTTCAAAATTCAACTGGATTTACTTTAACAGATCATGATTTAGTCATGAAGGGTGTCTGTAAAGACTGTAAAAGGAAACTATAACACTAGAGTTTTGTGTGTAGAACCGAAATTAGATGCATCTGTGTTCCATCGGACTATGAAAATTTCACTGAAAGCACTAAGTGGAAGGTTGCACCAATTTAGCATGCTCCAAATAATCATTTTGACAAGCTAAATTGGAACAACCTTCCACAAAGTGCTTTTAGCATCTTATTTTCAAATGCCTATTCCACACAGATGCATCTAATTTCTTTGTTTGTATACACAAAACACTAGCTCATTGTTCTCTAGCAACCGAGTAACAGAGAACCCTTTCTTTCGGCTAACTTTAGTCTATCTACTTATTTTCATTGAATCTTCTATTATCATATCTATTAATTTAGAAAATTCTATATTTAGTGCTGCTGCACTTTTAGGAATCAAACTATTTTTAGTCATTCCCGGAAGTGTATTAACTTCTAATATATAAGGCACCCCTTGTTCTGTAACTATCATATCAACTCTAGAATATACTTCACATTTTAGCGCTTTATAAGTTGCTAATGCCATTTTTTCTACTTCCTGGTGTAACTCTTTTTCTAACTCTACAACTATCTCTTCCGCACCACCATCTTGATATTTTGATGCAAAGTCAAAAAATTCTGCATTTGGCTTTATAGCTATTACTGGCAACATCTTATCTCCGTAAACAGGACAAGTTATTTCATCACCCTTTACGAATTTTTCTATCATAACTTCGCTATCCCATTTAAATGCCTCTACAACACAATTCTTAATATCTTTTTCTTCTTTTACAATAAATGTAGCGACACTTGACCCCCCATGAGTTGGTTTAACTACAACTGGATACCCTAATTCATTTATTTTATCAAAATCTATTTTGTCATTTTTTCTTAAATTAATCCAAGGTGCAGTTCTAATTCCAGCTGCCTCTAAAATAGATTTTGACACATCTTTATCCATGCACATAGCACTACTTAAAGGACCGCAGCCTGAATATGGAATGCCTAATGTTTGAAGTACTGCTTGAACAGTTCCATCTTCTCCAAATTGGCCATGTAATGCTAAAAGTGCAAAATCTATGCCTTTAGTCTTATTAATTATATCTTCTTTTTTATCTATAACTACTGGTATTACCTCATACTTTGCCTTATCTATATTCTCAATTATAGAATTTCCACTTTTTAACGATATTTCTCTTTCTGATGATATACCACCCATTATAACTCCAATTTTCATTGATAACCTCCACATGCTTATTATTTCAAAATCCATAATATGCAATAACTTTATTATTCAAAATTATTACTTTATATTTTTATTTTAATAAATTTCCTTTCAAAATAAAAGAACCACGAAGCCTGCTAATTGTGCTCGATGTGGTTCAAATTAGACACAATTAAAAAATAATAGCCAAGTATGCTGGCCTATTATTTTTTAATTGTGCCTTAATAGATAACTACTTTTTCTCATATTTGCATATTTGATTTAATGGGCATTCTCCACACTTAGGGTTTCTAGCAATGCAACATCTTCTTCCATGAAAAATTAAAAGATGATGCATTAACGTCCATTCCTTTTTAGGTAGCTCTTTTTGTAGTTGCTTTTCAACTTCTAAAACATTTTCTGAATCTGCCAATTTCAATCTATTTGAAACCCTAAATACATGGGTATCTACAGCTATAGACGGTACATTAAATGCATTTGACAGCACAACATTAGCAGTTTTTCTTCCCGCACCTGCAAGGGATGTTATCTCCTCCATAGTCTTTGGAACTTCTCCATTAAATTTTTCTTTCAGCTGATGAAACATAAGTATTAAATTTTTAGATTTATTTCTATACAATCCTATTTGCTTTATTCGCTCTTCTAATTCCTCATTGGTTATAGTCAAAAAAGAATCCAAATCTGGATAATCTTTAAATAGCTCTTTTGTAACTTCATTTACTTTTTTATCTGTTGTTTGGGCAGACAATATTGTAGCTATAAGTAATTGAAGAGGTGTTTCATAATTCAATTCACATTTTGCATCAGGATATGTCTCTTTTAAAATATCTACAATCTTCTTTGTCCTTGCCTTCATCCCTATTGTAATCTCCTTATTTATAAATTCCTCTGTAGCTTTCAGGTAAAAGATTTGCTATACTCCTCATTAGAATATCCATACATCTATCATCATATTCATGCTTATCTTCATCTTTTTCCTTTGAAGGAAATATTATCTTCTCTCCAATATTAACAGTAACATCTGCATTTTGCCACTTCTCAGAACCCATATCTCCATCCTTACTTATAGGCAGCAATTTATCTGTTCCTGACATACCAATTGGAATTATTTCCGCTTTTGCCATTCTGGCAAATAGCAATATTCCTTTTCTACCTTCTATCATTCCACCAGTTCTACTTCTGGTACCTTCTGGGAATATTAAAATATCATTTCCTTCTTTAAGTGCTTTAACCACCTTAGTTATTGCTTCTTTATCGGCTGAATTAGGCTTAATCGGTATATTCTTAACTATTTTAGTGCCCAATTGTGTTATTGGATCATCTGATAGTTTTACTCCTGCTACAAAATAAGGATTACTTTTTTCTTTTAGTATTCTCTCTAAGACTAATCCGTCTGAATTACTTAAGTGATTACATATAAATATTCTTGGTTTTTTAACCCTATCTATATTGTTTAAACCATTAATTTTTATATTTGCATATTTTCTTATATAATTATCAACTATTTTATTCGCAATTTTTATAACTATGCCCTCTGGTAATATTCTTATAATAGCTACTGCAATTGGTGATAACATCTTTTTTCAATCCTTCCTCGAACCCATATATATTTATAATTATATCCTGGTATTCTAATTTATACACTTATTAGAATATAATATCATTATATATTATATATTTTTTACTATATCTATGCAAATGTTAAAATGTAAAAATATTCTAGACTTATGCGTTATAGACTAAAATTATTTATCTATATGATTAGTTACTCTAAGGCACAATCAAAAAAATAACAAGTCCATCTGCTAGAAAAGTTCCGTATTGCAGAAAAGTTCTGTATCGCAGCATAGCTGCTCTTTTCATAAGTGCCCATTTTCCATCATGCTACGTCAGCAGATTGCCCTAATAAGCCCGCTATGAGACCAATCTGTTTCCTTGCCTGATGAAAAATAAACACCTTTAAAAAGAGCAGCTATGCTGCATATAGGAACATTCCATGGCATTTTGGACTTGTTATTTTCTTTTATGTGCCTAAAATTTGCCATAAAAATCTAATTATATTTATAAAGAAAAGATATGAAATTAAACTTACGAAGTTTATAATTTCATATCTTTAGTATTTAACCATTAACTATATGACATTATTAAATAACCATTTCGTTAAATATCTTTTTCTTACGTCCTTTTATATCACTTATTTCAATTATAGTTGCAGTTGTAATTCTTTCGATATTTTTAGCTGGACTTCCGACTGCTGTCGCCTTTGCCGGTACATCTTTTACAACTACAGCATTAGCTCCTATTTTAGCTCCTTTTCCTATAGTAATAGGACCAAGAACCTTTGCACCGGTCCCTATTAGCGCATCATCTTCAACAGTTGGATGCCTCTTTCCAGTATCTTTACCCGTTCCCCCAAGTGTCACTCCATGATAAAGGGTTACATTATCACCAATCTCAGCAGTCTCCCCAATTACTACCCCCATTCCATGGTCTATAAATAGTCCCTTTCCAATTTTAGACCCTGGGTGAATTTCTATTCCTGTAAAGAATCTAGCTAGCTGTGAAAGCAATCTGGCTAAGAAAAACCACTTTTTTAAATAAAAAACATGTGCTATTCTATATGATATTAATGCATGAATACATGGATATAATAATAATACTTCTATTTTACTTTTAGCTGCTGGATCTTCATTTAAAATCCTCTCTAAATCATAATTTAATTTTTTAAACACAGCTTATTCTCCTTTTTGTAGTTATTAGGCACTAGAAAGAAAATAACAAGTCAAAGATGCGACGAAAAGTTCTTATATACAGAAAAGTTTCGTATTGCAGCATAGCTGCTCTTTTCATAGGTGCATAGCTGCTCTTTTCTAATGTGTATATTTTGTGTCAGACAAGGAAGTAATGTTAGCTCATAGTGGGCTATTAGCTAATATTGCTGACGTGAGTAGAGAACCAAAATCTATGATTTTGTGTGAATCACTTACTCAGCGAGCGTATGCGAGTCGAGCTTCATTTATGGCGCAAAATAGGCTAGCATACTGACTTGTTATTTTTTGGATAGTGCCTTAATAGAGCTTTTCACATCTTATTATTATTTAAGTTCAACTCTATTCAGTTGCATTTTCATAATTCAAATAAATTTAGTTGAACTTATACCATACGGTAACCCCGTCCCCTACTAGTACATAATAGACTAACATACTAACTTATTCATTATTAGAATATGCTTTATACATATTAAAGAAAATAATAAGTCCATGATACGATTTATATTTCCCATCATACTATGAAGTATGACGGAAAATGTACTAGAATGCTTACTTATTATTTTTACAATATGTCTTAATCATATAATCCCATTGATATATACTTTTCTCCTCCATCTGGAGCTATAGCTAACACTTTTTTACCTTTTCCAAGCTTCTTAGCAACTTGTATAGCTGCATATATTGCTGCTCCAGAAGAAATTCCTACTAATATACCTTCTGCTTCAGCCAATGCTTTTGCAGTCTTAAATGCATCCTCATCTTTTACTTTTAATATTTCATCAACATATTCTTTTTCATAAACACCTGGAACAAAGCCAGCTCCAATTCCTTGAATCTTATGACCTCCTGGATTTCCACCACTTAAAACTGGTGAATTAGCTGGTTCTACTGCAAATGCTTTAATGTTAGAATTCTTCTTCTTCAAATTCTTAGATACACCTACTATTGTTCCACCACTTCCAACTCCTGCTACAAATGCATCTAAATCTGGTATATCATTGTATATTTCTTCCGCTGTTGTTTCATAATGCTTTTCTGGATTAGCTATATTCTCAAATTGTTGTGGAATAAAAAATCCCTCTCCACTCCCTATTTCTATAGCTTTTTCTATGGCACCTTTCATCCCTTTAGCTCCTTCAGTTAATACAAGATTAGCACCATAAGCTTTAATTAAATCTCTTCTTTCTTTACTCATTGTTTCTGGCATTACTATAGTTACATTATAACCTTTTAACTTACCTATGAATGCAAGGGCTATTCCTGTATTTCCACTTGTTGGCTCTACTATAGTTGAACCCGGTTTTAATAAACCTTCTCTTTCAGCTTTTTCAATCATTCCAAGGGCTGCTCTATCTTTAACACTTCCACCTGGATTAAATTTTTCAAGCTTAACATATATATCTGCAATATTTTCATCATTAACTAACTTATTAACTTTTAAAATTGGTGTTCTCCCAACTAATTCTAATACTCCATTATAAATCATATTTTTGTTCCTCCTTAAAATTTCGCTAATCTATGTTTTCTTAGGCACAAAATAGACAAGCATACTAATCCATTATTATTTGATTGTGCCTCAACTTGCAAATAATAAAAAAACCTCATCTTCTATAAAAATATAGAGACGAAGTAAAATTCGCGGTTCCACTCTAATTGGATCATAAACTCTGATCCCACTCAATTTAAGCACTTAAAATGCCATATCACTGTAACGGGTGAATCCGGAGAATCTTACCATGGCATATGCCTCAAAATAGGCTAGTATATTAGCTTATTATTTTTTAAACATGCCGCTATTCAGATTTCAACTCCAAAGTGCACTTCACATAAATTCTTGATGAAAAGCTCTCAGCTCTCTTTTCTCTCTGTAAACTTCCTCTATGTTACTTTCCTTTTTCATAGTTTTTAATTCTTAGTGTTTTGATAGGGTTTATATAATTATTATATTCTATATATCAAAAAAGTCAACACTTTTTGAGAAATTTTCCTAAACGTCTGATTGAGAAACTTTTCCAAACACAAACAACAAATATTTATTATTTTAGCCACCTTACAACAAATATTAATTTTCGAATTTATAACTTATACAATAATCCTTATTTACTGTCTTAATTATAGTTATATTATTGTTTGTAAAGTGGTTTTGGTTATGTTAATATACTCTAAGAATAAATTTTGAAGAATTGGAGTTATTAATATATGAAACTTTGCAAGGAATTTTTACCTATTAGTAAAGAGGACTTAGAAAAAAGAAAAATTGAACAACTAGACTTTATTATTGTTTCTGGTGACGCTTATGTGGACCACCCTTCTTTTGGAACTGCTATAATAGGTAGAACTCTTGAAGCTCAAGGTTTTACTGTTGGAATTATTGCTCAACCCAATTGGCATGATTGTGAAGATTTTAAGAGACTTGGGAAACCTAAGTATGGCTTTTTAGTTAATTCAGGAAATATAGATTCTATGGTTAATCATTATACTGCTGCAAAAAAGACTAGACGTGAAGATTTATATTCTCCTGGCGGTGAAGCTGGTCATAGACCTGATAGAGCTATTATTGTTTATTGCAACAGAATAAGAGAAGCTTATAAAGATGCTGCCATTGCCATTGGTGGAATAGAAGCAAGTCTTAGACGTTTTGCTCACTATGATTATTGGGATAATAAAGTTAGGCGTAGTATTCTTGTAGATTCTAAAGCAGACTTATTAATGTATGGTATGGGCGAAAAAACTGTAATTCAAATTGCTGATTTATTAAGATATGGAGCAAGTGTTAAAAATATTACAACTGTACGTGGAACTTGCTATTTAACTAAAGATATATCAAATATTAAAAATGCAGTTATAGTACCATCCTTTGAAGAAGTCTCTACTGATAAAAAAACTCATGGAGAAGCTTATAAATTAGAATATTACGAGCAAGATTCTATAAATGGCAGAACTATAATTCAAAAACATGGTGATAGATATTTAGTTCAAAATCCACCTCAAGAAGATTTAACTCAAGAGGAAATGGATTTAACTTATGATCTACCGTATACAAGAACATATCATCCAATATATGAAACTAAAGGCGGAATACCGGCAATACAAGAAGTTAAATTTTCAATAACAAGTCATAGGGGATGCTTTGGTTCATGCTCATTTTGCGCCTTAACCTTCCATCAGGGAAGAGTTATCCAAAATAGAGGGCAAGAATCAATAATTGAAGAAGCAAAACTTTTAACAACTTTACCTGATTTTAAAGGATATATTCATGATATTGGTGGACCTACTGCAAACTTTAGACATAGGGCCTGCAAAAAACAAATAGAGCATGGAACTTGTAAAAATAGGCAATGTATGTTTCCTAGCCCTTGCAAGAACTTGGTAATAGACCATACTGAATATCTTTCATTATTAAAAAAAGTGAGAAAACTTCCTGGAATCAAAAAAGTATTTATTCGTTCAGGAATCAGATACGACTATTTAATACATGATAAAAATGATGCATTTTTTAAGGATTTATGCGAGCATCATATAAGTGGCCAATTAAAGGTTGCTCCAGAGCATGTTGTTCCAAGAGTATTAAATCAAATGGGTAAACCAACAAAAGAAGTATATGATAAATTTGTAAACAAATATTTTCAAATAAATAACAAAATTGATAAGAAACAATTTTTGGTTCCTTATTTAATGTCTTCTCACCCTGGTTCAGATTTAAATGCTGCTATAGATCTTGCTTTATATATTAAGGAAATGAGATATACGCCAGAACAAGTACAAGATTTTTATCCAACACCAGGTAGTTTATCAACTACTATGTATTACACTGGATTTAATCCTATCACTGGTGAAGAAGTTTATATTCCAAAGACACCAGAGGAAAAAGAAATGCAAAGAGCACTAATACAATTTGCTGTGCCAAAAAATTATCAAAAAGTTAAGAAAGCCTTAATTAAAGCTCATAGAGAAGATTTAATAGGTAATGGAAAAGATTGTTTAATAGGATTTGCTCCTGGAAAGCTTGGATATCAAGGTAAGAACAAAAATAGTGGTAAGTCATCTAATGATAATGTAAATAAAAATGGTGCTGGAGCTTCAATTAAGAAATCAGTTACTAGTAAAAATAAAGATTCTAAAAATATTTCAAACTCAAATAATGAAAAAAATAATTTCAATAGAACAGATACGAATTCAAAGAACAAAAATTCTTCTCGTAAGAATAGCAGCAGCAAAAAAAGAGTACATTAATGAAATAGTTGCCTTATAACTACCGAAATCAAATACATTTGTGTTACGCAGGACTATGAAAATTTCGCTGAAAGCACTAAATGGGAGCTTGCATCAACATTAGCTTGCTCCCACTTTCAGTGTGACAAGCTAATGTTGAACAAGCTCCCATTAAGTGCTTT
>JARLHR010000134.1 GCA_031292145.1 Clostridium sp. | reverse complement strand
GTCATATGCCATTCAAGCTGGTAGAGAGATTAGAATTATGGTTAAACCAGATAAAGTAGATGATGCTGGAACTGTTGAATTGGCACGAAGTTTAGTTAAGAGTGTCGAGGAAGAACTTGAATATCCAGGACAAATTAAAATCAACGTTATAAGAGAAACTAGAGCAGTAGATTTTGCTAAGTAATAAAGTGAAGTATATTTTGTTTAAAAAATGAAATATGCTTCATTTTTTTATAAATAATAATTTAAAATAATAGGAATTAATTGAAAAAAATAGTATTGGAAACTAATTAGAAGCATATGAAATCTTTTGAATAATAACTAAATTGTTTTGATGTTTAGTTACTGTAGCTAAAAAGTTTAATTATAATTGAATATGTATAACTACTAAAAGAAAAAATATTTTTTAGAATAAAAAAAGGAATTTAAGGAATTGTATAGAATATAAATAATGTAAACGTTTTGTGGAATAAATTCTAGGAGGAATAACAAAAATGGAAGTATTAAAAGTATCAACGAAATCAAACCCTAATTCTGTAGCAGGTGCATTAGCAGCAATAATAAAAGAAAAGAATATTGCCGAAATTCAAGCAGTTGGAGCAGGAGCTATAAATCAAGCAGTTAAGGCAATTGCTATAGCAAGAGGATTTGTAGCACCAAGTGGTAAAGATATTGTATGTATACCTGCATTTACAGATATACAAATAGATGGAGAAGAAAGAACAGCAATAAAATTGATAGTACAGCCTAGATAGTAAAAGTTATTTTGAAATAAAGCGAATGAGTGTTGATTTTTGAGTTGAAATTATTAATAAAAACGATTATACTATAATAGTTAAACGCTATATGTATTAATTTTTTTGTAAAGAGGTGTATATAATGATAGAAAAAGAGGTTTCAGTAAAAAATTCATCTGGTCTTCATGCTAGACCAGCAACATTATTAGTTAAAAAAGCTTCATCATTTAAATCAGACGTTAGTATTGAATACAATGGTAAGAAAGCAAATGTAAAAAGCTTAATCGGAGTTTTATCTTTAGCAGTAACTAAAGATGCTGTAATTAAAGTTATAGCTTCAGGAGATGACGAAGCTTTAGCAGCTGAAGAAATCGTAAAATTAGTTGAAACTTTAGAAGACTAATATATGTAAAATTGGATTCCATATTTTTTAATATGGAATCCTTTTTTTAGGCACAATCAAAAAAATAATAGATCAGTATGCTCGTATATTTAGTCTATTATTTTTTTGATTGTGCCTAATTTAAAAATTAGATAGGCAAAAATGAAGAATATATGATATAATACGAATGTTGAAAGAAAAAGTATAAAATATATTCGTGTGGAGGTTTTTTTATGAGAAACTTATATAGTACACCTTTAAATTCAAGATATGCATCTAAAGAAATGAGTTTTATTTTTTCAGATGACATGAAATTTACAACTTGGAGAAAATTATGGGTAGCTCTTGCTGAAGGCGAAAGAGAATTAGGATTAAATATAACAGAGGGGCAAATTAAAGAACTAAGGGAACACATAAATGATATTAATTATGAAGAAGCAGCCCAAAAAGAAAAAGAAGTTAGACATGATGTTATGAGTCATGTATATGCCTATGGGTTACAATGCCCAAGTGCTAAGGGAATTATTCATTTAGGGGCTACATCTTGTTATGTTGGAGATAATACTGATATTATAATAATGAGGGATGCTCTAAATTTAATTAAGAATAAAATAGTTACAGTTTTAAATCATTTGAAAAATTTTGCTATTCAATATAAAGATATGCCAACATTAGGATTTACACATTTTCAGCCAGCTCAATTAACAACAGTAGGTAAAAGAGCTACACTATGGATGCAAGATTTAGTAATGGATGTCGAAAATATAGATTTTTTATTATCAACTTTAAAACTAAGAGGAGTTAAAGGAACTACTGGAACTCAAGCTAGTTTTATGGAACTTTTTGATGGCGATGAAAGTAAAGTTAAAGCTTTAGATAAAATTGTTGCAGAAAAAATGGGATTTGATAAGAGTTATGGGGTTACAGGTCAAACTTACCCAAGAAAGCTTGATTCAATAGTTTTAAATACTTTGTCAGAAATTGCGCAAAGTGCTTACAAATTCAGTAATGATTTAAGATTACTTCAAAATATGAAGGAAATGGAAGAGCCATTTGAAAAGAATCAAATTGGATCATCTGCCATGGCATATAAGAGAAATCCTATGAGAAGTGAAAGAATAAGTGCTTTAGCTAGATATGTAATTGTAGATGCATTAAATCCAGCAATTACAGCAGGAACTCAATGGTTTGAAAGAACATTAGATGATTCAGCAAATAAGAGATTATCTGTTGCAGAAGGGTTCTTAGCTTTAGATGGAGTTTTAAATTTATACATAAATATTGCAGAAAACATGGTAGTATACGATAAAGTAATAGCTGCTCATGTTCTTAGCGAATTACCGTTTATGGCTACTGAGAACATAATGATGGAAGCTGTAAAAAGAGGAAAAGATAGACAAGAATTACATGAAAAAATTAGAGTTCACTCAATGGCTGCTGCTCAAAGAGTAAAAGGTGAAGGTTTAGATAATGACTTAATCGACAGAATTATTGGCGACGATTCATTTGGTCTTTCTAAAGATGAAATTCTAGCAATCATCGATCCAACTAAATTTGTTGGAAGAGCACCAGGTCAAGTTGTAGAATTTATCGGTGAATATGTAAACCCAATTATAGATAATAACGAAGAAGCCTTAAAAATTAAGAGTGAAATAAATGTTTAATATAAATTAACTAAAAGCACTTAGAGGAAGGTTGTTCCACTTTTGCTTGCCGATTGGAGCAAGCTAAAGTGTGTGCAACTTTCCTCTTAATGCTTTCAGCAAAATTTTCAGAGTCCTGTGTAACACAAATATATTTGATTTGGCAAGTTTTCGCGTAAGTTTAGGTCATGGGTTGTGCATTTATATAAGGTAGGTTTTAATAAAATTTTAAGGCTCTAAGTTTTGGGTATCTGTTTGGATAGATCTCGCTAAGAGGATAGTTTAGCTTATTATAGCTATGACAACAATAAAGACAATCATTATTAGGAAGTTTATAGGTTATGAACCCACTATGAAAGTATTTGCCTATTGCAGGGGTATAAAATTGAATTAAGCATCCTTTAGATAATAAACTATCATTAGGAATAGCAGTACCTAAATTTTTGCCTATCATGTATGAATAAAGATTTTCAACTCTAATCCAAGCATTAGTATATGGAGTCCAGGTATAAGTTTTACTAATTCCACCTGCATGAATAATTTGGGAAATAAAATTTGCACAATCACCGCCAATGCCACCAAAATATTTGTAATTTGGATTAGGATCTAATGCAAAAGCTTCTGCATAAGCACAAGCATTTGAGATATTAAAATAGGAATCAGTCCTTTGCTCATTAGAATTAAAGGAAAAAGATTTAGAAGGACTAGGAATATTATATACTGAATCAATTAAAGGAATTTCACTTTTATATAGAGTTTCAATTTCATAAAAATTTAAATTATCCAATTGCGATAAACTCGTATTAAAAAAGTAATTATACAAAATCGGATTTTCTTCGTTTTCAATTAATAATTGTATTTTGAATTTATCTTGTAAATGTTCTAAAATTGTAATATATTCAGAAGTAAAAGAAGATATAACATTGCTCGGAGCATTTTGAACTCTAAAATAAATCGTTAGAGTAAGCTTTAATTTTATGAATTTAGAATTTTGTTCTAAATTATAGTATTTATAGTTAAAATTAATATTTTCGAATATGGAATTTAAACTTTTCCTTCGTTTGAAATTAAAAAGTTTATCTAAATAAATTTTTTCTAGTAACAAATGATTTATAAGACTTACATTATTATAATTTGAATTTAAATCATTGTAGGGAGTTGAAAGTAAATGACATAAATCGTATATAACTTTTGATAGCATACATACTTCCTATTTATATATTATTAATACTATATATTTATGAATATAGCAAAAAAAATATATATAAAAGTAGCAGTAAAAAATAAAAAAATTAATGAGCTGATATAATAATTGCAATAAATGTGTTATAATACAATATAAATGATTTTTTTAACAAAGTATGTTAGTATTATATATTAAATAATAAGATGATATTAGCAAATAAAATATAAATTTGGTAAGTTGACATTACAAATTTCATATATTGTAGAATGAATCAAATTTGTGTAAGATTTTTTAAGAAGGAGCTATAAAAAAGAATGCAAGAATTATCTAACGTAATAGCTGACAAGTATGAAGAAATAATTGAGATAATAAAGAGTTTTTCAAATGAATATCTTAATGAAGAATATATGAAAATTTGCGTTTTAGCAACAAGAACACTTTGCTTGAATAATGAAGAGCAATTAAAAAAAGGAAAAAGTTTTTCATGGGCAGCTGGAATAGTACATGCTATAGGAACTTTGAATAATTTATTTGATTCAAAGGAAGAACCGCATATTAAGGCAGCTGATTTATATAAAGCATTTAATGTTAGTAGTAGTACAGGTTCTAGCAAATCAAAGGAAATAAAAAATCTATTGGATTTATCAAAAGATAATAAACAATGGATAATAAGCAATAATAATGCGGAAGTTTCAAATAACGATGTTATAAAAGCTCAAGATGAGGCAGCAGTAACAGTAGATAACTTAGCAAGGATAGATAAAACAATTGAAAATGAAAAGAAGGAAACTTTGAAGTTTTCAGTTCACAAGAATTTCATTATAGCACAAGGAATTGTAGATTATGCTTGGAAGCAAAAAAACTATAAAAACAAAGCAAGATATGCCAAGGAAGCATTAGAAAAATATGAAGATTGTGCTGATGCTTATATTATTTTGTCAAAGGATTCTAGTTTAAGTTTAACTGATAAGAAAAAACTTCTAGAAAAAGCAATTAAAGCAGCGGAAAATGTATTAGGAATAGAGAATTTAGAAAATGCACAACCAGAATTACTTAAATCCAAAATAGCTCAACCTCTCTTTGGTGCTAAATATAGTTTGGCAGTTCATTTATGGGAAAACGGAGAAAGAGAAGCAGCAATAGAAAATGCTCTTGAAATATTAAAATATGATAAACAAGACCATCTAATGGTTAGAAGTATAGTAGTTAATTGGCTTTTAATTGAAAAGAGATATTCCGAGCTAAAAGAATTACTAGAGAATTTTGGGAAAGATAATCTAGCAGCTATATATTATAGTAGCGTGGTTTTATTATATAAAACAAATGAAATAAAAGAAGCGGAACAAGCATTAAGAAGGGCATATAAGAAAAATCAATATGTTATACCATATATTTTAAAGCAAAAAAGAGTTCCGAATTCATTGCCACATGTAATTAGATTTGGAAGTGAAGAAGAAGCTATGAAATATGCCAGTTTATCATTAGATGTTTGGAATGATTCTCAAATGCTTAAGTGGATTAAAGAAAAGAAAAAAGATTTTGATATGATAAATTTTAATTAATACTTTACATTAACATAATTATGTGATACCATAAACTTGAAAATTAAATAAAAAATCTTCGGGGTTGGGTGAAATTCCCTATCGGCGGTACAGCCCGCGAGCTTTAATTAGCAGATTCGGTTAAATTCCGAAGCCGACAGTAAAGTCTGGATGAAAGAAGATAATAATTATAGTTAGTTGTATTTAAAATTAAAATTTTAAGTGTTATTAATTATTTGAGTATGTACCCTGAATTTTAAAATTCAGGGTTTTTTATATTAGAGGATATAGTAATTGAGAAATTTATTATCATCAAAACTCAAATAAATAATATTTTAAAATTTTAATTATATAAATAATATGAATAAAGATGATTATAATACAAACTCTGAAGATTTAAAATTCAGAGTTTTTTTGTACGTATAAAAAACTTTAATTATTACAAGATTATATATATACCTGTTAGCAATTCGAAATTAATAATTAACTTATAGGTTTTTATTTAAAAAGGGAGATGGTAGTGTTGGATGAGAGATATATGGAGAGAGCTTTAGAATTAGCTAAAATGGGAATTGGAAGAGTAAACACAAATCCATTAGTGGGAGCTGTTATAGTTAAGGATAATGAGGTAATTGGAGAAGGATACCATGAATGTTATGGAGAGGCTCATGCAGAGAGAAATGCTGTGAAAAATGCAACAAAACCTGTAGAAGGAAGTACAATTTATGTAACCTTAGAGCCATGTGCGCATTACGGAAAAACACCTCCATGCGTAGATTTATTAATTGAAAAGAAATTTAAAAAAGTTGTAATAGGAATGTTAGATCCAAATGAATTAGTTGCAGGAAAAAGCATAGAAAAATTAAAACAGCATGGTATTGAAGTTATAGTTGGAGTTAAGGAAGAAGAATGTAAAAGGATTAATGAAATTTTTATAAAATATATTACATCAAAAATTCCCTTTGTAATTTTAAAAAGTGGAATGTCTATAGATGGAAAAATAGCAACATATACTGGTGAATCAAAATGGATTACGTCTAAAGAATCTAGGGAAGACTCACAAAATTTAAGAAATAGACTGCATTCAATTATGGTAGGAGTAAATACTATTATTGCTGATGATCCAGAACTTACCTGTAGAATTAATAATAAAAAAATTTTAAATAGAATTGTTGTAGATACTAATCTTAGAATTCCGTTAGATTCTAAGGTGATTAAAAATGAAGACAAACGAACAATTGTTGCAACTACACTAAATGCTGATGAAAATAAAAAACAAAGACTAAGAAGTTTTGGAATTAAAGTTATAGAAGTTTCTAGCAAAAATAATAGGGTAGATTTAAAAGAACTTGTTAAAAAGCTTGGACAAGAGGGGATAGATTCAATACTTATTGAAGGTGGCGGAACTTTAAATTTTACAGCTTTGGAAGAGAACATTGTTGATAAAATAATATTTTATATAGCACCTAAAATATTAGGTGGAGAAAATAGTAAAAGTAGTATAGCAGGACAAGGATTTTCAAAATTAAGTGAAGCGATTAAGTTGAAAAATACTAGTTATAGAAAAATTGGAGAAGATTTAGTTATAGAAGGATATATAGAAAAGAGATAATAAGGCACAATAAAAAAATAAGGCACATGGACTTGTTATTTTTTTGAATGTGCCTGAGGAGGAAAGAATGTTTACTGGAATTATTGAAGAAGTTGGAATTTTGCAGGAATTTAATTTGGGCAATGGATTTGGAGTAATGGAAATCAAATGCAGTAATGTTTTAGAGGAAACTAAAATAGGTGACAGCATAGCAACTAATGGAGTTTGCTTAACAGTTAAAGAAAAGAGCTCTCATTCGTTTAAGGCTGAAGTAATGGGAGAAACGTTAGCTAAAAGCAATTTAGGAAGTCTTAAATCTGGGGACAAATTAAATCTCGAAAGAGCTTTAAGATTAAGTGATAGACTTGGGGGACATATTGTAAGTGGACATATAGACGGAGTTGGTAAGTTAATTTCAATAAAAGAAGAAAATGACGGAACTTGGTTTACTATTTCTGCTCCTAAGGATGTTTTGAAGTACATTATATATAAGGGGTCAATAGGGATTGATGGAATAAGTTTGACTGTTGCCTATGTTGACGAAGAAGTTTTTAAAGTATCAGTTATACCACATACTTTAGAAAATACTATTTTGCCATATAAAAAAGTTAATTCAGTTGTAAATTTAGAGTGCGATTTAGTAGGGAAATATATAGAAAAATTATTTGGCGGGAAAAATACAAATGAAGAGGTAGAAAAACGAGATATTACAATGGAATTTTTGAAAAATAGTGGTTTCTAGTCAAAGCAATTTAGGAGATAAGCAATTAAATTATCTATAAAAATAAATATTTCGAGTTGATTAAAAGAATAATAGTTAGGAGATAGAGGTATGAAATTTAATAGCATAGAAGAAGGTTTAAAGGATCTCAAACAAGGAAAAATGGTGATAGTTGTTGATGATGAAGGAAGAGAAAATGAAGGTGATTTAGTAATTTCAGCAGAAATGGCTACTGGGGAAAACATTAACTTTATGATTAAGTATGCAAGAGGTTTGCTTTGTGCACCAATAGAAGAAGAGACGGCAGTTAAACTAGGACTTAATCCTATGGTTGAAAGAAATACAGATAATCATGAGACTGCGTTTACTGTAGCTATTGATCATAAAGATACATCGACAGGGATATCAGCATTTGAAAGAGCACATACAATAAATAAGCTTGTTACATCAAATGATAAAAATGATTTTAGAAGGCCAGGACATGTATTCCCATTGATAGCCAAAAATGGTGGGGTATTAGAAAGAATAGGGCATACAGAAGCAGCGGTTGATTTATCAAAGCTTGCAGGTTTTAGCGGTGCAGCAGCTATATGTGAAATAATAAAAGATGATGGAAATATGGCCAGACGTGATGATTTAATTCAATTTGCTAAAGAACATAATTTGAAGATATTAACAATAGCAGATTTGGTTAAGTATAGGGAGCAAGAGCATTTTAGTGTAATTAAAGAGGCAGAAGCTAATTTACCAACTAAATACGGAGATTTTAAAGTGTTAGCTTTTAGTGAAAAAAATTCTTCAAAATGTCATTTGGCTTTAGTAAAAGGAGAAATTACAACTGATGAACCAATGCTTATAAGAGTTCATTCTGAATGTTTAACAGGAGATGCTTTAGGTTCAAGAAAATGTGATTGTGGAGAACAATACGCAGCAGCTATGGAAATGATAGCTAAAGAAGGCCGCGGAATACTTTTGTATATGAGGCAAGAGGGAAGAGGAATAGGACTTTTAAATAAAATAAAAGCATACGGATTGCAAGATTCTGGTTTGGATACTGTAGATGCAAATCTAGCTTTAGGGTTTAAGGAAGATATGAGAGATTATAAAATAAGTGCAGATATGCTTAAAAATTTAGGGATAAGCAATATTAGATTAATAACAAATAATCCGGCAAAAATTGAGGGCCTTGAAAGAAATGATATTAAGGTAATTGAAAGAGTTCCAATACAAATGCCTGCAAATAAAAATGATGAGTTTTATTTAAAAACTAAAAAAGAAAGAATGAATCATTTTTTAAACATATAAAAATTTAATGTAAAAAATTTATAATATTTATGGAGGAAAAAATAATGAGTATATTTGAAGGAAATTTAGTTTCACAAGGATTAAAGTTTGGAATAATAGTAGGAAGATTTAATGAATTTATCGGTGGTAAACTTCTAGATGGTGCACTAGATGGATTAAAAAGACATGGAGTTAAAGAGGAAGATATTGATATTGCATGGGTTCCAGGTGCTTTTGAAATGCCGCTAGTAGCTAAGAAAATGGCAAAAAACTCTAAGTATGATGCAGTTATATGTTTAGGAGCAGTAATAAAAGGAGCTACTTCTCATTATGACTATGTTTGTTCAGAAGTGTCAAAAGGAATTGCAAGTGTATCTCTTGAAAGTGAAAAACCAGTAATATTTGGTGTTCTTACAACAAATACTATAGAACAAGCAATTGAAAGAGCGGGAACAAAGGCTGGAAACAAAGGATATGAGTGTGCAGTTTCAGCAATTGAAATGGCGAATTTACTTAATTCAATGAAGTAGGCTGAGTTTATTTATAGATATAAAAATTAATAATTTAGAAAATAAAAAGTTTGTATTTCATTAAAGATATTTTGAAATTTATTTCTAATGAAATGCAAACTTTTTTTCGTATTATCTTCAATTGTTAAAATAAGGTGAAAAATAATCTTAATATAGCAGTGGGAACTACAGGAAATGTAGAGGTAAATTAGAAGCACCTTATTGGTGACTTTAATTTAATTCATTTAATATATATTCCCATATGGCAAGTGCTGAATTCTTTTTACCATCTGTGGATTCTAGCGATTTTTTTAATACTATTATATTTTCTTTATATGAAGGTTCTTTAAGTATATTTTTTATAGCAATTTGTATATTTTTAACATTCCATTTATGCTTAGGTATGCGTATTCCTGAGCCACTCATCATTACATTATCAAGATTTATTTGCTGTTCTGGCTGCATTGCAAATCCTACAATTGGAGTACCACTTGCAATAGCAGTTTGTATTGTTCCTTGACCTCCATGAGATACAACTATATCTGCAAGTGCATTAACTAAAGGTGCTGGTACAAATTCATCTGTTATATAAACATTAGTGCTATTTCCTGCGCATTCTCTTGCTTCCTCAATTGGACATACTGCTGGTGGTGCCAAAATTACAGCATTCCATTCTTTACCGACACCTTGCGTAAGAGCCTTGATTGATTGAAATAAACATTCCTTGTCTCCAGAACTTCCAAGAGTACAGAAGATTTTAGATTTTTTATTTTTAGGATTAAAAATTTTCAAAATATTATCATCAATTGTGGCATCATTTGCTGAAGGTGCATATAATGGTCCCACAACTTTAAAATTATGTGGAAGGTTATGATCTTTATTAAATTCTTTAAAATCATTTATTATTGTTAAATCAGCCTTAAGCATATCAAACACAGTTTTTACTGGTTCACCATTCCAGTGAAATTTTTCAAGAGCTTCGATAATATTAGCTTGAACAAACGCGGGTACTTTTAGCTTTAAAGATTTAGGAATTAATTTTATGATACCTTTACGAAAGCTTATAGGAAGATATGCCAAAGGTTTAATATTATCTGGAACATCTTTCATTAAAGTAGTAAGATACACATCTTTTTGCATAGGTGTTGGCATGTAGCAAATCCCGCGTATTGGCCTGCTTGCCATCCTTCTTGCAAGTCCTGCTATAGGATTAAATCCATAAATAACAAAGTCAGGTTTTAATTCATTAAAGGCATCAATTTCTCCTTTTAATAATTCGCCTGCAAGTTTTACATCACCTATCAAATTACTGCCTTGAGTTTTAAAATCCTCACGAAATCCTATTCCGGGAAGTTGTGGTGAACACTTGTAAATTTTAAATCCACTTGAAATTACTTTTTTTTCAAATCTGCTTCCTGTAGATAAAAAAATTATATCTAATTCATAACCTTCTGGACAACGACTTCTAATACCATCTGCTATTTCTATTGCACGAGTTACCTCACCGGCATCTGACAATACAACAGAAAAAACAATTTTTAAACATTTCTTTGTATCCATACTAACACCCTCCAAAATTGTAATTACTAAAAATTATTATTAATATACATTTCAAGCCAAGAAATTTCAGTATTTATAAATAATATCGTTCTTTGGAACAACATTTTTAAATCTGCCTTCTCATTTTCTGGTGGATCTTCATTACATTTTTTAATAAATAACTCTTTTCTCTCAATTAAGTTTTCCTTGCGACTGATTAAGGTTTTAAGTAATTCCTCTTTGGTTATTAAATAAGAAAAAAACATTCCTATGTTATGAGACGTTGCATCAAGTTTATATTCATATATCATTTTAATAATTTGTTCTTTAATAATTAGTTTTGCTTCATCATTAATAGAATACACCTTTCTCTTAGGCGAGCCATGTTCTTTTTCATATCTTGAAATTATATGGCCATTCTTTTCAAGTTTACTCAATGAATTGTAAATCGATGAAAATCCTATATTGGTCCATCCGCGCATATTTCTTCGTTGTATCACTGATTCAAGTTCATATCCATAATAATCTTTATCATATAAGAGAGATAAAAGTATCACTTCAATTTGAGTCATTTTTTCTCCTCCTTAGCTATTCTAATATTAGAATAGCTAAGGAGGACAAATATGTCAATGCATCATTATCATGGAATGTAATCTAAAAGATGCAAACTTTTTGCCTGTAAGAAAATTATAGAAAGAATATAATAAGTATTGTAGTCAAGAGGACAAAGTAATAAGGCAGTGCATATTTAAGTTACTAATACAAACTTTATGCTTTTCTTCCTTTGATACTTTTAAATTTTTTGTTTGCAAGGAGGACACAGGAATGATTAAGATGTCAATCCATAGAGGTTTAAGTGAGTTAAAGATGTTAGATAAAAGAATTGAGAGAAGTATAAAAGAAAGTAAGTTTGTAGGCAGTAAGAAAAAATCTGCTGAAAATGTAAATAATACAACAACTTCTAAAGATAAATTTAATGAGAGTATTAGAAGAGAATATCAATCAATTCAAGCATTAATAAAAAGAAGAACTGAAATAAAGAGATTAATTGTGTTATCAAATGCTAAGACAATAGTAACTATAGGAGATAAAGAGTATACTGTTGCAGAAGCTATAGAAAATAAAAAAATTATTGAAAATAAAAAGAGTTACTTAAACAATTAAGAGCTCAATTAAATTTTAATATGGCAGAGGTAATCAAAAAAAATGAGGAAGTTGAGTCAAGGCTTGATGAGCAGATTCAAATAATGCTGGGATCTGATAAACAATCCAAAACAGCAGGATTAAAGGGGTTTATTAATCAATATAAGGAACAAAATGAATGGGAATTAGTAGATGGACTCAAAATTAATGATGAGATTAACAAACTTCAAAATGAAATTGAAGAATTTGAAAATAATATTGATTTTGTATTAAGTGAATCTAATGCAGTAACATTTATTGAGGTTGAAAATTAGTTAGATTAGAAAATAAAGTCTATTTAAAATACAGTAGATTTTAAAGAAGCATTAAAATCTACTGTAGTATATAATTGCAAATTATACGAAATTTTATAAATTATACATTCCCTTGATTCATGGGTTAATATGAATAAATTTGGCGAGGCACTGCGAAAAAATAAGGAACTATTTTTATCAAAGAGAATAATAAACACTTTTGGTAATTATGCTACCGCACAATTAAGAAGGTTACAAAATGCTCTAGCAAGAGATCAATATCCTCAGGAGGAAAAGGAAAAGCATATACTTGGTACAATAAATAATCAAATGAATTATTTTTCATCCAATTACACAGAGTTTCCAAATGGGAGTATGAAATTATACATTGATAAATCTAAAAAGCAGGAACGAGAAACAGAAATATTGATGGATATTCATATATATAAATATCCATTAAGAGATTTTGCAAGTATATATTCTGAGATGAGCAGTATTATTAGAGATTACGATAAGCTTAATCATAGGAATAGAAAAAAGGACGAAGGTAAGCTGCTAAAACATGCAATGCATCTAATAAGACTTCTTATTATGGGGACTGAAATGCTAAAAACTCATGAAATTAATACCTTTCGAGTAGAAGAACATGATTTATTAATGGATATTAGAAAAGGTAAATATAGTTATGATGAGTTATTTAAGATGGTGGAGTTATATGAATATAATTTTAGAGAAGCATCAGTGAAAACTAAATTACCTGATGAACCACAGGAAGAAGAAGCTGAGAAATTATTAATTTCTTTTTATGATAATTATTACAATTAAAATGCAAATAGGATACCCTACAAAGGTATCCTATTTGTGATTTATAAAAAAGAAAGATAGATTTGTCCAATTTAATTTGCTGGATAAACTAAATTTTCTTCTTTGATATTTAATAAAACTTCGTTAAGGAACTTATTTGCTAAATATTTTGCCATTGGTAGATTCATATCTAAATAATTACCACAATCTTTAGCAGAAGCACCAGGAATTTCTCCTTCAAAGTCAGTCATAAATTTATATAGTTCTGTAAGAAGAGGAACTATATCTTTAGACTTGTAATCACCATGTAAAATTAAGTAAAAGCCTGTCCTACATCCCATAGGTCCAAAATAAACAGTCTTATCAGAATAATCATTATGATTTCTTAAAAATGTAGCAGCTAAATGCTCAATTGCATGCATTTCTGCTGTATTCATAGTTGGCTCATAATTAGGTCTAGTCATTCTTATATCGAAAGTTGTAAGAACTGTATCACCAAACTTATCTTGCCTTGAAACATATACACCTGGAAGCAATTCTAGGTGATTAATTGTGAAACTTGCTATTTTCTCCATTAACGTCACTCCTTAATATAATATAAATGTTCAATAATAAACTGTATAGTTATATCTATTAGAACTTTATTTAAATTCGTTTCTATTAATTTTAACACTTGTAATTTTTATTATCAATATAATACTTACAGCTTAGTTGAAAAGAAGGTTATTGAATAGAATTAAAAGAGTTTTAGGATAATGAAGGGTGAACCGTATCATAAGTGATAAAATTGGATTGAAAATGATATAAAGTTAAGTTCAAACAGTTAACTAATGAAGGTCTCATTAATTGTGATGATATAAGCAGCAAAACAATAGAAAGAAAACTTAATGAACTGGCAAATTCTATGGAGACAGTAGCTTTTAGGAAAAGAGGTCGAGTTAAGGAATATTATATTAGTGATGATATATTAAAAGAGCTTGAAAATGAAGAAATTGAAAGGCTATATTATATTGTTGACTTATATAAAAACTATAAACGAGCGAAATTGCAAACAAATATTTCCAGTCAAATAACCAAAGGGATATTTATGCAGCATTGAAAATCTCTAAAATGGCATCAAGAGGCTCTCCTGCTTGAGTTTTTTCATAAATGAAAGTGATTTTTTC
>JARLHR010000133.1 GCA_031292145.1 Clostridium sp. | reverse complement strand
GTTTCTAAAATGATAGGTAAGGATTATAGTGAAATTGAAAAGAATACAAAAATGAAAAAAGAAACTATCAACATAAAGAGAGAAAATTTAATATCAACAAATAACTTCGGCAGAGTTGGAAGTATTAATTCATTTAATATAGAAATTAAAAAGGGAGAAATTCTCGGTTTTGCAGGACTTTTAGGATCTGGTAGAAGCGAATGTGCAAAAACAATATTTGGAATAGATAAAGCAACCAACGGAACTATAACTATAAAAGGAAAAACATATTCATATATTTATCCACAAAAGGCTATTGAAGAAGGGTTGGGATTTTGTCCGGAGGACAGAAAGGTTGAGGGGATAGTTGGAGATTTAACGATAAGAGAGAATATAATATTGGCTTTACAAGCAAATAGGGGAATATTCAAATATTTATCGATGAAAAAACAACAAGAAATCTCACAAAAGTATATAGATTTACTCAAAATTAAAACACCAAGTATGGAGCAGAAAATTGGTAATTTAAGTGGTGGTAATCAACAAAAAGTGATTTTGGCAAGATGGCTTGCGACAGAACCTGAATTGTTAATTTTAGATGAACCAACAAGAGGTATTGATATAGGTGCAAAAGGTGAAATAACAGAATTAATCTTGACACTAGCTAAGCAGGGAATGACAATTCTATTTATTTCATCTGAGCTTCCAGAAGTCGTTAAGTGTTGTGATAGAGTAATAGTTCTTCGGGATAGAAACGTTATAGGAGAATTAATAGGAGATGAAATAGAGGAATCTAATATCATGAAAACTATAGCAGGAGGTGTAACAGCATGAGAGATAAAAAAGAAATAAGTATTTTTGTAAGAATTTATAATAATAAAATATTTTGGCCATTAACAAGTTTAATAATATTATTGTTGTTTAATTTTATAATGACACCAAGTTTTTTGAGTATAACCATGAAAGATGGACACTTATTTGGCAATACTATTGATATATTAAATCGTGCAGCACCACTAATACTAATATCACTAGGAATGACTCTTGTTATTGCAACTCAAGGGATTGATATTTCAGTTGGATCTATAATTGCTATCAGTGCAGCTCTTTCAGCAACTGTTATAGTTGATGGTGGTTCAGTTACATTAGCAGTAGCAGTGGGAATAATTAGTGGATTAGTATGTGGAATATGGAATGGATTTTTAGTTTCGTATATAGGGGTTCAACCAATGGTTGGAACTTTAATCTTGTATATAGTAGGCAGGGGAATTGCGCAGCTTATAACAGGTGGACAAATTCTAACTTTTACCAATAAGGCTTTTATCTTTATAGGAACTGGTTATATATTGCTTCCAGTAGCAATATTTATTGCGCTTATAGTAGCTCTTATTATGTATGTTTTAATAAGAAGAACTGCTTTAGGATTATTTATTGAATCTATAGGTGTTAATCATAACTCATGTAAATTTGCAGGAATTCAATCTAGAAAAGTTGTATTTTCGCTTTATGTTATATGTGGAATACTTGCAGGAATAGCAGGAATAATTTTATGTTCTAATATAAAAAGTGCTGATGCTAATAATGTAGGACTATGGCTAGAACTTGATGCAATACTTGCAACGGTCATAGGAGGAACTTCTATGGCTGGAGGTAGATTTTATCTTTCAGGAACTGTTATTGGTGCTTTATTTATACAAACATTAACAACAACAATTTATAGTTTAGGTGTCGCACCTGAAATTACATTAGTTGTTAAAGCTATAGTTGTTATAGTTGTGTGTATAATTCAATCACCTGAATTTAGAAGAATGCTTAAGATAAGGAAAAATACAAAAGTTAATTTAAAGGAGAAAGAGGTGGTTAGAGCATGAATAAATTAATAGAAAAGAAGAGCCCATTTAAATTAAACAAAGATTATATTGCAATTTATGCTACAATCGCATTATTTATAGGATTGTTTTTAATTGGCTCAATTTTATATAGAGGTTTTTTATCACCTCAGGTATTTACTAACTTATTTATTGATAATGCATACTTAATAGTGGTAGCAATTGGTGAGGCAGTAGCAATATTAACTGGTGGAATAGATCTTTCAGTAGGATCTATGATAGCTTTTGTAAGTATGATTACAGCAAGTTTATTACAAAAAGGAGTAAATCCTGTGGTAGTAATATTAATAGTTCTTTTTGTTGGAGTTATTTTTGGAACAGCCCAAGGTTTCTTAATTCAAAAGTTTAAATTACATCCTTGGATAGTAACACTTGCAGGTATGTTTTTTGCAAGAGGGGCAAGTTATGTTATAAGTATAGATACAATAATGATTGACAATCCGTTTTTTACCAACATTTCATCATATAGAATATCAATATTACCAGATGGATTTATATCAATTAATGTTGTTATAAGTTTATTAGTTGTAGCTGTTGCATATTATATGTTGAAATTCACAAGGTTTGGGAGAACAGTATATGCAATAGGTGGTAATGAAAATTCGGCTAAATTAATGGGTTTACCAGTAGAAAGAACCAAAATACTTGTATATACATTCTCAGGATTTTGTTCATCCTTAGGTGGGTTGTTATTTACAATATATACACTTTCAGGTTATGGACTTCATTGTAATGGAACGGAAATGGACGCTATAGCTGCATGCGTAATTGGAGGTATATTATTAACAGGAGGATATGGAAATATTATAGGACCACTATTTGGAGTACTCACAACAGGAATAATTCAAAGTCTTATAATGTTTGATGGAACATTGAATTCTTGGTGGACTAAAATAGCTGTTGGAATGTTATTATTCATATTTATTGTATTACAAAGAATTATTGTTATTAGAGATGAAAAGAAAAAAAGTGCTATAAGTTTATAAACAAATATTTTATTGAGCATAAAATGTAAAGAAATAAAAATAAGGGAAAGAAAATAACAAGTCAAAGATGCAGTTCTATTTTTAGTTAAATAAAATAGAAGAGTAATATTGACTTGTTATTCTTTGAATAGACTAAGTATTGTTAGTATCAATTCTTAATATTACAGTTAGTTAAACGCCTACAAAAAAGGGGGGGATTTTTAGTTAGTAAAGGATAGGGATGACATGAAAATTTACACAGTATCTTTGTTGATAAAAATGAGTGTTTAATTATTTAAGAATTTAGAAGTAATGAGGCACAACCCTAAAACAATAGACCAGTATGCTTATATATTATTTTCTTTTATGCTTTTAACTTATTTTAAAAATAAACGAATAAGGGGTAGTAAAAATGAGTGCAAAAATGAAAAAATATTCTGCATGGATTTTAGCTATAACACTAGCTTTATCCATTATGCCGATTAATATATGTTTTGCTAAAGATAATAGTAATCTAGTAGTACATTATGATATGACTCATGCTGATGGAAAGCTAACGGATGTTACTGGAAATGGATATGATGCAGAGATGGTAAATGTGAAAGATTCAGATTTTACAAATGGAAGTGAAGGCACAGCACTAAATTTTGATGCAACAGCAAAGTATGTGAAAATACCAAAGGGAATCATACAAGGGGAGACTTTTACAATAGAATCAACATTTAAAACTACAACAAGTGCGAATCATTGGCTATGGACATTAGGAACAACAGTAGCGGCATGGCCAAATGTAAAGGATTATTTATTTGTTAGTCCATTATCAGCACAATGGGGGTATGTAGGAAAACTGTTAGCTGGAATTAAAGATGCAAATTCAGAATTACGAAGCGATCCATTAACACCTAATACTGATGAGTTAAATACTGTTGCGGCTGTTTTTGATGGTGGAGATTTAACCATTTATTTAAATGGAACGGCTACAAATGTAATAAAATCTGGATATTCTATTCAAAGTATATTAACTGCTAACTCAGCAGCAGATTGCATAGGATATATAGGGAGATCTTTATATTCACCAGATCCGTATTATAAAGGTAGTTTATATGATTTTAAGATATATAATGCAGCGTTAAGTGAAAGTGAAATTCAAAATAATTATGAGGCAAACCAGTTGAATTATTTGAATTTAGCAAAAGAAAACTTAACTGTTGATAATATCGATGATGTTTGTGGAAATCTTACATTGCCAGCAGCAGGTCAATATAATACACAAATTACATGGACATCCAGCAACCCTGAAGTTATTACAAATGCAGGTGTAGTTACAAAGCCAAATGTGGATACTGCAGTTACTTTGACAGCCACATTAGTATTAGGTTCGCATAGTGTACAAAAGGCATTTACTGCAAATGTAAAAAGTAAAAATGCAACCTTGAATTTAGCAAAAGAAAGTTTAACTGTTAATGATATTAATGATGTTCGCGGAAATCTTACATTGCCAACAACAGGAGAATATGATACCAAGATAACTTGGAAATCTAGCAATACTAGTATCATTACAGATGAGGCTGTAGCGGATATGCCAGCAGGTGTAGTTACTAGGCAAAACAGCGATACTGAGGTTACATTGACTGCTACATTAACATTAGGTTCGGATAGTGTTCAAAAAGAATTTATTGCAAAAGTGAAAGCAAAAACAGAAAAAGTTACTACAAGCAACTATTTATTTGCATATTTTATCGGAGAAGCTGCTGCAAATCAGGAACAGATTTATTTTGCAAGTAGTAAGGATGGATTAAATTGGAATGAGCTAAATAACTCAAAACCTGTACTTACTTCAAGTTTAGGTGAAAAAGGAGTAAGAGATCCGTTTATCATTCGTTCTCCAGAAGGAGATAAATTCTATTTAATTGCTACTGATCTTTCAATTTATTACAATGGTAACTGGTCAAGAGCCCAAACCTCAGGAAGTCAATATATTATGGTTTGGGAATCTACAGATTTGGTGAATTGGTCTAATCAGAGAATGGTAAAAATAGCACCAAGCGATGCAGGGTGTACATGGGCACCGGAAGCTTATTATGATGAAAGCACAGGAGAATATATTGTATTTTGGGCATCTAAAGTAGGTTCAGACAATTACGCAAAACAAAGAATATATTATTGTAAAACAAGAGACTTTTATACCTTTACAGAACCTAAAGTTTGGCTGGAAGAAGACTACAGTGTAATTGATTGTACTGTAATTAAAGATGAGACTACAGGATATTATTATCGTTTCACTAAAAATGAATCAAAAACATATATTTATTTAGAACGTTCAAAATCTTTAATGGGAACTTTTGAAAAAGTAAGTGGATGGAGTAATATTTCTGGCGCAGAAGGTCCTACTTGTTATAAATTAAATGGTACAGATGATTGGATTTTATTAGTCGATTACTTCGGCTCAAGTGGATATTATCCATATAAAATTACAGATTTGAATTCAGGTTCTTATAGTAAATTGGAGGATGGTACTTATAGTTTACCAAGTAAACCTAGACATGGTACTGTTATGCCTATTACGGAAGAAGAATATAAAAATGTTATGGCAGCTTATGGCAGTTTACAAGTAGATTATAGCCATATACCTAGTGTAGTAATGCAAGGAGATGATTCTAGTAAGTTTCCTACAACAATTGACTTAAGTATTGGTGGAATTGAGGGAAGTAAAAAAACTTATAGTGTAGATTGGAATATAACTAAGGATACATTTGCAAATGTTGGTTTAGTAACAGTAACTGGAACCCTTAAATCGGAGCAAAATCAAACTATCACAAAAGATGTATTGGTAGTACGTAAAAATACAAAATATTTTGTAGATAGTGCAGTGGACTTAACTAATGGAGGGAAATCGGATTATTATAATTCATTGGCTAGTCAGGCTACGCTCTTAAATTCAAAACCAGATCAAGAATATGATGGAACATGGGGGCATACTTCTTATCAATGGTACATGACAGGAGCAAATTTAGCTATTAATAATTCAGGTTTTTATGGGGCTAACGATGGAACTGTCAATCCGACATATAAAGTAAAATTAAATTCTGGAACGTACAATTTGGATTCTATGCAGTATGAATGGTGGACAGGACCTAGAACCACAGAAGTACATGTTCTTTATAAAGACAGCAATGGAGTTAATAAGGATGTAACACTTGGAAACTCAACTGTCAGCAGTAGTTCAAGAATTGGAATGGTATCTGGTCAATTTACAATTGATAAAGATAATACAGAAGTTACAATTACTTTTAAACGAACAGCAGGTGATGCAGCAGTTGTATCATATTTTGCAATAGCTGATGCTAATTCATCAAATAATTCTCCGTATAAAGTAGAAATAACAAAAAGTGATGATACTTTAACTGCGAAATTATTAAGTGAAGATGGAAATGACTTTACTACAGATGCAGCAGTAAAATATGAGTGGTATAGAGATGATAAGTTAGTAGAAGAAGAAAATAGTGCAAAATACAAATTATCCGATAATGATAAAGGTAAAAGGATTAATGTAAAAGTACCTGAATATAACTTAACATCTGATTATGTTTATATTGAAGAAGAATCAGGAATAATAACAAATAAAAATGTACCAGATAGTGCATATGATTTTAGTAAGGAAGTAAAAAAAGGGTTAGAGTCAATAAATGCTGATAATGATGTTAAGGCAGATGTGGTACTGGATGCAGTTAAAACATGTGTAAAAGCTACAACGGATTCAGCAGTAAACGTATCGATGGAAGACTATAAAGTTGAAGAAGCAACCTATGAAGAAAGTGGAAATATTGCAGGAAAAATAAAAATAGAATGTAACAATTATACGTCAAAATATGGCTTTAATCTTAATATAGCAATGTTGAAAAAATCTGATTCAGATCAAGCAGATGATTTTACGGACGAAGTAAAAAAAGGATTAGACCTAATAACTGCATCTAATGGCACTAAAGCAGATGATGTAATAGATATAGTAAAACCATACGTACAAGCTACTACAGATTCAGCGGTGAAATTATCAATAGAAGATTATGAAGTTGCAGCAGCAACCTATGAAGAGAGTGGAAATATTATAGGTACAATAATAATAACATGTAATGACCATAAATCAAAATATGAATTTAATCTTAAGATAGCAATGCTAAAAAAGGCTGATTCAGATGAAGACAAAGTAGATAAGAGCAAGTTAAAAGAATTATATAATTCTTTTAAAGATGTAACACAAGGAAGATATACAGATAATTCATGGAGTGCTTTTCTATCAGCGTTAAGTAATGCAGAAGTGAAATTAAATAAAGAAAACGCTAGTCAGGAAGAAATAACAAATTCATATAATGCATTAAAATCAGCAATATACGGACTAACTGAATATAGCAGCTCATCATCAAAGTCACATAAGTCCAAATCAATATATAGTAATTCAAGTAATGATACACAAAGCACAAGCTCTCAAACAACATCAAGTGGAGTTAGTGAAAAAAGTATTAAACCAGAATGGAATTTAATTAATGGAAAGTGGTATATGTTAGATAAAGCTAGTGGAACAACAACTACAGGCTGGTTTAATGATAAGGGAAGCTGGTATTACTTTGGCGTAGATGGCTCAATGACTACAGGATGGATAATGGATAAGGATGGAACGTGGTATTATTTGAATGAGTCAGGAGCAATGCAAATAGGATGGTTTAACGATAGAGATGGCAGCTGGTATTATTTAAAACAAGATGGATCTATGGTTCATGATGAATATATAGATGGATACTATGTAGGTTCAAACGGTGTATGGATAGAATTAATGCAAGGGTAAAAATATAGTTGTAGAAGTGGCTGAAGTTCAAGTATTTAGCCACTTATAACTATACTTTGAAATTTAAAATGGTATAATTATAATATGATTAAGAAAATAAGATATGGACTTAAAATAATTTCAGTTCAAGTTAAGGGAGCTGAAAGAAAATAACAAGTCAAAGAATCTGAGGTTATTTTTTGAAGATCCCTAAGATAATAGAAAATGTCGCAATTCTAAAGATAATTTAATTAGCTAATTGTATACCTATAGTAGGAGGAAAATTTTTTGAATAATGTAAAAGAATATTTTATGAATAAAAGCATAGGCAGTAAGCTTATATTTTATTTTTTTGGAGTAATTTTAGTTGTAACAATTACAATAACTACTTTGGGTAATTTGTTATATAGAAATTCAATTAATTTCTCACAAAATGAAAATACAAATCAAATAATAAAACAAATAAATAATAATATAGAATCCTATGTTAGCAATACGGAAAATATAATTAATTATATGTCTATAGATCCTAGAATACTAAAATTCCTTAAGAATAATAAATTTAAAAACGATGATTTGGAAGATGATGCATATAAGTCAATATATAATTTTATTAAATTTAATCCTGAAATAGCTGGAATAATGATAGTAAATAGTAATGGTGGATATATAAGTGATGTTATGAATAAAGTATCACGAGATTCATTAACAAATGAAGAATGGTATTCTAAGGCTTGTAATGAACCTGAAAATATACATTTATTCACAAAGCCTATAGGAAGAAATATTGATAATATCTTTCGTTATTCTGCTGATGAAGTTTTTTCCATGTCTAAAGCAGTAATAGATTCGTCAACTAAAGAAATAAAGGGTGTAATTCTTATTGACATAAAACTAGATGCCATAAAAAATATTATTGAAAATTCAAAACCTGGCACAGCAGGGTTTATTTATATTATGGACAGTAATAATGATATTGTGTATACTCCTGTGAATAACATAGTGTATAGAATAAAAAACGAGTGGATTAAAGATATAAATAACGAAATAATAATAAAAAATATAAATGGAGAAAATTATCAGTTAACTAAAATTGTATCAAAATATACTGGATGGGAAACCGTAGGAGTTTTTCCAGAAAGTGAAAGTTTGCGCGTGATTGAAAAAATAAAATATTATTCACTTGCTGTTGCTATTATAGCTCTTATAATAGCGGAAGTTTTAGTTATAGTTTTTACAAGATCTATTGTAAAACCAATTCATAAATTAAAAAAACTTATGAAGAAGGCTCAAGAAGGAGACTTAACGGTTTCCTTTAATACTAAATATAATGATGAAATAGGAGAACTTGGAAATTCGTTTAATATTATGGTTAAAGAACTAAATAATCTGATAAATCTTGTTCAGAAGCAGGAAAAAGATAAAAGAATTGCAGAAATGAATGTATTGCAAGCTCAAATTAAACCTCATTTTATGTATAATACATTAGATACAATAAGATGGATGGCAGAAGAGCATAATGAGGATGATATAGTAGAAATAATAGAGGCATTTACTAATTTACTTAGGATAAGCTTAAGTAAAGGAAGAGAAGTAATAAGTGTAAAAGAAGAATTAAATCATATACAAAGTTATTTAATTATACAAAAAATAAGGTATGAGGATAAACTGGATTATGAAATTAAATTTGATGAAGATATCTTAGATTATCAGCTAATTAAATTAATATTACAGCCATTAATTGAAAATGCAATTTACCATGGCATTAAAGAAAAAAGGGGGAATGGTAAAATGTTAATAACAGGAAAAAAACAAGGAGAAGCATTGTACTTTACTATAGCGGATAATGGAAAAGGCATGAAAGAAGAAGTAGTAACTAAAATAAACAATATGCTAGTAAATGACGATGAAAAGACAGATAAAATAGGATACGGTATTTTTAATGTAAATAAAAGAATAAAGCTCATGTATGGAGATGAATATGGCTTGAAATATAAAAGTGTTTATGGGGATGGCACTATTGTAGAGCTTACACACCCAATAATTGAATAAGGCACATTCAAAAAATAACTCGGAATCATAATAAATTAGATTTAAGTGGATTGCTACACTAGAAATCAATAATATATTGTATGCAGTGTTTCATTGAAATTTTGATGGTAATAATTCTAGACGAAAAGTTGTCCTAAAAAGCTTGTTCAAAATTTATTTTGAGGCAAGCTTTTTAGGACAACTTTTGGTCATAGAATTATCCATCAAAATTTCAGGGAAACCGAAATACAATATATTATTGATTTCGGTTAGCTACCACATAAGAATGATTATTTCCAAGCCATGCTAGAAATTTTTAATTCATTTTTAAATGTTGAAAGTTTAGTGTCATTATTAATTACTACACATTCTATACCAACCATGTCAGCCCAATCCATTAATTGTTCTTCATCAAGTACAAATGAGAAACTAGTATGGTGAGCACCGCCAGCAAGAATCCATGCTTTTGCACCTTCTTTTAATGATGGTTGCGGTTTCCATAGAACGCTTGCTACTGGTAAGTTAGGCATGTCCTCAGTCATTTCAACAGCATCAACGCTATTAACAACTAGACGGAATCTATTACCCATGTCAATTAAAGAAGCAGCAACTGCAGGACCAGAAGCACCTTTAAACACTAAACGAGCTGGAGGTTCTTTATCTCCAATTCCAAGTGGATGAACTTCTATAACAGGTTTTGTTCCGGCAAGCGTTGGGCAAACTTCTAACATATGAGCACCAAGGATTAATCCGTTTTCTGAGTCAAGGTTATATGTGTAATCTTCCATTAAACCTGTTGCCTTACCATCTGCCATTATCTTCATAGCTCTAAGAAGTGCAGCTGTTTTCCAATCACCTTCAGCACCAAAGCCATATCCTTCAGCCATCAAATGTTGAGCAGCAAGTCCAGGAAGTTGTTTCAATCCATGAAGTGCTTGAAAATTAGTTGTGAAAGCTGTATATCCCTTAGAATCTAAGAAAGTTCTTAAACCTATTTCCATTCTAGCTTGCTCACGAATTGAATCTACAGGAGCCTTAGGATCTATATCATATAATTTAGCGTATTCAGCCATAAGTTCGTCAATTTGACCTTCAGTAACTTTTTCCATTGATTCAACTAAATCACCAACACCATAGTAATCTACAGTCCATCCAAATTTAATTTCTGCTTCAATTCTATCTCCATCAGTAACAGCAACATCTCTCATGTTGTCACCAAAACGAGCAACTTTAATGTTAGATCCTTCAGTAACAGCAACAGCAGGAGCCATCCATTTAGCAATATCAGCAGCAACTGAATCATCTGTCCAATGGCCAACAACTATTTTTCTAGGAATATCAAGTCTAGCACCTATATAACCAAATTCCCTATCTCCGTGAGCTGCTTGATTTAAGTTCATGAAGTCCATGTCAATTGTTCCCCAAGGAATTTCTTTATTAAATTGAGTATGAAGATGAAGTAATGGTTTTCTAAGTTCTGTTAAACCATGAATCCACATTTTAGCTGGTGAAAATGTATGCATCCATGTAATTATACCGGCACAGTTTTCATCAGCATTAGCTTCATTACATACTTTTCTGATTGAATCAGAATTTGTAGCAACTGTTTTAAATATAATTTTGTAAGGAAGATTTTTAGAATTTAATCCTTCAACAACTTTTTTAGAATTATCAGATACTTGGTCAATTACTTCAGGACCATAAAGGGGCTGACTTCCAGTAACAAACCAAAATTCATAGTTTTTTAAGTTTAACATGTAACATTCCTCCTAAATATATGAATCTATATTAAATTGACATACCTTTTCATAAGTACAACCAATTTCGGTTGTATGTACAAATACATTATAATACAAAGGGTATTGTGCATACAAGATGAAAATAAAAAATAAATTATTTTTTATTAGGAAAATTTTTATTAATTGATGAATGCTAAAATTTATGTAAATAAAACATTAGCATTAAACAAATTATGAAGTTTACAAAGTTCTACCAGATATATTAGGAATATAAAAGAAAGTATGCTTAATTGAAACATAGAGATATTTACAAAAAACTATTGATATAATAAGAGAAGAGATATATAATCAAATCATCAAGTGCGTACAACTTTTGCTGTTATTATTTAAGCACAATGAAAAAAATAATAGACCAGTATGCTTGCCTACTTTGCACCATACTGCGTCAGTAATTTAAGCTAATAGGCCCGTAGGCCCGCTATGAGCATAAATTGCTTCCTTGTCTGGCACAAAATATGCGTCGCATCTTTGGACTATTATTTTTTTTCATGTGCCTTAGATAAAGATATATAATATTTAAAAGATGTATAGTATATACTCTTGGGATGAAAGTAGTTGAAAAAAATGATAGAAGCTGAAACAAAACATGAAATGATTGAAAAATATTATATCAACCTTGTTGAAGAAAATAAGGTTTCAGCAGGAGACCAATTACCTTCCGAAAATGAAATAGCGAGCCTATTTAATGTGAGTAGACACACTGTTAGGCAAGCACTTACTTATTTAGTACAAGAAGGTTGGATATATAAAGAAAGAGGGAAAGGCAGTTTTTTCTCTAATAAGAGGCCGAATGAATTTAAAAAAAATGTTGCAGTGCTTACAACCTATATATCAGATTATATTTTTCCAAAAATTATATCAGGAATAGAGGAAGAGCTAAGGAAAAAGGGATATAATTTGTTGTTATTTAATAGTAATAATGATATTCAAAATGAAAGAATATGTTTTGAAAATATAATAAATCAAGATATAGCAGGATTAATAGTGGAGCCAGCTCAAAGTACAATAAATAATTTACATCATGATAGTATAAAAAAAATAGAAAAAAATAATATAAAATATATTGCAATAAATGCAAATTGTGATGAGGAAAATTCAGCCTACATTGTAGTAGATGATGAACAAGGTGGATATAAACTTACTAATTATTTATTGGAGCTAGGGCATAGAAATATTGCAGCAATATTTAAGGCAGATGATTTACAAGGTGAAAAACGAAGAAAAGGTTATATAAAGGCTCTTGAAGAATATGGAATAAGTTTTGACAAAAATATAGTAGGGGAATATATAACTGATAATCAAGAAATGTATATAGATCAATTTACAAAAAAGATATTGAGTCTTGAAAATAGACCAACTGCAATATTCTGCTATAATGATAAAGTTGCATTAAGAGTAATAGATAATTGTAGGAAAGAGAACATAACGGTACCTAAGGATTTATCTATAGTAAGTTTTGATGATTCTAGTTTGGCAGTTTCATCAGATGTTAAACTTACAACAATTAAGCATCCAAAGGAAGAAATGGGAATAAAGGCAGCAAAATGTATTATAGACATGATTGAAGGAAGAATAGATAAACCTCAGTATACATATAGTGCTGAGTTGATAGTTAGAGACTCCTGTGCTAGAGTTTAGATTTTGTCATTGTTTCAGCTGAAGTTTTAAGTAATTTTACTGGAGCAATGATGAATTTAATAAATATAATTAAAAATAAAATTTTGGATATTAATTTATGCTTTCTTGTACGTACATATATGCAACAAGACGGTAGTTGAAGCATTAAAATCAAAATATGCTATCAAGTAAATTAAATTCAAACTTGTTAATAGTTAGCAATTAGCAGTTATGAAAAGATACCTCATAATCGTTATAATATATAATTCACAAAATCACAAAGTGATTTTGTACCAAACTGTTAATTGTTCACTTTTAACTGTTAACTGAAAGGAAAGGGTGGTTATTAGATGTTAGAAAAATTAAAGGAAAAAGTTTATGAAGCCAATATGGAACTTCAAAGAAAAGGTCTTGTAATTTATACATGGGGAAATGTAAGCGAAATTGATAGAGAAACTGGATTGGTAGTAATAAAACCAAGTGGTGTTGACTACGATACTATGAAGCCTGAAGATATGGTAATTGTAGACCTAGAAGGAAATGTTGTAGAAGGTAAATATAAACCATCAACTGATACACCAACTCATTTAGTTATGTATAATAATTATCCTACTATTGGTGGAGTTGTTCACACTCATTCAGATTGGGCAACTACTTTTGCGCAAGCAGGTATGTGCATACCAGCTTTTGGGACAACCCATGCAGATTATTTCTATGGTGATATTCCTTGCACTCGTGACTTAACTGATGAAGAAATTAGTGGAGAATATGAAAAAGAAACAGGTAATGTAATAGTAGAAACAATTGGAGATAAAAATCCATTAGAAGTTCCAGCTATTGTAGTAAAAAATCATGGGCCATTTGCTTGGGGCAAAGATGCTAATTCAGCGGTTTATAATGCGGTTGTATTAGATAAAGTTGCTGAGATGGCGTATAAAACAATGACATTAAACCCAAGTGTAAGCGGTGTTAAACAACATCTTTTAGACAAACATTATCTTAGAAAACATGGTGCAAATGCGTATTATGGGCAATAAGTGAGAATTAAAATCTATGATTTTAGTCTTCGAACTTACTCGGCGAACGAACGTGAGTCGAGTTTCCTTAAATATGTAAAAGATGGCTAGTATTAAATTTTAAGTTTAACTTTAGGCTTAAGATAAACCCTTTATATAGAATAATTAAAAGTAGACAATTAATAAGCAGTGATGGATAATTAAGGAAGAAAAATTATATGTTATAAAAATTCATAATTTGGGAAATTATTCATGGATTTTATCCTAAACTATTAATTGTTAAATGAATTAAAGAGGAGATGTAGGAAAATGAGATTTTTTTTAGACACAGCAAATGTAGAACACATTAAAGAAGCAAATGAAATGGGAGTAATATGTGGAGTAACAACAAATCCATCCTTAGTAGCAAAAGAGGGAAGAGACTTTAATGAAGTAATAAAAGAAATCACAGAAATAGTAGATGGACCAATCAGCGGGGAAGTAGTTGCAGAAGATGCAGAAGGCATGATAAAAGAAGGTAGAGAAATAGCAGCAATTCATAAGAATATGATTGTAAAGATTCCAATGACAGCAGAAGGTCTTAAGGCGACTAAAGTTCTATCAAGTGAAGGAATAAAAACAAACGTAACTTTAATATTCTCAGCAACGCAAGCATTACTTGCAGCTAATGCGGGAGCAACATATGTAAGTCCGTTCCTTGGAAGAGTTGATGATATATCAATGATAGGT
>JARLHR010000132.1 GCA_031292145.1 Clostridium sp. | reverse complement strand
GGTAATGTTTGGATTATAATTACAGCAGAAAATTATAATAAATTAAATACTATTACTTCCAGTTGGTGTGGTTTTGGTATAATGTTTGCAAAAAATGTAGTTTATATTGGCATAAGACCTCAAGGTTATACTAAAGAATTTGTGGATAATTCTAATACTTTTTCTTTAACATTCTTTGATGAAACTTTTAGAAAACAATTAAGTTATCTTGGAACTGTATCTGGCAAAGATGAAGATAAGATCTCTAAAGCCAATTTAACAATTCAACATGAAAATAATACACCTTACTTTGAAGAAGGAAATATTGCAATTATATGTAAAAAAATATATGCACAAAATTTTGACCCTAAATGTTTCATAGCAAGTGAATTAGATGAAAAATTCTATCCAGAAAAAGATTACCATACATTTTATATTGCAGAAATAGAAAAAATTCTTATAAAAGAATAATCAAAGATATTATGGATATCCACATTTAAATCATACTTATGCGTATAACCAAGCGAAATTGAATACATATTTGTTCCATAGGACTATGAAACTTTCGCTGGAAGTTTCTAAATGGGAGGTTGCACCCATTTCAGCATGCTCCTGAGGCAAGCTCAGGACAAGCAAAAATGGAACAACCTCCAATTAAGAAACATCAACAGCTTATTTTCAATGCCTATTCCACAAATATGTATCCAATTTCTCTGTTTCATATACACTTAAGTATGGTAAATGCTAAATATAATACCAAGCATAAGTATAGATTCCGTTATGGGTATCTATAAATAAATATATTTTTAAATAAGATAAGTATACTACAACATATAGAATTATATATCGAATTTAATTGTTATATGTCGAAAATTATGTTAATATAACTATAGATATAGTGGACAAGATTTAGTAATTTGCTTAAAATATTTAATGCTAAAATTAATTCATTTATCTTATATACAATTTAGAAGGTGCTTTTTATGAAATTTATAAATAGTAATAGATACAGAAACATGCTTGGAATCATATCGATTACAAAGTTAATTATTTTATTATTCATTCTTTCGACTATTTTAAGTAATATGTTTAATGGCGCAGATATCACTAATTACACATCGATTGCAAAAAAATTAATGTTTTCCATGTCTTCAGCATTGTTAGTCGCTATTTTCTTGTGGTGCTTTTCTTATGTTTATATGTTTAAATTAAAAAGATTAACAATTGCTTTGATTATCGAGGATACCGCTTTTGTGATTTTGCTTTCTATTTTTATGATTTTCTCTGACTCATATAAAAGTTACAATAAATATCTATTTTTATTTAGTATCATATCAACAACTATTTCATTTGGTAAAAGGATGGGATTAATAACGGCTATATTATCAGGAGGAATAGTATTATCAATAGATTTATATTTTGCTCCAGGCATGGCAGTAAACACATATTTTGAAAATGATATAATGTTAATATTGGCATTTATTGTATTATCTTGGATATTGGGTGAATATAAAATGTTCGAGAATGACCAAAGAGAATTTTTAGAATCAGAACTTAAAGAAAAATTAGAACAGTATAACAAGATAGATTATATGCTTTTAAAAAATCAGGATAGTTTTAATTTAATAATAAGACAATCTGATTATGCAATATTAGTACATGATGAAGAAAGAATTTTATATTTAAATAAAAAGGCTTTGGAGTTATTAGGGATAGATTCATTTGATAAAATAGAAAGTAAACCGCTTTTATACTTTATTGAAACAGAAGATGAAGCTAAAATTAAAAAAACTTATAACGATATAATTAATGAGCATGTCTCAAATATCTCTTTTAAAGAAAAACTAGTAAACTATAGTAAAAAAGAAATAAACGTTCAAAATTCATCTAATTATTTTGTATATGAAAAGACTCCTGCTATATTAACAATCATGAGAGATATAAGCTCAGAAATACATGTAGAACAATTAAAAGAAGATGTAAAAGAAAATGTAAAATTATTAAAAGAAAGTAAAGAACAAAATAAATTTATTACAGATTTTTTTGCAAATATGTCACACGAGTTAAAAACACCTCTAAATATAATATTTTCATCATTGCATATGTTAAATATATATAATGAAAATAGTGAATTAGAGTATGTTGAAAAAAGAAAAAAATATCTCCATGTAATGAAGCAAAATTCATATAGATTAATTAGACTGATTAATAATATATTAGATGTTACTAAATATGACTCAGGTTTTATAACTCTTCGATTGAAGAATGGTAACATCATAAGTTTAATTGAGGATATTACAATGTCAATTGTGTCCTTTGCTGAAGATAAGGGGATAGATGTTATATTTGATACGGATGTTGAAGAAAGAATAATTGCCTTTGATGATGATAAGATAGAAAAAATAATCTTAAACTTGATTTCAAATTCATTAAAATTTACCAATCCAGGTGGACAAATATATGTGACTATTTTTAATAAGGAAAATGAAGTTGAAGTATCAGTTAAAGATACGGGAATCGGTATCCCAGAAGATAATATTGATTCAATTTTCGATAGATTTGTACAAGTAGATAAAACATTAAAAAGAAATAAAGAGGGTAGTGGTATAGGTTTATCACTAGTTCAATCTTTTGTTAGATTGCATGGAGGGGAAGTAAGGGTAGAAAGTGAATTTGGTCATGGAAGCGAATTTATATTTACGATTCCTGCAGCACAAATTAATGAGAACTATGCAGAGGATCAAATACGCAATAATATTGATGATCGTGTAAATATGGAGTTATCAGATATATATTCTAATGAATAAAAATGATTATATAAATTATAATTGAATAAACTTTGCCTCAAAACTTGCATTATAAGTATTTTATAATTGCTTACGATAGATTATCATGTAAGAAATGTAATTTTGTATAACCATAACTTGCAATTGTATGTAATATATATTAAAATTTTTTGTAAATACATTTTTTTTTAAGTATCTAAATATGAAAGTTTGTTAAGTAAAAGTGGAAATGTATAGATTTCTATTTAATAAGGGGGCTATAATTAATGGTGAAATTTACTGAAATGGATTCTAAGACTTTGTATGAATGTAGAGAAGGGCTTTTAAAAAGATATGAGGACTTCAAAAGTCAGAAACTTAAATATGATATGTCAAGAGGAAAGCCATGCCAAGAGCAGTTGGATTTATCAATGGGGATGCTAGAGATAACAGATTATAAGAGTTCAGATGGTATGGACTGCAGAAATTACGGATGTCTTGATGGTATTGCTGAGGCAAAACAGCTTTTTGCAGAGCTTATTGAGGCTAATACTGATGAAGTTATTATAGGTGGTAACTCGGCACTTAATATGATATATGATACAATATCACGTGCAATGACTTTTGGTGTATTAGGCAGTGAAATTCCGTGGGGAAAGCTTCCTAAGGTCAAGTTTATATGTCCTAGTCCTGGATATGACCGTCATTTTGCTATATGTGAGCTTTTCAGTATTGAAATGATTGTTGTGGATATGAAGTCTGACGGGCCTGATATGGACGCCATTGAAAAGATTGCGAGTGAAGATGAAGCAGTAAAGGGAATTATGTGTGTGCCAAAATACAGTAATCCTGATGGAATTACGTATTCAGATGATATTGTGGACAGACTTGCAAGTATGAAAACCAAGGCTAAAGATTTTAGAATCTTTTGGGATAATGCATATGTTATACATCATCTTTTTGGGAAGGGTGACAGACTTAAGAATATAATGAAGGCTTGCAAGGATGCAGGAAATGAAGACAGAGTGTTTGTATACGCCTCAACTTCAAAGATAAGTTTCCCTGGAGCAGGTGTAGCCGTGATGGCTGCTAGTAAACAAAATATAAGCGTGATTAAAAAGCAGCTGTCAGTTCAAATGATAGGGCCTGATAAAATGAATCAGCTTCGTCACGTAAGGTTCTTCAAAAACATGGAGAATATTGAAGAGCATATGGGGAAGCATGCTGAGATTCTTGAACCTAAATTTTCAGCTGTTTTGGATATACTTAGTTCTGAGCTTGATGGAAAGGAAATCGCATGGTGGAACAAGCCTAACGGTGGTTATTTTATTAGCCTTAATACTCTTGACGAGTGTGCAAAAGAAGTAGTTGCGATGACAGCTGAAGCAGGCGTAATAATGACACCCGCTGGTGCAACCTTCCCATATGGCAAGGATCCAAGGAACAGAAATATCCGTATTGCTCCGTCATTTCCATCCGTTGATGAGCTTAAGAAGGCAATGGAGATATTCTGTATATGCATACAGATAGCAAGTATTAATAAGCTTTTGATGGAGAAGTAACATAGGGGTGCAAAAATCTATAATTCTGAGTGGTAGTATTATTTTTCTATCACAATACATGTGGAGTATATGGTGAAGAGAGAAAAGAATCAGCCCATTTCTCCACATTTTTTTACCTTTTGAGCATTGTAACTTCCGTGCTATAGTCCTACCTTTATATGAGTACATAGGGTTTACCAAGTTTTACTAAGTAATGGATGCGAATGAGTTATTAAAAATATTTCGGAATTTATTGCAACACTTTCATAAGTTGGATTGTATTATATTTAGAAAAGCAAATAAAAAACAATATGTAAACTTAAAGGAGAGGAATAGTTATGAAAAAAGTAATGACAATTTTATTAAGTGCTATAACACTTGTAGGAATATCCGTTCCAACATTTGCGGCAGATATAAATACAGAATACTCAATATATGACATTAATAACAAATGATATTTTATGAATAACAATGGAATAATGCAAAAAAGATGGGTACAGACAAATGGTGATTGGTATTACTTGTATGGCAATGGATATATGGCAAGCGATACTATTACGCCTGATGGATATAAAGTAGACCAGAGTGGAAAATGGGATTTTGGAAAACCTGTTTCAAGTTCGTTATAGTAATGCAGAAGATGATATTACAAATATAATTAAAAAATTTTAATATAAAATATTTAGAGTAGGAACAATAAAAATGAAATTATTTTGGGGTCATATAGTATTTTATTAGTTAATTGTGCTACAGAATGGAAGGATGAGTTTTATAATGAATGAGATTTCATTGCGTACGGATGAAATTATCTCACAGGATTTAGATTGTTATGGAAATATGCTGCTGAGACTTGCATATTCATATATGAAAAATATATATGATGCTGAAGATGTAGTACAGGAAGTTTTTGTACAATTACTTAAAAATATAGAAATATTTGAAGGCAATGATCATAAAAAGCATTGGCTTATTTGTGTTGCAAGAAATATTTGCAAAAATAAATTAAAATCTGCTTGGTTTAAAAGACATGTAGAGTTAACAGAAATGCCATATTATGATGAATACAAAGATAGTAATGTTCTTAATAAAGTAATGCAGCTTCCACTAAAATATAGAGAAATTATTTATTTATATTATTATGAGGATTATACTACAGTGGAAATTGCATCTATAATAGATAAGAAAGAAACAACAGTGCGTTCATTGCTTAGTAGAGGAAGAAACATATTGAAGAAAGAGCTAAAGGAGGAGTATGATTTTGAGTAAGAAGTACAAAGAAGAATTAGAGAAAATTGTTATGAACGAAGATATGAAAAAAAGAATACTCAATAATGTGCTCAATAAAAATATAGAAGCTAAAAGTACAATTCCAAGAGTAAAAAAATACAATAACCTTAAAAGAAGTATGCAATTGGTTGCGGCTTGCTTTACAGTAGTTGTATGTCTAAGTGTTGTTAAAAGTCATCCTGAGTTTTTTAAACATGAAAACAGTAATTTTGAGCAAAATCAAGTAATTAAAGATAGTGATGCTGAAAATAAAGTTTTAAAAAATAGTGAAGAAAGTGAAGCTAATATTAATAATAAGGATAATACAAATGATAATAATATGGATAGTACAAATAATAATGATAGTGCTGAAAAACGAGAAATTATAAATTCCGATATTAGCAATGACGAAAATTATAAAAAAAGTAATTCTATAAAAAATAAAAGTAATGATGAGTTATATAATAATGAAAATTCATCACAAATAGAACAGAAAGAAGAAAGTTCAGATAATTCACAAGTAAATTCTAGTTCATCATCAAAGATAAATTCAACACAACAAACTAACGCAGGTACTTCAGCAGCAAATTCTAGTGTATCATCTGAGACAAGTGCACAATCACAAACTAATACAAATACTGAAACAGCAAGGCAAAAGAGTTTAGATAATAACTCAAATGATGTAACTAAAAATCAAGATGAAACAACTAGTAATAAGAATAAAAGAAATAATGAAGTAAATAATTCTCCTTCTTTGGCGGCTTACGGATATTTTTCAAAAGAATATAAAACATTACAAGAAGCTGAAGATGCAGTAAAATTAAAAATAAATTCTGTAAAAGCATTACCTAAAGGATTTAATATGGATAATATAAGTGTTATATCGAATGAAATAATACAAATAGAATACAGTAATGGGCAAGATGGTATTACTTTTAGAGCAGGAAAAGATACTGATAATATAAGTGGTGATTACAATATATATGAGATTAAGAATACCTGCAAAGTAAATGGTATGAATATAACTTTAGAAGGAAACAAAAATAAAGTATTTAATCTAGCAACTTGGGAAAAAGATGGCATATCATTTTCAATTTCATCGACAAATGGTATTGATGAAGATGTAATATTAAATATGATTAGAAGTAGTTGATAGTTTGTCTGAAAAAAAGCTTGTAGTAGGGGCTTAACCTAAGGATATGTAATGCTTCCTTTACAGTAGACAGTTAAAATAATAAAACTGTCCACTGCAAAGGAAGCCTTTAATTATTCTAAGGATTAAAGATTTAAAATATGTTAATCCTAAATAATAAGAGTGGTTTTTATGGAAATCACTAGTAAATGATGATAGACTAGAAATATATAAATGCATTGATCAGGAGGTATAAATGAAAATTCTTACTGTAGTAATACCTTGCTACAATTCAGCAGTCTATATGGAAAAAGCAATAAACTCATTGATAATTGGGAGCGAGGATTTAGAAATTTTAATTATAGATGATGGTTCTAGGGATAATACTTCAATAATTGCTGATGAATATGAGAAGAAATATCCAAATATAATACGTGTAATACACAAGGAAAATGGTGGCCATGGTGATGCAATAAATACAGGGCTTAAATATTCAAAGGGCATATATTTTAAGGTTTTAGACAGTGATGATTGGTTCGATAAAAATAGTCTAAAAAAAATACTTGAGGTACTAAAAAACATGATTAACAATGCTGAATCTTTGGATATGCTTATTGCAAATTATGTATATGAAAATATGAGTATAAATAAACAAAAAAGCATTAATTATAAAGGTGCAATGCCAGAGAAAAAAATATTCACTTGGGATGATTTGGGACATCTTAATAGCAGTCAGAATATATTGATGCACTCAGTTATTTATCGTACGGAGGTTCTTAGAAAATGTGATTTAAATCTTCCTAAACACACATTTTATGTAGATAATATTTTTGTATATAAGCCGCTTCCTTATGTAAATACAATGTATTATATAAATGTGGATCTTTATAGGTATTTTATTGGAAGAGAAGATCAATCAGTTAATGAAAAAATAATGATTCAGCGTATTGACCAGCAGATTAAAGTAACTAAAATAATTATTGATTGTTATAACCCAATGCTTATAGAGTGTAAAAAATTACGCAAATATATGATTAAATATTTAGTTATGATGATGACGGTTAGTACGGTACTTTTATTAAAAGATAATACAGAAGAAAGCTTAAGGAAAAAGGAAGAACTCTGGTACTATTTAAATTTAAAAAACAGGAAATTGTATAAAGAAATAAATAAATATTTTTTAGGGTTATGCATGAAGATTAAGGGTATGCTGGGTAGAAAAATTATATTAGCAGGCTATTCGCTATCAAGAAAAATGTTTGGATTTAATTAATAATAAGCCTGTTGATAAATAACGGCTGAAATACTCATAGGAGTATTATAGCAGCTAATGTAAATCTAAAAGAAGAAACTATAATACTGAAGGAAACAAAGAAAGAGTGATAGTAATGTATGATTATTTAATTGTTGGAGCAGGATTATTTGGAGCTATATTTGCATATGAAGCTAAGCAAAGTGGAAAGACATGTTTAGTCATTGATAAGAGAAACCACGTGGGTGGAAATATATATACAGAATGTTATGAAGGAATAAGTTTACATAAGTATGGAGCACATATATTTCATACTAGTAATAAAGAGGTTTGGAAATATATAAACAAGTTTGCAGACTTTAATAATTTTATAAATTCACCTTTAGCAATATATAAAAATGAACTTTATAATTTACCGTTTAATATGAATACTTTTAATAAGCTATGGGGAGTAAGAACTCCAGAGGAAGCAAAAAACAGGATAAATGATCAAATAAAGAACTTAAACATTAAGGAACCTAAAAACTTAGAAGAACAAGCTTTAATGCTTGTTGGAAAAGATATATATGAAAAATTGATTAAAGGATATACAGAGAAACAGTGGGGAAGAGAAGCAAAAAACTTGCCTAGTTTTATTATTAAAAGACTCCCAGTAAGATATACATATGATAATAACTATTTTAATGATAAATATCAAGGAATACCTATTGGTGGATATACTTCAATTATAAATAAAATGCTGGAAGGAATAGAGGTAAAATTAAATGCAGATTTCTTCTTAGAATATAGAGATTTCGAAAATATTGCGAAAAAACTAGTATTCACAGGAATGATAGATGAATTCTTTGAATATAAACTAGGCATATTAGAATATAGAAGTCTGAAGTTTGAAAGTGAAGTATTGGATGAAGTAAATTATCAAGGTAATGCAGTTGTAAATTATACAGAAAGAGATGTGCCGTATACTAGAATTATTGAGCATAAGCATTTTGAATTTGGAGGACAAGAAAAAACTATCATTACAAAAGAGTATCCCAAGGAATGGAAAAAGGGTGATGAACCATATTATCCAGTTAATGATGAAAAAAATATGTCTTTATTTAACAAGTATAAAGAATTAGCAGAAAAGAAACACAAAATAATATTTGGAGGCAGATTAGGCCATTATAAATATTATGATATGGACAAGGTTATAGAAGCAGCATTAGATTGTGCAAAAAAAGAAATAAGATTAGCTTTTGCATAGTTACTAGTGCATCACACTATTCCCATTTTACATTTTTGTGGAGTGTTATTTCCAAAGTATTTACTTTCTAATATTCTACAAATTGCTCGGCTATGGGTATTTCCATGAAGAAATACAATTCGTCCACATGCCACGTGAATAATAGTCAAATATATGTTTATAATAATTTAGATTACAAATATATTCACGGGGATGATAATTATGAAAGTTTTAGAAAAATCATATTCATACGTATTTAAAAAAGTACTAAAAACTGTAAATCCTTTAAAGAAGAGAATAATGAAAGCTCAGTGTATAGTTCATAAATTTATAAATACTCAGTCTTTAATAGTATTAAAAAATGATGGACATATGGAAGCTTATAAACTTATGAAATCATATATATGTGATATTAATGCTGGAGTAGTTTGGGCTGATCAGGATTTAAAAAGCAGTAATCATTTTTATAATCCACATAGGAACAGGGGATTATATGGTAGCAGTGATGCAAAAAAAGAATGTATATCTTACTATACTAAATCATTAAATGAATATTTCCATGGTAACATTAAAGATTCAATGTTCTATTTAGGTGCTGCTTGTCATTTAATTCAAGACCTGACAGTTCCTCAACATGCTAATGTTCACTTATTAAATAATCATAAAAGTTATGAGAATTGGGTAATTAGAAGCCATAGGCATCATGATGAGTTTAAAATCGAAGAAGGGGGAATATATTTTAATTCCTTAATACATTATATTGATTTTAATAGCAAAGAAGCCATAGACATACACAGAAAGCATTCTCATGTGGAAAATAGGCAAGTTAGGTTTCACATAATTACTTTAAAGGTTTTAACAATGGCTCAAGCTACTACCGCTGGTTTGATGTTTAAGTTCTATAAAGATATACAAGCAATTAAACCTCTTATGGCTAAAGAACAGAAAAATCACTTTGAAAATATATTAAGTAAGTTACTGTAGTAAATATATTGTCTTTTCTAATTTTTTATAATTTAGATAGTACCATAAGTGTAAATAATAGTCTTTATAATATGAAGAACCGTATCATAAATTGGATTGAACATTATTTCAATGCACCGTTCATCTTTATTATAAAGAAAAGTGCCTAATATAACAGAGAAAAACAAGTAAAAAGAAATTTAGAGCAAAGGTTAAGGAGTTTAATCAATGGGTTAAATCTGTGAGAGCTTTCTCTACTCGACTACAATGACGTAGACTTTTTTAGCATAAAATAATTTTAGTCTTCATACTTTATTATGGAAGTTAAAAAGGAGTGAGAAGATGAAAAGACCTAACTTTCTTATTATACTTGTAGATGAACAGCGGTATCCACCTATTTATGAAAATGAACAAATTAGAACATGGATAAAAACCAAATTTCGTTCAGAGGATTTTTTAAAGCAACATGGTTTAGAATTTTATAACCATTATGTAGGTAGTACAGCTTGCTCCCCAAGTAGAGGAACGTTATACACAGGACAATATCCATCACTTCATGGTGTGAGTCAGACACCAGGAGTTGCTAAAGGGGATTTTGATCCGGATATGTTTTGGTTAGACCCTAATACAGTTCCAACCATTGGGGATTATCTAAGGGCTAATGGTTATAACACTTACTGGAGAGGAAAGTGGCATGTATCGCAACCAGATATTATTATTCCTAATACTCATGATTCGTTACTAAGCTATAACGACTTAACTGGAATTTCAAATATTAAAAACACAAATATTTACAAGAATGCCAATAGGTTAGATAAATATGGTTTTAATGGATGGATTGGCCCAGAGCCATTTGGAACAAATTCACGTAATACAGGTTCATCTTCCTCAGGGGATATTTCTGGAAGAGATACTGTATATGCAAAAGAAGTTTCTGATTTAATTAATGAACTTAATAATAAACATCAAGAATATCCATGGGCTATTGTGGCTTCATTTGTTAATCCTCATGATATTGCTTTCTATGGAGAGGTTTCTAGACTGCTTCCACAATTTGATTTTAAGATAGACCCATTTACTCCATATATTCCTCCAGCACCAACAGCAAAGGAAAATCTAAACACTAAGCCAAGAGCACAAAAAAGCTATAAAGAGGTGTTTCAAAAATCTTTTCAACCAACGTTGGATACTGAGGAGTATAGAAAGTTATATTATTCTTTGCAATTACAAGTAGATAAAGATATAGAGAAAGTTTTAGATTCAGTAGTTAAATCTAAATTTTATGAAAATACTATAATTATTTTTACTTCAGACCATGGAGAATTACTTGGAGCACATGGATTATTTCAAAAATGGTATAATGCTTATGAAGAAACAATACATGTTCCATTTATTATTCATAATCCACGATTATTTCCGAAAAGACGTTGTACAGAACTTTTAACCAGTCATATAGATATTCTACCTACCATATTAGGATTAGCGAATATTAATGAAGAAAAAACACTTGAGATATTAAAAAAAGATCATATTGAAGTGCAGCCTTTAGTAGGTAGGGATTTAACTCCTTTAATTTTTGGAAAATGTAAACAAATGCAACAGGAACCAATTTATTTCATGACTGATGATAATGTAACAAAAGGATTGAATCAAGTAACTTTATTTGGAGACTCGTATACATCAGTAATATCACCTAATAATATTGAAGCAGTAATAGCATATTTAGATACAGGTAAAAATGGTACAAAGGAAAAATGGAAGTTAAGTAAATATTATGATAATCAGCAGTTTTGGACATCACCAGGTGTATCAGATAAAAATTTAATTAAAACAGCTAATGAAGACTTTAACTCGGTTAGTTATTTTTCAATAAAGAGGGAACCTGATGAAGCAGAATATGAAATGTATAACATCACAAGAGACCCTTTAGAAATGTTTAATTTAGCAAATAATTCACAACAGAATGCTAAATTAACAAACATAAAAGAGTATTTAATAATATTATTGTATGAACAATGCAAAATAAAAAGACTGCATCCATCTAGTGGACGAATTAAGGGTAAGTCAGAATATCAATAAAAAATATCACTATTTAGTTATGGTTATGAAAAGATATGTAAAGAAAATACTTTCTTATCAATCTTTGTATTTAATTCTGTATTATTTTCCTAAGGTTAAAATTATTTTATAATTAATAGCGGTTTGATATTGTTCATCAGAAATATAACCATATTCTTTCATCTTTTCTAATATCAAATTTCTTCTTTGTAAGGTATTATCTACATGATTTATGGGATCATAATACTCTGGATCATTTGGAATTGCGGCTAAAAAACATATTTGTGAAAGATTTAGTTTTGAACAATCTGTATTAAAGAATTTTTTAGCAGCAGTATTAATACCATAAGCATTATTACTGAAATATATATTGTTAATATAAAACTCTAAGATTTGATCTTTTGTAAATTTTTGCTCTAATTTAACAGCTATAAACATCTCTTCAAGTTTTCTTTCATAATTTTTATCAAAGTTTAAAAAAACATTTCTTGATAATTGTTGAGTAATAGTACTGCCACCTTCTGTTATTTTCCAATCATTAGTTGAGAGTGAATATATTGACCTGAAAATGGCTTCTATGCTTATACCTCCGTGTTTATAAAAATTTCTATCTTCAATAGAAATAAAAGCATTTTTTATATCTTGAGGAATAAGTGCTGACTTCAAATATAAAGGATCTTTATTACTTAAAGAAGTTATATTATTTGACTTATTAGTATTAAAGGTATCTACTGTAGAATTATTTACTTTTGTAGTTGCATCAGAATATAAAGACGAAATTGTAGGCCAATATTTAAAATAAATGAATCCACTTATAATTATAAGTAATATAATAATAAACTTTAAAATTGTTAATAATATATTGCTTTTTTCTTTTGCCATTAAAAACCCCCCCCCTTATTAAAAATCTTTATACAAATATCATATAATTTGTTGGAATTGCTATCCAATTGATTACTTAAGAATCTTTAACAACTCATTTTATCAAATAACAACTAATAACAAATAAAAAAGAGCACTTTCTAGTGATTTTTTTACTATATAATTTCTTAGCATGTTAATTTATTAGGGGGTAATCTATAGTTTATCAGATTTATCACTAATAATTAATTTATCTGAAATAATAAATCTTGGCCTTTGCTTAGTTTCATTATATATCTTACCAATATATTCGCCTATAACTCCAAGGGATAAAAGTTGAATTCCACCAATAAGCCAAATTGAAAGGGCTAGAGAAGTCCAACCGGGCACAGTCTCTCCGAAAAATTTAACTATAAAAGAGTAACTTAAAGCTATAAAACTAAAAAAAACTATGAGAAATCCAAGTACTGTAATTATTCTTATAGGCTTTATGCTTAGGGATGTAATTCCATCTAAAGCAAAAGCAAGCATTTTTTTAAATGGATATTTAGATTCGCCTGCAAATCTTTCATGACGTTCATATTCTACAATAGAAGACTTGTATCCTATTAAAGTGACCATACCTCTAAGAAATAAATTTACTTCTTTAAATTGGCTTAAGCCTTCCAAAGCACGTTTACTCATAAGACGATAGTCAGCATGATTATAAATTGTATCGACTCCAAGTTTATTCATTAATTTATAAAAAAACAAGGCTGTTGTTCTTTTAAAAAATGTATCTGTTTGTCTTGAAGACCGTACACCATAAACAATATCGCTTCCATCATAGTATTGTTTCACGAAGTTATCTATTACATCCACATCGTCCTGTAAATCTGCATCCAGGGATATGGTCATATCTGCAAATTCTTTAGAAGTCATAAGTCCAGCAAGTAATGCATTTTGATGTCCTCTATTTCTAGAAAGATTAACACCAGAAAATATGTTATTTTGACTATGGAGTTTTTCTATTATATTCCAAGTTTCATCTTTTGAACCATCATTAACGAAAAGTATTTTACTATCTTTAGAAATAGTTTCATTCTTTATCATAGTAGTAATCTTTTTTAGTAATCTTTTAGCTGTTTCATGTAAAACCTCTTCCTCGTTATAACAAGGAATTATCATATATAATGTATCATTCATAAAATTGCCTCCAATTGAAAAATAAAATATTTTCATGTATATATATGTTGCAATTTTAATTTTTCAGCAAAATCCAGTCAGTGTCACCTAATTAAGTGTAGATTGTTTTTTTGCAACATATATATCTTGAACATTTTTATTGAATTAAGTTAATGTATATATAGATTTAGAATAGTAAGGCTAAATCGTATAGTTTAGCAGAACTTGTTTCACCGCCAAATCCACCGAATCTTTGGTTATTATTTTGTGTATCTGAAGTAGTTGGATCTTTCCACTCACTGTCAGATACAGGCTTACCGTTTGCTGTAATCCAGTTCATAATATCATTATTTGAGTTAGCTTCTGTTGGACCACCGCCCATATGACCTCCACCACTGACTACTGCATATCTTACAGCCCCTTCAGAAACTAGTTGCTTAAATTGATCTAGTGTGATTATTTTATCTGAGCCGCTGAATCCACCAATGGTCATAACAGGTTCATTGGTTTTAAGGATTAAATCAGAAGCATAAGTCATTGCTGAGGGTACTGCAACAAGGTATTTTTCATTTTTTTTATTCGCTTCTAAAAATTGTATAAGCTTTAAATTGCTGCTGTTACTAAAATTTCTATCCTGTTTGCTGGATACAAGTTCTAATCCAGCAGCAGGACTGCTTCCATTCATTGGGTAAAATAATGTAGTAAAGGACCAAACCATAGGAGCAGTTAAAATCCCAATAAAAGCAATACTAGCCAGTATTATATTTAATTTTCTCATAGATGTTTCTTCTGAGTGAGTAGAATTCTTTCTTCTTATAGCACCTATAACCAATGCTATTGAAGCTCCTATGGATAAAATTCCTGTTATTATAAGTGTAATTTTATAACCGTTTGATGTTTGATAATTTGAAGATAGTATAAGTATCTCAGTAAGCCCATTTACAATAAACGCTGAGGGTAAAATCCACTTTTTCCAGCTCTGTTCATTATGAAGTTTCCACATTGTTGCGAGTCCAATTCCGGTCAGAGCTGCAACTGATGGTGCCATTGTTGTTAAATAATATGTATGAGTTACGTTTTTTGAAAAACTAAAATATATAAATTCGGGCAATAACCACATGAACCATAATAGAAGTGATAACTTTCTATTATTATCGAAGTTGAATTTAACTTTTTCTTCTATTGCAGATGCTATAGCCCCAATTATAGCAAATGGCAAGAACCAGGATATTTGATCTGATAAATTATTATAATAAAATAATCTTGAAATACCGGTCTTTGAATTATTCCCCATACCGCTTCTACCTGTTGGCTGCTGATTCTGTGGCTTTTGATTTTGTGACCGTTGATTTGCTGGCTGCTGATTCTGTGATTGTTGATTTGGTGACGTATTGGTTTTATTTTGAAATTCTTGAGGCTGATTATTTCCTCGATAAGCATTTTTCCCACCTAGGCCAATTCTTTCTAGCCCGTTATGACCTATTATTAGCTCCATAACTGAATTGTCGGTACTACTTCCAATAAAAGGTCTATCATTGGCTGGTACTAAATCTACAATTACAGCCCAAGATAGTGATACTACAAAAAGAACCACTGCACCTATAATAAGATGTTTTATTTTAATTTTATAAGGCATAGCAGAAGAGAGAAAGTATGTTATAAAAATTGCTGGGGCTATCATATATGCCTCCACCATTTTTATATTAAAACCTATACCCACTAATAATAAACTTAATAGAAGATATTTAAGTTTCCCTTTTTCAGCTGCTATGGAAATAGCCCAACATGAAAGTAATAAAGATAAAACAAGCTGGTTATCTATTGTATTATTTCTACTTGCTGCTACAAAAATAGGAGTTACAGCAAGACATAATGCTGCAACTAATCCTGCTAAACTTCCAAAAGACCTATTTACAAGATAATATATTATCCACACTGATATAACCCCAGCAAGTGCTTGTGGAAGGATAACACTCCATCCGCTAAATCCAAATATTTTTGCAGATATAGTTTGTAACCAAAAACCTATAGGTGGTTTATCAATAGTTACAAAGCCAGAAGGGTCAGAAGATACAAAAAAGAAATTTTTAAAGTTCATCATCATACTTTTTACGCCGGCAGAATAATAAGTATTAGCATATCCCTCTATACCTAAATTTGCGAAGTTTAATATTATAGATAATATTAAAATTATACCTATCCAAAAGTTTTGTTTTGTAAATCGTACTTTTTCTGTCACTTAAATACCTCCTCAGTTAAATATTCACAGCTTATATATATGAAAATTTGTTACGTTAGCTGTGAGATTAATTATATCTTTTGATAAACTATAAGCTAATTTGATATTAATTAGTTTTATAGTTTCGATACAAAAATATTCATCAATATAATATTTAATTGAGGTACTTGAGTGTTTGTAATTTTAGACGACTTAATTATATTAAAGTATTAGAAAAACTAGGTGAGGTTTACGCTATATTGTTAGCACAAGACTTTAGTTTTACTGTTCCACCAAAAACCCAAAATCTGTAGCCTAAAAAATTAACAACTTGTGCTAATACCATTGCGAAAACTTTAGAAAAAAAAGGATTTATAGAATTATCTTTCATTAATATACTTAATCCTATTAAGCTTACGCCTAATGAAGCTGAATTAACAACAATAAATTGAACAATTTCTTTTGTTGTTTTTTTATTTGTTTTTGTATCATTAAACGTCCAAAATTTATTGCAGATATAACTATTTAAAGTACCGCTGCAATATGATACTATCTGACTTATAACATAGTTAATACCAAAAAAACTATTTAACAAGGAAAACACTCCAAAGTCAAACATAGTATTTAAGCATCCTACGCAGCCAAATCTTATAATATTTTTATATTTTTCATTATTTATAAAGGTGTTGTAAATATTTTTAACAATAGTCATGTAATTCCGCTCCTTTTAATTTATTGATAAACTAAAATTTGATTTAATTTATTGCTATATTTAAGAACAGTGTATTTTTTATTAATATAAATAGTGTCGCTATATACTTATAATAATTCTTAATTATGTCATTCAAGTTACGAAATCTCGAAATTAAGTAAGAGAATTCTGGTTTGACTGTTACATTATGGCTTTATTATTTAAATGTAGTAATGAATTTATATAGTTTTAACTTAATGTTGTTACTTTTTTATAAATGTTTTTAAAATTATGATAAAAATACTTCTTGATTTTAATTAAAATGAAAAAATTGTTGCAACTTTATTAAAAATGTATTAGTATATAACAGTAAAATTTAAAAGTTCAGACGAAGATAGCGGGAGAGTAATGGCGATAGCCATTCACCGAAGAAGTAAATCTTTCAGGTACCTATTTAATTAGAGATGACCGTTATTGGATGAACCCTTGGAGAGACTTTTAAGGCACAATCAAAAAAATAATAGACCAGTATACTTGCCTATTTCGCGTCATACTGCGTCAGCGAATTCTACTAATAGGCCCACTATGAGCAGAATTTGCTTTCTTGTCTGACCCGAAATATGCGTCGCATCTTTGGGCTATTATTTTTTTCATGTGCCTAATGAGCACCGAAGGAGAAAGTCGTAAGGCGAAACTCTCAGGTAAAAGGACAGGGGAAAGGTAAAATATCTTACAAAAGTAATATATTATTAATTACTTCATTTAGATCTTATCTATTCCCATTTGTATCTCCAATCACAAAATACTTATATAGGAAAAGGCATTTTTAGTACATGTCTTTTGACTAAGATGGAGGGATAAAAATGGATCAATCAACATCAAAAAATCAAGACTTATCAAGAGGACTAAAAAATCGTCATGTTCAATTGCTTGCAATTGGAGGGGCAATTGGTACTGGATTATTTCTTGGTTCAGGAAGGTCAATTCACTTGGCCGGCCCATCAATTTTATTTGCGTATATGATAACAGGAACAATTTTATTTTTTGTAATGCGCGCTCTTGGGGAATTATTACTTTCTAATTTAAATTATCATTCTTTTGTAGACTTTGTATATGATTATCTAGGAGAAAGAGCAGCATTTATTACTGGATGGACCTATTGGTTCTGCTGGATTTCACTTGCTATGGCTGACGTAACTGCTACTGGGCTTTATATACAGTACTGGTTTCCGAATATAGCTCGATGGGTTCCGAGTCTTGTAGTTCTTGTAGTTTTACTAATAATGAACCTTACAGCAGTAAAACATTTTGGTGAAATGGAATTCTGGTTTGCGTTAATTAAAGTTATTGCGATTGTAGCACTAATTATAATTGGTACATTTATGATTATTAAAGGATTTTCTACAGATGCTGGTGCATCTAGCTTTACAAACCTTTGGAGTCATGGAGGCTGGTTCCCAAATGGAATAAGTGGTTTTATCCTTTCCTTCCAAATGGTTGTATTTGCGTTCACTGGAATGGAATTAGTAGGACTCACAGCTGGTGAAACTGAAAATCCAGAGCATGTTATTCCAAAGGCTATTAACAATATTCCAATTAGAATTATTATTTTCTATGTTGGAGCACTTGCTGTTATTATGGGCATATACCCATGGAATTCAATTAGTCCAGATAAAAGCCCATTTGTACAGGTATTTGCTACAGTGGGAATCGCAGCAGCAGCAAGTATTGTAAATTTCGTTGTACTAACATCAGCTGCATCTGCTTGTAACAGTGGTATCTTCAGTACAAGTCGTATGGTTTACTCTCTTGCTAAAGAAGATAATGCACCTGAATCAATGAAAAAATTAACTTCTAGTCAAGTACCTTCTAATGCTACAGTATTCTCTGCAACTGTTATCTTGATTTCAGTTATTTTGAACTACATTATGCCAGAAGGGGTATTTGTACTAATTACAAGTATATCAACATTTTGCTTTATCTTTATTTGGGCAATTATAGTTATCTGCCATCTAAAATATCGTAAAACTAATCCTGAACTTGCGGCTTCGAGTAAATTTAAAATGCCACTTTACCCAATCATAAACTATATAATTCTAGCATTTTTTGCTTTTGTTATAGTTACGTTGGCTCTTAATAATGAAACTCGTGTAGCCCTATTTGTAACACCTGTATGGTTTATAATGCTTGGGGTGATTTACAAGATACTTAAGTCAAAAAAGAAAAATGTAGAAGATGTTAAAAGAAATGTAGCATAGGCTAATACCAAAAGAGAGTGAAATGCACCCCAATGTTAGACATAAAAATCTAACACTGTGAGGTGCATTTTAATGAAAAAATATGCACTTCTAATCATTACAATTAAAATTCATGGGGAGGTTGAAAATGATTGAATATCTTATAGTATGTCCGCTGGTTTTCCTTGCAGGTTTTGTAGATGCAATTGCAGGTGGCGGAGGACTCATATCACTTCCTGCATATATACTTGCAGGGATTCCTGTTCATTTTGCTATTGGAACAAACAAAATGAGTTCCAGTATGGGAACAGTTATATCTACGTACCGCTATGCAAAAAATGGATACATAAAATTGAAACTAGCAGTTTGCAGTGCAATCTGTGCTTTGATAGGATCACTATTTGGAGCTACTCTCTCCTTAAAAATTGATGATTATTATTTAAAAATGTTAATGTTGATTGTTCTGCCTGTTACTGCATTTTATGTTCTGCGTAAGCGTGACTTTCAAGATGATCAATATACAGAAACTTTAATAGATTTAAAAACTTATATAATATGTATGGTGATTGCATTTCTTATAGGAGCCTATGATGGCTTTTATGGTCCAGGAACAGGAACATTTTTGATATTGTTATTGACAGGCTTTGCTAATTTGAGTTTAAATACTGCAGCAGGAACAACAAAAGCTATTAATTTATCATCAAATATAGCCGGGCTAGTGACTTTTATTATAAATGGGAAAGTGTTCTTAACCTTAGGTTTGATTGCAGGTTTGTTTAGTATTGCGGGAAATTACATTGGTGCTGGATATTTTACAAAAAGCGGAGTGAAAATAGCACGTCCTGTAATTATAACTGTACTTACAGTTTTTTTCGTTAGAATACTATTTGAGATATTATAACTGTAATTTAAATTGCAGGAATTATTTTGTTTATTAAGTTTAAGTAAAAAAGCATTCTTATGTGGTATATAATTTCTTAAATAGATCACATAAAGAATGTTTTTTTCATGTTTATTAGGTTAAGGAAGGTTTACAGACAATGCGTACTCTTGGTGAAAACATGGCATGGTTGCGTTCTTCAATTGAAGATTGTTAAAATTATGACAATGTATTTTTTATGACCACAATACATTTTTAAAGTCCATAAAGGTTAAATTGATAATATTCGATGTTATCATAGAAACTAAGAAAACTATTATAATACATATAATAAACTGAAGGGAAGTCATAAAAATGAATTATTTTGAAGAAAGCTTAAAATTACATGAAGAAAATGTAGGGAAAATCGAAATAGTATCAAAAGTAAAAGTTGAAACAAGGGATGATTTAAGTCTAGCTTATACTCCAGGAGTTGCAGAACCATGCAGAAAGATTCATGAGAATGAGGAAAATGTTTATAAATATACTTCAAAAGGAAATTTAGTTGCAGTAGTAACTGACGGAACAGCAGTATTAGGATTAGGAGATATAGGACCTAAAGCAGGACTTCCAGTTATGGAAGGAAAAGCAGTATTATTTAAAGAATTTGCAAATGTTGATGCATTTCCGATATGCTTAGACACAAAGAATGTTGATGAAATAGTACAAACAGTAAAAATGATAGCTCCAGGATTTGGCGGAATTAATTTAGAAGACATTGGAGCACCAAGATGTTTTGAAGTTGAAGAAAGATTAAAGAAAGAACTTGATATACCTGTATTTCACGATGACCAGCATGGGACTGCTATAGTTGTTCTTGCAGGAGTTATCAATGCTTTAAAAGTTGTTGATAAGAAAATAGAAGATATAAAGGTGGTTGTAAATGGTGCAGGAGCTGCGGGAACTGCTATAGCTAAATTATTACTTTCTTCAGGAGTAAAGAATTTAATTGCATGTGATAAGGTTGGTATTCTTTATAGAGGAATAGAAAATGTAGATGATGCTAAGAAGGAACTTTCAAAGGTAACTAATCCAGATAATATAAAAGGAACTTTAGCTGATGCATTAGTAGGTGCAGATGTTTTTGTAGGGGTTTCAGCACCAGGAATAGTAAGCCAGGACATGGTGAAATCTATGAATAAGGATTCCATATTATTTGCAATGGCAAATCCAACTCCAGAAATAATGCCAGATGAAGCAAAAGCAGCAGGGGCAAGAGTAATAGGTACAGGAAGATCAGATTTTCCTAACCAAGTTAACAATGTGCTTGCATTCCCAGGAATATTCAGAGGGGCATTAGATGTTAGAGCAAAGGAAGTTAATGAAGAAATGAAAATTGCAGCAGCTTACGCTATAGCTTCTATGATAAAAGATGAAGACTTAAATAATGACAATGTAATTCCAAATGCATTAGATAGAACTGTTGCAGCTAATGTAGCTGAAGCAATAAAAAAGGCAGCAAGAGAAAGCGGAGCAGCAAGAATATAAAAAGTATATTGTATTTTTCAATTGATTAAGGCACAAGCAAAAGAATAATAGGCCAATATGACGCCCAGTATACGTCGCATCCTTGGTCTATTATTTTCTTTCATATACTTAAACGGAAAAGAAATGGAGGAGTAAAAATGCAAATTCCAATTAAGAAGACGCTTGATAAAATCCCAGGCGGGATGATGGTTGTTCCACTTTTTTTAGGGGTTTTAGTTAATACATTTTGTCCACAATTTTTACAGATTGGTGGGTTTACAACGGCTTTATTTGGACCAAAGGCATCAACAACAATTTTGGCTTGTTTTATGTTTTTAATTGGTTCACAAATTAATTTCAAATTAGCACCAAAGGCAATAAAAAAAGGCGTGCTATTAGTAATTGGACAATTCATAGTTGGTGCTGGCATTGGTATATTTGTAGGAAAAGTTTTTGGACCTGCTGGAGTACTAGGTTTATCACCACTTGCGATTCTTGCAGCATTAACAAATTGCAATGGTGGATTATATGCATCACTTGCTTCTCAATATGGTGATGAAACTGATGTAGCTGCTTATGCTATATTATCTATAAAAGATGGTCCATTTTTTACATTAATTGCATTAGGCGCATCAGGACTTGCTCAAATTCCTTTTATGTCACTCGTAGCAGTATTAGTTCCTATATTAATAGGTATGATACTCGGAAATATTGATCCTGATATGAGAAAATTCCTTGGCGGCAGCAAATTATTATTAATCCCATTCTTCTCCTTCCCATTAGGTGCAGGAATGAATCTTGGGAATATTGTTACAGCCGGGGGCCCTGGTATATTATTAGGAGTGATAGCTGCCTTTACTGGAATAGGATCGTATGTTCTTCTGAAGTTATTTAAAGAAGAGCCTGTACTTGGACTTGCAACAGGGTCGACTGCAGGAAATGCAGTAGCGACACCAATTGCTGTTGCAGCAACTGATCCAACGCTAGTTGCAATTGCTACAGCAGCTACAGCACAAGTTGCAGCATCATGTGTAATATCAGCTATTGTTTGTCCGTTTATTGTTACTTATGCATTTAAGTTGATTAGAAACAATAGAATGAAAAAGTTAAATAATGAAGCGATTGCATGATAAAAAATGATTATTGAAGATGGTATATTTAGAAGGATATAAATAAAACACGGAAAAATAGAAGACAATAATGAAAGAAGTAGTATATACTAGTTAAGGAATACTATTCTTACATTATTGTTTCTATTTATATAAATGATTATAAGAGTATTAAATGGTAAAAAATTAATAATGAATGATTAAGGAAGTATTAATTTTTTGGAGTACTTTGGATGGGCATAACCAGAATTATGCTATTCAGAACTTAAATTTAAATAGGTTAAGGTTGAGATGATGAATATGAAAAAAACGATGAAATTGCAAACAAAACTTACATTACTGGTTATCACAGTAGTATTTGTTTCTATATGTATAATCATTTCCTTTGTAGCCTCATGGATGACTGGAAATATTGAAAGCAAGGCTAGAACAAATATTATGAATGTAGCTGAAATGGCAGCGCACTCTACAGAGATAGTAAATGCTCTGGAGGCTAAAGATCCAAGCGGAAATATTGAAGCTTATGTAAATATGCAGCTTAAGGATTTAGAGCAAGTTGAATATATAATTGTAGCAGATAATGGGGGAATCAGATATTCTCATCCAAACCCTGAAATGATAGGGCAAATGTTTGAGGGAGGAGATGAGACTAGAGTAGTTGAAAAAGGAGAAGAATATATTTCTGAGGCTACGGGGACGCTCGGAAAATCCTTGAGGGCATTTGTACCAATATATGATTCGGAAAATAAGAAGCAAATAGGCTTTGTTTGTGCAGGTACACTTACACAAAGTATTGAAACAGCTAAGCATACAGCTATTTTATACATAATTTTAATTGCTCTTGGTGGGCTTATGGCGGGTGTAATAGGCGCATTTTTATTGGCGAATAACATAAAGAATACTTTACTGGGTCTTGAGCCTGACGAAATATCAAAGCTTTATAATGAAAAGATGGGAATGCTTGATGCTATTCATGAAGGGTTAGTAGCTGTTGATGATGAAGCTAGAATTACTCTTATAAATGACTCAGCATTAAATATATTACGTTTTGAAAATAGGATTAATAAGGAAGATATTATAGGGCAGAACGTAGAAGTAGTTATTCCAAATTCACGCTTGATTAATGTATTAGAAACCGGGAAATCAGAATTTGAAGAAGAGCAGAGGATAAATAATACCATAATAATGACTAATAGAGTTCCTATAATGAGTAGAGGGAAGATTGTAGGTGTTATTGCCAGCTTTAGAGATAAAACAGAGGTAACAAGAATGGCAGAAGAGCTCACAGGCGTTAAAAAGATGGCTTGGTCCTTAAGAGCTCAAAATCATGAATTTATGAATAAGCTTCATACCATAGCTGGGCTTATACAGTTAGAAGAGTACGAGGAGGCTATACAGTTTATATCAGATGTAGCAAAAGTAAGAAGTAATATAAGCAATATTTTAACAGAGAATATAAAGGATGCCTCTTTATCAGCATTATTGTTGTCCAAATATAATAAAGCGGAGGAGTTTAGGATTAAGCTGAAAATAGATGAGAATTCAAAGCTTACAAAGCTGCCACAGTATATGACTTCTGAAGAAATTGTATCAGTTGTAGGAAATTTAATAGAAAATTCCATAGATGCAGTTGAAAATGATGGAAGTGGATTTATATATATAAAAATAGTTCAAAGTGAATATTTTTTAAATATAAAAGTAAAAAACAACGGTGATGAAATTCCATTAGAATATAGAGAAAAAATATATGAACAAGGGTTTTCAACAAAGGAAGGTCAGCGGGGGCATGGCATGTATATTATAAAAAAAATAATTGATGAGTTCAACGGTACAATTTATTTTGATGTAGATGAAGGTGTACTTTGGGATATAACTATACCAATGACAAGGAGTGAGAAGATTGATTCAAGTAATGATAGCGGAAGATGATCCTATGGTCAGAGAAATAAATTCTAGGTTTTTAGAAAGAGTAGAAGGCTTTGTTTTGTATAAAGCAGTTTCTAATCTTAATGATGTGAAAAAATTTATATCAATTAAAAAGCCAGATTTAATATTACTTGATGTATATCTTCCTAAAGAAAACGGAATTGATTTATTGAAATGGATAAGAGCGCAAGAGATAGATACTGATATTATTTTGATTACAGCAGACAAGTCTATTAAAAGAATAGAAGAAGCTTTTAGATATGGAGTTGTGGATTATCTAATAAAACCTTTTAGTTTTAAAAGATTTAAAGAATCACTTATTCAATTTAAGGATAGGTATTATCAATTAAGAAGAAATGGTGTAATTGAACAAAATGATTTAGATAAGCTAATATCTAGTTCTAATGCTGCCCAGATTGAAGATGATTTTGCTAAGGGACTTAATAAATATACATATGAAGCTATATGGGGAGAAATAGAAAAAAGCAGCTGCAAAGATTTTACATCAGAGGAATTAGCAGAAAAATTAGGGATTGCAAGAGTAACAGTTAGAAGGTATCTTGAACATATGGGAAAGGAAAATAAAGTAGAAAAGTTAGTGGAATACGGGAAAGTGGGTAGACCCCAATATAAATATCATAAAATTTAATAATAGTGTATCTCAAAGGTTGTACTTCGTCCCTAACATTAAACCCAAGAAAATCAGTTAATGATTTTTCTTGGGCCATTTTATATTACAGGGATTTCTAATAAGGTTACAATTGCATCAGAATTCATCCTTAATCCTCACGATAAGTGGACACTGATTAAGGAACATATTATCACGGCAGTAATAGACTAAACTTATTAACTATGTTAAGCAAAGGTATCCAAATGGTAATGATAGTAAAATTACATCATAGCACCGTTGAAGTGGGTAATGACCATGAAGGGGAGTGGGGAACATAGTATAGACTTAGAAAAGAATAATAATAAAGTTTACGTATAATTTACTATTTCTTTGCTAAAACTTAATTTAACTAATGGTTAAGTTATGCTAATATAAAATTAGGTAAGGAAATTAATTTATGCCTAATTTTGTTGCAAAAATATAGTTTGAGGTGAAGAATATGAATGAAATAAGTGTTATCATACCAGAAAACTTTGTTACAGATGAAGCAACCCAATTTAGAAAGAGGATAGTAAATTTAATTAGGAACGGTGAAAAGAACTTTAATATTGATTTTAGCAAATGCAACTTTATTGATAATACAGGACTTGGAGCTTTAATGGTAATTCATAATAAATGTATTAAAATAAATGGAAGACTAAAATTTTTGGCAGTTAATAATCCAAATGTTATAAAAATTTTTGAACTAGCTGAATTAATTAATGTATTTGAAATCAGAAGTCAAATATAAAAAGTAATTAGGCACATTCAATATTAGTTGAAATATGCATTTAAAGGGGCTATTTAAAATTTAATTTTAAATAGCCCCTTTAATTTTCATAAGTTCTATAAACTTTGATTTGAATCTACTTCAATATTTGATGACTTTTTAAAGAAAACTTTTCTAAATCCTTTTTTCAAATCATCAAGCACTGTATACATAATTGGTACTACAAATAAGGTTAAAATTGTAGACGTAATTAATCCTCCAATTACTGCTTGTGCCATTGGTGCACGCATTTCAGAACCCATCCCTTGAGATACTGCTAAAGGAATCATACCAAATATCATAGCTAAAGTAGTCATAACTATTGGACGTAATCTCACTAATCCAGCTTGCTTGATAGCTTCCTCTCTCACCATACCTTGTTCGATTCTTTGTTTTGCAGCATCAATAAGCAAGATTCCATTTTTAGCAACTAATCCCATAAGCATTATAATTCCTATTATGGACATCATACTTAATTGAGTTTTGAAAACATATAATCCTAAAACAGCACCAATCATTGCAAGTGGCAATGAGAACAATATAGATATAGGATCAATGAAGCTTTCAAACTGTGCTGACATAACTAAATACAAGAATATAACTGCCATTGCTACTGCTTGCTGTAAACTGCCAAGACTGTTATTTAAAGTTCCAGAATTTCCTCCTAAAGATACTGAAATTCCTTGAGGCATATTCATTTGAGTTTGAATTTGTTTCAAATAAGAATTCATAAAAGTACCTGCTGCTCCACCTGAAACATTACAAGAAATCTGAATTTCTGCCATTCTATCATATCTACTCAATTGTGCTGGAGCTGATCCTAAAACTTTATTAGTTACTTCTGATAACGGAATCATACTACTATTAGTGCCAGAAACATAAACTTTATTAAGTTCATCAAGACTTTGACGCTGATCATCTTGTAAATATAGTACGACATTATCCATATTTGTTCCATCATCATATTTACTTACAGTTGTACCATTAAATAATGTATTTAATGTATTAGCAACATCTGAACTGCTGACTCCCAAATCAGCTGCTTTATCACGATCAACATCCAAAGTCATTTCTGGCAGACCAGTTTTAGCATCAGTACCAACGTCTCTTATATTAGGATTCTTAAGTAAGTCATCTTCTATTTTTTGTGCAAACTTTTGAAGCTCGTCTCTATTCCCACCAACAAGTACAAAGGTTGCATCTTTTGATCCTCTTCCACCACCTGCCATGGATGAAGCTGATGCTGTTATTTGTGTTCCAGGAATTCCTTGTAACTTTTTACTTAAATTTTTGGCTAAATCTCTTGAGTTATCCTTACGTTGTCCTTTATCTACTAATTCAACTTTAATTGACGCACTGCTATTTGATACCGTAGTATATAATCCTTGTACTTCTGGAAATTTCTTAAGTATACCTTCTATTTGCTTAGTTTTTTCTCCTGCATTTTCTAAAGTTATACCCGAATCAAAATTAGCACTAACATTTAACTGATTATTATCAGTTGAAGGCATCATAGTGAATCCCAGTGTAGAAATAAGACTAATACTGCTTGCAAACAAAACTCCTGATGCAATTAAAATTATTAATTTTTTATGAAGAGCAATACCCAAGAGTTTTGAATATTTTTCAGCTAAACTATCAAATTTTTTATTAAACCAATTAAAGAATTTACCAATAAATGTTTTGCTTGTTTTCTTTCCTGCTCTAAGCATTTTTGATGACATCATAGGTACAAGAGTAAAGGATACAAACAATGAAACTGCCATACTGAAAACAACTGTAAGACCAAATTCAAAGAAGTACCTTCCAATTGCTCCTGTTACCATGGACACAGGTAAAAATACCGAAATAACAGCCGAAGTTGTGGCTATTACTGCAAATCCAATTTCAGAAGTAGCATCTCTAGCTGCTTGCTTTGGAGATTTTCCCATATGCAGATGCCGTACAATATTTTCTATAACAACTATAGCATCATCAATTAAAAGTCCTACTGCTATTGATAATGCCATTAAAGACATTGTGTCTAGTGAAAAATTTCTTTCTTTCATACAAATAAAAGTAGTTATAATTGAAATTGGAAGAGAAGATGCACTTATAAGAGTACTTTCCCATTCATTCAAAAATAAGAATACAATAATAACAGCCAATATACACCCATCTCTGATGGTTTCTAAAACACTATCTTCTGTACTTTTTATTGATGTTGAATCATCACTAACAATTTCAAAATTTATATTCTTAGGTAAAGTCTTTTTAAATTGCTCTAATTGTATCTTTACATTATCGGCCAATTGAACAGTATTAGAACCTGATTGTTTTACTATATCAATACCAATTGCCGGCTTTCCTTGATAATACGCAAGACTGCTTTCCTGTTGAATTCCATCTTCAACATCTGCAATATCCTTTACTCTAATTTCTGCACCATTTTTATTAGCTATTAAAATATTCTTAAAGTCATCTACTTTTTTTATCTTACTGCTTATTTTTATAGAAATCTGATGATCTTTATCACTAATCTGCCCGCCTGATTCATCAACATTATCCTTTTTAAAAGCATTTGCCACATCAGTTGTTGTAAGACCATACTTTAATAACTTACTATTATCTAATTTTATATGAATTTCCCTTGTATCTTCACCAGATACATTTATTGCTCCAATATCTGGTACTGTATACAACTTCTTTTCAAAATTATCAACAACATCAGATAATTGCTTATTATCATCTACCCCATAAACAGCAATTGATAAGATAGATGCTGCTGACGTATCAAATTTAGAAATAACTGGGGTATCAATATCAGTTGGTAATCCTTTAATACTTGAAACCTTATCCCTGACATTTTGTGCCGCTTCTTCTGGATCTACATCCAGGTTAAATTGTATCATAGTTCTTGATCTACCTTCTGTTATGGTAGATGTTATATGTGCAACTCCAGAAATTTGCCCAGCAGCATCTTCTACTAGTTTTGTTACATTTGTTTCCATGTCTTCTGCTGATGCACCAGTTTCTGTTATTGAAACCGAAACAGTAGCTTGATCAGAATCTGGCATGTCATTAACTACTAATTTTTGATAGCATACCATTCCAACAATAGCCATAGCAATCATTAAAACTGAAATAAATACTGGCCTTTTAATACTAATATTTGCTATATTCATCTGTTGTCCCTCCTACTTAGATGTCGAATCTTCAGTGCTGTTATCTTGTTGATTAGTCACTATATCTACTGCATCACCATCTTGAAGCGTACTCGTATTTGAGCAAATTATTTGATCTCCATCTTTAACGCCAGATGTTACTTCTACGTTATTGTCATCAGTTTCTCCAATAGTGACCTTTGTCTTTGTAGCTGTTCCATTATTATTTATAAAAACATAATAATCTCCTTCATTTCCAACCAAAGCATTGACTGGTATAGTAATTACTTCAGTCTTTACAGCACTATCAAGTTGTACTTTTGCATACACACCTGGTAATAATGATTTATCGCTATTGTCTAATTTCACCTTACAATTAAAAACTCTGGACGTAGTATCTGCTGATAAATCCATAGTCTGTACAGTACCACTATATGTTGTATCATTTCCATCAACTACAACTGTAGCAGTTTGTCCTATTTTTACTCCATTTATTTTATCTTGAGGCACTTGTATTGTTGCATATACAGATGATGTATCATTAATTGTCGCAAGCGATGTCCCTGAATTTGCCATTTGGCCTACATTTACACTTTTATTACTTATAACTCCGCTTATAGGTGCCTTGATAATTGTGTTGCTTAACGTATCTTGTAAATTTGATATGCTTACATTTTCTGATGCTATATTTGATTGAGCCGTTTGAATGCTTGCATTTCCTGAATCATAATCAGCCTTAGCAGAATTTAAAGTTTTTTCAGCAGTCTCAAAATCTGTTTGTGCTATAGCCTTTTTATCAAAAAGAGTTTTTTGCCTATCATAATTACGCTGTGCATCATCCAAGTTAACTTGAAGTTTTTCCAAAGCCACCTGTGCTGAATTTAATTGATCTTCATAGGTTTGCAATTGAGCTTGCGCAGTTTTTATATTATTTCTTATGTCTTGATCATCTAGTGTAACTAATGTATCTCCTGTGTTTACATACTGACCATTTTCAAATGATACAGAAACAACCTTTAATGATGTTTTACTACTTACAATACCTTGCTGATAAGCTTCTAAAGTAGCTTTATATGTATCACCCGAGTTTTTCTCTACCGTTTTTGCCTCCTGTACTTGAACTGTTGTTTTGCTTGGAGCAGCTGCAGTAGTTGGTTTACTTTTATTAGCTGATGACTGCTTAGTCTTAGCTATTACAGCACAACCTATTACTGCTACAACAATAACAGCGTATATTACTATTTTTTTTACGTTTTTCATCTTCCACACTCCTAATCTGTCAATAAATATAATTCAATAATATATAATGTGAAATCCTATTCTATATTTTAGAACAATATTTCTAATTTTCAATGACTAATTAAATATTTCGTATCGCTCCCAGATGTCATCACTTTCCAAGAAATCCATTGTTAACTTAACATAGAATTATTAACTCAATTTAAACTCTGCTATCAAATTGCCGTTTATTTATAGATTTTAATTTTAATTTTACATTTGATATGTTTATGTATTAAAATCTTCTTATAGTAAGTAGTAATCATATTAGGCACTATCAAAAAAATAATAAGTCAGTATGCTAGTTTATTTTGCATCACACTGCATCGCTAAGTCTCACTAATAGCTTGCTATGAGTAAGCCCTAGCAAAATATACACATTAAAAAAGAGCAGCTATGCTACATATAAGAACATCTCATAGCATCTTTGACCTGTTATTTTATTGCTAGTGACTTACTGGAGTTAATTTTAAAAACATAACAATAACATATATATTATTAATCAATTAGGAGGTATCCCAATGTTTCATATTTTAATTGTAGAAGATGATAAGGAATTAAATGAATTATTTTGCACTGTTTTAACTAAAAATGGTTATAAAACATCCAGTGCAAAAGATGGTGCTGAAGCACTTGATGTTTTAGATAAAGAATATATTGACTTGATTATTTCTGATATTATGATGCCTAATATGGATGGTTTCGAACTAGTCAAAGCTATTAGAGAGGCTTTACTTACCCTTCCAATATTAATGATTACATCCAAGGAAAGCTTTCAAGATAAGCAGCGCGGATTTTTACTTGGAACTGATGATTATATGGTTAAGCCAATTGATGTCAATGAAATGGTACTAAGAGTAGGAGCATTACTTAGAAGGGCACAAATAATTAATGAAAGAAAACAATGTGTTGGTGAAACTTTATTAGAATATGATTCATTGTGCGTATATCAAAATAATGAGGTAATATTACTTCCACAAAAAGAATTCTACATTTTATATAAGCTTGTTTCTTATCCAAATCGTATATTCACAAGGCAGCAGCTTATGGATGAAATTTGGGGAATTAATTCAGAAACGGATGTTCGAACAGTCGATGTACATATCAATCGCTTACGTGATCGTTTTAAGAATAATCCGGATTTTGAAATTTCAACTGTAAGAGGACTGGGGTATAAAGTGGTGAAAAAACATGAGTAAAAATCATTCTTTAAAATTAGGATTTATTTTTTCGTTAATTATATTTTTTATTATGTTTGCTTCACATATAATTCTTGTTGCCATTACAGCCATTTACTTTCATTTAGGTATTTTTTCAGATCGTCATCTACCAATGACAATATTTCAATTGTACACAGCTAGTATGATTATAGGAACTACTATTTCAGTTTTTTTAGGTAAGAGAATATTAGCTCCACTTGTAAAATTCAGCGAAGCACTAACTGAAGTCGGTAAAGGTAACTTTAATATTAAACTAGATGCTGAAAGGCATCATTTACAGGAATTCAAAAGTATGTCACGCAATTTTAATATTATGGTTAATGAACTAAATAATATTGAAACTTTTCGTAGTGACTTTATTGCTAATGTGTCACATGAATTTAAAACTCCTCTTGCTTCTATAGATGGATATGCAATGCTACTACATGATAATAATCTTACAGATGCAGAAAAAAAACAATATATTAAGAAAATACGTAACAATACAAAAAGGCTATCTAGTTTGGTAAATGCCATTTTACAAATTTCAAGACTTGAAAATCAAGAACTCATCATAGAAAAAAGCGAATTCAAATTAGATGAGCAGCTTAGACAATCTTTATTGCTTCTTGAGCAAAAATGGAGTAGCAAAAACATTGACCTAGATATTGATTTAGATCCGATTACTTTCTATGGAAATGAAGAATTGCTTATGCAAGCATGGGCAAATCTATTGAGTAATGCAATAAAATTCAGTCATGATAACGGAACTATTACATGCGCTCTAAAAAAATCCTCGAATATGGTTATAGCAGTAATATCAGATAACGGTATCGGTATGACTGAAGAGGTTCAACAGCATATATTTGATAAATTTTATCAGGGGGATAAATCACACTCTTCTGAAGGTAATGGCTTAGGATTGGCCCTAGTAAAAAGAATTATAGATTTGTGTGGTGGCACAATAGAGGTTCAGAGCAAATCCGAAAAAGGTTCTACCTTTACCGTAAAATTACCATATAAATAATTTGATAAATAAATTCGGTGATGTTAGACTTTTTAGAACACAAATATCAGGGATTGTCATAACAATAGTATTTTTGGATTTATTTATCCATAGAGTACGCTTAGAATAAATAACGTGATTTTTAAGAATCTGAGGTTTTCTTAAACTTAGAAAATCTCAGATTTAGTTTTGTTTAAATACATTCTAAAATAATTGTTTCAGAATAAATTTTATATTTATATGCAAGCTAGTATAAATGTATAATTTTAAATAATTATTTAAGGTGGAGGGCATTATAATGAAAATATTAAGAAAAATAATTACATTTATTCTGTTTATGTTAATTATTTTTACATTAACAAGTAATATTCAAGCTAATATATTAGCTGATTCAAGGATAAATTCTCATGATAAAATAGCTAACGTTGCAGTAATATTTCACAGAATTGATGATCCGTATATGATAAGATTAAGAGAAAGCTTAGAAAATATTGAAAAAGACAGTAAGAATAATATTAAATTCACTTTCTTTGATTCAAAAAATAATCTGGCTATAGAAAATCAAATATTAGATTCTGTCCTTAAAAGTAAATTTGATTTACTTATATTGAACTTAGCAGACAAAAATGAAAATGCTGTAGAAAATATTATTAATAGTGTTAAACCCAAAAACATTCCCTTAATTCTAATGAATATACCTCAAGAAGTAGTATCAAATGTTTCTAAATTATATAGTAAAGCTGCTTTTGTAGCACCAGATTCTAAGCAAGCTGGTATTGCAGAGGGGGAAATCCTTGTTGATTTATGGAATAGAGATAAGAATGATGTTGATTATAACGGTGATGATATACTACAGTATGTTTTGTTAGAAGGTAAATCTGATGATCCGCAAGCAATTGATAGAACTAAATATGTTATTTAAACAATTAATAATTCAGGAATAAAGAATGAGCAGCTTGCACTGATAGATGCAGGTTGGTTAAAAGATTTAGCAAAAATATCGGTGGATAACTTGTATTTAAAATATGATGGGAAGATTGAAGCAATAATTTCAAATAATGATGCTATGGCGGTAGGTGCCATTGAAGCACTACAAAAATATGGATATAATACAGGAGACAAATCAAAAAATGTAGCAGTTGTTGGGATTGATGGACTGCCAGAAGCAATAAATTTAATTGATAAAGGTTTTATGACTGGAACTATTATTCAAGATCCAAAGGTAGAAGCTGAAATGTTTTATACTATTGGGATGAACATGGTTAATAATTTAAATCCTTTAGAAAATACAAACTACAAAATGGTTGATGGAGAAATTATAATTCCATTTCCTTATAATGCATATAAAGCAGGTCATTAGTAAACTACAAACGATCACCTCAGAGATCTAGAAAATTATCAAATACAAGCAACCTAAAGGATTTAAAGAAATATTTTAAAAGCTAAAATTAACTAAAAGCTATCCACAAAAAGGATGGCTTTATTATATTGTTATTTTACTTTTTCACAATAAGTAAGTAACACAAAGATAATAGAATATATTTAATTTAAAATATAATTTATACGCCTATTATATTCCTTAATATCCATAGTATAATCATTGATTACAAATGGAGATAACTATATAATTTTAAATGAATTCAATTTACCGAAGAGTGTAGGAAAGACAACAAGTTAACATGCCTCTATAATGAAAATTAAAAGGAGACTGATTCATTTGAATATTATGAAGAAACTTACCTCATTTGTTCTAACTTTTGCAATTGTATTAAGTTTTGGTCAAGCATTAAGTGTACAAGCTGCAACTACTGATTTAAACATAACATCAGATAAAGGTGTTACTAAATCATTAAATTCAGCCCCAAATCCAGGGATACCTGAAAATAAACCAAATACATTAAATGTTATTTCTCAAAATATAACTCAAAATGGTAATAATACTGAAAATAGCAATGTAAATATAGCTTCAACTATTGGTTGGAAAAAAGAGAATGGAGATTGGTATTACTATAAATCAGACAATACAAGGGCAAGTGGTTGGATTAAACCAGATAGCAATTGGTATTACTTAGAAGATGATGGTAAGATGGCAACTGGTTGGTTATATTATAATGGCACGTGGTATTATTTGGATAAATCAGGTGCTATGAATACAGGTTGGAAGCAATTAAATAATATTTGGTACTTTTTAAATGATTCAGGGGCTATGATAACTGGTCTTAATCAAATAGATAATAAGACTTATATGTTTTATAGTAGTGGTGCAATGGTAACTGGTTGGATACAATTAAGTAATAATTGGTATTACTTTAATAATAGTGGTAGCATGTCAACAGGCTGGATTGTAGATAATGGAGTTAGTTATTATTTATATGATACTGGCGCTATGGCTAAAGGATGGATTAATCTTAGTGGGACTTGGTACTATTTAAAAGATAGTGGAGCCATGGCAACAGGTTGGGTAAATTCAGGAAGTGATTCTTATTACTTAGATCCATCTACAGGAAGATTGCGTGCTGACACTACAATAGATGGATATAAAATCGGTTCTGATGGTAAGAAATTAGCAGCAGTAGATTCAACGAGTAATAATAGCAGTAGTTCAATGACTAATACTAATTCTTCAAGTGGAAATAGTTCTATGGAAAACAGTAATTCTAGTTCCGCAGCAAATGGCATATTTAAAGGTATAGATATTAGTCATTATGATGGAGATATAGATTTTACAAAAGTGAAAGCTTCTGGGATTCAATGTGTATACATAAAAGCTACTGAAGGGTCAGCTTATGTAGATAATTACTTAGGAATTGATTATAATGGTGCTAAAAGTGCAGGTTTAAAGACTGGTTTCTATCATTTCCTAGTTGGGACAAGCTCTCCAGAAGCACAAGCTGATAATTTTTATAAAAATATAAAAGATAAGCAAAGTGACTTAAAGCCAGTTTTAGATGTAGAAACAGATGGATTTAATGTTATGGATTATACGTTAAGATTTATAGATGAATTTAAAAAAATAAGTAATATGGATATATGTATATATACATATTCAGATTTTATGAGTAATTTAGATAACAGACTAGCTAAATATTCATTATGGGAAGCTAATTACCATACTAGTGTATTTAATTTGCCGTCTAATAATATATGGAATCTTAGAGCAGGGCATCAATATACAGATCAAGGTACTATTAATGGAATAAACACTCAAGTAGATTTAGATGAATTTACACAGGATATTTTTAGATGATTTTAAGATATAAAACAACTGGAGATAACCATTGGAAATACTTTCTACATAGACTTTTTATAATAAATATAGACAAGCAAACTTAGACACAGTAAAATTAGTATAATAAATATTAGTTACAAAGGAGTGGCATTATGCAATTAAATCAAATCTCTCAGTTATTGCAACCAAAAGTGGGTCAAACAAAATCAGGTATTAATAATAGCAGTGATAATAATGCATTTGAGTTAATGCTTCAAGAAATGATGCAAAGCACAGGAAGTAAAGATGCAAGTAATACACTTGGATTAGATTCAAATAACAGTATGAATGGTACAAATTTGATTAATGGCATTAATGGGACAGATTTGACAAGTAGTGTAAATGCTGCTGACGAAACTGGAGTTCAGAATAAAACTGTAAATGGACTAGATAGTTTATCACTAAATCCACAAAAAACAGCACAGATGCTAGCAATTATGCAAATGTCTGCTAACAATGGTGCCATATCAGACGTTAGTGGTGACGATAGTAGTGGAGATGATAGCGATAGCAATAGTGATGGTCTGGATGCAATTGGTAACTCCAATTCTATTGGTGGACAAGACGATATATCTCAGCTATTGCAAACAGTATTACAAAATCAAGAGACTAGCAGTTCAAACACTGCAAATTCTAACGACCTTAATGCCCAAACACAACAGTTTCCGACTAATGCAAAGTTATAAGATTAATTTAATTAAGGCAGTATGACGTAAAGCAGACAAGCATATTCATTTATTATTTTTGAATATATCTAATAAAGTTATGGGGTTTATGCATACTAACATATAGCTAATGAAGCTGAGGTTTTTCTAATTAAAAGAAAATCTCAGCTTTGTTAATTTATATTACATTATTGATTTTTTCATGTTTAAAAGATAATAATACATAAATGTTAAAAATATGACAAATTAATTATAATATTATTGATTTGTTTATATTTTAATGATAATATTACATATACGTTAAAAAAATGATTAATTTCAATAAAATACACAAGTTGGAAGTTATGAAAAATTCTTTTTATATGGGTACTTTTAGAATTTAAAGCTAGAAGTGCAATGACCAATCAAAATTTAGTAATCTTTTAAGATATACTAGTTTTAATTGGTGTTTTTATTTTAAATACAATTTTATGATTATTAAAATGAATGGAGCTGATTCAATTAATAGACAATAACGTATATCTCTATTCCTATATTGATTTAATAACAGATTTTGAAAATATATTATGAAAAAGAAAGGAAGATTTAAAATGAAATTTTTTATTAATTTAAGTGTTAAGAAAAAGCTTATTGCAGTATTTTCATTAGTATGCATTTTTATAGTTTCAATAGGAGCAGAAGGTATTTTAAGTTCTGCAAAAATAAATAATAATGCAGAGGAAATGTATAGTAATAATTTAACATCTATTAAGGATTTAGAAGAAATAAAAGGAAATATAGCTGAAGGTAGAGAGTCTCTAATTAGAATTGTTCTTGAAAGAGATAGCTCAAAAAGAGATGGGGATATAGCTACTCTAGATGCTTTAACGCAAAGAAATGATGAGTTGAAAAAGGATTATGAAAGTACGCCTTCAACTTCAGCAGAGGCAGAAGCTTATGATGATTTTAAGACTGCCCTAGCAAAATATAGAGAATTAAGAGTAAAGATTATTGACCTTGTTAAAGCTAATAATTATGATGAAGCAGATAAACTATATAATTCAGATGTGATTGCACTTAAAAATACTATGGTAGAAAAACTGCAAAAATGTATTGATATAAATGAAAAATTAGCAGAGCAAGCTAATTTAGATAATACAGCTAAGTTTAACAATGTTAGATATACAATACTAGTTTTCACAATGGTAGCATTCTTTTTAATTATACTTATGGCGTACATATTAGGTAAAAATATAGTCACTCCGTTAAATAAAATAAAAGAGTTAGCACAAAGACTATCGAACTATGACTTTTCAAGTCCAATTATAATCACAAGAAAAGATGAATTTGGACAAACGGGAAATGCTTTAAATTCTGCACAAGAAAATGTAAATAACTTAGTAAAAGTGATTGTGGAAAATTCTCAAGATATAAGTGCATCTTCAGAAGAACTTTCATCAACGGTTCAAGAGCTATCTTCTAAAGCTATTATTATAAATCAAGCAGTTGATACTATTGCTTCTGGTATGCAAGAGTCCAGTGCGGCAACAGAAGAGATAAGTGCGTCTATTGAAGAAGTGGATTCAAGTATTAATATACTTTCTTCTAAAGCTATGGAAGGAAGTAATAATGCAAATCAATCTAAGGGAAGATCTACAGAAGCCAAAAATAATAGCCAAAAAGCTATCGAGGAAACTAGAAAAATATCTGCTGAAAAACAAAATAACATGGCAAAGACAATTGAGGATGGAAAAGTAGTAGATAGTATAAAAGTTATGGCAGATACCATAGGAGATATAGCGGAACAAACTAATTTACTTGCATTAAATGCTGCAATAGAAGCGGCAAGGGCAGGGGAGCAAGGAAAAGGTTTTGCAGTAGTAGCTGAAGAAGTTAGAACACTTGCAGAGCAATCTGCAGAGGCAGTAATAAATATTCAAGATACCATCGTTAAAGTTCAGAATGCATTTAAAAGTAGTATTGATACTGGTAGCGATATATTAGAATTTATAAATACGCAGGTAAATGAACAATTTGATGCTTATGGTAAAACAGGCACCCAGTATTATATTGATTCAGATTTTGTGAGTAAAATGTCTTATGAAATTGCTGCTATGTCTGAAGAGATTACAGCTAGGGTTGGACAAGTAAGCGAAGCTGTTCAAAATATGGCATTGTTTTCACAAAAATCAAGTGAAGAAGCAGACACAATAAAAGAAAGCATGAATGAAACTACAAAAGCAATAGAAACAGTAGCATTAACTGCACAAAGCCAAGCAGAGCTTGCCCAAAAGCTTAACGAAATAGTTCATAAATTTAAAATATAATGAGACTTTAACAAACCTAAGCCATAAAAATAAAAAGAGCAGATAAGATGAATTAATTAAAATCTTATCTGTTTTTTAGAATGTGCCTAATCCTAATATACATTAAAGTGAATCCTTTTCTGAGCCATTGATTTCAAGAATTTTAGAAAAATTACTTATATTATTTTCATTCTTTAATGTTTTTATCTTCAAATCGTTTACATCGATATGTAAATCATCAATATTGTTTGTTAACTCATTTATGGATTCTGCATTTTGTATATGCCCATCAAATAAAACTTCAATTTTAGGCTTTAAATCATTTTCAACAGTAATATTGGTTTTATCTACTTTATATACTAGCTTATCAAGTCTTCCATCAATGTCATTTCTCATTTCGTGCATACTTAATTTCATGCTAGTAATATCTGATTTTATTCCTTGAACTTCAGAATACATTTTATTAAGTAAATCAAACATTTCGTTGTTACTTGCCACAAGTAGCATCTCCTTTTGTTTTAGTTGGATAAACCCCTCATATTGTTTAGTGTCATCTTACTTTCAATTTTATTACCTCCATTACGAAATGAATTTAGTTTTAAATGCGAATCTTATTTACTATAATTATTCCCAAAATTATAAATTTTATATACATTTTTCTCTTTTTGCTAACATTTTTTTAACAGATTAGTCGTAAAATCCCGACCAGCATCTCAGAGGTTCAGAGGATTACCAAGTACAAGCAACATGAAGGGTTATTTTTTTATGGTCCGGTTTCGGATTTAGTTTTCAGGTATATCTTATAGAGGTAGCTTTCGAGTCAGTAATATACACATGGTTGTTTAATAAAAGGAATATTATTATTGACAATTTTACTTCATGGGGCTAATAATGTTACTCAGGGAATATTAAATTTTATTTTTACAAAGGAAGAGACGTGATTAAATATGCGATTAGATAAATTTTTAGCAATATCATCTGCTGGAAAAAGGAAAGAGGCCAGAGCTTATATAAAAGAAGGTATGGTTAAGGTAAATGGAGAAGTGATAACACAACCTGCTATTGAAATTAACGAGAGCTCTGATGTTATTGAATACATTGATAAAGTAGTTGATTATAAGGGAAAAGTATATTATATGTTTCATAAACCTGCTGGCTGCATTACTGCAAGAAAGGATGCAGTAAACAAAACAGTATTTGATTTTTTTGATGGTATTAATATGAATGGAATATTTCATGTTGGAAGATTGGACAAGGATACAGAAGGATTATTGTTACTTACCAATGATGGCGACTTTGAACATAAAGTAATGTATCCAGAAAAGCATGTTGAAAAAACTTATTTCTTTTGGGCCTTAGGTTCTTTAGATGAGGAAGATAGGAAGCAATTAGAGGAAGGACTTTATATAGGAAAAGATGAAATACTCACAGAACCTGCAAAAATACAAATAGAAAATAGTGGAGTGCTTAATGAATTTAGACATGAAGTGATTTCTAAAAATTTTAATAATATAGATTCAAGTCATTATAATCAGCCTGTTGTCTCTGGATATCTTACAATTTCAGAAGGGCGTAAGCATCAAGTAAAGCGAATGTTAAAGGCAGTAGGCTGTTATGTTGTATATTTAAAGAGGATTTCTATTGGCGGATTAATGTTAGATGAATCCTTAGAAAAAGGTCAGCATAGAGTTCTAACGGAAGCGGAAATTCAAAAGCTTATAGGATAATTATAAAATATTATCTTTTGACACATTCAAAAAATGTTTTAGCTATAAGAATGATAATCAGACCATTGATTACCATCAAAATGCAGTAATTAAAGTCACATGAGGAGTGAATAATTTAAATCCAGAATTAAAATAATATCTATAAAGTATTTATTTGAAATTTATTCTATCCTAACAGCGAATTATTGAAAGGAGGCATTTATGAAAAAAATACAAAAAAAATTTCTCATATTAATCGTTATTGTAAATTTTATCGGGATAATAATTCAAGGTGTTACATGTAGTAGTAAAATTACAACAGCCAATGATGTGCTGGAGAAGGATAGACTACAAACAATAAAAGAAAAAGGAGTACTAACTATTGCTTCAGCAAATGAAATTCCTTTTTCCCATATAGATCCTAAAACAAATAAGATAAGTGGAGTTGATGTTGATATCATAACAGAGATTGCAAAGCGACTTGGAATTAATAAAGTTGAAATGAAGGAAGTACCATTTGCTAATCTAATAGATCGGCTAATTACTGATGATAGTATAGATTTAGCAGCTAATGGGATATATATAACCCCTGAGCGTAAAGAGATAATATCATTTACGGAGCCTTTGTATAGAGAATCAGAAGCCGTTATTGTTCCAAAAGCTTCAAAAATTAATTTTAAAAGTGATTTGAAAAATGCAGTAGTTGGAGCAGAAAAAGGCACAAAGTTTGCAGATTTAGCAAAAAGTTGGAAGAAAAATAACTTGGTAAAAGATGTGGTGCTCTTTAAAAATATCCCTGAGATGTTGATTGCAATAAATAACGGAAAAATTGATGCGGGTGTAGGTGATTCTGCTGCTGTAGACTATTTTTTATTAGAAGACAAAAGCCTTTTTTTAAGGACATTAGAAGATTATACTCCTGAATTGGCTGGGATTACAGGAATAGCAGTCAAAAAAAATGATACTGCCCTATTAAATGCCCTAAATGAAAAAATTAATGAAATGAAAGCAGATGGTACGCTATATGCTATCCTTGTAAAATATGGATTGAATAAAAGTAATATAGTTTAAACTATAGAGCTAGTTAAAAACCCTTCCGACCTACCAACTTCTGCTATGTCGTGTCCTTGTGACCGCCAGTGGGACCTGTATTATAGGTATTGTATGCTGTTACGTAGGTTATGCGGTAAGTTCCCTGTTTTATCACAAAGAAATTGCGCTTATTATGATGGCTACATATTAATAGATGCAAATACGAGCAAAATAGAAGAGACACATTGTGAATGTTTGGATTATAAGAATATTTTAGAGGCGTTTAATAATATCAATGTCAAAAGTAAATTTGTATTAACAGGGACTCCTATTGAAAATAACTTAATTCAGCTATGGAGTATTTTTGATTTTATAATGCCGAATTAATTATATAATGCAACTACTTTTAGGAATAAATTAATAGGTAACAATGAAACTGCGATTTAACTTCAAAAATATATAAAACCTTTTATGTTACGGCACTTAAAAAAAGAGGTTATGAAGGAATTGTCTGATAAAATAGAAAATGGACATAAGATTCTTTTATTTTCACAATTCAAATCCGTTCTTAAACAATAAATTACAAAATATAGCCAAATGTGATATAATGTAGTAAACTATAAAATTCACATATAAAAGGGTTGAGGTTAATAAAAAATCAGATTATTCAGAAACATATTATGATAAAAGTATTTGTTTTGGAAAATTTGAAAAAATGAAGCTTGTGGTAAGTCAAAATGTGCAATTAAATATAAAGAAATTTTAAATTAGTAGTCGGATTAGAAGCTATTAGAATTTCAAATGATGCATTTCTTATTTATATTGCTTTAATGAATAAATAAGAAAAAAGGAGGTTTTATATATGCATGACAATAATGAATTACTAGACATATTGGAATTAATTAACAATGAGGAAAAAACTCGGTTTTTAGAAACCCTTATTGAAACAATTCCCAATGCTATTTTTTATAAAGATAGTAATTTTATATATAAATATTGTAACAATGCGTTTTTAAAATTCCTAGGTTTAGAACGGGAAGAAGTTATAGATCATAGTGTTTATGATCTCAGTCCAAAGGAACTTGCAGATGTTTATAATAAAGCTGATTGTGAGTTATTTAATAATAAATTTAATCAAATTTATGAAACTAAAGTGGTATATAAGGATAGAACGGAACATGAGGTTATATTTAATAAGGCAGTTGTTATAAATAATGAAAATAAAGCTATAGGTATAGTTGGTATCATAATTGATATTACTGAACGTAAAAGAGATGAGATGAAAATTCAAAGACTTTTAAAAATAAAAGAAGCTATGTTACAAGTAAATCAGTCTATAATGGAAATACACAATATTGATATATTATTTGAACTGATTTTAGAAAAAGTAATGCAGTCAATGGAACTTTCATATGCTGGACAGGCTGCGGTTTTAGATAATGATGGTAAATTTAATGCTATTACTTGGAAAGCTTCCAATAAAAAAATAGAAAAAGAATTTAACATTAGTTTAAAAGAAACACTTTTATGGAAGATGACTAGTGGAAATATAAGTAAATCTATTATTGTAACCGATATCGATAAGGCTGGAAATAACGGAGCCGTTAACAAGTTAAACACAATATTAAATCATAAGGTGCAATCATGCATTATTTCACCTATTATAATAGAAAATAAATTATATGGAGTCATAAGTATTTATAGCAAAAATGTTAATAGTTTTGATGAAATTGATTTAGAAATTATGGATTATATGAAAAATCAGGTTGAGATTGCTATAAATAATCATAGAATGTATGAAAAAATTATATATTTATCTAGGCATGATAAGCTAACAGAGATATATAATAGAGCATATTTTGAAGAACTATTGCATAGATGTTTAAAAGAATATGTAGAAAACAAAAAAGAATTTTTTTTAGTATCATTTGATTTAAATGGATTAAAGCCTGTTAATGATATATATGGGCATTTTGTAGGTGATGAATTCATTAAAATGTTTACGAAAAATATAAAAAAGGTAGTTGAACCTGAGGATATATTGGCGAGAATTGGTGGAGATGAGTTTTCAGCACTTTGCTTTGAAAAAGATGTACAAAGTTTGATTCAAAAGTTTGAGAATTTACTTGATTATTTTAAAACTAATCAATTGATCTTTAAAAAAGATAAGATTATATGTAGTTTTAGTTATGGTATAGCAAGATTCCCTAGTGAGGGAACTGATTATAATACCTTAATGAAGTTAGCAGATAATCGTATGTACAAATACAAGCAAAACTTTAAAAGAAAGCAAGCAAATGCATAGTAAATTGTTAAATTTAAGCATGCCACAGAAATTTCAACAGCAGCAAATTATAATATTCCAGTTACTTTTATAATATTAAGTAATGGAAGATTAGATATGCCAATGTTCTAATCCACTTGAATTAAATTCAAGGAAATAAGGAATTCAGCATAATAAAATAGAGGGAGTAGAAGATTACTATAGAATAATATAAATAGGAGAAGTTGGTAGAACTATAAAAAATAATTTTATTATGGGAGGGTGTTTAAATGACAGAACAGTTGCTTCAATATTTTTTTGAGAAATCACCAGTAGCTTTTGCATACCATAAGGTACTGATGGATGACAGTGACTTTCCATATGATTATGAGTTCATAGATGTAAATAGCGCATATGAAGATATTACAGGGTTAAAAGCTTCCAAGGTTATTGGAAAAAGGTATAGGGAATTATTTTCTGTAAATGATTCAATTGTTAATAAATGGAATGAAGGCTATCAAGATGCTATTATTAATAATAAAACAGTAGCTATTGATATACATATTCAACGAAATCTAAAATGGGTTCGTGTTACAATTTTTACATTAGATAAATATCATTTTGTTTGTATGTTAACGGATGTTACAAAGGAATACATGCACGAAAATGTAATTGATGGATTTTTAAAAGTTAACACAGGTATGTTATGTGTTGCCAATACAGAGGGAAAATTCATTAAAGTGAACAAGGAATTTGAAAACGTACTTGGCTACAAGGTTGATGAACTTGAAGGTAAAAGTTTTCTTTCCTTAATACATGAGGAGGATATACCTGCAACTTTAGAGGCGATAAAGACTTTAGAGGAACAAAATCCTATAGAAGGCTTTGTCAATAGATATAGGAGTAAGAATGGTTTTTATAGGCATTTAGAATGGTACGCACAGCCTAATGATAAGTATATATATGCGTCTGCAAAAGATATTACTGGGAAGAAAGGTGAGGAAGTTAAAACTAATCAACTTCCTGGCATAGATGAATTGACAGGTCTATTAAACAGATATTTCTTTGATAAAAGAGTAGTAGAAGAGATGGAAAGGTCAGATCGTTATGATGAACCTCTTTCGATACTTATTCTAGATTTAGATAGTTTTAAGAATCTAAATGCTACAGGAGATTATACTATTTCAGATGAAGTGGTGAAATACACTGCGGCAATAGTAAGTAGTGCAATACGTAAATATGATATTCTAGTTAGACTAGATGATGAAAAATTTGGTATGTTAATGCCAAGAACTAATATAAATGGTGCAATTGTAGTTGCAGAAAAAATTCGTAAAGTTTTTGATAGTAATATCCATCCTGTTTTTGGAAAAATAACAGCTAGTTTTGGAGTTGCAGAAAGAATGAAATCTGAATCTTTTAAAAGCTGGAGTAAACGGCTGGGGGAGGCTCTATATCATGCTAAGGAAAAGGGGCTGAATGGTGTAGTTAGTGCTGATGAAAAATGTAACATAGATATAGCTTCATTAAATCATGAGTGGAAGTATGAATGGGAGAGTGGAAACAATGATATCGATGCACAACATAAGGAAATTTTAGAACTAGCCAATGTTATGATTTCAATGTCACTTTCAGGTATAGAGTTTCAAAAAATTATGAATCAGTTAAATTTACTTCTAGAACATATAATGAAACATTTTGACTATGAAGAGCAGATTTTGATTGATGTTGGTTATGAAGATTATGATAAACACTTTAAAATTCATAAAAATTTAGTTGGAAAAGCATTTCAATTTAAAGAAGCGTATATTAATGGAGAACTCAATTCGTCAGCTTTCTTTTCATTTATAATAGATGAGGTTGTTATTGGACATATCCTAGATGATGATGTAGACTTTTTTCAGTATATTAAGGATAAGAGTATTTCATAGTATAAGGATAAATATATAGATTGAATTAAAATTCTATTTGATATGGAGGAAAAATGGATAGAGATAATTTAGAAGATAAATTAGATATTTATGGCTTTGAAAAGACTTATGGAAAAAACTTAATTCCAATAGATGAAGAAAGTGGATTTAAAATTTGCCCAGGACTCTATCTTGAGAATGGTGCAGTGGTTGTTCCTGGAGGGGTCAGCTTTACTGTTACTTCTCAAAATGCAACTTCATGTAACTTACTTCTATTTAGAGGTGATGAGTATGAACCATTTGCTATCATTCCATTTCCAGAGAATTATCGAATTGGTAAAGTATACTCAATGATTGTATTTGGATTAAAAATTGAAGAATTTGAATATGCTTATAGTGTAGATGGACCATATAATCCAGATAGGGGGTTAATTTTTGATAAAAATGAATATCTTCTTGATCCTTATGCAAAGGCTGTTACAGGCCAGAGTAAGTGGGGATTTAAGCCACAATATGCCAATCAATATAGAGCGCGAGTAGTTGTACATGATTTTGACTGGGGGTCTAGTAAGCAACTTGGAATTAATATGAGTGATCTAATTATATATGAGTTACATGTACGCGGCTTTACCAGACATCCATCTTCTGGAGTAGGTTATCCAGGTACTTTTGAGGGTTTATCTGAAAAAATACCATACCTAAAGGAGCTTGGAGTTAATGCAGTTGAGCTAATGCCAGTTTTTGAATTTGATGAACTTAAAGATATGCGAATCGTAAATGGGAGGAGGTTATTGGACTATTGGGGATATAATGCAGTAAGTTTCTTTGCACCAAATACCAGCTATACCGCTGGTATAGAGTATAATAGGGAAGGTGATGAGTTAAAGTCGTTAATTAAGGAGTTTCATGAGAATGGAATCGAGGTAATTCTTGATGTTGTCTTTAATCATACTGCTGAAGGCGATGAAAATGGTCCATATATATCTTTTAAAGGTTTTGATAATAATGTTTACTACATGCTTACGCCTAATGGGAAGTACTATAATTTTAGTGGATGTGGAAATACACTTAACTGTAATCACCCAATGGTGCAAAGGATGATTTTAGATTGTCTTAGATATTGGGTTACTGAATATAGGGTAGATGGATTCAGATTTGATCTTGCTTCAATCCTTGGAAGGAATGAGGATGGCTCTCCAATGAGCAAACCGCCTTTATTGCAGAACTTGGCATTTGATCCTATTTTGGCGAATGTTAAGTTGATTGCAGAGGCTTGGGATGCAGGTGGTCTATATCAAGTGGGAAGTTTTCCTTCATGGAATCGGTGGTCCGAATGGAACGGTAAGTATAGAGACGATATTCGCAGATTCTTGAAAGGAGATGCTGGCCTAGCACATGTTGTGGCTGAAAGAATTGCAGGTTCTCGTGATTTGTATGGTCCAACATATAGAGGGGATAATGCATCGGTGAATTTTATATCTTGCCATGATGGATTCACATTATATGATTTATATTCTTATAATGAAAAGCACAATGAAGCCAACGGTTGGAATAATACAGATGGCGATAATGGAAATAATAGTTGGAATTGTGGAGTTGAAGGATATACTGATGATGAGGAAATATTGAAATTGCGTAAAAAAATGATAAAAAATGCATGCGCTGTTCTATTGTCAAGTCAAGGTACCCCGATGATTTTAGCTGGTGATGAGTTTTGTAATACACAATTTGGAAATAATAATCCATATTGTCAAGATAATGAAATCTCGTGGTTAGATTGGAGCTTATTGGATAAGAACAAAGACATATTTAATTTTTTCAAGAATATGATAAAGTTTAGGAAAAGTCATCATGCGTTAAGATGTAATACACAGCCAGCTCTATGTGGACTACCACCTTTCAGTAAGCATGGCAATATACCGTGGTATCTAGATTTATGGGAAGAAACCAGAGTAATGGGAGTAATGCTTGCAGGAAGAAACGCAGCAGATAATGGTGATGATATAATATATATTGCTATAAATTCTTACTGGGAAAAACAACAAATGTTACTACCGGATTTACCCAAAGGTTTGGAATGGAGAATGGCAGTTAATACTGCATTACCGGAGGGAAAAGATTTTATTGAATCTGTTGATGAAATGCCTCGAGTTGGGATAAGGATAGAATTAGAGCCAAGGTCAGTAGCAATTTTATGTTCAGTATCGGTAAATGATTTTTGTTATAACAAATAAGAATTAAGAGCTTGGTTTAAAAATAATTAAAAGCCATTTGTGAAAAAGAGTTTCTAATTATTATATGTTAGATATATCTGCACCAGAAATCAAATACATTTTTGTGAAGCAGGCATTTGAAAATGAGCTGTTAAAAGCACTTACAAGGAAGGTTGTTCTAATTTTGCTTGTCTAACTGAATAGTTGGAGCAAGCTAAATTGGATGCAACCTTCCTTATAGTGCTTTCAGCGATATTTTCATAGCCCTGAGGAATAAAAATGTATTTGATTTCGGTAAGTTTATTTAAGATTAGTGATTAACATGAATCATTTATTTTTTCCCTTTTTGGGTTTATCTTCTTTATCTTTTCCATTACCGTTCCCATTATTATTTCCATTTTGTTTTGTTTGTGGGATAACTTGGTTAACCTTTTGTCCTTGACTTATAACTAAATCAATCGTTCCATTATCTTCATAATACGTATCTGCAACAGGAGATTGATTAATAATTAATCCTTTGGGAATAGTATCACTATATTCAGTTGTGACATTTCCAAGCAAAAAACCATTGTTAGTTACAAGGCTTTCAGCCATAGATTGTGTCTTTCCTTTAAGTAAAGGCACAATTTTCTTTTCATTATCTGGTGGCGTTTTACTTTCGTTTGAAACTGTACTTTTTTCAGGATCCGTTTTTTCAATGTCCGTTTTAACAAGTGGCTTTTTTAAAGTGTCATCTGAAGTACCTTTAAAAATGTATTTTCCTAATACACCAGTAATTATAGAAAAAATAATTAATCCCGCTATTAAGATGATTCTTTTATTTTTACTATTGTTATTTTTAATAATATTTTCTTTAGAAGATTTCTCCGTATTTTCTTTAAGAAGTATAGTTTCCGGGATTTCTTCTTGCTTCAGTACAACTGTTGAATCAGAAATCGTATCAGGTAATAATGTATTTTCTTCTAGAATCATAGTTTTTGCAGTATCTATTGAGTTAGTATTTAAGTTTAAATTTAAACTTAAATTATCTTTAAGTAAATTTGAAATATCAAAAAGTTCTTTAGCGGTTTGAAATCTATCAATTGGATCTTTTTCTAATGCTTTTAAAATCACTTTATTTATATTTTCAGGTATATCATGAATTATTTCTTGTGGAGGAATAATTGGTTCCTGAATATGCATCATAGCGATAGAAATAGAGGTATCTCCGTTAAAAGGAACTTGTCCAGTAATCATCTCATACATGACAATACCTAAGGAATATATATCAGTTCTATGATCTATAAATTTTCCTTTAGCCTGTTCTGGTGAAAAATAATGTACAGAACCTATAATCTTATTTGAATTTGTTAAGGTTACTGAATCAGTAACCTTGGCTATTCCAAAATCCATTAGCTTAACAATATTGTCTTCAGTAAGTATAATATTATCGGGTTTTACATCCCTATGAATTATATTATTTTTATGCGCATATTGAAGTGCTTTAGCAATCTGTGAAGAGATTTCTAAAGTTTTTAATGGAGAAAGTCTGCTATTTTCTTTTATTATTTGTTTTAATGTTTTGCCCTTAATATATTCCATTATTATAAAATTAATATTATTTTCTACGCCAACATCATAAATACTAACAATACCTGGATATGATAAGTTCGCAACTGAATTAGCCTCTCTTTTAAATCTGGCAATAAAATCTTCATTTGTGCTCAATTCTGATTTTAATATTTTCACAGCTACAAATCTATTTAATAAAGAGCATTTTGCTTTATAAACAATGCCCATGCCACCTTCACCAATTTTTTCTAATAACTCATACCTGTTTAAAAGTAATGTACCTACCATATATGTCCCCCTATAAAAAACAGTGCTGCCAATATTATATCATATATAATTTGATATGCTAAGGTGGAAAAAGTTAACAAGAGGAATATAGGGAGTTAATAAAAGAAAGGTTTTTATTATGTACAGATTTACTAAAAAACATTGAATAGTTTTAAAATTAATAATAAAATGATACTGTGGAAAAAGATGCTAAAGCATTAGAATATTTGTTGAAAATATAGGGGATATAATTTAATAAATTATGCTATATCAATTAGGAATTGTTAAAATATGTTATACCGGAGGTGGTATTATTAAAATTGCTTTATTTATATTACTTTTTTTATGTTGTATGTTGTACTTATTTTTAGGTATATATAGTTATAAACTAGATAGAAAATCAAAAACTAATCAGATATTTTTACGTTTAAGCATTTGTTGTAGCCTTTGGGCAGGTGGATATGCAATGATGTTAATTACTGAGAATGTAAATGTAGCCTTTTTTTGGAGAGGGGTTTCTGTTTTAGGTTATTGCTTTTTTGATGGATTTTGGCTGTATTTTGCGTTTTTGCTCAATAATGCAGATCAAGAAAAATATATTTCTATAATTAAGTTTTTAGCATACGTTCCTACAACAATGTTATTTGTAGGCAATATTATAGTTGAACCATCTACAGCAATGGTTCAGGAATATTATGGCTGGATTGATGTATCACCAGAGCTGTTTTTTCAAGTTGTTTATAGTATATGGGCTATTATTATTGATATATCAGGTATTGTAATATTATTTTTAAGAGGAAAATATTCTAAAAAGAATAGAGAAAGAAAACAAATTAGAATTATTTTAACAACGTGTATTATAAGCATCATTATAGGAATAATTACAGATTTTATTTTACCTATAAGGGGTATAATTATCTTTCCTTCAGCAGTTTTGACAGGAGCTATAGCTTTAGGTGGTATTTTTTATGCAATAAATAAGCATGGAATGATGTTAGCTACTTCAAGGTATGTATCAGAATATATTTTTAATACTGTTATTGAGCCAATTTTCATTTTAGATGAAAATTTCATTATTCAAAATTGCAATGATGCGTCATTAATTATAACTGATTACAAGTTTAAAGAATTAGAAGGAAAACCATTTAGTGCATTAATAGATTATATAGACTTTGATTTTAATACTATAATGGAAAAGTGTTATGTGAAAAATGTGGAAGTTAATTTACAGAAAAAAGATGAAGATTACATTCTATGCGAATTGTCAAGTACAGTTATATATGATGAATATAGCGATATATTAGGTGTTGTAATTTTGTTACATGATATTTCAGAAAGAAAAAAAATATCAGAAATAGAAAAGAAGTATACTTTAAAATTAGAAGAAACAAATATAATGCTTAAAAATCAGATTCAAGATAGAATACGAGCGGAAGAACAAATTCGTCATTTTGTTTATTACGATCCCCTTACAGAACTTCCTAATAGAAAAATGATGTTAGAAAATCTTAATAAGCTATTAGAAAGCAAAAGTAAGAGTTTTGCAATACTTTTTATAGACTTAGATGGGTTTAAAAGTATAAATGATAATTATGGACATCAAGTTGGTGATAAGGTACTTAAAAATGTGGCAGATACATTAAAGGATTCTATAGGTACGGATGATAAAATTAGTAGAATTGGTGGAGATGAATTTATAATTATATTTGCAGTCTTAAGGTCTAATGCATATATTCAAGAAATTGCAGAAAAGATTCAAAAAGCATTAAGAAAACCGTTTATTTATAATAAAGAATGTTTAATTGTTGGAGCAAGTATAGGTATAAGTATATTCCCTGAACACGGCAAGGATTCAGATACTTTAATTAAAAAGGCTGATTTAGCAATGTATGAAGTTAAGGGAAATGGTGGGTATGATTATGCTATATATTCATCAAAAATGAATGATAAGTTCGTCCACCAGTAGAATTTATTTCAATTGCTAAAATTGTAGCAGAAATAATATCAATTGATAATTGAATGCTGAAAAATGCTTGTATACCTTATGGATTACAGAGAATTAAAAGGCAAGAAATTCGAAAAATATGAATGTAATCTCGAGAATAGGAAAACTTGTATTGCATATTACTAGAAGTATTATGTAATGAAAATGTTATTTCACAGTTTAGTTTAGATTATGAATATAAACATCATAAGAAGTTAAAACTAAAAATGAGGTGAGGAAAAAATGACAAACTATAAAATTATTACAAATAATGATGATAATAATTCATCAAATACATCAAGCACATCAAATACACAAAAGTCGGCGGAAAATAGGAAGAGGCATAAACCGGTAAAAGGCCTTCCTAGAATATAAGGCACAATCAAAAAAATAACAAAGGGGCATAACACGGTGTAAAAATCATGCTAAATAACAGCATGATTTTTTACTGTTAAATGTAACATAGTTCTGTAAACAAAGTAAAATCACATAACAATTAATTAAAAAAAATTAAATGAATGTATTGACAATAAGTAGTTAAAATGTTAAAGTTTTATTGTAAACGTGAACAAAATTCAAATGTAAAGATGTACGTAAGATTATTAATTTAGAATACATATATTTAATAATAAACAAGAAAATATTTTTATAGTTAAAGAAATAAAAATAATCGTACTAGAATTTGCAATTCGTTGAAAACGTGAACATATGTTAAATTTAAAGATGTATAAAAAATTATTAACTTATTGTACATAATTAAATTAATGAAAAGGAGATGTTTTTGGATTTAAGAAATTTAAATTAATCGTATCAAAATATACTTTTTATTGCAAACGTGAACATATGTCGTATTTCAAGATGCATATAAAATTATTAATTTGGAGTACACATATTTAATAATGAAAAGGAGATGTTTTTATGTCTAAAAAGTTAAAAATGATTGTATCAAAATTTGTTGTTGCATCTATGGCTTTGTCTGTTTGTTATTTATCTGGGAATTATAATGTTAATGCGCTTGCGGCTACGACTAGTTCAAAAATTACTACAAGTACAGCTAGTACAAATGCTAGTGTTATTACAGTTGCAACTTTTGATCAGCTAAAAGCAGCTGTTGCTTCTGCAACTAGTGGACAAACAATAGAAATTGCAGCCAATACTCTTGATTGTACAAGCCAACTTGTACTTGATAAAGTGAATTCAGGTATTACAATTAAGGCAGCAACTGGATATTCACCAGTGCTAGATTTCTCTTCATTTAGAACAGTAGCTCAGAAAGCAAGTCCTACTGCAACTGGTGATGCTTATGTAGGTATAAAAGTAAGTGGAGGTAATTATACAATTCAAGGACTTACAATTGAAAAGGCATATGATAATGGTATGCTTATAAAACCTACTTCAACATCATCTAAACCTGATAGTAATAACATTATTGACTGCGTATTTAGCTATAATGGTGATGCAGGTCTTCAGATTTCAGGTAGTGATACACTTAAAATATATCCAAATAATAATCATATAACAGGCTGTGTATCTTACAGAAACTTTGATATACTTACAAGCGGTGGAAATGCTGATGGATTTTCGCCAAAGCTTTTCGTTGGAACTGGTACTGTATTCTCATACTGTGTATCAGCTGAAAACTCAGATGATGCTTGGGACAGTTTTGGTTCAGGTAGCAGTGATATAACATACGACCATTGTGTAGCATATCACTGTGGTGATCCAACAGTTTATACTGGAAAATATGATTCAGCACATGGACTTCCTGTAGATAAGGATTTAACAATTGGTACGTCAACTGGAAATGGTAATGGATTTAAGCTTGGCTCAGGAGCATCAAAATATGGTAGCGCAACAAGTGGTGTTAGAAATATGAAGGATTGCCTAGCTGTTGACAACACATCAAAAGGTTTTGATCAAAACAACGGAGTTGGTATAATTAACTTAACTAATGGTATGTCATTAGGAAATGGAGCAGCTGACTATTCTCTTGACCTTATGAAAGTTGGAACATCATTTACAAATGCACAAGCATTTTCATCAAATAATTTAAAAGCTCCAAGTGGTGGAACTATAACCATTGTACCAGCAGCAAAACAAGCAGCTATAAGAACAGAAGTTGATGCGGCAATAACAAAGATGAGATCAGAACTTACTGCTAAAAAGATTCCATCACATATGAGTTTTAGTTTCTGGAGTTGATAAGATAATAATTAAAAATAATTAGTTTACCTTATATCTATATATAATTTGATCAATTAATTAACCTAAATTTAAAATTCAGTTCTAAAGTTTTTTAATATATAAAAGCAGTAACTTGGAGAAGTCCAATTACTGCTTTATTTCATTAGATGTAGTAAGTTAATGCATCCTTTTATTACCGTTTATATCTGATTTGTCGTTCATTCTAGGACCTTGACCATAGTTCATACCTGGATGGCCCATCCCAGGAAAACCATTTACCCCAGAATTAGAATTAATATTTATATTTTGAGCTGTAATTGCTTCACAGGAAACAAAAAACATGGAACAAGTAACATAATTATAAATATAGTATAAACTATTTTTTGCATATTTTTATGACCTCTTTCTAAGTGATGATAAGCATTGCATAAGATTTTTTTTTGACATATAATCATATGCATCTTTAAATCCCATATATGATAAAACCATCAGTAATGGATATACCGGGTAAATATATCTAGACTTAGAGCTTATCCCTAAATAATTTCTATTTTTCTAAAAGCAATAAAAGCACATGCAAGCTTAATAAGCCCCAAATAGGAAGCATCTGTTTTTTCAAATCGGACAAGCAATTTTCTAAAGCGATTCATCCATGAATGAG
>JARLHR010000008.1 GCA_031292145.1 Clostridium sp. | reverse complement strand
TGATATTCAACCTACATGACATTATCGGGATTTGCAACATATTCATAAATGTCAGGCTTCTTTTAATCACCTAGTGTGGCAGTAGAAGGCAGAAGTGAATTGAGCTTAACCCACCTGCGAGGCGCAGGACTTGAATATATAGGTGAACGGCATGTTGGGAACTATTATTATGGATTTAACACCTCAGTAATGAGGTGTTTTTACGTGGAAAAATATATTGCATTTTTAGCACAATCAAAAAATACTAGATTAGTATGATTGCCTATTATTTTCTTTCATATGCCTTAAATTAAAAATACCTAACTAAATTTTATATTAGTTAGGTGTTGCTATATGCATATGAAGATAATAAATTAAAATATGTCTTAGAAATAACTAAGCTGCTATTTCTTTAGTAGATTTAGACTTTTGTTGCTTATTATGTAGAGAAACTAATTCTTCTTGATATAAGACAATATATTTATCTAAGTTTTGAGATAAAGCAATTATAAATTTATTACTTGGTGAAATAAATAGTAGTAATAAATTAAGTAAATGCGTTCTAAGTAAGATATTACATTTTAGTTTAGAAAATACCCAAGTTTTCATAATCACACCCCATTTACCATAGTAGTTTTTAATATATAATTATTATAAACAATAAATCAGAATTTGTAAAAATATTTCATAAAACATTAAGTGACAATAAATAGCAAAAAAGTGAAAGAAAACATTTTAAATTATGTTTTTCTGGGAAATAAATTCCTTGTAGCAACATAATTGTATATAATTTACAACGAAAGTGTTCGACATGTACTTAAAAATATAAATATATAATGTCGAAATAATTCATATTGATTATATTATTTTAAATGGTAAAATTATTGATATACACAATGAAAGGATGAATATATAATGGATATTAAAAATGCGAAAATAGAACAAGTTGTAGAGAAGATTAATTTATTATATAAGCTTAGTCAAGAAAGAGAATTGACAGTAGAAGAAAAAGAATTACAAGAAAAATTAAGGAAAAGATATATAGATAATATTAAGAAAAATTTTAGGGCACAATTAGAAGGAATAGAACCTAAGGACAGGAAAAAGGGGTATCAGTAGTGGGAGTTTTAGTTAAAAAGCTAGTAGATGAGTTAAATTTAGAAGTATTAGTAGAGGGAAAGGAGGATGTAGAAATATCAGTTAGTGATATAAATAGGCCAGGGCTTCAATTTGCAGGTTTTTATAATTATTTTGCTCCAGAGAGAATCCAAGTTATTGGTAAGGCAGAGTGGAGTTTTTTGGATGATATGCAAATAGAACTAAGAAAAAAAAGAGTGAAAAAGTATTTTACCTTTGATATAAATTGTTTAATTATAACTAGGGGATTAGAACCACATCCAGAGTTTATAAAAGAGGCTCAAAAGCATAATATATGGTTTGTCAGAAGCAACTTGGTAAGTACACATTTTATTAGTAAAACGACTGTATATTTGGCTGATAAACTTGCACCAGAAACAAGATTACACGGAGTTCTAGTTGATGTTTCTGGAATAGGAATTTTAATTACTGGTGAAAGTGGTATAGGTAAAAGTGAAACTGCACTAGAATTAATAAAAAGAGGACATAGACTTGTTACAGATGATGCTGTTGATATAAAGGAGATAGATGGGCAATTAATAGGCAGGTCCCCTAAAATAACAGTAGGAATGTTAGAAGTTAGAGGACTTGGCATTATTGATGTTACTACCTTGTATGGATTAAGTTCTGTTGTTCAAGAAAAGGAAATAAGACTAATTATGCATTTTGAACACTGGAAAGATGATAATGATTATGATAGGCTTGGAATAGATAACGAATATATGAATATACTTGGAATTAATGTAAAAAAACTAACAGTTCCAGTTAGACCAGGTAGAAATATAGCAGTTATTATAGAAGCGGCAGCGGTTAATTATAGGCATGCATTAATGTCTAAAATTACACCTGTTGATGTTATAGAAAATAGAATGAACGACATAAATGAAGCGTGATGATCAGCTAGAGGAGGAAACTTATTATGAAGAATGGAAAAAAGAATGAAAGTAAAAATGCATGGAGCAAATATGATGCTGCGCAAGTTAAAGAAATTTTCGAGTTTTGCGAAGGATATAAGGATTTTATGTCAAAATGCAAAACTGAAAGGGAATGTGTTTCAGAAGCAATAAGATTAGCAAAAGCAGAAGGCTATAGAGATATAGAAGAGATTATCAAAGAAAAGAAGCAATTGAAAGCCGGTGATAAAGTTTTTGCAAACAATAAAGGAAAAGCAATTGCATTATTTATTATAGGAAAAGAACCAATAGAAAATGGATTAAAAATATTAGGAGCACATATTGACTCGCCAAGATTGGATTTAAAACAAAATCCGCTTTATGAAGATACTGAATTGGCTTTACTTGATACACACTATTATGGTGGAATTAAAAAATACCAATGGGTTACCTTGCCATTAGCATTACATGGGGTAGTAGTAAAGAAGGACGGTACTGTAATCGATATTTGTATTGGAGAAGATGAAAAGGATCCTGTTGTTGGAGTATCTGATCTTTTGGTGCATTTAGCAGGAGATCAAATGGGCAAAAAAGCTGATAAAGTAGTAGAAGGGGAAGACCTTAATGTTTTAATTGGAAGTATGCCTTTAAAGGGAACTGAAAAAGAGTCTGTAAAAGCTAATATACTGAATTTGCTTAAAGAAAAGTATGATTTTGAGGAAGAAGACTTTGTATCTGCTGAAATTGAAGTTGTTCCAGCAGGAAAAGCAAGAGATTATGGTTTAGATAGAAGCATGGTTATGGCTTATGGCCATGATGATAGAGTTTGTTCATATACCTCACTATTAGCTATGTTTGATATAAAAGAAACAGATAAAACATGTTGTACTTTATTAGTTGATAAAGAAGAAGTAGGAAGTATTGGTGCTACTGGAATGCATTCAAGATTCTTTGAAAATATAGTTGCAGAAATTATTGATAACGTTGAAGGATATACAGATCTTAAGTTAAGAAGATGCCTTTCTAATTCAAAGATGCTATCATCTGATGTTAGTGCAGCATATGACCCTAATTATCCATCTGTGATGGAAAAGAAAAATGCAGCCTTCTTTGGTAAAGGAATGGTATTTAATAAATATACTGGGGCTAGAGGGAAATCAGGATGTAATGATGCTAATGCTGAGTATATGGCGGAGTTAAGAAAAATAATGGAAAAACATGATGTTACAATTCAAACAGCAGAGCTTGGTAAAGTAGATGCTGGCGGTGGCGGAACTATAGCATATATATTAGCTCAATATAATATGGAAGTAATAGATTGTGGAGTTGCACTTCTTAATATGCATTCACCATGGGAAATTGCAAGTAAAGTTGATATATATGAAACAATGAAGGGTTATAAGGCGTTCCTAATTGAAGCGTAATATATGTTTAATGGGTAATGCTTAGATAATGTAACCTAAATATATGAGATTATAGGAATATATAAAGAGATATTATTAAGGCACATTCAAAAAAATAACAAGTCCATCTGCCAGAAAAGTTCCGTATTGCAGCATAGCTGCTCTTTTCTAATATGCCTATTTTCCATCATACTGCGTCGGCAGATTTCCCTAATAGACCCGCTATGAGGCTAATCTGTTTCCTTGTCTGATGAAAAATAAACACCTCTAAAAAGAGCAGCTATGCTGCATATAGGAACATTCCATGGCATTTTGGATTTGCTATTTTCTTTCATGTGCCTTATGAAAATTAAAATTTGCAGTAATCAGTTATGAATTTCTATGTTTAATTCATTGAGTAACTTAGATAAAAACTCAGAAGGTAATTCAATGGAACCTATATCGCCGTGACGAGCATCATTTTTTAAATCACCATGAAAATCAGAACCACAAGAAACAAGTAGATTATTATCATTTGCTATTTTCAAATACTTCTGGTTTTCTTCAGGAGTATTTTGATAATATAAAGCTTCTATACCATTGAAATTCATGGATATAAATTCATTGATGTTAGTATTTAAAATTAGCTTTGGATGAGCTAAAAATACAATGGCATTGTATTCTTTTAAAAGCTTTAAGCCATCAGCAGTAGATAATTTTAAAGTAGGAACATAAGCTTTACAGCCTTTACCAATGAAGTTATCAAATATTTCGTCATGGGTATAAGGATACCCACAATTTACTATTTCTCTAGCAATATGTGGTCTTGCAATAGTATCATTAGCTTCCTTAAAAATCTTTTCAAAATTGATTTCTATATTAAATTCTTCTCTAAGTTTGGCGACCATGTTTTTGGCCCTAATAATTCTATGATTTGTTATTTTAGCTAATTCTTTTATAAGATTTTCATTTTTAAAGTTATTATCTTTAAAATAACCTAAAATGTGTACGCTTTCGCTGTTATGCTGAGTGGATAGTTCAATTCCAGGTATTAAAGTAATACCATATTTATTGCTTTCTTCAATAGATTCATCTAATCCACTTAATGTATCGTGATCAGTTATTGACATGTATCTAACATTATTTTTGTGAGCTCTTTTAATAACATCAGAAGGAGACAAAATTCCATCTGAGGAAGATGTATGAACATGAAAGTCTGCTTTAAGCATATTATTTAACCTCCAATTATTATGGATTTTCATAATAAATATTATTAAAGAAGATAATATCATACTTTTAACTTAAATGAAATATTATATTGATACTAGTATAAATATAATTAAAATATCCCGAATGCAGTAATTGATATTGTAACAATTATCTGAGTAATAAAGAGAAAACTGGCGAACTTAATTTAGAATCACCAGGCTATAATAGTGTTATTTTATTCTATACGGTTTATACTTACTTATGATGATTCGTGTGCTCAACCAAATCAATGATTCTGAGTACTATGTGAGCTGCACCAAATCCAACTACCTCAGCTGCAATCATTGGTGCCATCTCCATTACTTTTATTGATAAAGAACTATTATTTATTATTAAATAATAGTATTTAAATTAGTATTGTGATAAAATATCAATAATAAATTAACTAAATAATTATAGATTAATACGCAATTTATCAAAAATAATATATGGAGAAAAAAATGAATAACAAAAAAGTATTTACAATTAATGAGAAGGCACTGGAAATTAGTGGTTTAGCAATTCAAGCTATGATTTATGAAGTTTCTTGCTATCCATCACCTGGATTGGTATCGCCAGTATCTTGCGGTGCCCATAAGGATATGGATTTTTTTACATTTGTTGACAGCACATCAGTATTAAGCAAGTATTTAATACTATTTGTGCAAGAGGGATTTTCGTGTAAGCCCTGCAAAGAAATATTTGATTCTATAAGGCATATAGGAATAGAAGCGGAAAAAGACATGTTTGCGAAAACTAAAGGAGTCAATACTCACAAAGGTATGTTATTCCTAATGGGAATTACTTGTGCTGCTATAGGGAAGGTCATTTATGAGGGGAAAAATTTTGAACATATACAGGATGTTGTAAAAAAAATGACCGTAGGAATAGTAGAAAAAGAACTTGTATCTTTAAAAAATACAGAGGGACAGAGCCACGGTGAAAAATTGTTCTTAAAATATAGAACAAATGGAGTAAGAGGTGAAGTAGAAAGAGGAATTCCAACTGTTTTTGAATTTTCTTTAGATTTTTATAAGAAAAGTTCTGAGTTAAGCATTAATGATAGATTAGTCCACACGCTTATTGGGATAATGCAAATTTGTGATGATTCCACCATAATATATAGACATTCACCTAAAGTATTAGCAGAAGTTAAAGAAAGGGCAGGAGATATATTAGCAATTGGAGGAATGAAAACTTCTAACGGGAGAGAACATATATATAATTTATGTACTGAATTCATGGAAAGAAACATAAGTCCAGGAGGAAGTGCAGATTTATTAGCATTAACTGTATTTTTGAGTCTCGTAGAAGAATATATGAATAATATAAAATTATAGAAATTATTAAGTTTAACATAGGTAGTTGAACTTAGTAAAGCTATCATGGTAAGCTATATAAGCAAAAATAAGAGGATTGAAAATAGAGTGATTAAATGAGAGGAAAAACTTTTATTTTAAGGAAGTGAATAAATGGAACCATTATTTGAAAAAATTGAAATAACAGATTTAAGGCCTATTAGAGAAGTAGTTCTTGAAAGACTTAGAAAGGCAATTATGAATGGAAGTTTCCAACCAGGTGATAGATTAGTTGAAACTTCTATAGCAGATAAGATGGGGGTCAGTAGAACTCCTGTTAGAGAAGCATTTAGACAATTAGAAATTGAAGGTTTGGCAGAAAATATTCCTAGGAAAGGAACTATTGTTAAAGGAATTTCTAAAAGAGATATTTTAGAAATTTATGAAATCAGAGAAGTTCTTGAAGGATTAGCATTTAGGTTGGCATGTTCTAGTATATCTGCAGTACAAATATTAAAACTAAAGGAAAAGGCTTCTAAGATGGACCAATGTATTAATAATAATGACATTAAAGGATATTGGATATTGCATGGAGAATTTCATGATAGTATATTATATTCTAGTAATAATCAAAGGCTTATAGACCAAATGAAACAGATTTATGAATATTTATCAAAGTTGAGAAATTTTACTTTGGTTATGAATAAAAGAAGGAATGTAGCAATGGAAGAACATAAAGCACTTATAGAAGCTTTTGAAAAGAAAGATGAAATATTAGCGGAACAAATAGGTAGGGAGCACACATTAAATGCTAAGAAGTTTCTATCAAAAGAGATTCATTTATTTTAATCATGAGTGTATACAAGTATACTTTGTTTATATATGTATACACTCATGATTGAAATTTCCTTAAATTTCCGCATTTTTTTTTGCAAAAACGATTGCAAAATATTAAGATACATAATATAATAAACACATAGAAATCAAAAAAAATTAATCTTATAGAAATTGTATATTAGTATAAGATTAAAAAACTATCTTTATCTCTAATTGTATACAGGTATACAGTTTGAAAAATATATTGCTATAAAGATTCCTGCTTAAATAATTAATATACATAAAATGTTTTTCTATAAAAAAAATTTAACTTAATAAAAATGATTATAAAAAGCAATAAGTATAAACCAAACCTTTTTTCAAACAAATTGTATACATGTATACAATGGTAAAAAATATTATTTCTAATTGTATACAGGTATACAATTAGAAATAATATATTATACTAAAAATCTTTAATTTAAATAATATAATGTGTCATTTTAAATATGAAGGAAGTGATATTATGGAATACCTTAACTTAGAAGAAATAATCATTGAAGGTAATGATTATAAAAAAATAAATGAGGTGAAAAATTTTCTCTTAAAACAAGGACTAAGATTTGATAATAATATAGAGTATACAGTGGCACTATATGATAATAATCAGATAATTGCTACCGGCTCATTTGACGGAAGAATCTTAAAATGCATAGCTGTAGATGAAAACTATAAAGGAATGGGTATTTCGAATAAAATTGTATCTACTTTAATTAATGAACAGTATAGAAGAGGTAATAATCATTTGTTTGTTTATACAAAACCAAGTAATTATAAGATGTTTGAAGACTTTGGCTTTTATAAAATAGCGGAAGTTACTAATAAAGTCATTTTGTTAGAAAATAATCCTTATGGAATAAGTAGTTTTCAAGATAGGATTCAAAAGAAAAAAGTTGAAGGAAAAATAATTTCAGCTGTGGTTGTAAATTGTAATCCATTTACTTTAGGACATAAATATTTGATAGAAAAAGCATCTAAAGAAAGTGATGTAGTTCATGTTTTTGTAGTTTCAGAAGATAGATCAGTTTTTTCAGCTAAAGTTAGATATAAACTTGTTGAAGAAGGGTTGGGACATTTAAAAAATGTCGTAATACACAAGGGGGAAGACTATATAATTTCAAGTGCAACTTTTCCATCGTACTTTATAAAGAAATTAGATGAAGTTGTTAAAATTCATACATCATTAGATATAAAGATTTTTGCAGAATATATAGTACCAGCTTTAGGGATTAACAGAAGATATGTAGGTGAAGAACCTTCATGCGAAGTTACTAAAACATACAATGATACTATGAAAGAAATATTGCCTAGTTATAATGTTGAAGTGATTGAAGTTCCAAGAATAGGTGTAGGAAATGATATAACAAGTGCATCAAGAGTTAGAAAGCTGATTAAAGAAAATAAATTTTCAGAAGTGAAAAATTTAATTCCTGAGACAACTTATAAGTTTTTAATGTCATTAGAAGCTAAGGCAATAATAAGTAAGATTTAAAATTTTAAAATAACTTTAATTTCAGTATAGGAGGATGAATCATGGAAATAAAGAATACTGCTATGGCAGGAACTCTGGAATCAAGCGATATTGCAGTAACAATTGAACCAAATCCAGATAAAGAAATATTAATAAAATTGAAAAGCTCAGTAGAGAAACAATTTGGTGAACAAATTAAGAAAGTTATAATTGATACACTAAAAGATCTTAAAATCGAAAGTGCTATTGTTGGTGTTAATGATAAAGGAGCATTAGATTGTGTTATTAAATCAAGAGTGCAGACTGCAGCGCTAAGAGCAGCAGGGGAAACCAACTTTTACTGGGGAGGCGAAAAGTAATGTACAAACTAAGAAGGACAATGATGTATATACCAGGAAATAACCCGGGAATGATTAAAGATGGACATATATATGGAGCAGATTCAATAATGTTTGATTTAGAAGATTCTGTATCATTAAATGAAAAAGATGCTGCAAGATTTTTAGTATATAATGCATTGAAAACTATAGATTATGAAGGTGTTGAAACCGTAGTAAGAATAAATGGATTGGAAACACCATTTGGTATGGAAGATTTAGAAGCTATAGTTAGAGCACAGCCAGATGTCATTAGGCTTCCAAAAACAGAATGTGCACAAGATATTATAGATGTGGAAAATGAAATAGCAAGAATAGAAAGAGAAGCAGGAATACCAGTAGGAAAAACAAAAATGATGGCTGCTGTTGAAGGAGCATTAGGAGCACTAAATGCATATGAAATAGCTACAGCTAGTAAAAGACTGATGGGTATAGCTATAGGAGCGGAGGATTATGTAACCGATATCAAAACTACTCGTTCACCAGAAGGAATTGAATTATTAATGGGAAGAAGTCAAATATTGCTTGCAGCAAGAGCAGCAGGAATATATGCTTTTGATACAGTATACTCAGATGTAAATAATGAAGAAGGTTTTGCAAATGAAGTAAAATTAATAAAACAATTAGGCTTCGATGGGAAATCAGTAATAAATCCAAGACAAATAGGACCGGTTCATGAAATATATACACCATCACAAAAGGAAATAGATAAATCAATAAGAGTAATAAAAGCAGCAGAAGAAGCTAAACAAAGAGGTTCAGGTGTAGTATCTCTAGATGGGAAAATGGTAGATAAGCCAATAATAGAAAGAGCACAAAGAGCACTTATGTTAGCAGAAGCAGCAGGTGTATATGTAAATGAAGGAGGGGATGAAATTGCTTAAGAATAAAATCGGAAGAGAAGTACCAGAATATGTAGAAGGAATTGGAGAATTAATGCCTTACAATGGACCATTTAGTTTTCAACCTGAAAAACGTAAATTTGGACGCAAAATATCTCAAGTAATGCCAGGAAACAGTAAATTATTAGACAGTATTGAAAAAGCGGTTGTAGAAACTGGACTTAAAGATGGTATGACAATATCTTTTCATCATCACTTTAGAGAAGGTGATTATATTTTAAATATGGTTCTAGATTGCATAGCAAAGCAAGGAATCAAAAACTTGACTTTAGCTTCTAGTTCATTAAATGAAGTACATGCACCAGTTGTTGAACATATAAAAAATGGTGTTGTTACAAAAATAATTACAAGTGGTGTTAGAGGACCTTTAGCTGAAGCTATATCAAAAGGGATTTTAGAGACTCCAATTATAATACGTTCACATGGTGGTAGAGCAAGAGCTATAGAAGCAGGAGATTCACAAATTGATGTTGCATTTTTAGGAGCGCCTTGCTGCGATGAATATGGTAATGCAAATGGATATAGTGGGGAATCATTCTGTGGATCATTAGGATATGCCAAGGTAGATGCAGAATTAGCAGATAAAGTGGTACTTATTACAGATAACTTAGTTGAATATCCCAATGTACCTGCAAGTATTGTACAAACTGATGTAGATTACGTAGTTAAGGTAGACGCAATTGGAAATCCAAAGGGAATTGTATCAGGTGCTACAAGATATACTAAAAATCCGAGAGAATTATTAATTGCTAAATATGCAGCAGCAGCAATTGAGGCTTCAGGTTATTTTGCACCAGGTTTCTCTATGCAATGTGGTACAGGCGGTGCATCACTAGCAGTTGCAAGATTTATAAGAGAAAAGATGATTGAAAAAGACATTAAAGCTAGTTTTGCATTAGGTGGAATTACAGGGCAGTTTGTAGAAATGCTAGAGGAAGGATTAATTTCAAAACTATATGATACACAAAGTTTTGACTTAACAGCAGCGAGATCAATAGGAGAAAACCCAAATCATTATGAAATAAGTGCATCTTTCTATGCAAATCCTCATAACAAAGGCTGTGCAGTTAATAAGCTTGATATAGTTATGTTAAGTGCTTTAGAAGTAGATACTGATTTTAATGTTAACGTAATTACAGGTTCAGATGGAGTAATAAGAGGTGCTTCAGGTGGACATTGTGATACTGCCGCAGGTGCAAAGCTTGCAATGATAGTTTGTCCATTAATTAGAGGAAGAATACCTACAATTGTAGATAAGGTTAATACAGTAATAACTCCAGGAGAAACAATTGATGTTGTAGTTACTGATAGAGGAATAGCAGTAAATCCATTAAGACAAGATTTAATTGAAAGATTTACAAAAGCAAAATTACCTGTATTCTCTATAGAAGAATTAAAAGAGAAAGCAGAAAGTATTACAGGAAAAGCAAAACCAATTGAATATGGTGATAAAATTGTTGGGATTGTAGAGTACAGAGATGGAACAATTATTGATGTTATCAAGCAAGTAAAATAAATTACAAAGGGGATATTGATAATGAATAAGAAAGAGCAAGTAATTGAACAAATACTTAATGCAAGAGAGAAAAGAGCAGAAATGCAAAAAGAACTAATTAATATTTATAAAAATACTTTGATTTCTTTTACATTAAATATTCCAGGAGTAGAAAAAAATAATCCAACTTTCACAAAGATTCATGAAAGTGGTATTGAATTATTAGAGGAAGAATTGAACAAATATAATGTGAAATTAGTTTATAAGGCAGTTCAAACTACTGCTGATGGCGATGAGGCATTCCTAGTTGTTGATGCAGGTCCATGGTTTGTAAAAAGAATAACTACATCCATTGAGGGAAATCATAGGTTAGGAAGATTGTTTGATTATGATGTGTTTAATAATAATGGAGAACAAGTTAGTAGAAGTGGAATAGGTCTACATGCTAGAAGGTGTTTATTATGTAACAATACTGCGAAAGCATGTGGAAGAAGCAGAAAGCATTCAATTAATGAACTATTAGATAAGATATACGAAATAATTGACTATGAAGAATTATATACAAGTCATATTTTATAAATAAAAAAAAGGTAAGTCATCCTAATAATTGTATACAGGTATACAATTCGATTTGTAAATATTTTAGTTTGTAAGAAAGGCAGGTACAAAATAGTGAAACAAAATATAACTAGAAAAATTCTACAATCACATTTAGTAGAAGGACAAATGATTGCAGGAGAAGAGATATCAATTAAAATTGACCAAACATTAACACAAGATGCTACAGGTACAATGTCATATTTAGCCTTTGAAGCATTAGGAATACCAAAAGTAAGAACTGAAGTTTCAGTAAGTTATATAGACCATAATACATTACAAGCAGGTTTTGAAAATGCAGATGATCATATATTTTTACAAACAATAGCTGAAAAACATGGTATATATTGTTCAAGACCAGGAAATGGAATATGTCACCAACTTCATACAGAAAGATTTGCAGTACCAGGAAAAACTTTATTAGGTTCAGATAGTCATACACCTACATCAGGCGCTTTAGGTATGATAGCTATAGGTGCGGGTGGAATGAGTGTAGCAATGGCTATGGCAGGACAACCTTTCCCATTAGTAATGCCACAAGTAATTAATGTTAAATTAACAGGAAAGTTAAGACCAGGAGTTGCTGCTAAAGATGTTATCTTAGAAATTTTAAGAATTATGACTGTAAAAGGCGGTGTAGGAAAAGTATTAGAATATACTGGCCCAGGAGTAGAAACATTAAGTGCAACTGAAAGACAAACAATAACTAATATGGGAGCTGAATTAGGTGTAACAACTTCTCTTTTCCCAAGTGATAAAGTAGCTTATGAATTTATGAAAGCTCAAGGAAGAGAAAAAGATTGGATAGAATTAGTAGCAGATGAAGATGCTGAATATGATGGATTAATGGAAATTAACCTTGATGAAATTGAACCAATGGTAGCTGAGCCTAGTATGCCTGATAAAGTAGTTAAAATTAAAGACCTTCAAACTACTAAACTTCATCAAGTATTTATAGGTAGCTGCACAAATGCATCTTATAGCGATTTAGCTAAAGCAGCAGCTATTTTAGAAGGAAAATGCGTTCATCCAGACGTAAGCCTTTCTGTAGCAGCAGGATCAAAACAAGTTTTTGAAATGATAGCTAGAGATGGAATACTTCAAAAATTGATTTCTGCTGGAGCTAGAGTACTTGAAAGTGCATGTGGACCTTGCGTTGGAATAGGCCAAGCACCACCATCAGCTGGAGTTTCATTAAGAACTTCTAATAGAAACTTCAAAGGTAGAAGCGGAACAAAAGATGCTCAAGTTTACCTAGCAAGCCCAGAAGTTGCAGCAGCTAGTGCTATAGCTGGAGTAATCACTGATCCAAGAGATGTAGCTGATTTAAAAGTTCTAGAATCAATAAAGGAATCAATGGATCGTATTGTAGATGACAGAATGTTAGTAACACCTAAGGAAAATACAGATGATGTTGTTGTAAGAAGAGGACCAAATATTCAACCATTACCATTAAGAGGAGAATTAGATGCAGAAATAAATGCACCATGTCTTATAAAGGTAGAAGATAATATTACAACTGATGATATTATGCCTGCTGGTGCTAAAATTCTTCCACTAAGATCTAATGTTCCAGCTATATCACAATATGTGTTTAATGGAATAGATTCTACATTCGCTAAGAGAGCAAAAGAAAGTGAAAATGGTGGAGTTATTGTAGCTGGTGAAAACTATGGACAAGGATCAAGTAGAGAACATGCTGCTCTTGCACCTATGTACTTAGGAGTTCAAGTAGTTTTGGCAAAATCTTTTGCAAGAATTCATCATGATAATTTAATCAATTATGGTATTTTACCATTAAGATTTACTAATGCAGCTGATTACGACAGAATAAATCAAGATGACAAATTAGTTATTAAAGATGTTAAGGAATTAGTAAACAAGGGTGAATTTGTTATAACAAATGAAACTCAAGGATTTGAAATTAAGGCTTATGCAACTCTTTCAGATAGACAAAAAGAAGTGTTGTTAGCTGGTGGACAATTGAATTTTATTAAGAAGTTATTGTAATAATTAGTTCAATTAAACTTCAAAAAGTATACTTATAAAAAACTCTTTGGGATGTTATTAAAATTATGTGGTGTGATTCAATAACATCTCAAAGAGTGAATGATAAAAAAATTATGTAAATACAATTTTACTATTTATTGAAAATTAACGCAAGATATTAATATAGGAAGCGGATGCTTTAAGGGGAGAGTTGAAAATGTATAAAGTAAAATGTGCTTTAATGCGAGGCGGTACAAGTAAAGCGGCAGTATTTCACTATGAAGATATGCCAAAAGATAAAACTAAATGGTCAGATTTCCTTTTAGATGTAATGGGAAGCCCGGATGCAAGACAAATCGATGGTTTAGGTGGAGCTAACTCATTAACAAGTAAAGTTGCAATAATAAAAAAATCAGATAGTGAAGAGTATGATGTTGAATATACATTTGCTCAAGTTAGTTTAACTGATAGAGTAGTAGATTTTAAAGGAAATTGTGGGAATATTTCGTCAGTGGTGGGTCCATTTGCAATTGATGAAGGCTTAGTGGAAGTAACAGGGGAAAAGGCAGCAGTAAGAATATTAAATACAAATACAAATAAGCTAATTATTTCAGAAGTAGAAGTTGAAGATGGGCATGCAAAAACAGAAGGTGAAGCTTGTATTCCAGGGGTACCTAATCCAGGTTCACCAATATATCTTGGATTTTGTAACCCAGAAGGATCAGTTACGGGAAAACTTTTACCTACAGGCAATGTAATTGATTTCATTGAAACTTCTATAGGTAAAATAAGTATTTCTATTGTTGATGCAGCTAATCCTCTAGTTTTTATTAATGCTGGAGATATTGGATTAAAAGGTACTGAATTACCAGAAGACTTTACAGATGAAAAGTTAAAGCTAATAGAAGAAATACGTTCTATAGCAGCTGAACTATGTGGATTTGCAAGTAAAGAAGAAGCAACGAAAAAATCACCAGCGGTACCAAAGTCAACAATTGTATCAGCGCCAGCTGATTATGTGGACTTAAGTGGAAATGAGAGAAACGAACAAGATATGGATATAGTTGTTAGAATGATGTCGATGCAAAAACCACATAAGGCTCTTGCAATAACAGGAGCAGTATGTATAACAGCAGCTGCAAGTATTGAAGGGACTTTAGTTAATAAGTTAATGCAAAGCAGTAGTGATAAAATTACAATTGGTCATCCAGGCGGTGTTATAGATACAATCGCTCAATCTAATGGTGAAAAGATTGAATCTGTAAAAATTCTTAGAACCGCACGTAGAATAATGGATGGTCATGTGTATACAAGAGATAAATATTAAAAAATAATAATTGGTTATTAATGGTATTTATTATTTAAAGATTGACAATAGGTAAAATAATTTAGAATATAATGGAGGAATTAACCATGATAAGTTTTGATAGTCTTGTAATGAGCCCATTTGTGTTACTGTTTGTAGCAGTATTTTTAGGACTTCTATTCGGAAAAATAAAAATTGGTCAATTCAAGTTTGGTTTTTCAGGAGCCTTATTTGCAGGAATTGCTTTAGGGTGGTCAGTGTTAACATATGCAAAGAATATTGTTAGTAGTGGTGCTGCAAATAAAACAGCACAGCAATTAGTAACTAATGGTGTTATATCTACAGATCTTTTTAATTTATTCCTTATTCTATTTATTGCGGCAGTAGGGCTTTTAGCAGGTAAGGATTTAAAAGGTGTATTAAAAAAATATGGAGCTAAACTTATTATTATAGGTTTTGTAATTACATTTACAGGGGTTGCACTAACTTATGGATTTTTAGCAACTAATAAGCAATACAGTCCTCATCAAGTATCTGGTATATATGCTGGAGCACTTACAAGTTCACCAGGGCTTGCAGCATCACTTGATGCAGCGAAAGAACATGGTAATGAAATAGCAGCAACATATAGTTCTATGTCAACAGAAGATAAAACTAAAGCATTAAAAATGATTGATAAGTCTGGAAAGCTAACTCCAGAAAATACTAATGAACTAACAGATGAGCAAAAGGCTGCAATTGTTAAAGCAACTCAAGCAGATGTAAGTTCAGGATTTACAGCAGCATTCCCATTCGGAGTAGTTTCAATAATATTATCTGTAGTACTTATTCCAAAATTATTCCGTATAGATGTTGAAAAAGAAAAAGAAGCATTTGCACAATCAATGAAAAGTGCTGCGGGACCTGATGGAAAAGCGGAAGAAGAAGCAGCTATAGATAGTGAAAAGGCAAACAAAAAAACTGTTAAAGAAGTTGGATTTGATCTTGTTGCATTTGCGCTAGTTTGTTTTGTAGGATATTTCTTAGGTGCAATAAACATTCCATTAGGAAAATTAGGACACTTTAGCTTAGGAACTCCAGGGGGAGTATTAATGAGTGCTCTTATATTTAGTAATGTAGGTCAAATCGGTATTATTCATTTCAGAATGGATGGTAAAATATTAGGTGCAATAAGACAGTTTGGATTAGTATGCTTCCTAGCAACAGTTGGGTTAACTTATGGATATGATGTTATTAATACCTTTGCTGGGTCAGGAGTTTGGTTAGCTATGATGGGATTGGTAGTTGTTTTAACATCAATTCTAATGGGATTCATAGTTGGAAGATATGTATTTAAACTTAACTGGGTTATATTAGCAGGAGCTATATGTGGAGGCATGACTTCAACACCTGGACTTGGAGCAGCAGTTGATGCAATAGGTAGTGATGATGCGGCTACTGGTTATGGTGCAACTTATCCATTCGCATTATTATGCAAAGTATTCTTTATAACAATATTATATAAATTGTTTTTAATGTAGTGATACGAATAGCTTAATCAATTTTAAAAGAACTTAGAATTTTAAATTATCATAGTATTAAAATAACATAAAACCTGATGAGGATTTCGCTCTTTCAGGTTTTATGTTGAGTAATTATAGGATAGTAAAAATACTATAGTGTAAGATTTTATTACAAGAAAAATCTATAATACCGTTTTATAAAAGATATGAAATTATTGAAATATAAATAGAGAGAAAATTATTTGTACTAATATAAAATTAATTTGTGAATTAACAAGGAGGATAAATTTATATGAATATAAATTTAGATTATTTAAATATAAACAAATACAATAACTTATATAGAAATACTAGTGTGGAAGAACTTACAAGATTTGCAACTGAAAGAGGAGAAGGTACATTGTCAGATAAGGGAGCTTTGGTTGTAAATACAGGAAAATATACAGGTAGATCTCCTAAGGATAGATTTATTGTAAAAGATGATGTGACAAAAGACACAATAAATTGGGGAGAGGTAAACTTACCTATAAATGAAGAAGTATTTGATAAAATTTACAATGATGCTGCTGAATACTTAAAGGAAAAGGACTTATTTGTATTTGATGGTTTTGTAGGTGCTTTAAAAGACTACACTCTTCCTATAAGAGTTGTATGCGAATGTGCTTATCAAGCTATGTTTGCTAATCAAATGTTTATTAGACCAAGTGCAGAAGAACTTTCTAATCATATACCAGAGTTTAACATAATTTCAGCTCCAGGATTTAAGGCAAAGGGAATTGAAGATGGATTAAATTCAGAAGCTTTTGTATTAATGAATTTTTCAAAAAAGATAATTCTCATAGGCGGAACAGCTTATTCAGGAGAAATAAAAAAATCTATGTTTTCAGTTATGAATTTCTTACTTCCTCAAAAAGGTGTATTACCGATGCATTGTTCAGCAAACAAAGGTGAAGATGGACAAACTGTTATTTTCTTTGGATTATCAGGAACAGGAAAGACAACTTTATCTACAGATCCAAATAGAAAGCTTATAGGAGATGATGAGCATGGCTGGTGTGATAAAGGGGTATTCAATTTTGAAGGTGGCTGTTATGCAAAGGCAATAGGTCTTAATAAAGAAAAGGAAAAAGAAATATATGGTGCAATAAAATCAGGAGCTTTACTTGAAAATGTAGTAATAAATGAAGATGGAGTTCCAGATTATAATGATGGCACACTTACTGAAAATACTAGAGCAGCTTATCCATTAGAACATATAGAAAATATTGAAGTTAGTGGTGTTGGAAATACTCCTGACAAAATTATATTTTTAACAGCAGATGCTTTTGGGGTAATGCCTCCAATAAGTAAATTAACTAAAGAAGCTGCTATGTACCATTTCATGTCTGGCTATACAAGCAAAGTAGCAGGAACTGAAAGAGGTATAACAGAACCTAAAGCTACATTCTCAGCTTGTTTTGGAGAACCGTTTATGCTTTTAAATCCAGCAGTTTACGCTAAATTATTAGGTGAAAAAGTTGCTAAGAATGATACAGAAGTATACCTTATAAACACTGGATGGATAGGAGGATCATATGGAACAGGAAATAGAGTTAATCTTTCTTATACAAGGGAAATGGTTAATGCAGTAATTGGAGATAAGTTTAAAGATGTGAAATTCAATGAACATCCATTATTTAAGGTACTAGTACCAGAAGAATGCCAAAATGTTCCTAGTGAACTGCTTAATGCTAGAGGTTTATGGGAAAATCAAGAAGAATATGATAAAAAAGCTGAAGAGTTAGCGCAAAAATTTAATGAGAATTTTGCAAAATTTAGCAGTGTGTCTGATGACATTTTAAGTGCAGGTCCAAGCTTATAATAATTTGTGTGTAAATTGATGTTTGTGTATAGTTCCTTAAGTTAAGGTACAATCAAGAAAAATATACGCCACATCTTTGGTCTATTATTTGCTTAAAACCTGAGAGTAAAAGTTATCATGAACACTTACGATGGTATTGGAGGGATAATAAAATTATGGGAAAATTTATTATAGAAGAAGCAAATAGATGTTTAAATTGTAAGAAGCCTATGTGTAAAGAAGGTTGTCCTGTAAATACTCCTATCAATGAAATAATACAAATGTTTTTAAGTGGAAGCATTATGGAATGTGGAGAAAAGCTTTTTGAAAATAATCCTCTATCAGTAGTATGCTCACTAGTATGTCCACATGAAAATCAGTGCGAGGGACATTGTGTTTTAGGAAGGAAAGGCAGTCCAGTACAAATAAGCTTAATAGAAAATTATATATCAGACTATTATTTGAATTTTAATACTAGTAAAGAAATAAAAAGGATTAATAAGAAAATTGCAATAATAGGATCAGGTCCTGCTGGAATTACAATAGCTATTATGCTTGCAGCAAAAGGTTATGAGATAACTATCTTTGAAGCTCTTGATAATATGGGAGGAGTTTTATGGTATGGCATCCCTGAATTTAGATTACCTAAAAGTGTTTTACTAAAACTAAAAGATAAATTAATTAGCATGGGAATTAAAATAAGGCCAAATACTTTAATTGGATCAGCTATAACCATTGATGATATTTTTAGAGATGGGTATAAAGCTATATTTATTGGTACAGGTGTATGGAAACCTAGAAACCTAAAAATAAAAGGTGAAACTTTTGGGCATGTTCATTATGCTATAGATTATTTAAAAAATCCTTCAGTATACAACTTAGGAAAAAGAGTATGCATAGTAGGTGCAGGAAATGTAGCAATGGATGTAGCAAGAACAGCTCTCAGAAATGGCTCTACAGATGTAAATATAATGTTTAGAGAAGGTCCTGAAAGTATTGAAGCAGAACCAATTGAAGTAGAATATGCCAAAATTGACGGTGTTAAGTTCGAGTTTTTTAAAGCTCCGATTGAAATAATTGATGAAGGTGTTAAGTATGTACAAACTGAAATTGTAACAGATAACGATGGAAATAAAAAAATTCAGTACTGTAAATCTACAGAAGAAGTATTTGAAACAGATTCAGTAATTTTAGCTATAGGGCAAGGACCGCGTTCAAATATTGTTTCTAATACAATAGGAATAAATGTTAATGGTGTTGGCTTAGTAGAGGTTGATCAATTTGGAAGAACTAGCAGGGAAGGGGTATTTGCCTCAGGAGATGTGGTAACTGGTGCAAAGACAGTAGTTGAAGCTGTAAGAGTATCTAAACTGGTAGCACAAGCTATTGATGAATATGTTTGTTCAATAGAAGAATAGATATAGGATGAGGTTTGCAATAATAACGTAATTGTAAAGGGGAGGTGAAGTTGAACTATTACTATGTAATAGTTCAACTGATATAGTATGAGCATTAATGTAAAAGAAGAATCATTAAGATTACATAGAGAAAAAAAAGGTAAACTTGAAGTTGTTGGAACAATGCCATTAAGAAATGGGGATGACTTAGCATTAGCTTACACTCCAGGTATAGCAGGACCATGTTTAGAAATTGCTAAAGATAAAGAAAATGCATATGAGTATACAATAAAAGGAAGAACAGTTGCTGTAATCACAAATGGAACAGCAGTGCTAGGCCTTGGAAATATAGGATCATTAGCAGGACTTCCAGTAGTTGAAGGAAAGGCACTATTACTTAAAAGATTTGGAAATGTAGATGCAATGCCAATTTGTGTAGACTCTACAGATCCCGATGATATAGTAAATACCATAAAAAATATTGCAATAGGTTTTGGCGGAATACATCTTGAAGACATAAAATCTCCAGAATGTTTTTATATTGAAGAGAAATTAAAAGAAATACTTGATATACCAGTATATCATGATGATCAACATGGAACTGCAATTGCAGTTTTAGCAGGATTATATAATGCCTTAAAAATAGTAGATAAAGATATAGCTAAAATAAAAGTTGTCATAAATGGTGCGGGTGCTTCAGGTATTGCAACAGCTAAACTTTTAATTTCAGCTGGAGTGGAAAATATAATATTATGTGATATAAATGGTGTAGTTGTGGATGGTGATACTACATTAAATGAACCACAACAAAAAATAGCCAGGGTTACTAATAGAAATTTAGAAAAAGGGAAACTAGAAGATGCAATTAAAAATGCTGATGTTTTTATTGGTGTTTCAGATGGTAATACAGTAACTAAAGAAATGATAGAGAGCATGAATAAAGATAGCATAGTTTTTGCTTTAGCTAATCCAATCCCAGAAATAATGCCTGATGAAGCAAAAGAAGCAGGAGCTAGAGTCATTGCTACAGGAAGATCAGATTTTCCAAATCAAATTAACAATGTTTTAGTTTTTCCGGGAATTTTTAAAGGTGCCTTAAGCGTTAGAGCTAAGGATATATGTGATGAAATGAAAATTGCAGCGGCAAGAGGGATTGCAAATCTGATAAATGATAATGAATTAAATGAGGATTATATAATACCTAGTGTATTTAATGAAGAAGTTTGCAATGCGGTAACTAATGCAGTTATTGAATCAGCAATAAAACTCAGATAATAGACAGACTATGTGTCTGGTGGTAGAAATTAATTTGCCATATATATACTTTAAATTAACACATTATGAAAAGGGGAAATAGAATATGATTAAAAGAATTACAAAAATTACAGGTTTATTAATGAGTGCGGCTTTAGTTATATCAATTATGCCAGTACAAGCTGCTGATATTCAAAATGTAGCTGCACAAGAAGGTACCATCTATAATGCAAAAGCAAAAGCAGGCGGTATTTTTATTGATGGAGAAATAAATGGACAAAATGAAGCTTTATATTGGGTATCAGCTGATGGTAAATACAATAAAATTGATGGAATTGATGCCAATGAGGATATCGGAAATGATGTATTAGAAACTAGATATCTAGAAATTAATACTGGTGCTACTAATTCGAATGGCACTCCTGATTATACTTATGTAGATACAAAGGATAATTGTAAGGTATTAGATTATGATGTAAGAACAGATTTAGAAGATACTGCTGCGAGAACTTTAAAAAACAAAATAAAAGATGATAATAATGGAATATTTAAGAAAGAATCTTATGAAAATCAAGAGGTTTCAAATTCTACTCAACTTAAAGCTGTTGTGGGAAAAGGTGCGGATGGTTCACTTCTGCCTATCGAGGAAAATGGTACTGATTGGTATCAAAATGTTAACAGTGGATTAGCTGTTTATCAATATGATTTAGATGATAGTAATGTAAGACTTAACGGACAAAAAGTTTCTACTATTTACGCTGATCCACAAGGAAATTATGTTGATGCAGATTATAATTTAGGAAACTTAAGAGTATGTACTACAACTACTAGTGCTGGAGCAAGTGCTGCTATTAATAATACTGAGGACTCTTATCAAATAAAGGGAGAAGACGGTAAAACTTATGATATAAAAGCAACCCTTAGAGAAGGTAAGTATCTTACAGATAGTTCTGATTATATATACAGGCTTGCATATCTTAACATATATAAAAAAGAAGACGGTCAACCTGACTCAGAATATAAGGAGGCTACAAAGGACTTTAAATTTGGAAGCAAAGGTTATACAGTAGCTACTAATTCTTCTGATGATTCTATAACTGTATTGCAAAAGTTCTCAAAAGCTCCAGCTACAAATACTATAGACGGTATTAAGTATTCTAAGGATTCAGAAATTTATTTCTTTGCAGATGACCATGGAAATTCAGAATATGTATTAGGAAAATCGCCTTCTGATGCAAACAAAAAAGCTGGTGCTGCTGTTGGGGGAAAAACAAAGATAACAACTAGTTCGAAAAACATTCTTAGCAGTATATATCTTGATACCACAAATAGTAGAATATATGCTGAAACTATTACACCAAAAACAAAAGATAGTTTTAATTATATAGATGTTAGCAGCTATGATAGCTCAGATGTTTCTTCAAACTATACTAGTATAGTCACAGCAGGTGGATGTCCTTGGTTCACAAATGATGGATATATAATGACATGGGATCAAAACCACAACTTTATTAAATCAGCTAAAACAGATTCTGGTGAATCTTGCATATCTGTTGATAGTAAAGATAATATGATTGCGTGGGATCAAAATAATGGAGTATATACAGTTATACATAATGTAAAACCTGCTGCTGCAACTGGTACAGCAACTTCTACTACAGCGGGTGCAACTAATACGGCAACCACTACAGGTTCTGCTGTTTCAGTAAGTACAACTACTAAAACTGGTTGGGTATTAAATAAAGATAATACTTGGAATTATCTTTTAGAAAATGGAACTAAGAAGACTGGTTGGTTAAATGATAATGGAGCTTGGTATTATTTAAAATCTGATGGTGCTATGGCTACAGGGTGGATAAATGATAATGGTACTTGGTACTACTTAAATGCATCAGGTGCTATGAAAACTGGTTGGGTAAATGATAATGGAACTTGGTATTACTTAAATGAATCAGGAGCCATGCTAGCTGATACAACAGTTGATGGATATATATTAAGCAGCGATGGAGCATGGATAGGTTAGCAGAATAATTGTACAATCTACCACAAGTTAGCAGATTAAAAACAGATATTACTTATGAGAAGTCCTGGAAAGACTTCTCTAAACTTGCTAATGAAACAATCCTAGGAATTCTATCATGATATTTTACTAATGTATACCGAAATAATAATGGAAGGCCAGATTTTGTAACATAATCATGAATATTTTGGAGGGAAATTCAAGGTATATTAAAAATTGAGTAAGCCTAGGAGTTATAGTGTTTCTGAAAGTACTCAATAAAAATTAAGGAGGATGAAAGTGGGAAATATAATTAAAATTAGTATGTATGCAGAGTTTAATTGTAACAAAAGAGAAATACTAAAATTAGAAAAAATTGATGAAGCTATTTCACGATATAACAGTTGGTTGAAGAACAACAATAGGGATGATAAAATGGAAAATTATAAAGAATTTTTGCAAGCTAAATGAGAAGGAGTGTATTCAGAAGTTAAGAAGAAAAACAGCTGATAAATCTTAGAATACTGTAAACGACTCCTCCACAAATTAAGAAGTGAAATCCCTTGAGAAAGAACTTCACTGAAACTCTTTACCAAGTTTCAAAAATGATTTATTCATTATAAAGAAACATGTTCGTAATGAATTTGAATTGCTTGGCTGGTATAAAAATATTTAATTATATTTTAGTAAAGGGGTATGTTATGAAAAGTATAAAAACAAAACTGATAGTATTTATAGGTTTATTAATAGGATTTATATGTATAGGGTTAGGTGTAGTTTCGTTTATAAACTCATCAAAAGCACTAACGTCAAACTTAGGAAATACGCTCCCTAAAATTGCAGGTCAAACAGCTAGTAATATTCAAGGAAGAATTGAAGGGCAATTAAGTTCGTTAGAGTCTATTGCAGTACGATCAGATATAAGTAATCCTAATATTCCGTGGCAAAATAAAATACCAATTCTTGTAGAGGAGTCTAAACGAATTGGCAGCCTTAGAATGGCCATTGTAGATAAGGATGGAAATTCAAATAATACGGAGGGTAAAAGCACTAATTCCAAAGATAAAAGCTATTTTCAAAAGGCAGTAGCAGGTAAAAGCAACGTATCAGACCCAGAAGTAAGTATAGTTGATGGAAGTATTGTTGTTATATTTGCGGTTCCTATTAAGTACAACAATGAAATTGTAGGAGTATTAATTGAAGCACAAGATGGTAACGGCTTAAGTGACTTAACTGACCAAGTTAAAATTGGGCAAACAGGTACAGCGTTTATGATAAATGGAAATGGAGTTACTATTGCAAATAGTAATAGAGATTTAGTTTTACAAATGTCAAATATGATTGAAGCGGCAAAAAAAGATGCAAGCTTACAGTCTTTAGCAGATATTGAAAGTAAAATGATTACTAAAGCAACAGGTATAGATGAATATAAATATAATGGAGAAGATAAATATGTTGGCTATGCGCCGGTAACTGGAACTGATTGGTCTGTAGGAGTAGCAGTAGAGAAAAAAGAAATATTATCAGAATTAGATAGTTTGCAAATTTCAGTTGCATTATCATCTATAGTATTCATATTAATTGGTTTTGGAATAATTTACATAATTTCGGACAATATATCTAAAGGCATAAAATCAACTTCTAAGCATTTGGAACTATTAGCACAAGGAAATCTTTGTGAAGAAGTTTCTACTAAGTATTTGAAATCAAAAGATGAAATTGGTGCTATGACTAATGCAATGAAATTAATGCAGGAATCATTAGAAATAATGATAAAAAAATAAAAGAAAGCTCTTCAAATATTAATGGGCAATCAGAAAATTTAGCATCCATTTCTGAAGAAATAGCAAGTGTATCACAAAATGTTACAGAAGCAATATCTGATGTTGCACAAGGGACAAGTAACCAATCTGAAGAATTAATACATGTAACAGAGATTATTGATGAATTTAGCAATAGGCTATCTGAAATGGTTAGAGAGATACAAGTTGTAGATTCAAATTCTAGAGAAATAAGCTTAATGGCAAATGATAGCAGTAGTGAAATGAATAAATTAAATCAGTCAGTAACCAATGTAAGCAATTCATTTAAAGAATTTAATAGTAAAGTCATGGCACTTGGAAAAGATATAAATGAAATAAATGAAATTACAAGCTTAATAAATAGTGTTGCAGAGCAAACAAATTTATTGGCACTAAATGCTGCTATTGAGGCAGCTAGGGCAGGAGAATCGGGAAATGGATTTTCAGTAGTTGCAGAGGAAATAAGAAAACTTGCAGAGCAATCAAAAAATTCATCAGAAAACATTAGTAAATTAATCAATGTAATATCTAATAATGCTGATGCCATAGTTCAAGAGTCGGTCACATTGGATGATGAAATGATGAATCAATCTAAAATTATAAATAGTTCAATAACATCCTTTAAGCAAATAGTAGAAGCAGTGGATGAAGTAATACCTAAGATTAAAACAGTTAAAAGTTTGGCTGAAAATATAGAAAATGATAAGAATGCTATTCTGACTAGAATAGATGGATTAGCCTCAATTTCAGTAGAAGTTTCAGCATCAGCAGAAGAAATTTCAGCCTCATCAGAGGAAATGAATGCTTCAACAGAAGAAGTTGCTTCTTCTGCACAAATACTTAATAATATGACTGACCAAATGATTCAAGAAGTAAATAAGTTTAAAGTTTAAAAAAAGAATTTGAATAGGAAAATAGAGTCTGGAACATTTAGAAGTAAAGATGGTGCAAAAGCATTTACTTCAAATATTCTAGATCCGACCTTAGTGTAACTAAGATATTTTCAGGGGTATTAGTTAAGTTGATACCCCTATTTGTCATATCTAAAATTACACGTACTAAAAATTAAATTACTATAGCATTTAATTTCTCTAATAATCATTAAATTTACCATTATAAATCAATGATAACACATTCTTTAAATATCATATTCAATTTTCAAAGAATATGATATTTGAATTTATCACATAACCCCCATATATTGGACATTGTGGCTTGAAAGAGTAATAATGGTATACTCCATTACTCTTCTATTTTACTAGTGTGAGCATTATACATTTTTTTATATGACTTTAATATTTGAACTACTTCATCCTTAGTGTAAGTAGTTTTATCTTCTCTACTTTGAATATTTTCAATCTTTTCATTTATAGTAACCTCAAAAGTTTCTATTGACTTAGAATTATTTAATTCGTTATCTGTACATACTGATTCATTGCAACATGCACAAAATCCAAAACCTGCGCATTTTTTATAACTCATAATATAAATTCCTCCTTGATTTCTATTCTAATTTTTACTTTGTAATACTCAATAGTTTAAATGAATTTTTTACATTTTTAGTATAATTATACTTTGTTAACCATATTGTGAAAACCCTGCAAAATAATAATAAACTATAATATATAATTTGTAAACTATATATTATAGTTTGCTTCTATTTTTTATTGTTAGATAAATACAATTTATCATGATAAACTAGTTTTATTAACTAGTAGTATAAGGAGTATTCAAATGGTCCATAAGCGAAATTTAACAATGGAAAAGATTATTTTTCTAATTTTTAAGGAGAAGAAATAAAATTAATAATTATGTAATTGTATGTATAAATACTGAAAGGATAAATGAGATTATCGGAGAGAAGATTTTGGATTATATCAAAAAATGCAATAATTAAAAAAAAACTTGCATTAATAAAGATGAATCCTTAAAAATCAATTAAAAATTAAGAATAAATGAAGGGTGATTTGAAAAAAGTTGCAAAACAAATCGAAAAATTCTTGTGCGGTTTATAGGGATATGATATTATAAATATACAGTGATGACGGGAATATAGGGTTGGGAATATGTGGAAACTAACTCTTGTAAAAGATACGAATTATTTAGAAAAAAATACTTATAGAAAATAGAAGTAAAAAAAGTATCTAGTATTCATAAGCAATTAGACAAAATAGAAAGGATGATGTAAATGAAGATCACTTATATTGAACACAGTTGTTTTTCAGTGGAACTTGAAAATGTGATTTTACTGTTTGATTATTATAAAGGACAGCTTCCTTACTTTGATAAAGAGAAAACAATTTATGTGTTTTCAAGTCATAATCACCATGATCATTTTAATATGTCAATTTTTGAGCTACTAAAAGAATATCCAAATGTTAAATATGTTTTTTCAAGAGATATTAAGATGGCGTTTGGGCGAAATTTATTTAATAAGCATGGGATTACTGATGATATTTATGAAAAGATTGAATTTATGGGGAGTAACCATGTTCTTGAAACATTAGATTTAAAAATAGAAACTTTAAATTCAACAGATGAAGGGGTAGCGTTTATTGTTACAGTAGATGGTAAGACAGTTTATCATGCAGGTGATCTTAATTTATGGGTATGGAATTACAAGGATGAAATTTTTAACGAAAATATGATGCAAGAGTTTGAGAAAGAGATAGCAAAAATAAAGAATAGACATTTTGATGCTGCTTTTGTGGTTTTAGATCCTAGACAAGGGGAATGGTTTAACTTAGGTTTTGATTATTTTATGAAAAATACTAATACAGATAAAGTGTATCCAATGCATTTTTGGGATGATAGTTCAGTAATAAAGATGTTAAAAGCAATGAATTGTTCAGAAATATACCGTGATAAGATAATTTCTTGCTGATATTTAAAAGAATAAATATAATGTTGTTGTATGATAAATTAAGAATATAAGGCACATAAAAAAATAATAGACTAGTATGCTTGCTTATTTTGCGTGGCATCTATGGTGTATTATTTTTTTCATGTGCCTTACTTTTACTTAGATATAGGATTATTTAATATATGATTACAAAATTCGAAAAAGTCAGTATTTATGAATATTGTCTGATTACAGAATGTGATAAATACTAGTTTTATATAGATATGAATATTAGTTAATAGTATTTAATATTATCCTATAGAGGGCAAAAAAAGGGGCAAAATTTTTAATGAATTTATATTATCAATCCATTGAAAATACAGGAGTTTAAGAATTTGTGTATTATATTCGAGGGGTAAATTTTAAGGTTAAAAGAAAAGAGTACTAAATTATTTAGCTATGGATATTATCACATAAATTAGTGATTTGGAGTAATAATAATTACGAGTTCGAGACTATTTTATGCAAAACACATTCTTAGGAGTAATTAAATATGATTTTAAATCTCTTTTTAAACGCATGCATTTTGATAACTTTTATAAGTGTTGCTCATATTTTTTTAAAAGATAAAGACATAAATAATAATAATTTATCATTAACTTTAAAAATTATTACTGGAGTGAGTTGTGGAATATTAGGTATCATTTTGATGATATATAGTGTATATGTTACCTCTAATATAATTATAGATTTTAGATACGTACCGATTTTATTAGCAGCAATGTATGGTGGATTTTTACCTGCAATTATTGCATCCATATGTATTGGTGCATTTCGGGTCTGGCATTTTGGTGTTTCACAACCTTCAATAGCTGCATTTATAGCCGCATTGATTATTGGAATAGGATTTAGTATTATTTGTAGATTTAAATTATCAAGAAAAAGTAAGTGGATTTTTTCAATAATCTACTTGTTTTTTTTGTTTATAATAACATTTATTATTGTTTTAGGAGTATCAATAACTTTTTTTGAAACTACAGCAATATATTGTATCGGTAATATAGTAGTATCTTGCATAGTATTCTTTTATGCTGAAAACTTAATTGAATTTGCTAAGCTTAATAAAAAATTTAAGCATGAAGCGACAAAAGATTTTATAACGGGATTAAATAATGTAAGACAATTTGATACTTCCTTTAATAATATTTCACAATTAGCATTGAGAAAAGGTGAAAACTTATCATTATTATTCATAGATATTGATCTTTTTAAAAAGATAAACGATACATATGGCCATAATGCAGGAGACATAGTATTGAAAGGTTTAGCTGAGATTCTTATTGATACAGTCAGAGTTTTTGATATTGTATCTCGTAATGGGGGTGAGGAATTTTCAATAATATTATTAGATTGTTCATCCTCTCATGCTATGGAAATTGCCGAAAGGTTAAGAAAAAAAGTTGAAACACATGAATTTAACATTTCTGATAAAGTAAATTTAAGCATTACAATATCAATTGGAGTATCAACATATCCAGATACAACAAATGAAATTAATGATCTTCTTGAATATGCAGATAAGGCTTTGTATGAAGCTAAGAGAACTGGTAGAAATAAAGTGGTTTTATATAAAGATTATAATCACCAGAATTAAGTAGAATGTTATTATGTTTGTGTAAATAATTACTATCAATTTTTATATGGAATAAGCAAAAGGACTATTAGGAATTATATAGTAAGCTAAATTGTTATTATATGCGAATGTAAGTTATTATTTATTGCTGTAAATGCTCTTGCTAAAAATGTATATAATAGACTAAAATTAGATATAGGAGCTAAAAAATTATCTGATGATTTTTTGAAAATATTTTTAACAATGGAAGAACTTTGAGCATAAGCTAATAATATTTCGGAGCAACAAGAGGAATTAAACAGTGAAGTAACTAAGGTAGGAGTAATAACAGAGCAAATTAATAGTATACTAAATGCAATGAAGAATATAGCAGCCCAAACAAAAATCTTAGGATTAAATGCTTTTATTGAAGTTGCTAAAGCTGGAGAGGTAGGAAAAGGTTTTTCGGTTGTTGCAACAGAAATTAAAAAATTAGCAGAAAATTTTAAGGAAAAGGCAACAGGTATTTCAAGTTTAACAAATAAAATACAAGATTCAGTTAATGGAACTATAAAAAATGCTAAATAACTCTTGAAACAACTAAAGAACTATAAAAAGCTATGGAGGCGGTTTCTTCAACCATCAAGATTCAGTGTATATTATAGATTAATTAAGTTATATGATGGAAAATTTAAAATAGAATATTTAGAGAATTGTAAAATTTAATAATGATAAGAATGCACTAATGGATAAGAATTAGTATTTAATTAGATGGTATTAGAGCATAGAGCAACTTTAATTTATGCTATATTATGTTTGTATTATAATCTGAAAAAAAGGGGTTGAAAAAAATGAATGAAAAGCAAAAAAATATATTAGTAGTTGAGGATAATTCAAGTGTTAGAAAGTTTATAAGGCTTATTTTAGAAAATGCAAATTACAATGTATATGAAGCATCAAATGGTGAGGAAGGTATTGAAGTATATAAAAAATTAGGCAATATTGATTTGATAATTACGGATATATATATGCCCAAAAAAACTGGCTTGGAACTTGTAATAGAACTAAGAAAAGAAAATAATGATAAAAATATAATTATTTTTTCAGATGGTGGGGAGAATGATTTTTCCAATGAATTAGGTATCTGTGAAGCATTGGGCGCTACTTATTTTATAAAAAAAGATAAGATTATTGATGACTTAATTAAACTAGTAGATAAAATATTTTCAGAATAATATATAATTATAAATATAAAGTATATTAAAGAATCTGGTAAAAGTGCACTCATCCTATTAATTATTCGATTATATAAAAAATACCTATAAACTAAACACTTTTTTCATGTGTCTTGCTTATAGGTATCAGTTTAAATACATATATAACCAATAAAATGAACATGAATGGAAAACAATTTTTATTTTATGAGAATTTTATAATAATATTGACAAACAACTATATTTTTCCTAAGCTACTTGCGTGAACATAAAAAATAAATACTTTTTTATATATTTTACACTATAGTCTTTTCTAAAATAATAATCTTATCATTTTGCATCTTTTCTATAGTGGAAGATGGTAAGTTAAAATAACGTTCAATTTCGTCATTTGTTACAGCTTTAGGAAATTTACGTCGTCTTAAATGAGCATATCTTTTATGGTTATATCTTCCCCAAAAATACATTAATATAAAACTACTACTTGCAATAACAATCGTGATTATAAAAGTATGCATTGTTGTACTTACATCACCTAAGGTAAATAACTTTTTATAAAAATTAGATAAATTTAATGACCAAAATACTATATATAATAATGACCAAAATACGATAGATAATAAAGTTTGAATTATATAATACAGCATGATAAGCCATCCAATTGTAGTTATTAATATTTCTAATATTCTAATGCTTTTCTTTTGCAATCCATCAATGATATTCATGTTTAAAGCCCCCTATCTGGACTATCCCAGGTTGCAAATTTTTTTCTGTTCTTAAATAATGCTTTAGGGATAGCTCTTAATATAACCAAAGCACTAAAGTACCAAAAAAAAGTTGGATACCAAATCGCCCATAAATAATATTTTAATAATTCTTCATCATATCGTTTGTCTAATGCCATTGCTGCAATGAATTGAATTAAGCAGATAAAAGATAGATATTGACCTTGCCAAAATATATAGGAAAACGTCTGCGTTCCAATAGCGAGTTGTATAATCATTGTTATAAACAATATAAACCATGTTATTGACCAAAATATGCTAAATATTTGTTCTATGTATACAGGCATCAAACGTCTATATTTCCAGCTTAAAAATATGTTCCAGTGACGAATTATGACTTCAAGACCGCCTTGAGCCCATCTTACTCTTTGCTTCCATAATCCAACCACTGTTTCAGGAACTAACATCCAACAAAGTGCTTTGGGTTCATATCTGATATCCCAAAAACGCTTTTGAAGTTTCCACGTTACTCCTATATCTTCGGTAATTAAGTCTCTGTCCCATAATCCACAATCTATTAATGCTCTTTTTCTAAAAACTACAACAACACCTGAAACAGTCATTACTTTACCAAGTAATCTTTGAGTTCTTTTAATTAAGCTTATAATACTTGATGATTCACATAACTGTATTTTAGCTAATAAAGAACTACGATTGCGAACTCTAGGATTTCCAGTTACAGCACCGACTCTTTCTCCGTAGTTTGGAGTAATAAAATGAGGTATCATATAATTTAATGCATCATTTTCAAGATACGCATCTGCATCTATTCCAGCTAAAAACTCTCCCTTTGATGCAATTAAGCCTAGATATAACGCATTTGCCTTACCTGCATTAGTTCTAAGCTGAATAACCCTTAATTTTTCATATTTTTCTGATAGATGGTTCAATATTTCTTCAGTTTCATCTTTACTCCCATCATTAATAGCTATAATTTCATAGTTAGGATAATCTAGATCATTAAGATGTTCAATTGTATTTTCTATAGTATTTTCTTCGTTATAACAAGGCACTAAAATTGATACCATGGGACTTTCAGTTAGAGGCAATCCAGGCTTTTTCTCTCTTCTATAATAAAATAAAACTCCACCAATTATCCAAACTGTACTCATTATAAGTGGATACCAAAATACAAATAATGAAGCATATGCTATTAAATTATCCATAAGAACTCCTTTAAAATTAATATAGAATCCCTAGATATTCGTTGTATAATTCATCCTGCTAAATTATTTATTAAAAGTTATACATTTTAATTCAGCAGATAATACCAATAAGGTATTATAACTCATAAAACTTATTTATAAATGATACAATCAATATTTCACCGTAATTATTGGATTATTTATTTTTATATACAATATTTAGATAGTGTATATTAGATAATAAATTGTAACTTAAAAGAAGAAGCTATCTACCTAGGTAAAATTAAAATAATTAGTACTATATTATATAATTATTATGTGGAGTCTAAAGTAAAATATTCAAATTATAGCGTGGTGATTTGTGTAAAATAAGGGTATTTTATGATATGTAATGGTGTGACAAATAAAAGGATTATTTTAAGTAAGGAGCTAAGAATTAATGATAAGGACCTATTCATGCTTTTTTATGCTAACTAATACTATTCTATAAGGGGCAAAAAGAGGGGCAAAAATAAAATAGCCCCTCTAATAAATGACCACATTGCCTAGTTTTGCTTAGATATAGGATTATTTAATATATGATTACAAAAATCAAAAAGATTATACTTTAAAGGCAAATTTTTAATTGATACTGTATCTTCTTTATAAACTCCATCCCATGGAGCTATAGATACGATTGAATCATTAAATATTTTGATTAGGTATTTATCATTATTATTAAAAACTATTTTTAATCTAAAAGGTTCATTTGCATCAGTTTTTTCATCAGTATAAGTATCACTAGTTAATGTAGAAAAAAAATCTTCAATTATATTATCATCTTCAGGCGGAACTTCTACTTCTTTATATAGATTGGTATCAAATATATATAGTGTAAATTTATCGTTATTTAAGATTCTATTTTTAATTTCATCAACATAATAATGGTTATTAGGTTTCATAGAAAAATTTATGTATCTAGGATTTTGAAAATTGCAACCCACTAAAGTGAGAGATAATATTAAAACTAGAAAAATAAAACTTGATTTTTTCAAAAAATTACCTCCAAAAATATTTTTACACAAAATAATTTTATTCATGAAATAGTTTTTTAGAACCTTTTACTAAGGCAGATTCAAAAAAAATAACAATAGGTGCTAATTAAGCTGATTTTATAATATGAATAAAAGTAGCGATAATTTGGAGGAGAGTATGTATATTATAGGGACAGTAGGACCAAATGTAAAAGATAGAACTATACTCAAGGGCATAATTGATAGTGGTGTTGATATTTTAAGATTTAATTTTATACATGGAAGTCAAGAAGAATTTTCAGATTTCATGGAAATGGCAAAGGATATAAAAAATGATATTAAGATAATGTTAGATCTTTCAGGAACTAAAGTTAGAGTATCTAGCAAGTTTGAATATATATATAAAATATATAATGGAGAGGAAATATACTTTTGTGGAGAAGACAAATATGATGAATTTAAAAATAATACTGGGAAGATAAAAAACAAAATAATTCCATTAAATATAGAAAATAAAATTTTAAATCAAAAAGATTATAAACAAATAGGAATTAAAGATAACACTATGTTTTTTAATGTTATTGGAAGGAAGAATGAACTTATTAAAGTTATTGCAATAAAAGGAGGAGTTATTAGAAGTGGTAAGGGATGTAATATTAAAAATTTGGAAAGGAAAACTTTCTTGCTAAGTGAAAAAGATAAGAATGCAATAATGTGGGGAATTGAAAATAAAGTAGATATAATATGCCAATCATTTGTTGAAAATAAAGAAGATATTAAGGAAATAAAAACATTTTTAAATGAAAATACATCAGATGGTTTTAAGCCTAAAATTTGGGCTAAGATAGAAACATTAAATGGTGTAAATAATAGAATGAGCATAGTAAGTGAAGCAGATGGAATAGTAATTGGAAGAGGGGATTTAATTCCAGAAACGTCAATAGAAGATACACCAATACATGAAGAGATGATAATAAATGAAGTTGTTAAAAATAAAGAAAAGGATATGATTATAGCAACACACCTATTTAATAGTATGAAGAATGGAAAGATGCCATCTATTTCAGAAGTTGAAAGCATATACAATTTTATGAAAACTGGAGTTACAGGATTTCTTCTAGCAGGAGAAACATCCATAGGTAAAGCACCAATTCAAACAGTAGAATTTTTAAATAATTTAATTGTGAAGTATAAGGACATTCGAAAAAATAACAAGTAATCAAAAAAATGACACTGAGTAATCATTACCCATTGTCATTTTTTTAAACATGTGTATGTATTCTGTTCAAATAAAAACTTATAATAAGAGTTAGGGCATAATCGTAAATTAAGAATGCAACTTGACTTATTGCCCATATTAAATATAAAGGATATTTAATTGTAGGAAGTCCTAAAAAATTTATCAGCACAAAATATATTATCATAAGTAAAGCGTTAAAACCTATTAACTTCAGAATTAATTCTAAAGGAATATTTCTTAGTTTTTCTGCAAAGTATTTTATTATGCCATATACTCCAAAAAATAAAGTGTAATAAAGTGCAATATTAGTTGATACTAAAAAGAAACTAGCCATACTTGAAGCTATATAAACTAATACTGTGTTTCTAATTGAAGTCCTTATGATAGAAATTGGAATTAAGCAAGAAGCAACTGTTAATATTGATAAAGTGCTTACTGGAAGAATTGATGCAGCATAAAGTATTACAAGTGTTAATGCTACTGTTATTCCATTTTCAGCAATATGTTTTGACTTCATAGAACATCCACCTCTTTAAACAATTAGAATTTATAAAATAAACTTATAAGCAATGGAATTAATAAATATGATATTTAGCAGCCACCACCTGCACAGTCACATAGGGTCTCTAAACACCATAGTTGTATACAGCAATCACACATATCAGAATTTCTTGTATTTGTAGTTCTGTAATAAGGGTTAGAGTAGTTGTTTCCCCTTTGTCTTAGGGAATTTAAACCTTGTCTATATTCAAAGTTATTTGGATCCATATTAACAGCTGCAGTGATTTCGTTAAGGGCAGCATCATACCAACCTTTATTAAGTAGTACCATACCATTTAAATAATGCCATTCTGCATTTCTATTGTTAATTGAATTTAATCTGCTTTCAGCAGCAATATAATTTCCAGATTGAATAAAGCTTCTTATTTCTTGAAAATCATAAGAAGAATAGTTGTTTGAAGAATTGCCATAATTAGATGAATTGTTAGAACCACCGTAATTATAGGCATTATTATTTGGATTTTTTGTTAGTTCCTCATAAGCTTTATTGATTTCAGCCATTTTTTCTTCAGCCAAATTTTTTAGCGGATTATCTATAAATTTATCTGGATGATATTGCTTAATAAGCTTTCTATAAGCACTTTTTATTTCGTCTTGGCTTGCACCAGGTTTTACACCTAATACTTCATATGGATTCATTATTAATCTCTCCTTTTAGTTTCATTTGTATTTTGGGAATATGCATTAGGCACATGAAAGAAAAAAATAGATAAGCATACTGGTCTATTATTTTTTTGATTGTGCCTGAATAATATTAATGTATTTATCCATTAAACCTAATTCAATTATGTTATATAGTATATCCTTATTTCTTGCAAGATTCAATTTTTCTAAGTTTTCTCTGCAAGTATATCCACAATTTAAAATAGTAAATTCCATTTTAGGCTTTATTAATTCAATAAACTCATCATAAGATAAAGATTCCTTATTATATAAAAAAGCTAAAGGATTGAACTTCTTTTTTTCAATATCAGACTTTAAATCATCTAATGCATCAATCAAATAAATCCATTTACCAATAGAATATCCTAAATTATATAAAGTATTTCTTAATTCAGGACAATCATCATTTAATTCATATGGATAATCACGCATAATTATACCTACTAAGGAACTAAAGGGATCGCATATTTCATCTATAGAAGAAAAAGATTTACTATTTTCTAAAATTGAAAGCTTGTTTAAATATTGGCTTATGCTATCATTAATTACAGTTATAGAGGATGAAAATTTCCTTTTATATGGTAACAAAAGCATTGAAAGTAATGTACTTTTAATATTTTTATCATCTTGAACATCATCTAATAATTTATAATAAAATAAGGATATATTCATGGCAGCGGCATAGGATAAAGCTTTATTATTGGCTATTACAGTCTTCTTTTCAGTTGGGTGAAGGACACATCTATGTTTTAACACTTTTATTTCTTCTGGATTTAATGCATCTAATAATAATCCAAGAAAAGTCATATCATAATTTAAAGACATTCTTGGTATATTACCAAATTCTTTTTTTATATGGCAGCACAATCCACAATAATAGCATTTAAATCTAGCCCAGTCTTTAATTTTCATTTCTGCCTTTAAGGGAGTTACATATCCAAACAATAAAAACACTCCTTATAAAATTAAGTATAAGTCCATTATACAGTAAACTTCAATAATTCAACAATAAAAACATAAAAACTATTTACTTTTTCAAAGTATAAATACTAATTATTCACAAATTGAGAAGTTTCAATATTACAGAACATGAAATAAAAGATAAAGGATTTAATGTAGTTAGCATACCAGATTAATGATAAGCTTAATAGAAGAAATCAGTACCTATAGTAGAAATGATTTTTTTGATCATTTTTTGATACTGATTTCTATAAAGTGAATATTATTATAGAAGGATAAACCAAGTAAAATTGATAATTAAAGCATTTTATAAGTGAAATAATAACTAATCAGTTCATTAATTTTACTGTGCTACAGAAAAATTATAATTGTTAGAACTATTATTATCCCAAGTGCCTGAATTATTTTTAAAGCACATATTAAGCATATAGCTTCCAGATGGTAATGTAATAGTAGAGGCCCATGTTCCATCTGATTGTTTAGTCATGGTTATATCAGCAGGAGAAGTGAAATTGTTATAGCCCCAATGTAATGTTATAGAAGTAGCACTAGATGCTAAGCTTCCATTATAATAAACAGTAACATCTTTACCAGCTGTTGGTCCTGGAGAGACTTGTACAGGTGCTGAACTTGACCATACTGGTAAGTGCCAATCTTGACTACTATTATTATCCCAGCTGCTGCCAGCAGTGAAATCAAAGTCTAATTTTGTTGCAGAAGTTGGAATAGTTATAGTACCTTTCCAGAAACCGTTAGAATCCTTAGTCATGGAAACATTAGTTGAACTTGTCCAACCGTTATAGCCCCAATGAAGAGAAACATTGCTAGAACTAGCTAAAGAGCCATTGTAGTATATAGTAAAGCTTTTTCCTTGAACAAGGGTACTGCTATCATAGTCTACTTTGTAACCAGAATGTGGGGCATAAGTTACATTTGTAGTTGAACTTGCTGTTATAGGAATACTCCAATTTGCTGAACTATTATTATCCCAATTTGTACCGTCAGTAAAACATAAATCTAATTTAGATTTAGCTGCTGTTGGTACTGTTAAAGTAGCTGTCCATGTATTGTTTCCTGCGGAAGTCATAGAGGTATTAGTAACACCTGTAAACCCATCATATCCCCAATGTACATTTATGCTGGAAGAATTTTGGAGTACTCTGCTAGCAGCATTATAAGTTATTGTTACAGTATTACCAGCAACTGGCGTTGAAGGTGTCCATGAAACTGCATCAGTTGGAATTGAATTACCATAAAGAACAACAATAGAATTTGTAGGAATAGTTCCAGAAATTGTTCCATTTGAAACAGTTAAAGTACAATTTGCACTGCCCTGATTAGTATATGTTCCATTTGCTAAATTAGTAGCAGAATTAATATAGGTGCTTGAACCATCATTTACAATAACAGTTCCAATAGTGCCACGATCAATTAACATAGTTGAATTGTTATTTGTCCACCTTAAATATTCGGTTTGTCCGGCCATTGCATTATGAAATTTATTAATTGCAACTATATCTGAATCTTTCCATAATGAATCTCCTTCAGTACCAATTGAACTAGTAGGTCTATCAAAAAATAGAGGTGTCGCACTTGCACGGGCAGCAGCTATAGCCCATCCCATTTTTCTTTGTGTATCTGTTAAGCTTTTAGTTGTACCATCTTCATAAGTATCATGGGTTTCAACAAAATCTACAGCTTTACCGGAATCGACTCCGCCAAGAGTAGTGTCAACTGAACTTAGATTGTTAGAAGTAACTGCATTTCTTATACTATATCCTAAATTACTAGCTGTTACATTCATGAAGGATTCATAAGATGAAATATTATCTACATTTCCATCTTGTAAAATTTCACCGTATATAAATAGGTTTGATTTATTGTGTAAATTTCCTAAAACATTAGTCCAGTAATTACCTGCCCAGGATTGATTGGCATCTAAACCTAAATTAGTTTCAATATGCTTGGCTGCATCGAAACGGAAACCATCAGCACCAGCATCTACGCATTGATTTAAAAATGTAATTGCTTTATTTTGCACGTCAGGATTTTGAGTATTTAAATCTGGCATACCAATGCCTAACTGGGTTATATCGTGTCTGTTACTCCAATTGCTACATTGGCCTAAGTTATGATAGTAATTAGTATTTTGAAAACTAGAATCTACTGAAGGATCTAATTGATCTGGATTTCCGTTGTTAGCCATATGATTCATTACTACATCAACGATAATGGAAATTCCATAATTATGTGCTTCAGTACAAAGGGCATTGAAATCAGCATAAGTTCCAAGTTGTGCATTTCCAATAGCTTGATTAGTTGGCTGATATAAAAGCCACCATTTACTTGGGTCTGTGGAGGAATCTTTAGTTCCTTGAACTGGAGAAACTTGAACTGATTTATAACCAGCAGCTGCAATATTTGGTAATTCGTTTTTGATAGTATTAAAGGACCAATCAAAAGCATGAAGTATAGTTCCATCTTTGGTGCTAGATGGTAAACTAGTAATGTTGGCAGCATAGGCTACTGTTGATGAAGTATTGAAAAAGTTTAATTCGGGAAATTGACAAAGGGTCAAGTTAATAAATAAAGTTGTGATAACTAATTTGGATATTAATTTTTTTTTCATTTAACACACACTCCCATATAGTTTTTTTTCAGGCAAACGTTTGCATTTTCGCAAACGTTTGTGTAAAGTTTTATAAATGTACTATCCTCCTTTCATTACGGATTAATTATTTATTTGAGAAGCATTAGGATTTTTAATGAACATCAAATAATAAAAGATTTAAATACCCTAAGGCATAACTCCGAAACTTTTGATTAGGCACATAAAAGAAAATAGGCTTGGCAGATGGAATTGTTATTTTTTTATTGTGCCTTAAATGCATATATAAGCAATGTATAGGTTTACTAATTTGAAAATAATTATCGTGCAATTTTATACAGCTTGTTTTATGAAAATATTAACATATTAATGGAATTAAGTAAATAGAATTTACTTAAAACTGATGAATTTGGGAATAAACAGCAGTAATAAATGTTTTGAACCTAAGTATTCTTTTTATTCACTAAAATGTCTGTTTAATGTTATCTGTATTAAATTTTGCAAGAAGAGAAGTGTATTATGCATATTGCAATTTTTTAATATGGATCAAACATATGTAAGCAGGATTTTAATTATGTATAATAAAATGCCGTTTGAGTACGAATTAATCGGGAAAATTTTAATGCAAAACAAGTATTTATTTAGATAAATATGCTTAATTGTGTTAATATATATATATATCGGAATTATAAGAAAGTGTAAAGAATTGTAATTTGTATTATTGCAAGTAATTGGCTAATATGTATGTTTTATTCTATAAATGTGCATAGATTATTTCTAATTTGTTATGGAGAATTTTATGATGAAAAAAAGTTATATGTTAAATACAATTGATGAAATAAAGAAGATTTTAGAAAAAAATGAATATAGAAAAAAGAGATACAATAAAGATATAGAGTGGTTTGAAGAAAGAAGAGGTATTTTTAAGAATAATATTATAAGAGTTGCTATTATGGGGGTTACAAGTAGTGGAAAATCAACCTTGGTAAATGCACTTTTAGGTGAGAAGATTTTACCTATGGCTATAAGACCAAGCTCTAGTATTATAATCACAGCTTCTAAGGGAGAACTTAGAGAGGCTACTATTTATTTTAAAGATAAAGAACCACAAATATTAAAAGAAGATAATTTAAATGAGGATACTATAAGTAAATATGCGGATGAGAATAAAAATCCTAATAATGAATTAAATGTTACTCAAATTCATATTACTACTCCTAATTTTATATTGGGTGAAAATATACATATAATAGATAGTCCAGGGCTTGATGCCTGGAATTTAGAAAATCATGAAAAATTAACTCTAGAAATATTACTTCCAACAATAGATGTTTGTATATTTGTAACCACAGTTAAAGCTAACAGTGATAGAACAAATGCTGAAAAGATTAAAATAGTAGATGAAAAAGAAAAGCAAGTAATTCTAGTACAAAATATGATTGATTCGGTCGAAGAGAAAATTGGTAAGAATGGAATTGTGGAAGAAGATAAGTCTACTATTTTGAAAAAACACAAAAAGAGGGCGGAGAATCTTTTAAGGGAAGCTACTCAAGGAAAAGATAATTTTGAGGTTATTCAAATATCGGCTCTTAACGGGTTAAATGGAATTTTGGGTGAGGATGAAGAGCTGTATAAGAAATCTAACGTTGAAGCCTTTATAAAAGCTGTAGATGCTTGCACAGAAAAAACTATTCCCCAAATTGATAAACAAAGAGCAATAAGCATTAGTGATAAGATTAATAATATAATTACTACTGATAAAGAAATAATAAAGGGAAATGAATTAGAAACAATAGAGGCTTTAATAAATGTGAAAATTAGAGATATTGATGAACTTGTAGAGGCATTTCAAAATGCTCAGAAAAAAATTGTATTAGAAATTGAAACTATTGAAGGAGTAATTTCAGATACAATAAGCGAAATTACATCTTCAACATCAGAGAATTTTGAAGATTATTTAAGTATAGTAGATAAAATTAACAATAGAAAATTATATATTGAAAGTGATATTTTAAATATAGTTAAACAGTGTGAAAAGAATAAGGAGAAAATATATAAAAAGCTTAACTTGGATATAAGATTTTCTTATGCTTTGCCTAGCATTGAAAGTAAAAATATAGAAATTAAACATAAGTATGAAGAAAGAACTATGTTATTTAAAAAGGAAGGGGTATTAAATAAAGGGAAAAGATTATTATCTAACTTATTAGATAGGGAATGGGGATATAAAGAAGTAGGTTATGATGAAAAAATAGTAGATAAAGATGCTACAATACAAACGGCTAGAGATATATGTAATCAAAATAAAATAAGATATGTTAACGTATTAAAAGAATGGAGCAATCAATACAATAAATCTATAAGTATTTTTTATGATGAAGTAAAAAAACGATCAGAAGAATATGAAGAAAAGAAGAAACAGAATATAGAACTTTTCGATATAGAAGATGTAAGTAAGAGTTTAGCGGCGGTTAAGGATATACTTGGGGAGTTTAAAATTGAAGAAGATAAGGAATTAGCAGTAACAAGCGATTATTATGAGCAAAGAGTATTGTATTCTATTTCAAAAGGACAATATAACCGTTATATGTTAAGTAACAAAGTATTAGAGCAAAATTATTTGTTGATTGGAAAATATATAAGGCAAAAGAGTATAGAAAAGATGAAGTCTGATACCTTAGAACTTTTTTGGACTTGGGATATAGATTCTTGCAAAGAATTTGTTTTTAGGACACATGGTGTTTATTTAAAAGCGCAGGAATGTGAAGTAATTCAAAAAGAAGGCATATATAGCATTAATAATATGGTGATTGTTTATGAATTATGTACGAATAAGCTTGAGTTTTATGCAAAGATAAAATTAATAAAAGATAAAATTTATAACATGTTCATTATATTTAATGGAATACAAATAGGAAATTCAAAAAAGCAGATTTTAGAAAGCAGAATTTTAAGTTATTTCTTTAAAGATAATGAAAGTATTATGGTGAATTTAGTAATAGATTCCTGCAGGGAGTTTATAAATGCTAATAATATAGGAGAACTTTTACTAGAGGTGAAGAGCTTAAAAAATAACCTTAAGAATAGATTTTACAATGTTAATATTGAATATTTACTAATTAATTCTAAAAATCCAATATACAATATGGCATTAATAGAAGGTCAGAAGAAAAATGAATTTATAATCAGTGATTATAAAATTTTAAAAGAAAAGTTATTTAAAAATCCTTTATCAAGAGGTGCAGAGGAAAAGGAAACCTTAGAAGCAATTTTAAGCCACTTTTTAAATAGGACATGAAAAAAATAATATATTCATTAATTGACTAATGTCAATTATAAAGAGTAAAGGAGTATGATTGTGGAAGAAAAATCAATTTTAATTCAAAGTGACGAAGTTACAAAAAATATAATGAGTGAAATTCAAGAGGATATGACAATTGCACTTTCTAAGGTTTCTAGAAATATGTCGGAAGAAGTAATTGAAAAGTTAAAACCAATTGAAAAGAAAATTAATGATTTAAAGGGGAATCTTCAAGAATTTCAAGAAGATGAGTTTGAGGAAAAAATTGAAGATTTGAATAATAGCATATTAAATATAACAAAATCTATGGAAAGTACCATAGAAGCTGCTATAAATAAAAGCTTAGCGGAGCAAAATAAAATATTATTTCAATCTATAGAAGAGAGATTAGCAATTTTAGGGCTTAAGGTAGTGAAGGATGCAGCAGGTAATAAAGAGGCTATTTTAAGTAAGATAGAAAATATAAATCTTGATAAGGTTGAAGAAAAGGTAGAATCATTAGAAAATTCTATTGGAAATAGAGCTGAGCAGTTAGAAAAATCAATTAAAAATAATTTAGTTAGTGGCAATAATTTTATTTTAGAAAAAATTAAAAATATTGATGATAAAATTGAAGATAAGGATATATTAATAGAACTAATAAGCAAATTAGAGAATAATCTTAATGAAAAGATAGAAAATGTGCAAGATGAGGTAGAATGGGGAAATAAGTCATTTTTCGCTAGGATTTTTGGAAAAAGGAGATAAAAAGAATGACATACATGAATTTAATTGAAGATGAGAGATTTTATAAATTATTAGAAAAATATCTTAATGATAATCAAGGGATAAATTATAAAGAGTATTTTAATCACTTTATTGAAAATTTAAATAAAAAAGAAATAATAGTACCAGTACTAGGAATTCAAGGGGCTGGTAAAAGCAGTTTTTTAAATTCTATTTTAATGGAAGATAACATATTGCCTACGGATGTTGATGAGACAACCTGCGTACCTGTTGAGGTGAAATATGGTGAAAATATTAATGAAGCTATAGTATATTATTTAAATGGAAGTAAAGAAAATATATACATTAATCAGTTACAAAAATATGTTCATAATGATTTTAATATGGGAAATACTCTTAAAGTAGCTAAAATAGTATTACATAATCAAAGTGAAGTCTTAAAAGATAATATTGTTCTTGTAGATTTACCCGGGGTTGGAAGCTTAACACCTGAAAATCAAAAAACCACATTAGAATATGTAAATAAGTTGGTAGCAGGAATTTTCTTAATTAGAACAAATCCTCCAATAACAAGATCAGAAAAAAACTTCATAAATGCTTTATGGCCAAAACTTTCTAATACGCTTTTTGTTCAAAATAAGTGGAATGATGAAAGCTTAGAAGATGCCAATGAAGCAAAAGAGCATAATGAAGGAGTATTAAGCAGCATAAGTTATGCACATAATGAAGAAAGAGATATAAAGGTTAATATAGTAAATGTTTATGAAGCTGTTAAAGGGAAATTTACTAAAGATGAAATAGCCTATAATAACTCTGGAATAATTAAGGTTGTAGAAGAAATAAAAAATATTTCGAAAGAATACAATGAAGATTTAATCAAAACTTTAAAGGAAAGAATATATGAAGCTCTAAAAAATATTAATGATAAAATAGAAGCATATAGACTTTTAGCTTTAAATGAAGATAATCAAAATATGATGGAAAAAGAAGAAAAGATAAATAAAATTAAAACTATGCTTTCAGAAAATAAAGCTCGAATAAGAAGTTGTAGGGCTTATGCAGAAGAGGAAATGGAAAATATTATAGAAAACTCTTCTAAAATAATAAAAGAAAATATGGAGAATTTGAGAATAGAATTAAGAAGAATTATTAATAAGGGAATAGTAGATGGAAATAGACTTAGTTTAATATATAAGGAAACTTCTGATAAAGCAATAAATGACATAATGGAGCAAATTTTAGTGAACATTGGTATTCTTATAAAGAATCTTAATAATGAACTTAACGATATAAAAATAAAAGGGTTTAATGGTACCTATGAAAATATATCATTTTTTAATAAAAAAAGTTCAATTAAATATGAAAAATCAATTCCTACAGTACTTGGAGTATCCACTGGTTTAATTGGAACTGTTGGAGCAGTAGGTGTTCTTGGTCCAGCTGGAATTCTTGTGGGAATGGGAATAAGCTTAACGTTTTCTTTAATAGGAAATCATATGCGAAAAAAGATTGTTAAAAATAGGGCAAGCTATACATTAAAAGATTTAGAACCAATGATAGAAGATTTGGAAAAATATTTAAAAGAAGAAATTATTGGTGACTTGATGGCAAAGCAACAAGAAGTTGATGATTCAATTAAAGAATTAAAGGTTAATTTAGAAAAGACTTTTAAGGAAGACATGCAGAATATAGAAAAGGCATATGAAGTTAACTATAATCATGAACATGTTTTGGAATTTGAAGAGGACTTGAAAACATTAAGGAATTTAATTGAAGAATGCAAGGAGAAATAATATATGGATATTTTTAAAAGCTGTGTAGATAGGCAAAAGAGAATTGATAAGGTTGTTGATATTCTTGAAAGTAATGATATTGTAGCAAAAAATTTATTAATAAAAGATAGAATAATCAATCCAAGTCATTACGTTGTTATGCTGGGTGAAACAAGCTCGGGGAAAAGTGCTTTGATAAATAGTATATTTGATAAAAAGATATTAGTGGAAAGTGTTAGGCCAACAACAGGAGTTGTTACAGAAGTTGTAATTGATGAGAATTCAGAGGAAGCTTTAATGGCAATTAATGATGATTTCACTATTGAAAGCATTGATGACGAAAAATTCGCAGCTCTTACAGTAAAACCTAACGATAATTTGAATAGATTAAGATATATTGGAAAGAGTAAAAATGAAAAATACAGTGGAATAAGACTTTTTGATACGCCGGGATATGGTTCCCTTATTGATAAGCATGAAGAAGTTTTAAAGGATTTTATACCAGAAAGTGATATCATTGTTTATGTTGTTTCTTATAGAACTGGAATTGGAGAGGATGATTTTCAATTCTTAAAATATGTTGGAGAAATTATAAATAACAATGTGGAAGTTGTTTTAGCTATAAATATGTGTCCACAAGATACTAATGAGGATAATAAAAGAATTTCTGAAATAAAAAAAAGTGTTGATGAATGTCTTCATAAAGATATCAAACTATTTCTGATTGAAAGCAGCAGTGAAAAAAATCCTGTAACAGATAAGCTTTGGGATTACATTTATGAAAAAGTTAATGATCCAAATAAAAAAGAAGAACTTGCACAAGTTTTGAAAAGCTATCAAGACTATGTATTACGTGAATGCGATATAAAAATTAGTTCTAAGATTGCAGAACTAGAGTCAACCAAAGAAAACACAGGAGAAAAAATAAATATAATAAAGGAATTCCTAGATCGAAAAGAAAGTATTCTAGAAGCTATAGAGAATGGTTTTGTAAAAATAAAATTAAAATCCATAAGGCTTATAAGCAAATTTGACATAAAAATTAAAGAAGACATTACAAAATATACATATGATGAAAGTAAATGGACAGCTAAGGAAGAAACCTTTGCTCTAATGCAGCATTATTATGTACCAAAGCTTACAAATGAAGAAACTGAGAATTTAAATTCTTATATAGAAGATGAAATTATTAGTTTAGATAGAGAAATTGAAAATATATTAAATTCAGAAATTATTAAATTAGAAGAAAAAGTTAAAAATAATATCCCATTATATACTGAAGTTTTACAAGGAATATTGGAAAAACACAGAGGAGATATTGTAAGACAAGCTACGGGAGAAATGTTTAGAAAAGCTGAAAAAGGGCTGATATCAAGCCAAAACCTAAAGAAACTTGCAAATACATTTGAAAGATCAGCACTTGGGGAGAACAGTAATAATTTAAATCACTTATTAAAAACAATAAAAGCTTCCTCATTAAAGGGGATCACTGAATCTTTAAACGTGTTTACAGATTCAATATTCTTCTTATATGATTCTTTAACTTGGCAGAACAAAATTAATGAAATATCAATGAGTGCTATAGATACCTGGGCTAATAATATTGAAGGTACTGTTAGGAAATACTTAGAGGAAATGAAGGAAGCTAATGAAGAAGAAATACAAGCTTTATTTAAAGATTTAGAGGAAGAATTTAATCATAGTAAAAATGACTTAGAAAGCATAAGTTCAGAAGAATTAAATAGACTCAAAACAGAGATAGACTTTTTATTGAATAAATGTTTACTTATAAATCTAAAAAAATAAACTCTGTATGTAAACAACGTGAAATCTAGACTTATGTGATAAATTACCGAAATCATAAATATTTTTATTTCGAAAGACTATGAAAATGTAGCTAAAGGTTCTAAGTTGCAGGTTGTACCCACTTTAGCTTGCTCCCACTTTCAGTGTGACAAGCTAAAGTGGAACAACCTACAACTAAGAACCTTTAACAGC
>JARLHR010000131.1 GCA_031292145.1 Clostridium sp. | reverse complement strand
GTTATAATTGAGCCAATGAACATTTATGATATCTCCTTGTTATGTTTTGTGTTGGAACCTAATTATAACAAATGATTTCATAAATGTTCTATTTTTTTATTGTTGGTAATTTATTGGATGTAAAAACGCTCGTTTATAGTTTGAATTTAAATATGTTACTATTTAACTATAGGAGAATTTTATGGGAGGTAAATTTATGGATATAGAAAATTGTATTGAATCTCTTTCTGTTATATTATCTAAAGATTTTACTAAGGAACTTTTAGAAGATGGTAAAGAAATTATTAGTATTAGCTCTGAGGTTATAGGAGATGTTTCTAAAGCTGTTAATGTTTTAAAAACAGTAAAAGACTTACCATCAAAACTTTTTTGGAGTAAATTAAAAAGTTTTCTTTCTGGAGTATCTGATATACCACTTGAAAAGAGACAAAAGTATATAACTAAAATGGGAAAAAGACAGACTGATAAAGATATTGAACGAATGTTTAATATAATAAATAGCATTTCCGAAAAAGAAAAAATGCCATACTTGATAAATTTGTACAAACATCTACTTAATGAAGATATTAATAGAAAACAATTTTTTATAATGAGTAATGTTATAAAAGATAGTATTTATGAAGATTTACAATATTTAAAAGAGCATATTAATGATGAAGATTCTTTTGAAATAGATGAAAACACTTGTAGATTTGCGAGCTTGAATATTATTAATCAAGTAAATGAAACTACATGGGATGCTGTGGAGAATCATAGTAAAGTTAAATACGCTTATAGTGATTTTGCAAAATCATTATGTTGTTACATTTTTGAATAAAAATTTTTAGTTACTGTTATTTTTATAGTCATTCTTTATATGATCCCGGATTATTCATGAACTCAAATTCTATAGTTGTTATTGTAAAAACTTACATAGAATTTAAGTTTATTCAATTTTTATATTAAAACGTTCTTTAATTTGCGCAAATTTATCAAAAAACTAACAATACATATATGTACATTTATAAAAAAGGGTAGACTAATCCCTTGTATTGTTTCGTAGCACAACATTTCTATATTTTCACATATGAACAAATTACACCAATAAAGGTATGGATTGAATTTTATTTAGTATCGCCCAAAATTTATATTTATATGGACAACTGCTACATAACTTAAACTTTAAGTAACGTCCACCTTTTGTTATTTTAGCTGCAATTTTAATTATCTTTATACGAATAGTTTCAATTGTCATAGATTTCATTGATGTTTTATCTAAGCAAATATTTCTGAACCAATTGTTGAAGTTGTATGCAAGAACGGTTTCTTGAAGTTTATTTGCATTCGCCACGAAGTCAGAACTGCTCATTTTATCAAAGGATAAACCAAGTTTTCCTTCCTTTATAAAATTTTCCATGGTGCCCCTGTTACAATAAAAGTATAGTTGTATAGCATTTGTCCTTCCGGCTTCTCAAGTTTAACAACAACTCTACGTTCTTTTTTTCAACTGGATGCTTTGTATTGAAATTCGCCATAAATGACATGATTTGAAATCACATCTCTTTTACAAAGTGAGTCCATTCTTTCAGCAACTTCACAAGCTAGCTTATAAAGTGTTGGGTTAACTTTCAACCTTATTGCGTAAAGAGTATCTAGCTGTTCTAAAATTTCATATAATTCTGGAGTAGCAAAACCACTATCACCCCTTATAACTCTTGTAATATTAGGATACTTGCTTACGTATCTTTTAAGAACAGGACCAACAAACCGTACAACTTGCCTTGAAGTGTACACATTTCCGGAGCGGAGCTCAGTGAAATGGATGCTAAAATTAATTCACTTTATAGTGCCCACTGTGGATATAATAACTTTTACAATGAACCTGTATATGCTAAAGAATTAATTAAATTTATACCTAAAACAGGTGAAATTCCAGAACTTATAGAAGAAAAATATATACAAGTAATTGTTTTGTGGAAATTATTCCTTGAAAATTTTATAATATATGGTAGAATGGTATGATAATGTAAAAGCATAAAAAGAAGGGTGAATAGTATGTTTAAAACAATAAAAAAGCTAAGTGCTAAATTATTAATTATAACTATGATGTTCATAGGTTTAGTGCCAACTACGGCAGCATTTGCATCATCAACAGTAAAAGTGACAGGAATAACATTAAACCAAACAAGATTAAGTATAGCGAAGGGAAATACATCAACTCTAACAACAACAGTATCACCAAGTAATGCAAGCAATACAGCAGTAAAATGGAAATCAAGTAATGAAAAGGTAGCAACAGTAAATAGTAATGGAAAAATAACAGCAGTGAAAAATGGAACAGCAATAATAACTTGCACAGCAAAAGATGGAAGCAATAAGAAAGTAACTTGCAAAGTCACTGTAACATCAACATCAACGGTGAAAGTAACAGGCATAACATTAAATCAAACAAGTTTAAGTATAGTAAAAGGAAATACAGCAACATTAACAGCGACAGTATCACCAAGCAATGCAAGTAATACGACAGTAAGATGGAAATCAAGTGATGAAAAAGTAGCAAAAGTAAATAGCAATGGAAAAATAACAGCATTAAAAAAGGGAACAGCAACAATAACATGTATAGCAAGGGATGGAAGTAATAAGAAAGCAACATGCAAAGTTACTGTAACAACATAGATAGTTTTATAGAGTAGTTAAAAGCTACTCTATTTTTTATATATAATAAAATTATTTTCTTCCTACTTCATTATTTTAAAATAATAATTATTTCTATATTCTGTTGGAGTAATTCCAACGATTTCCTTAAAAGCTTTTGTGAAATTTCCTTGAATAAAAAAATTAAAGTGACAGATAATAAAAGAAGCTATAAGCAATTATTCCAATTTATGCGTTATTACCTATCCAAGCAATAAAGTAACAAAAAGGGGATTAGAATATGTTTAAGGAATTTAAGGAATTTGCAATTAAAGGCAATATTGTTGATTTAGCGGTTGGGGTTATTATTGGAGGCGCTTTTGGCAAGATTATTACATCGTTAGTAAATGATATTATAATGCCTCTATTAGGACTATTAATTGGTAAAGTTGATTTTTCTAATTTGTTTTTTGCACTAGGAAGCGGAAATTATAAAACTATACAAGAAGCTAAAGATGTTGGTGTTGTTACGGTGAATTATGGTTTGTTCATAAATAATGTAATAGATTTTTTAATCGTATCTTTTTCAATTTTTATTGTGATAAAGCAAATGAATCGCTTTTTTAAGAAGGAAAAAGAAGAAAAGATTAATACTAAGAAACATTGTAAGTATTGCTGTACAGAAATTAATATTAATGCAACAAAATGCCCTAATTGTACGTCGGAATTACAATAAAATAAACCTATAAAAAAATATATAAATGCAGAAAAATGAAATAATTAAGAATAGAAAATTTCATAATTAATAAAATAAAGTGACTTGCTATTTAAGCAAGAATAATGTAAAAATAAATATAAAGATAAATAATATGTGGCATATATGATGAAATATGATATAATTTATATGGTGATTTTGAAAAAATAGAATTTATATAATTACAATATTTTGATTATTAAAATTGCATTCGTATGTGATTATATGTTTTCTTGAATTATGAATAATTCATATATATATTGTGCTTAATAATTCGGTAAATTAAAATTTTTTATAGTTCATACAATCATTTGATTGAAATATAAATTATAGTTATGTTATAAATTATAGAATTTTAAGATCTATATATATTGTGATAAATAAATTATGACAAAGGAGTTGTATTTTAATTGGGGAAAAAATTTAAAAGAGTACTGGTTGCTAATAGAGGCGAAATAGCAATAAGAATTTTCAGAGCGTGTCATGAACTTGGCATAAGAACAGTGGCTATATATACAGAAGAGGATAAGTTTGCATTATTTAGAACTAAGGCTCATGAAGCATATCAAATAGGGAAAAATAAGGGGCCAGTTGAAGCTTATTTAAATATTGATGAAATAATAAACCTTGCACTGAAAAAGCATGTAGATGCTATACATCCAGGGTATGGATTTTTGTCCGAAAATGCTGATTTTGCTAGAAGATGTGAAGAAGCAGGAATAGAATTTATAGGACCAAAATCAGAAATGATGGAAAGCCTAGGAGATAAGATTCAATCTAAAATAGCTGCAAAAAAAGCTGGAGTTCCAGTAATACCAGGTGTAGATAAGGCAATAGCTTCAGAAGAAGAAGCAATTGAAGTTGCTAATATGTGTGGATATCCTGTAATGGTAAAAGCTGCTGCAGGCGGCGGTGGTAGAGGTATGAGAATCGTAAGAAGCGAAGCTGAACTTCTTACAGCCTTTAGAAGTGCTAAAAACGAAGCTAAAAAAGCTTTTGGTATAGATGATATGTTTATTGAAAAATACATAGAAGGTCCAAAACATATTGAAATCCAAGTATTGGGAGATAAATATGGTAATGTAGTACATCTTTATGAAAGAGATTGTTCTATTCAAAGAAGACATCAAAAAGTTATTGAAATTGCACCAGCATTATCTTTAACACCAGAAAAAAGAGAAGAAATATGTGCAGATGCATTAAAGATAGCTAGATCTGTAAGTTATAGAAGTGCAGGAACTTTAGAGTTTTTGGTTGACATGCATGGTAATCATTACTTTATAGAAATGAATCCAAGAGTTCAAGTTGAACATACTATAACTGAAATGACTACAGGAATAGATATAGTTCAAAGCCAGATTTTAATAGCAGAAGGCTTTAAGTTAGATTCAGAAGAAATAGGAATACATTCTCAAGATGATATAAAACCAAGAGGATATGCAATTCAATGCAGGGTAACTACAGAAGATCCTTCAAATAACTTCTCTCCAGATACAGGAAAGATTGATGTTTATAGAACAGGATCTGGTTTTGGTATAAGACTTGATGGTGGAAATGGATATAGCGGAGCTGTAATTAGTCCTTATTATGATAGTTTACTTGTAAAGAGTACTGCATATTCAAGAACTTTTGAGGATGCAGTTAGAAAATCTATACGTGCAATTAAAGAATTAACTATTACAGGTGTTAAGACTAATGTAGATTTCTTAATAAATGTATTAAATAATGATCAATTCCAAAAAGGTGAATGTGATACTAACTTTATATCAGATAACCCACAATTATTCGATATAAGACCAAGAACTGATGAAGAACAAAGAATTTTAAGATTCATTGGTGAGAAGATAGTAAATGAAACTAAAGGACACAAAAAAGAATATGATGTGCCAGATATTCCAATCATAACTTCTTTAGATGGATTAAGTGGTACTAAGCAAATATTAGATGCAGAAGGTCCAGATGGTGTAGTTAAATGGATACAAAATCAAAATAAACTACTTCTTACAGATACAACAATGAGAGATGCTCAACAATCATTAATGGCTACGCGTGTTAGAACTCAAGATATGAAGAATATTGGAAAGGCTACAGCTGTTTATGGAAATGATTTATTCTCTCTTGAAATGTGGGGTGGAGCTACTTTTGATACAGCTTATAGATTCTTAAAAGAATCTCCATGGAAGAGACTTGAATCTTTAAGAAAGAGAATTCCAAATGTTATGTTCCAAATGCTTATCAGAGGAGCAAATGGGGTAGGTTACAAGAACTATCCTGACAATGTTATAAGAGAATTCATAAAAGAATCTGCAGAAAGTGGAATAGATGTATTTAGAATTTTCGACTCACTTAACTGGTTAAAGGGAATAGAAGTATCTTTAGATGAAGTATTAAAATGCAATAAAGTTGCAGAAGTTGCTTTATGTTATACTGGTGACATTTTAGATGAAGCAAGAGATAAATATAGCTTAAAATACTATGTAGAAAAAGCTAAGGAAATTGAAAAAATGGGAGCACATATACTTGCTATAAAGGATATGTCAGCATTATTAAAACCTTATGCAGCTAAGAAGCTTATTACTGCATTAAAAGATGAAATTTCAATTCCTATTCATCTTCATACTCATGATACTACTGGTAATGGTGTTGCTACAGTGTTAATGGCAGCTGATGCGGGAGTTGATATTGTTGATACAACTTTCAACAGTATGTCAGGGCTTACAAGCCAGCCAGCATTAAATTCAATAGTAGCAGCTCTTGGAAATACAGATAGAGATACAGGTATTGATTTAAGTGGAATTCAAAAGTTATCTGATTACTGGGATACAGTAAGACCAGTTTATAGTCAATTTGAATCAGAATTAAAATCAGGAAGTGCTGAAATATACAAATTTGAGATTCCTGGTGGTCAATATTCAAACTTAAAACCACAAGTTGAAAGTTTTGGAATTGGTCACAGATTTAATGATGTAAAACATATGTATAAGAAAGTAAATGATATGGTTGGAGATATAATAAAGGTTACGCCATCATCAAAAATGGTTGGAGATATGGCTATATTTATGGTTCAAAATGACTTAGCTCCGAACAATATACTTGAAAAAGCTAAGAATATGGCATTTCCAGATTCTGTAGTTTCATATTTCAAAGGAATGATGGGGCAGCCAGAAGGCGGGTTCCCTAAGGAGTTACAAGGAATTGTATTAAAAGGGGAAGAACCTATAACTGTTAGACCAGGAGAATTATTACCACCAGAAGATTTGGATAAGATTGAAGCATATTTAAAAGAAAAGTATAGATTCAATCCATGTAAGAAAGATATACTAAGCTATGCATTATATCCAGATGTATTTGAAGCATTTATAAAATCTGTTTTAGAATATGGTGATGTAAGCCGTATGGGTAGTGATGTATTCTTCCATGGACTTGCAGAAGGAGAAACTAGTGAAATCGAAGTAGCAGAAGGTAAAACTATGATTGTCCAATTGATTGAAATTGGTAAATTAGATGCAGAAGGCAATAGAACTTTAGACTTCGAAATCAATGGAAATAGAAGAGAAATAAAAATAAAAGATAAAACTGAGAGAATTATTGGTAATTCCAATGTAGATAATTTATCTAGGATGGCTGATCCTGATAATAAATTAGAAATTGGAGCAAGTATCCCAGGAACTATAATAAAAGTTCTTGTTAAAGAAGGAGACAGTGTAAAAGAGGGTGAAAGCTTACTTGTAATAGAAGCGATGAAAATGGAAACAAATATTGTTGCTTCAAGTACAGGAATCATTGAAGCAGTATTTGCAGAAGAAGGAAAACAAGTTAAAACAGGCGAATTGCTAGTAAAAATAAAATAATTTAATTAAGGCACAATCAAAAAAATAATAGACCAGTATGCTTGTCTATTTTGCACCATACTGCGTCAGCAAGTTATGCTAATAGGCCCACTATGAGCAAAACTTGCTTCCTTGTCTGGTACAAAATATACGTCACATCTTTGGTCTATTATTTTTTTCATGTGCCTAAGGCTGTTCCAAAAGTTAAGTGATTAATTTAAAATATTAATTTTGATTAATAGAAATACTTTTGGAGCAGCCTTTGATTTTAGGTCAATGTTATAGAAATTTATATTTCAGTTTTTGGAATTGTCATTGTAATTGATATGTAGAAAGCTATGACAATGACAATGTGTCTATAAAGGTAAATATATAAAGGTTTAATTATAGTTTAAATTTATTTACACGGAAAAGTAAAACTGTTAGTATAAATATGAGGATATTTTTAGAAAATATTAAAGAATAGTAGAAATAAATCAAAATTATAACATATGCAAGGAGTAGTAATGATGCCAAGTATGACACAAGTTGTAAAAACAAAAGGTTTTAAGAGATTTATAACATTATTATTAATATTTATATTTCTATATGCAATGAAGAGTATGATTAGTTTGATGTTGTTAACTTTTGTATTTACATATTTAATTAATAGTGTTTCAAAATTTTTAATACATATTCTTGAGGATAGAATAAATATAAATTATAAATTGATGATACTGACAGTATCATTATTAGTAACAGCAATGTTATTTATAATAGTAATAGATTTTTTGCCACTAGTAATTCATGAATTTCAACAAGTTATTAAGCAGATAAATCATGTATATACTACTCCACAAAGCAATGAAATGGTAAAGTTTATAATTAATTTCGCAAAGGAAAAAGTAGATAAGATTTATGGAACTATTTTTTCAACTGAGGGTATAAATTTTATTATATTATATATATCAAATATAGGAAGAATTGCAATAAATATAATAATTGCTTTAATTTTAAGTATGTTTTTACTTTTAGAAAAGCAAAAAGTCATGGATTTTACATCAAAATTTAAAGAAAGTAAAATTGCAGGAATTTGTAATGAAATTGAATTTTTCGGGAGTAAGTTTATTTCTTCATTTGGAAAAGTTATTGAAGTTCAGATTGTTATAGCAACAATTAACGGAATTCTTTCTGCAATTGGGTTATCTATAATCGGTTTTCCGCACTTACTTGGATTTGGGATGATGGTAATGTTGCTTGGGCTTATTCCGGTAGCAGGGGTAATTATATCGCTAGTACCTCTAAGCATAGTTGCTTTCAACAATGGTGGATTAATTCAAGTAATATATATACTTATACTGATAGCGCTACTTCATGCATTTGAGGCATATATATTAAATCCTAAATTAATGTCTTCAAAAACTAAGCTTCCTATATTTTATACATTGAGTATTCTGTTGATATCAGAGCACATAGGAGGGGTCATAGGGTTAATCATTGGAATTCCTATTTTTATGTTTTTTTTAGATATAATTGAAATGCCTTATGGAAATAAAAAAGCAGATGGTGAAGAATGACAATAAATTTTGTAGTTATTAATGTTTGTATCAAAAATTATGATGAAATTTATTAGGTACTAGCTTTAATATTGTTGAACTTTAAAATATAATATTAATAAGGATTAATTCACATAATGTATCTGCAGTAACGTTTTATGGAAGTGAATTATGTGTCAAAATAATTGTGAATTAATAACGATTATAATAATTAAAAAGGGTAGGTGTAATTATGAAAAAAGTAAATATTGTTATAGTTGATGACTCACCTTTTCAAATTGCTTTGTTAAGGGATTTGTTAACCGAAAACGGATTTAATGTTGTGGGTGAGGCAGGTTCTTTAGAAGAAGTTATTGAGGTGGTCACTAATACAAAACCTGATTTGGTAACTATGGATATGACTATTCCAGGAACTGATGGATTTGAATGTACCAAAGAAATACATAAAATTGACCCTAATATTAAAGTTATAATTGTTAGTTCAATGATGGATGATGAAATTGTTAAGAAGGCTAAGAAGCTTCATGTATGTGGATATGCACAAAAACCGGTTGATGCAGAGGAATTAACTTTATTGATCAATAGAGTTATGGCTGATGAAGAGTTATATTCAGAATTAGAAAAATTATATTCATCTGTATTTAAGGAAGCTGCATTAGATGTATTTAATAGACTTACTAAGACAATTCCAGAAATAACTAATGAAAGCAATGAAAATGTAGAAAAAGTTAGTAAGGGAATTTCCATTGTTATGGGTGTTATTGGAAAGTATTCAGGAAGAACAATTTTTGATATGTCATTTGAGACTGCCCAAAATATATCGGATGCGCTGCTTAAAAGAGAAGCTAAAAATAATGAAGAGATGCTTAATGTCATGTCAGAAGTAGTGAATATGGTGGCTGGAAATGCATGCTCAATGATAAATAAAAAGAATAAGATATTTGGGTTAAGAGTTGCACCGCCAACAACATTTCACGGAGAATCAATTAGCATATCAAAAGCAGAATTAGATATTACATATTCAGCAAATGTAAAGACTAAATTTGGTGACTTATCAATAAGTGTAGGATTTGGAAGAGGTGAAGGGGAATGGATGTCAATTATATAAATCCAATAATAAGCTCTTTTGTAAATGTAATGCCACAATTAGGGTTACCTAATGTAGAAAAAAAAGGTATAAGCTTGAAGGGTAGATTTATAGAAAGTCCAGGAGTTTTTATTATAGTTGGTATTATTGGAGATATTAAAGGTAACGTGATTTATGGAATGAGCTTAGAAGATGCGAAAAAAATCGCATCAACAATGATGATGGGAATGCCGGTTGATGAATTCAATGAATTAGCTCAAAGTGCAATTTCAGAGCTTACAAATATGTTGACTGCAAATGTAGCAACTAATTTTTCACAAGATGATATTATAATAAATATTTCCACACCAACGCTTGTACATGGAAAATTTACCGCCAATGCTAGTTCAGATAAAGTTGTTTGTGTAACAATGGGAGTTGGCGATATGATTATTGATGTTAACATTTCCATGGAGAAGAATACAATTTAGGCATATGAAAGAAAATAATAAGGCCATGATGGGATGCACATTTCCAGTTAGGCAAGGAAGTATGTTTGCCTCATAGTAGGCTATTAGGTGAACATGCTGACTTATTATTTTTTTGAATATGCCTTAATATATAGAGAAACATATTTACTAAATATTAAGTGGATATCTTAACTAGAAATCATAAATATTTTTGTGCAGAAGGCATTTGAAAATGAGCTGTTAAAGGTTCTTAGTTGTAGGTTGTTCCACTTTAGATTGTCACTACTTTTAGTGGGAGCATGCTAAAGTGGGTGCAGCCTGCAACTTAAAACCTTCAGCGATATTTTCATAGTCCTTTGGAATAAAAATATTTATGATTTCGGTAAGTTACCACTTCTATGAAAGAGGTGAATTTATCATTTATAATATTTTTTTAGCAATTATAAGAAGAGTATCAAAATTTTTTGTTCATGTATTTTATGCAATTTCTTTTATTTCTATTGCAGTTTTGGTAGTTTTAAATACAACAAGTGTATATAAATATGTGATATATAAATATGAATTAACTAAATATACTGGATTATCAGCAGAAGTTTTGATGGAGAATTATAAAAGAACAATTTATTATGTTCAAAATCCATTCATTAAAGAATTAACATTTAATAGTGTGCCAATGAGCAATTTTGCGAGAATTCATTTTTTTGAAGTAAAACGAATATTTATAGCGTTATACATCTTTAGTATTGCTTTTATTCTTATTATGATTATTAAGATACTAGCAAACAGAAATAATAATTTTGGGAAAAAGCTCATAAGCAGTTTTAGTAGTAGTGTAAATATAGTGGCAGTTATATTCATATCTGTTTCTGCAGGTGCTTCAGTAGATTTCGATAGAGCCTTCTATTTTTTTCATAAAGTATTTTTTAGAAATGATTACTGGATCTTTGATCCTAATATTGATCCGATAATAAATGCACTGCCAGAAGAACTTTTTATGATTGAGTTTATGCTAATAGTAGCAGTCCTAATAATATTTACTGTAATTATTAAGGTGTTGAATCATAAGTTAAAAAGATCAAAAAGTAGTATTTCATTCAAAAGGTAAAGATAAAGGAATGAATGTCCTTAAGATAAAAAGAATTTTAAGGGGATTAGAGAATTTATCTTCTCATAAAAATTGTTAATGGAACAAAAGGAGTGAATTATTTGCAAAAAATTATATTTGTCGGTATAGGGGGAGGTATTGGAGCTGTAATCAGGTATCTAGTTACCATTCAATCAGCAAAGATGATTAATTCTAATTTACCATTAGGTACATTAATAGTAAATGTAATTGGTGGTTTTCTTATAGGTATGATAGTTGAGCTAAGCATGTCTACGGATTTAATATCTCCTAATTTAAAGCTTTTTTTAACTACAGGAATTATGGGAGGGCTTACAACTTTTTCTACATTCAGCCTTGAAACAATAAACTTAATGAGTGATGGAAGATACTTACTTGGAGCTGCAAATGTTTTTTTGAATTTATTCCTAAGCTTGGGCGGAGTTGCTTTAGCTAGAGCAATATGTAGAATAGCCATCTAGATGATTTTATTTTGTCATATATCTAAGTAATTTTTTGTTTAATAAAAATTATGTAAGTTTTGGGATAGATTAAATAAATTTAATCTACATAATATTCTTGAATTTAAAGATTTTATATGTTATCATTAACAAGTATCAAGAATGATATTTAATAAATTTGTATTTATAGTGTAAGATACACTTAGTTAAAGGTATTAAATATAATATTCTGATAAAGGCAATGATTAATATGGTTTGATGTCCACAGGGGACGAAGATTTTCTTGATAAAAAGAAAGTTTTGAGGTTCAAGCCCTCGACATTCCACCAATTGCCATGCTAGATGGGGAGTTAGCGGTGCCCTGTAACCTGCAATCCGCTATAGCAGGATTGAATTCCTCGCTTAGGTATTAGCGATTTATAGTCTGACTTTTGTAAGTGGTGTTGATGACTGGGTCCCACGCAATGGAAGCCCATGAACTTCGTCAGGTCTGGAAGGAAGCAGCGATAAGTGGTCCCTTTCATGTGCCGTGGATCAATCTGGTCTGAGCTAACTGCATTAGTAACGTATAGAGAACTAATAACAAAGCGAGGTGCATGGTTATTTAATATTTACATAGAATTTTAATTAGGTTATTCTTCAATAGGATTAACATAGGACACAATAGGATAAGAAAGTGAGGGCATTTCATTTATGAAATACCCTCATTTTCTTTTTATTTATAATTTTAACTATCACTTAACAGTATTTTTTAGATGCCCGATGCCTTCGATCTCACATTCCACTACATCGCCTGCTGTTAAAAAGCGTGGTGGCTCAAAGCCCATACCAACACCAGCAGGTGTTCCCATTGCAATGATAGTACCAGCCTTTAATGTCATGCCTTGAGATAATTCATGAATTGCATCTTCAATAGAGGTGATCATAAGATCAGTTGTACTATTTTGTCTTAGTTCACCATTAACTTTTGAACAGATTTTTAGTACAGGAGGAGTTGAAAATTCATCCTTAGTAACAATACAAGGTCCCATTGGTGTAAAACCATCTAGACTTTTACCGAAGTACCATTGTTTATGTCTTGTTTGAAGATTTCTCGCACTAACATCATTCATTATGGTGTATCCAAATACATAATCAAAAGTATCTTCTTTGGTTACATTCTTAGCATCCTTTCCGATTATTACAGCTAGTTCAACTTCATAATCTAAGCTGTCAACAAGTGCTGGATAGCTAGGTATATAGTCGCCATCTCCAGTTGCAGCTGTTACTCTTTTTGAAAAGTATACTGCATATGGTCTATCTCCACCAAAAGCTTCTTTTTTATATCTTGCAGATTCTACTGCATGAGCCATATAATTTATACCTAAGCAAATAATATCTTGTTTAGGATTAGGGATAGGAGCCATTTTAGAAATATCATTAATAGAGAGAATTTTTGAAGGTTCTTTTTCAATTTTAGTTTGTAATTTTGCCATCTCGCCATTTGTTATATTTTCGATTAAATCATTCATAGTATTATAATTTACACCAAGAGTTTTTAGCGGATAAATATTTTGTTCATTTTTTGATAAAATGCCTACTTGCTCTTTATTATCATACTTAAAAGTTATAAATTTCATATATAAAACCCCCCTTTGTTCAGTTAAGAGTTTGCATCATAGTAAGAAATATCTTCGGTATTTTTTACTATGATGATTTATTGCTAAATTCTTTTTAAATCTATAAAAGTATAATGAAGTCCATTCTTTTCATCTGTAAATTGTTCTGATATGTATTCTGTTTTAAATTCATCATAATTAATTTCAGGAAAATAAGTATCGCCTTCAAAAGCTTCTTCTACTTTAGTCAAATATAATTTTTGAGCATAAGGAAGAAATTGTTTATAAATTTCAGCACCACCAATGATAAAGATTTCTTCTTGGCATTTTGAATACATTTCAAGTAATGAACTTAAATCATGAACAATTTCTACCTTATCAGAATCAATTATAAAATTTTTATCTCTAGTTATAATTATGTGTTCTCTATTTGGTAAAATCCCAGGTAATGATTGAAAGGTTTTTCTTCCCATAATCATCTTTTTATTTGTAGTAATTCTTTTAAATCTTTTTAAATCTTCTGAGATGTGCCACAATAATTTATTATCTTTCCCAATAACATTATCTTTAGCTACAGCTACAATTATAGATATCATTTATTAAGTCCTCCTAATCAATTCAGTAATTGTTACTATACTGATACGTCCATCTTTATTGTTTCATGATGTTTATAATTTTCGAGCTTTATATCATCTGGTGTGAAATCATAGAAATCCTTAATATCAGGATTAATCCAAAGCTTAGGGGCTTCATAAGCATCATTTTTTCTTGTTAATTGAAGTTTTAATCCTTCAATTTGGTTTTCATAGATATGAGCATTATTTATTACGTGAGTAAATAATCCAGGTTTATGTCCTGTAGCTTGTGCTAGTAAATGAACTAAAACAGCATATTGAGATGTATTAAATGGAACTCCAAGCCCCCAATCCCCACTTCTTTGAACAAGCATGCAGTTAAGCTTTCCATCTGTTACATCCCACATTGTAAGAAAGCAGCAAGGATATAAAGCACCACCATCTAAGTAAGGTATTTGCCATAGATTAAGCATCATTCGTCTATCTTGAGGATTATTTTTTAAAGCATCTATCAAGTTATCTATTTGATTGAATTTCTTAACTACCCATCCATAAGAAGTTCCAATAGTTCCATCATCCATCATCCATTCATCCCAAATTTTTACGTTTTGAGCTTGAAGAGCTTTGACATCATTTGATTGGTCTTTAAATATCCATAGAAGTTCTTTGACAGCAGTTTTGAAAGCTACAAATTTTGTTGTCAATATGGGGAATTCTTTTTCTAAATTGAATTGCATCATTTGATGAGGTAATTTGTAAGTCTTTACTCCAGTTCTGTTATTATCAAAGTATCCATTTTCCAATATATTATTGGCAATAGATAAGTATTTATCATCATATAAACTCATTTTATTAATGCCTCCTAAGTTATCCAATATGTTTTAAGATTCTTTTAATATATTAACTATTTTAGTATATAATAATAACCTAACAAAGTCTAAGGTATATTACTAAAAAATATACATTGCATCTTTTTTGCGCCTAATTCCTATTTGCTTAAATAAAAGGTAAAAATTTTTAAATGGGGTATTATACAAATTATTTAGTTAGTAGTGTATAATAAGTTTATATTTAAGAAATAACGAGGTGATAGCCTGTGGGTTATACAGCACTATATAGAGAGTGGAGACCAAAAAAATTTGAAGATGTCGTTGGTCAAGAGCACATAACTACAACATTAAAGAATGAAATTTTAAATGATAGAATTGCACATGCATATCTTTTTTGTGGAACAAGAGGAACAGGTAAAACATCTACTGCTAAGGTAATGGCAAAAGCGCTAAACTGTTTAGATTTACATAATGGAGAACCTTGTAATGAATGCGAAATGTGTAAAAAGATAAATGCGGGATTAGCAATTGATGTAACAGAACTTGATGCAGCATCTAATAATGGTATTGATAAAATCAGAGATATCATAGATGATACAAAATATCCGCCTCAAGAAGCTAGATATAAGATATATATAATGGATGAGGTTCATATGTTATCAGTTGGAGCCGTTAATGCATTCTTAAAAACTTTAGAAGAACCACCAAGGAATGTAATATTTATATTAGCAACTACAGATCCCCAAAAATTGCCTATAACAATTTTATCTAGATGTCAAAGGTTTGATTTTAAAAGAATAAATCAAAAAGAAATTTCTGATAGACTTAAAATAATTGTTGAAGTTCAAAATGTAGCTTATGAGCAAAAAAGCTTAGATTTAATTTCAAGGGTTTGCGATGGCGCGATGAGAGATGCATTGAGCATATTAGATCAAGCAATTGCCATGGGTGAAAAGCAAATTAACTATGAAGATCTAGTAAGTATATTAGGACTTGTGACTAATGAGTATTTATTTGACATAACTTATGCGATTATAGATAGAAGTATTGAGAAATCAATGGTTATAGTTGATAAACTCGTTTATTCAGGGAAGGATATGCAACTATTTATAAAGGACTTAATAGCTCATTTTAGAAATTTACTTATGGTAAAGGTTACAAATAATCCAGAAGAAGTTTTGGATATGTCTCTTGAAAATATCTACTTGGTTAAAGAACAAGGGAAAAAAATCAGGGTAGAAGAAATAATGAGACATATTAGAGTCCTTCAAGATGCAGAATTAAATTCAAGGGTAAGCAAGCAGAGCAGGTTGTATTTAGAGCTTGCTATAATAAAGATGTGCAAAATAGAGTATGATACATCAAATGAAATTATATTATCACGAATAAATCAACTTGAGGAATCGATAAAAGGCGGAAAAATACAAATAGTTCAAGGGCAAAAAATTAATGAAGATACCAATTATGCACATAATAATAATGAAGCTATTTTAAATAAACTAAATAAAGTTAAAACTAATGCTGACGCTGAGGAAAAGTTAGAAGTAAATCCAAATTCTAAGATAACAATAGATGATGTCGGTAGGTCTTGTACTGAAATACTGGAGAAGTTCAAGTCAAAACGAGCAATGATTGTTTATGCATCAATAGTTACAGCTAAGCCATATAACGTTAAAAACGGTGTTGTTATATTAGAATATGATGCAATGTATGCATTTAATAAACAGAGATTGCAAAAGTTAGAGTATAGAGAAATTGTAAATTCAGTATTTTCAGAAACTCTAAAAGAAAAAGTATCAGTAGATTATATAGTAAAAGAAGATAATGAATATCAGGACAAAGAAGATTTACTAAAAGAAAGAATAGCAGGGATACCTTTTGAAGTTTATGATGAATAATATCAAATCAACTAACAATGTACAATTGACAATTGTACATTGTACATTGTCAACTATACAAAGATGTTTTATAATTAATAAATGAAATTTAAGGCATATTTTTAAATATGCCCAAGTAAAGAGGAGGATTTTTTATGGCAAAAGGTGGATTTCCAGGAGGTTTTGGCGGAGGAAACATGAATAACCTTATGAAGCAAGCACAAAAGCTTCAAAAGCAAATGGAAGATATGCAAAAAGAGATGGAAACAAAAGAATTTGAAGCATCAGTAGGTGGTGGTGCTGTAGTAGTAAAAATAACTGGAAAAAAAGAAGTAACAGCAATTAAGATAAAACCAGAAGTTGTAGATCCTGATGATGTAGAAATGCTTGAAGATCTAGTAATGAGCGCTGTTAATGAAGCAATAAAGAAGGCAGAAGAAGAATCTGCAAGTAAAATGGGTAGACTAACAGGCGGAATGCCAGGACTATTTTAGGCACAATCAAAAAAATAACAAGTCCATCTGCCAAGCCTATTTCCCATCAGATGAAGCTCGATTCGCATACGCTCACTGAGTAAGCGATTCACACCAAATCATAGATTTGGCTTCACTGCTCACGTCAGTAGATTGCGCTAATAGGCACGCTATGAGGCCAATCTACTTCCTTGCCTGATGAAAAATAATCATGGCATTTTGGACTTGTTATTTTCTTTCATGTGCCTTAAGAAATCACTTAGCATACAGGTTGCTGGATTCTCCTTCAAGCTGTATGCTTTTTAAATACATAGAAAAGTATTGAATTTTTTAATTTCAAAGGCTCAAAAAAGCTTAGGCATATTTAACAATTTCAAAGTATTTAAATTGTTAATTTACCCTATACAGATATGAAGCGTAAGCGGCTAATAAATAAGAACGAAGTATAAGGAGAAGGTTAAGTTATGATGGAATTTTATCCAGTAGCCATAGAAAAGTTAATGGAGGAGTTTGCAAAATTACCAAGCATAGGACAAAAAACTGCACAAAGGCTTACTTTACATATTTTAAATCTTCCAGATGATGAAGTAAAGGAATTTGCGAATGCCTTAATTCAAGCAAGGGGGACAATTAAATATTGTTCTGTATGCGGAAATTTTACGGACAAAGACCCATGTCCATTATGTGAAAATCCAAATAGAGACAAAGGAACGATATGCGTTGTGGAGCAGCCAAAAGATATTATGACAATGGAAAAAGTTAAAGAATATAATGGCGTATATCATGTATTACATGGAAATATATCTCCAATGCAGGGTCGGGGTCCTCAAGATATTAGAATTAGAGAGCTTGTTTCAAGAATGAATGAAGATGTAAAGGAAGTAATACTTGCAACTAATCCTAACATAGAAGGAGAAGCAACGGCTATGTATATATCAAAGGTACTTAAGCCGCTTGATATCAAGGTAACTAGAATTGCAGCAGGAATACCGGTAGGTGGAGATTTAGATTATGCAGATGAAGTTACATTATCTAAGGCTTTAGAAGGAAGAAAAGAACTTTAAAAAAACATAGGAACCTAAAAATACCAGGTTCCTAAAAAAAGTGTTACGTAGATGGGAGTTAGAAGTTTTTGTCTAACATGAGTGAAAAGCTTCTTATACTGAATAATATATAATAAAATATAAAAAGTGTTACAAGTATATAAAAAATATAAGATTACAATATGTATATTTTTACCTCCTGATGGATAAAATGGTAATAAGAAGTTTTTGGAGGGATTTACATGAATAAAAATAATATTGTAGAATACCTGATTAGCAAGGCTGATGACAATGATGACATGTATGTAAAGTTATTAGAAGATATGGAAGTTGCAAAGATGGAAATAAATGTTGCTCGCAGTATGTTTAATAATGTTAACGATGACAGATTAATAGAAGTAGCAATCTATTCGGAAAATGTAGCCAGAAAGAGATATGACTATCTATTATCAATAGCAAGGGAGAAAGGTATAAGTGTAGCAAATAGTTATATCTTAGACAAAAACGTGCAAATTGCTGAATAACTAAAATGGGGAGAGTTAAAAATGGAGGTACAATATTTAATATATGGATTGGTAGGAATAGTAGTATTATTTTTAGTACTTAAATTATTAAAGTGGCCAATAAAAATAATTATAAACGGAATAATAGGAGTTGTTATATTATATGCAGTAAATTTTATAATTGCACATCTTAATTTATTAGGCATACACACTAACTTTTCATTAGCGATCAATCCTATTACGGCTCTTATTGCAGGATTTTTTGGTATACCTGGCGTTGTTGTACTAATTATAATAGGATTATTTCTATAGTAACTTAAATTTTTGTTTAGAGGAATTTGGAGTGTTACAAAATTTAATAGTAGTAAATAAAAAGTGCTTGTCTGTTAATTATAAAAATGAGAATTTTGTAATTAATAGACAGGCATTTGTTATTTTTGATGTTGAATTTTAATTGTGAATTCTTAAGTTTTAAGTTAATATTTTATATATAGGGTTAATTTGTTTAATTTTCATAATTTTAAAAATGAAAGAATTAACTTAACTTAAATTAAGTTGAGTTATGATTTTAATTTAATTAGCTGTAATTTGTTGAAGATTAAAATTAATGAACATTAATTTAACATAAGATAAGCAAATTTTAAGGAATAATTAGTAAAGGGGACAGAACAAGTGAAGAGAGAATTTCTTAAGAAGATAATAGTAATCGGAATGGCAACATTAATAATAACAAGCATGCATACTATATCGGCTTCAGCTAAATGGATTGAAGATTCACAGGATAACTGGAATTGGATAGAAGATGGAACTAAGGCAGTTGGATGGAAGGCAGTTGATGGTAATTGGTACTATTTTAATAATGATGGAACAATGTATACTGGCTGGCTTAAGGACAATGGGATTTGGTACAGCCTATCAAGTGGTGGACAAATGAATACTGGTTGGAAACTCATTAATGGAAAATGGTATTATTTTAATAATGATGGAACAATGTATGCTGGATGGCTTAAGGACAATGGAAATTGGTACAACCTATCTAGCAGCGGACAAATGAGCGTTGGATGGATCAATGATAATGGTATTGAATATTTTACAAATTCAAATGGAGAAATGCAGACCGGTACTGTTACAATTGATGGAAAGGTGTACAACTTTTCAGACAGTGGAGCAATGTTAGATAGCGATTATGTAAATCAGGAAAAAAGGCCAGATTTGGGAAATGAAACTAAAGTAAACGATGCTATGCATTCAAACATAGGTTATGTTTCAACTAATAGTGATTCACTAAATGTTCGTTCGGATGCAACACTTTCGTCAGATATAATAGGATCAATAGCAAATGGAGCTGAAGTTACAATTATTGATGATGAAAAGAATGGGTTTTACCCAATACTTTTAAGTGGAAAAAAAGGATGGGTAAGTTCTCAATGGATTAGTTTAGAGGGATCAGACAATACTTCTACTGAAACTATTGTCAATCCACTTGTTGCAAATTCAGATAATACTTCTACTAAAACTATTGTCAATCCACTTGTTGTAAATTCTTACAATAGTGTAAATACAACTGCTTTAACAATAAATAATGAGAGCCAAAAAGTAAGTTTGGTAAAATTAGGACCTGCAAGAGATACAGAACCGAGCTTAGATAATAAATATTATTATTCAGATGGAAATTTATTTTATAAGATAAAATTATCGCCACCATTTTCTGATGGAGAAAAAGTAATCAAAGGAAATTGTACATGGTACGCATGGGGACGAGCTTGGGAAATTACTGGGAATAAGCCGACTGACGCAGGTTTTGTAGGTGATGCTTATGAATGGTGGGAAGCAAATAAAAATAGTGGTAAATATCAATGCGGTTCAGAACCTAGAGTGGGTGCTATTGCAGTGTGGAGGTCAGATTTACCAGGATCAGGTGGATGTGGACATGTAGCTGTTGTTGAAAATATTCAAAATGGAAGTATTTACATATCTGAATCTACATGGGATGGGGGAACTTTTAATTATAAAGAAATATATGATACAAATTATTTATATGGATACATTTACTTGGACGAGCCAAACTATTAACAGAAAACTATATAAACGATTAATACATTAATAACTGATAAAACCATATTTAAGAAGAGAGGTTTAATAATGAAAAAATATAAAAGGTTAGGTGCTACGCTAAGTATATTGGTATTTATGCTAATGATGTCACCCGCATCATATACAGTAGTAAGAGCAGAAGAAGTTGCTTCCAAAACTCAAACTACAAATTATAATCAAAATGTGAGATTACAAGATGATTTTTATGATGCAATAAATAATGATTGGCTTAATACTGCAAAAATCGAAGATGGACAATCAACGACATCTACTTTTGATGATGTTGAAAAGAATGTAACAAAACAGATAAAAGATATAATTAATGGTTTAATAATTGATAAAGATAAATATGGAGAAAATAGTGATGAAAAGAAAATAATAAATTTATATAATAATATTATTAATGTAGAAGCAAGAAATGAAGATGGGTTAAAGCCCGTTGAAGAGAATTTAGATAAAATTAAAGCAGCACAAACAATAGATGATATTACAGCATTGTGGGGTGATAGGAAAATATTAAATTCAACAATGCAATTTTCTGTACAAAAGGATATAAAGGATGTTACATCAAACATATTGTATATAAATCATACAGGTCTTAGTTTAGGGGATTCAGATGAATATACTAATCCAACTGAAAGTACTGCTAGAAATAAAAAGTTAACTGAAGATTATTATAATAAGCTTTTAGTACTTAGTGGATATACTCAAGATGAAGCAAAGATAAAAACTGATAATATGTTTAAATTTGAAGGAATGATAGCTCCATATATTATGGGAAGACAGGAAAAGGCCTCAGTTTCGAATTTGATTGATGCTACCTATAATGTATATACTTTAGATGAACTAAATGATATAGCACCTAACCTAAACTTACCAACTATTATGAAGGATTTAGGAATAGATAAAGCAAATAAGATTATCTTGGAAGATCCTAAATGGTTAGAAGCATTTAATAAAATGTATACACAAGAAAATTTACCTCTTATAAAAAATTATCTTGAAATAGTTAACTTAATTTATGCATCAAATTATTTAAGTGAAGATTTCGAAAAGGCCAATAAGGAGTTTGCTAATAATCTACTTGGTATGACAGGTGAAGCGTCGAAAGAAGATGATTCTATTGATACAATAAATTCTATAATGGGAATGGCTATTGGAAAGATATATGCAAAAAGATATGTTTCTGAAAAAACAAAGGAAGATGTGGAGAGTATAACCAAGGAAATTATAGAAATTTATAAAAATCGAATCAATAACTTAGATTGGATGAGTGAATCAACTAAGAAAAATGCTATTGATAAGTTAGATAAATTGACCATAAAAATAGGATATCCAGAAAATTGGGTTGATTATTCAACGGTAAATATAAAATCTTATGAAGAGGGCGGTTCGCTTTTTGATAATGTAATGGCATTAAGAACATTTGAACAAGATAGGATGTTTAATAGAATAAACAAGCCAGTAGATAAAAAGAAATATACCTTTGAACCTCAAACAGTTAATGCGTTTTATAGTGCAACGGATAATTCAATTACTATACCAGGAGGAATTATTCAAGGACATTTTTATGATACGAATGCCACTAAAGAAACAAATTTAGGTGGAATTGGTGCTATCATTGGTCATGAAATTAGCCATGCATTTGATAATACTGGTGCTAAATATGATGCTGATGGAAATCTTAATAATTGGTGGAGCACAAAAGATTATGAAGAATTTACACAAAAGATTAAAAAAGTAATAGATTTTTATAGTCAAATTGAAGTAGCACCAGGAAAAAATCTAGATGGAAATCTTACAGTAGGAGAAAATATTGCTGATATAGGAGGAGTATCTTGCCTTTTGGATATATTAAATACGATGGACAAGCCAAACTATAAGGCATTTTTTGAGAGTTATGCAGTTACTTGGAGGCAATTGACAACAAAAGAATATGCAGATTATGCATTAATAGTTGATAATCATTCGCCAAATAAAGTTAGAGTTAATGCAGTATTACCGCAATTTCAAAAGTTTTATGACACCTATGGTATTACAGAAAAAGATGGTATGTATATCAAACCTGAAAATAGAGTTGCTATTTGGTAATTAAAACTTAAATTTAAGTGGTAGTTAACCGAAATAAGTAACATGTTGTGTTTCGGTTTCTAAGGAATTTAGATGGGTGATTCTATGAACATAAGTTGTACCCAAAAAGCTTGATTCAAAGACAAGCTTTGAACAAGCTTTTTGGAACAACTTATGTTCAAGAATCACAACCATCTAAATTCCTAATGAAACACTGCACACAACATGTTACTTATTTCTGATGCATCTATTTACTTAAATTTAGTTATAATTACTATTTAAATTCAACATAAGTCAAATTTAAGAATTACCACATAAGTCTATCTATACTTTATGGTATATGATTTGACATTTGTGAACTTTGAGTTAAGATTGAAATAGTAAATTAGAAATTAGAGGAGTGATCGTATTATTATGCCAGCAGGAAATGGAGTAAACTGTGGAGATTGTGTAGAGTTAAAAAGGGAAAGATGTGACGGAAAAGATTTAACTTGTTTATGTTACAAATGTCCAAGGAAATTGGCACAATGTATGTGTGTTAAGTACTGTAGGGAAACTGAATCAGTATTATATTTTGATGATGAAAATTAAAATTTTAAATTGTATAAGGGATACTTTAAATCTACTCCTAAAGGAGTAGATTAGTATAAAAAATAATCAAATGATAATATTGAAAGAAATTAAATGTAATAGTAAAATAATATTAAAATACCAGTATATAGGCAACGAGGCATATGTAAGACTCTGCTAGTAGAGATTTGCATATGCTTTTTTATTTAATCACAGATAGTTAAGTAGAAAGGAAGTTTTAAGGTATGCGTAGTTTAGAAACAAATGACTGGATGGTTATTAATAATATTGTTTATCAAATTAATTCTATTGAGGATACTGTTACTATGAGAAAAAATTTCCTTACTCAAATGGCATTAATTCTTGATTTTGATAGTGCTGATTTTTATATTGCCTCAAAATTAAATAGTCATACTTTGACTAATCCAGTTTTCTATAACTACAAACCTAAAGTGGATGAGGATTACATGGATAAATACGACGGAATAGACTATAGCAGGGGACTCATGTTTGGTGGAAAAAGTAAGGTATATAGGGAAAGTGATATTATTTCGGAACAAAAGAGAATGGAAACAGAATATTATAAAAAATATTTTGAGCCTAACAATTGGCATCATACATTAAATATGATATTAGCCCACAAAAGTCAATTTGTCGGTGTAGTATGTTTTTTTAGATTAAAAGGGAAAGATGACTTTGTATATGAAGATTCTTTTGTACTAGATATGATAAAGGAACATTTGGCTTTTAGACTATATCAAGATCTAAATAATAATTTATTTGAAGATAAAAAGATATCTATATCTCAATGTGCAGATATTTATAGTTTGACTAAGAGAGAAGAATCTGTATTATATGAACTTATGAATGGATTAGAGAATAATGAGATTAGTAATAAATTATGCATTACTAATAATACATTAAAAAAGCATGTATTAAATATTTATAGGAAATTAGATATTAAAAATAGAGTTCAATTATTTAAAATGATCAGAGAAAAAGAATAAATATACTCATTTATAAGTATTTATATATTAAAAAGTATAATTAAAATGGTGTTTTAGGACAATTGATATAAAAAGATTTTGATAGTATATTATTCACAAGAAGTAGTTGATAAATTTTAACCAATATGTTTTTATAGTTTAATAATATAGAGAGGAGAGATTTTATGAAGGAAATAGTATTAATAATCAGGCCTGAAAAGCTGGAAATTGTTAAAAGCATTTTAGATGAATATCATTGTGGTGGAATGACAATTTCAACAGCCATGGGATGTGGAACTCAAAGAGGTTCGTTAGAAGGGGTAAATCAAATTAAGGGATTAAAGACAAATATTAATTTATTACCCAAAATCAAGGTTGAAGCAGTAGTAGAAGATGATATTTTGGAAGATATATTTCTAGCAGTAATAGATAAGGTTGGTACTGGTAATGTTGGAGATGGTAAAATATTTGTTAGAAATATAGAACAAGCTGTTCGTATTAGAACAGGTGAAAGAGGAAATAAAGCTTTATAATATAAATATTTATATGCAAAGGCGCATAAAGAGACGAATATCTTTATGCGCCTTTTTGAATATGAATTAATAGGAAGTTGCTAAAATTCTAGAAGTTATTTTATTAAGAGGAGTGAGTTATATGATTAAGAAAACAATAAAGAAGTTTATGGCAGTTATGATGATGGGAGCTATGTTAACAGTGAGTTTAGCAGGGTGTGGTTCAAGTTCAAAACCAGCTGAGAGCGGAGATTCAAGCAGTTCAAGCTCAAGTGGAAGTAAAGAATTAAATGTTATCTGTTGGTCAGAATATTTACCAGATGATGTAATAAAAGGCTTTGAAGATAAGTACGGAGTTACAGTTAATTTAACTACATTTACTGATCCCGATGAAATGCTTGCAAAGATGAAGTCAGGAGCTAAAGGAACCTATGACATGATCATTGGACCAGCACAAGATATTCAAACATTAAAATCTCAAGATTTAATCCAAAAAGTTGATACAAGTAAAATAGAAAATTATAAAAACCTTGATGAACAATATTTACATGAAGCAAATGATCCTAAGGGCGAATATAGCATCCCTTATTTAGGTACAAGCATCCTAATTGCAGTTAATACAGATAAGATTAAAGATGATATAAAATCATATAAAGATTTATTAAATCCTAAATATAAAGATACAATGGTTGTTGTTGAAGATGCAAGACCAATTGTTGGTGTAGCGTTAATGGCAAATGGTTACAAGATAAATGACACAAGTGATGAAGGATTAAAAAAGGCAGAAGATTATTTAACACAATTAAAGCCAAATATCCATGCTTTTAATGGAGATAGTCCAAAAACATTATTATTAAATGGTGAATGTTCATTGGGGCTTGTTTATGGCGGCGAATGTGCATTAGCAGCTGAACAAAATCCAGCAATTAAAGTTGTATATCCAGAGGAAGGTATTTATTTCACATTTGATATGATGATGAAAACAAATGGAGCTAAAAATCCTGAAAATGCAGACCTATTTATGAATTACATTTTAGATCCACAAGTAAGTGCAACTATTTCTAAAAGCTTCCCATATGTAAATCCTAATAAAGCAGCGAGAGATGTTTTAGGAGATGATTTTAAAAACAATACAATTGAAAATATTCCTGAAGCAGAAATGAAAAAGAGTCAAGGACTAGTTGATATTGGAGATAATGTATCAAAGGTAGTTGACTTATGGACAAAATTTAAAGGCTAGACTATAGAAAAATAAGAACTTTGGAGGGGATGAAATGTCTGAGGTTATCGTAAAAATAGACAATGTAAACAAAAAATATGGAGATAATCATGTAGTTAAAAATCTATTTCTTGAGATAAAAAAAGGCGAGTTTTTAACTATGCTTGGCCCATCGGGTTGTGGTAAAACCACAACCTTGAGGATGATAGCAGGTTTTGAAACACCTACAATCGGAAATATTTACATTGAAGGTGAAGAAATTCAAAATACTGAACCCTATGAGCGTGAAGTAAATACAGTGTTTCAAAACTATGCTTTATTTCCCCATATGACTATTTATGATAATTTAGCTTTTGGATTAACAGTGAAAAAAGTAAGCAAAGCAGAAATTAGAAAGCGTGTTACAGAGATCCTCGAGCTAGTACAATTAGTAGGATTTGAAAATAGAAAGCCAGATCAATTATCAGGGGGACAAAAGCAGAGAGTTGCCATAGGAAGAGCTCTTATAAATAGGCCAAAGGTTTTGTTGCTAGATGAACCATTAGGAGCTTTAGATTTGAAATTAAGAAAACAAATGCAATTTGAATTAAAGCGTCTTCAAAAGAAGCTTGGAATTACATTTATTTATGTTACACATGATCAAGAAGAAGCACTTACTATGAGTGATAGAATTGCAATTATGTATGGTGGTAATTTAGAGCAGATAGGAACACCAAAAGAAATATATGAAAAACCAAAATCTAAATTTGTAGCAGATTTCATTGGAGAGTCAAATATTTTTTATGGTGTTGCAAATAAGCTTAAAAATGATATTCTAGAAGTTAAATTAGAAACTGGTAGTGCATCAGCAATCGATTCACAAGTAGAGAATAATGAAATAATTTATGTTTTAGTAAGGCCGGAAAATATAAAATTATCTAAAGAAACAGTGGAGGGATTTACTCTTGTAGGAAAAGTTAAAGAACATGTTTATATTGGAAATGTGAATAAGACAATTATTATGCTTCCTACAGGAATGGAAGTCAAAATGAACACGACTCCAAAGGTAGAATTGCTACCGGTAGGTTCTGAGATATATGTATATTGGGAAAAAGAAGATGCAGTTGTTGTTAAATCACAAAGCCAGGAAGTATTCAGCGTTGTTGATAATCCAGTATTTACAGCAGAAAATGAAATAAAGTAAGGAGGTATTTAAATGAATAAAAGAAAAAAAGTAAATTTACCTCTTATTACAACTGTTGGTCCGGTGTCGATATGGATGATTTTATTAGTAGCAATTCCGTTTATATATGTTTTTGCTATGAGTTTCATGAATAAAGATCCAAATGGTGGAGTTAAGATTGGATTTACGTTAGAAAACTTTAAACAAGTATTTGATCCGTTATATTTAAAGGTATTTGGAGAATCCCTTTTGATTTCAATATTTACAACTATAATATGTATTTTAGTTGCTTATCCATTTACTTATTTTATAGCTCAAAAGACAACTGTAAAAAAGACTGTTTTTATGGCAATGGTAATAGTACCTTTTTTAGTCAGCTCATTAATCAGGCTTTTTGGATGGATTAATATACTTCGCAAAGATGGCATTCTTAATTCAATATTGTTAAGGTTAGGGTTAATTCACCAGCCCCTGGAATTGGTATATAACACTACTGGAGTTATGATAGGTCTTGTTTATATGTTGCTGCCATTTATGATTTTGCCTCTATACAGCTCAATTGAAAAATTAGATAAGTCTTTGTTAGAAGCTTGTAGTGATTTGGGAGCAAAACCTGCAACTGCATTTTTTAGAGTTACATTACCACTTACAATGCCGGGAATATTTGCAGGAAGTATTTTAGTGTTTATTCCATCTTTAGGATATTTCTTTGTTACAGATATACTTGGAGGAAGCAAAACTCAGGTAATAGGTAACATTATAAGAAATCAATTTATAACTGCGAGAAATTGGCCATTAGGTTCAGCGATTTCAATATTCTTAATAGTAATTACATTGATTCTTGTGTGGTTGTATCAAAAATCAGGTGGTAATATGGATGATTTAGGAGGGATATAAATGACAAAGACGCAGAAAAAAAATACATCGAAGGTATTAAAAAATATTTATATATTTCTTGTGTTTCTATTTTTATATCTTCCTATTCTCTATGTAATTATTTTTTCATTCAATACTTCAAAGTTAAATATAGTTTTCGAAAGTTTTACACTTCAATGGTATGGAAGTTTCTTTAAAAACAGAACTTTGATGGAGGCACTTACAAACACTTTGATTATTGGAGTTGTAAGTACTGTTGTTTCAACAATTATAGGAACTATTGGTGCTATTGGATTAAGTAAGTATAGATTTAAAGGGCGAAGTATAATAGATAAACTGTTATATATTCCTATAGTAATTCCAGAGGTAGTACTTGGTATTGCATTACTTTCAATATATTCAATCTTAAGTATTCCGTTAGGTTTAATAAGCTTAACTTTATCTCATATTACCTTCAGCATACCGTTTGTTGTAATAACTGTTAGAGCCAGACTTGCCGGTTTTGATAAATTTTTAGAAGAGGCTGCAATGGACTTAGGGGCAAATAGGATTGTGACATTTTGGAGAGTAACGCTTCCGCTTATAATGCCAGGAGTTTTATCAGGTGCTATGTTAGCTTTTTCATTATCTATAGATGATGTAGTAATCAGCTTCTTTACAACAGGACCAGGAAGTACAACTTTACCCCTTAAGATTTTCTCCATGGTAAAGACAGGGGTAACTCCAGAAGTAAATGCGTTATCTACAGTAATAATGCTTATTACTATTACAATTATAATTATTAATACTTCATTTCAAGTTAAAAGATTGAAAGCTAATAAAGCATGATTGTTTGTATGAAAAAAGGTGTATTAAAGATGAAGTATGATGTTGTTATAAAAAACGGTACTATAATTGATCCAAAACGTTCAAGGAGTACCATTGGAAATATTGGAATATCAGATGGGAAAATAAGTTCTATAACAAGAGAAGACATATATGGGGATATTGAAGTGGATGTTAAAGGAAAAATAGTATGTCCAGGAATTATAGATATTCATGCCCATGTTGAAGGAAATTTAGATTGTGCAAAGGTAATGGCGGCTATGGGAGTAACGACAGTTTATAATGGAAATTGTGGAATATCTCCAAAGAACTTTGAGGAATTTTATGATAAGTATGAAGCTTTTTTAATTAATCAGGTAGAACAAATTGGTCATACTGCTTTAAGAGAACAAGTTGGAATAATTGATCGTTATAAAGCAGCAAGTGATGAAGAAATTGAGAGAATGAAAGAGATTTTAGAGAAAGCTTTTGCTATTGGCGTTAGCGGGTTATCTTTCGGGCTTGAATATGTGCCGGGAAGCTCTTTAAAAGAAGTTTTAGAATTGGCAAAGATTGCAGCCAAGTATGGAAAGTTAGTATCTATTCATACAAGATCAGACTGCTATGGTGGACTTTCTACTTTAAGAGAAGCCATTGATATAACGAGGAAGACAGGAGCAGCAGTAAATATTTCACATTTGATTTATCAATTCGGAATGGGCATGGCAACTGAGGCGCTTTATATGATTGATGAAGCATTAAAGGAAGGTTTGGATATATCAGTAGATAGTGGTTTGTATAGTGGCTTTGCAACATCTATTGGAAGTGCTGTTTTTGACGAAGGGTGTATAGAGAAATGGGGATGTGATTATAGCAGTTTAATTGCTGGAACAGGAAAATATAGAGGTCAAAGATTAACTAAAGAAATGTATGAAGAACTTAGAAAAGATTGTCCAGATGATACTGGAATAGGTATGGTAGGCAGAGAATATGAAGTATTTGAGATTCTAGAGAAGCCTTATATGATGGTATCGACAGATGCGGGAACGATGTATGATAATGGGATTCCGGGGCATCCACAAGATGCTGGCACATATCCAAAGTTTTTTAGAACTATGGTAAGAGAACAGAATAGGATTAACCTGATAGAGGTTATTAGTAGATGTACTTATTTGCCTGCTAAACGCTTAGGGTTAAATAATAAAGGAGTTATTGAAATTGGAGCAGATGCAGATATTTTAGTATTTGATGCAGAGGTTATATGCGATAAAGCAGAGTATCCATGCTTTGGACATACTGATGCAAGACCAGAAGGAATAGAATATGTATTTGTGAATGGAGTTATGACGGTAAAGGGAAAAGAAGTTTTAGACGTAAAGGCTGGAAGAATTATTAAGGATAAGTGTGGATTGTGGAAGTGGTAATCTCTAATATGGTTTACCGTAGATAATCTGAAGAATATAAGAATATATATTCTTAACAATATTACCATATATATTCTTCAGAATATGCCTAATATAAATAGAATGAGAGGAAGAAAAATTATGGAAGTAAAAAAGATGTATATCAATGGAGAATGGGTGGAAGCAATTTCTAAAAAAACAAGAGAGGTTATAAATCCAGCCAATGGTCAAGTAATAGCTAAAACAACAGAAGGTGGAATAGAAGATACTAGACTTGCAATTGCAGCTGCAAAGGAATCGTTTTATGGAAAAGGTGAATGGAGAAGAATGAATGCTCAGGCTCGTGCAGATATTCTTTTACAGATTGCAGACAAGATAGTAGAAAAAAGAGATAAATTTGCAATGCTTGATACTATAGATAATGGGAAACCTCTTCGTGAAGCAGAAGGTGATATTGATGATGGAATTCATTGCTTTAGATATTATGCTGGACTAATAACAAAGCCATATGGCGGAGTTTATGATGTAAATGATGGTTTTGGGCAAATGCATTCGTATACAGTTCATGAACCAGTAGGTGTATGTGGGCAAATCACACCATGGAATTATCCATTTTTAATGGCTATTTGGAAGCTTGCACCAGCAATTGCAGCAGGAAATAGTGTAGTATTTAAACCAAGTTCAAATACACCATTATCTACAATTGCATTATTTGAAGTATTTGATGAAGTTGGACTTCCCAATGGATGTGTAAACTTAGTATTAGGTTCAGGAGGAACTGTTGGGCAGGAAATAGCAGAAAGCAAAGATGTTGATATGGTTACTTTTACAGGAAGCACAGAAGTTGGACAAGGTATAGCAAGAGCTGCAGTAGGGAATCTTAAAAAAGTTGGATTAGAACTTGGAGGAAAATCACCAAACATTATTTTTGCAGATGCAGATTTTGAAGGTGCAGTGGAATGGGCTATGGTTGGTATTTTCTTTAATCAAGGTGAAGTTTGTTCAGCTGGTTCGCGTATTATCATTGAAGAATCAATTAAAGATAAATTTGTAGAACGTCTTGCTGAAAAAGCGAATGCAATGACTATAGGTAATCCAGTAAACAATCCTGATATGGGACCATTAGTTTCAAAAGAGCATATGGAGACTGTATTAAAATATATAGAAATAGGTAAAAAAGAAGGTGCGACTTTAGTTTGTGGTGGGGAGAGATATACAGAAGAAGAATGTGCTGATGGTTATTATGTTAGACCAACTATATTTGATAACTGTACTTCAGATATGACTATTGTAAAGGAAGAAATTTTCGGACCAGTAGTAACAATTCAAACTTTCAAAACTGAAGAAGAAGCTATAGCTTTGGCTAATGATACAGTATATGGCTTAGCTGGTGCAGTATTTACTTCAGATGGAACTAGAGCTTTAAAAGTAATAAAAGAAATTAGAGCAGGTATTACATGGATCAACTGCTATAATCCAACCTTCAATGAAGCGCCTTGGGGCGGATACAAGATGAGTGGATATGGCAGAGAATTAGGTGTTCATGGCCTAGAAGAATATCAAGAAATAAAACAAATAAACATCAATCTAACACCAGGCCCAATTGGCTGGTATGAGCATTAAGAGAATAGCTTATCGAAATAAGTAACATGTTGTTTTCGGTTTCTAAGGAATTTAGATGGGTGATTCTAAAAACATAAGTTGTCCCAAACGGCTTGTCTCAAAGACAAGCTTTGAACAAGCTGTTTGGGACAACTTATGTTCAAGAATCACACCATCTAAATTCCTAATGAAACACTGCAAACAACATGTTACTTATTTCTGATGAATCTATTTACTTAAGATAAATTCAAATAAATAGCAAGTCTATTTGCCAGCCTATTTTCAATCATGGGAAGCTCGACTCGCATACGATTGCTGAGTAAGAGAATTCACACAAAATCATAGATTTCGGTTCACTATTTTTATGTGCCTAAATTTAATTATAATTCCTTAATGTCTTTCTAATATTTCATCGGTATTTCAGTAATTATTTATCTCTAAATTTTAATAAATTCCATTTGGTAGACACATTGAATTTACGGTATAAGTTTTGAATGTGTTTTTTTAGTGTGTATCCACTTATGAAAAGCTTGTCTGCAATTTGATCATTATCCATATCTTGAAAGATTAATTGTAAAACTTCTACTTCACGATTTGTTAAATTATATTGTGAAGCAAGATTTGCAAGTGAATAAGATGTGCTAGAAGAATTTTTTGAATCCTTTGTATAATACTCATAGAAACGAAGGTTAAGATGGTCACTAAAGGCTTTTATAATAAACATTTCATCAGAGCTAAAATCTCTCTCTTCCTTTTTTCGATAAATTGTAATTACACCCAAGAACAAATCATTATATACAAGGTTTAATTGCAATGAATAATGAAGTCCAAAGGGTTCATAGCATTTTTTATAAAGTGTTGTTTTTATTCTTTCTTCTTCAGGCATTAAATCACTTTCGCGGATAAGTAAACATTGACCACTTAGCATAACCCAGCGGGTATAATCCTCATCTTCATTTAAAAGATAGTTTTTTTCAGTATCTGAATAAACCTCAGGTACGCAAATAGGATCGCAAACTAAATTCTTTGAATTAGTATGATCAGCCATTAAAATGCTTGAAGCAGTATTAGGAATTAACATTTTCAGTAGGTTTAAGAAAGTGATTTTCATAGTATCAAAATCTGGAATGCTATATATTTGATAAATTATATTATTTATTAAGAGAAATTCATTATTTTGCATATAACACCTCTCTGCAATTATGTTAAAAGTAGTGAAATCAAAAACCGTAATATATACATCGTGCTTGTTAAGAATAGTCTATCACAAGTAATATATAATGTATATATTTCCATTAATGCTAAGTATTAATGTGCCTAAGCAGATACTAAAGAAGAAAAAAGGTACTTATAAAGTAGTATAAATACTTTTAAAATAATGCAAGAACCATACATTCAGAGAATTGTATTTAATGATTAATTTAATTTATAATAATATTAATAAAAGAAATAGATTAAATACAACGGCGTATTATTGATTAGAAAATCAAGATAATATGCCGTTTCAATTTTAGAAAGGAAGTACTATTATGGGAGAAAAAAATCAAGTTATTGAAGATTTAAAAAGAGTCGTAGGATATATTAAAAGTAATGAACTAACAAATGGTGAAAAGGAGCAAATTACAAAAGATACCGTAAATTATTTTGACAATTATGTGAGTCCAGGCTGGCTTAAATATAGAAAGTCAGTGTCAACAAATGCAGCAGTTGTAGAATGGTCTGATAAAGGAGCTTATTGTACAGGCTTGTATGGAGAAGAATTTATCGATTGTCTAGGCGGTTTCGGAATTTATACATGTGGACATAGAAATGATGAGATACTTGATGTTGTAAAGGCACAGCTTGATCATCAAGCCTTACATTCACAAGAATTATTAGATCCATTAAGAGGATATCTTGCAAAAGCAGTTGCAGATATTACACCAGGAGATTTAGAATACTGTTTCTTTACTAATGGAGGAGCAGAAGCAGTAGAAATGGCATTAAAGCTTGCAAGGATTGCTACAGGTGGAAGATGGTATATTTCAACCGTTGGAGCTTTCCATGGTAAATCAATGGGTGCTGTTTCAATGGGAGGAAAAAGCACTTATAGAGTACCATATACACCAATGGTTCAACAAGTGCAGCATGTGGAATATGGGAATGCAGAAGATATGAGGAAGGCTATAGGGAATCTTTATGCAGTAGGAGAAAAGGTTGCAGCTGTTATATTAGAACCAATACAAGGTGAAGCGGGAATAATTGTTCCACCAGAAGGATACTTAAAGGAAGTTCGTAAAATATGTGATGAATATGGAGTAGCATTAATTTTTGATGAAATTCAAACTGGGATGGGTAGAACCGGAACCATGTGGAGATGTGAGGCAGAAGAAGTAGTACCTGATATTATGACCTTTGGTAAAGCATTTGGTGGTGGAATTATGCCGATAACAGGTATTATATGCAGGCCAAAGATGTGGACAGAAGAATTGATAGATAATCCATGGTTATTAGGGTCACCAACTTTTGGTGGAAATCCAGTTTGTTGTTCAGCAGCCATTGCAACAATAAAATACATGTTAGAAAATGATGTTCCTGGACAATGTAAAGAAAAGGGAGAATATTTAAAAGCAGAACTAGAAAGTCTATGGAAGAAATACCCTACAGTAATAAATGAAGTAAGGGGAATTGGCCTTATGCTAGCAGTAGAATTTTGTGAAAGTGATGTGGGATATTCCGTTGCTAAAGGAATGTTTCAAAGAGGAGTAATGACAGCAGGTACATTAGTAAATGCTAAGTGTATTCGCTTTGAGCCGGCAGCAGTTATTTCAAAGGAAGACATGGATAATGTAATTGAAAGAATGGATGCGGCGTTAGAAGATACAAAAAAAGAGTTTAATATATAATATTTTATAAACAAAGGTGCTATATAATGTATATAGCACCTTTTCCAAAGTGAGGAGATCGTGTGCTTATGAAACAATTAATGTTAAATCCAACAATATATAAATATGACGATTGCAGAACTTTTTGTAGGGAATTTAGAATCGGGAAAGATGATCTAATTATTACAAATAAAAAGTTATATAATAACTATTTAAAATATAATGTTAATGAAGCGGCAGTCTTATTTAAGGATAACTATGGAAATGGTGAGCCTTCTGATGAAATGATTGAAGCTATGCATGAAAATGTTAAAAGAGTATCTTATGAAAGAGTTATTGCCATTGGAGGTGGATCTGTTTTAGATATTGGAAAGCTATTTGCATTAGGGGGAATTTTACCAATAGAGGAGTTGTATCAGCACAAACTAGAAATAATAAAAGAAAAAGAATTGGTTTTAGTTCCTACCACATGTGGAACTGGAAGTGAAGTTACTAACATTTCTAGTTTAGAATTAAAAGCAAAGAAGGTTAAAATAGATCTTTCTACAGATGAATTATACGCAGATAGTGCTATAATAATACCTGAATTATTGCAATCTCTACCATTTGAAGTATTTGTAACTAGCTCTATTGGAGCATTTATTCAAGCTTTTGAATCATACTTATCGCCTAGAGCAACTACACACACAAGGATATTTTCATTAAAGGCTATAGAAATAATCCTTAAGGGTTATAAAAAAATTGTGAAAGAAGGAAGAGAAGCGAGATATGAGATATTAGAAGATTTTCTTTTGGCAAGTAACTATTCTGGAATTGCATTTGGAAATGCAGGATGTGCAGAGGTTTATGAAATGAGTCACTCGTTAAGTTCAGTATGTAATGTACCTTATAGTGAAGCAACCTATATAATATTTACGAAGATGTTTAAGGTATATCAAAAAATAGATCAAAATAAAGATATTAGAGAATTAAATAGATTCTTAGCTGGCGTATTAGAGTGTGCTGAAGATATAGTATATGATGAAATAGAGAATTTATTAGATAGTTTGATTACCAAGAAATCTCTAAGTCAATATGGAATGGATGAACAAAAGTTGGAGAAACTTGTCCGTAGTTTTGTGGAAAACAAAGGTGAGGCTAGTGTTAATAATTACTAAGTTTTATTTTAACGATTTCAAATAAAATATTGACATATATAAATAAAAATATTATTATATTGGTATTGTATTAAGAATAAATTAAATTTTATTCTAAAAAAATTAAATTTCGGTAAATTAAGATAACAACGGAGTTATCAGACATATATTCTTGTTTGATGACTCCATTAGTATATTAAGTGTCTTTTTTTGAAAAATGAAAGCGCTTCCTGTATACCGATCAGTACAAAAAATAATTGATATCAAATTAAAAATAAATTAATATATATACATACTACAAATAACAATAAAAAAGAAGGAGAGGAATACATGTTAAAATATATTGGAAAAAGATTTTTTACAAGCCTGTTAACAATATGGGTTGTAATAACAATAACATTTTTTCTAATGAGACTTATGCCAGGAGGCCCATTTGATGGGGACAAGCTAACACCTCAAGTTAAGGCGAATATGGAAGCGAAGTATGGAATTGATAAACCTTTATTAGAACAGTATACAATGTATATGAATAATTTAGTTCATGGAGATCTGGGTGAATCAATGGTTTTCCAAGGAAGAGGAGTAGCAGATACTATAGAAAAATCATTTCCAGCATCTGGTAAAATAGGGATTGTAGCAGTAACTGTAGCATTAATAGGTGGTATATTACTTGGAGTACTTGCAGCACTTAAAAATGGAAAATGGCCTGATAAGTTAGTGGTATTTTATGCAACCCTATGTACGACTATACCAAGTTTTGTAATAGGTGCAGTTTTAATATATTTCCTAGCAGTTCAGTTTGGATTATTGCCAGCAACAGGATTTAGTGATTGGAAGAATTATGTAATGCCATGTATAGCGTTATCAGCATCGTCATTATCATTTATTACAAGACTTACAAGAAGTAAGTTAATAGATGTATTAAAAGCTGATTACATGAGAACAGCTAAGGCTAAAGGGTTAAGTAAAAGTACAATTATATTTAAACATGCATTAAGAAATGCGTTAATTCCAATAGTTACATATGTTGGGCCATTAGTGGCAGGCGTGTTAACAGGAAGTTTTATTACAGAGAAAATTTTTGCTATTCCTGGACTTGGTAATGAATTTGTACAAACAGTTTCTAATAGAGATTATACTATGTTACTTGGAGTAACAGTGTTCTATTGTTCAATGCTAATATTTTTCAATTTTTTTGTAGATATATTATATGTGGTAATTGATCCAAGAATAAAATTACAAGATGCAGAAGTTTAGTGGAGGGAAAGAAGAATGGAAAATCAAATGAAAATAGAAAAGGACTTGTTTACTCCTCTAAGTGAAGAAGAAAAGAAAGTTAAAGTAGCAGTTAGGCCCAATGTTGGTTATTGGAAAGATGCATGGACTAGATTGAAAAGGGATAAAATGGCTATAATATCATTAATAGTGATTGTAGTAGTTATTGTGGCAGCTATTTTAGTTCCAATGTTATCTAAATATGATTATGCAGCAAATGATTTATCACAAACTTATTTAAAACCTTCAGCAGAGCATTGGTTTGGAACTGACAATCTTGGAAGAGATTTATTTGTAAGAAATTTTTATGGAGCAAGATACTCATTACTTATTGCAGTTTTAGCAGCAGTAATTAACTTATTTATTGGTGTAATATATGGAGGAATAGCTGGTTTCTTTGGAGGGATAGTAGATAATATATTAATGAGAATAGTAGATATATTATATTCAATTCCATTGACTATCTATGTAATAATATTTATGGCTATTTTAAATAAGCCAGGGAGTGGAGGAAGCGGTCTTCTTACAATTGTATTAGCATTATCAATATCATATTGGATTGGAATGGCGAGAATAGTAAGAGGCGATATACTTCAGCTAAAGCAACAAGAATTTGTTCTTGCTGCAAAATCATTAGGTGCATCAAATGCTAGAATATTAATAAGACACTTAATTCCAAACTGTATTGGATCAATAATGGTTACATTAACATTATTAATTCCAGAAGCGGTATTTACTGAAGCGTTTTTAAGCTTTATTGGTCTTGGAATTGCAGCGCCAAGAGCATCTCTTGGTACATTAGCCAATGAAGCTATGGAAGGTATTTATACATATCCATATCAATTAGTATTTCCAGCAGTACTAATTTGTGTAATTATATTATGCTTTAACCTTTTTGGTGATGGATTAAGCCAAGCATTAGATCCTAAGAACAAGAGATAGGAGGAAGAAAGAAAATGGAAAAGTTATTGGATGTAAAAAACTTACAAACCTCCTTTAAAACTAGTGCTGGTGAAGTGCATGCAGTAAGAGGTGTATCATTTTACCTAGAAAAGGGAGAAGCATTAGGTATAGTTGGAGAATCAGGTTGTGGTAAAAGTGTTACTATGATGTCAATTATGAGATTATTAGCTGACAACGGAAGACTTGCAGGCGGAGAAATAAACTTTAATGGTAAGGATATTTCAAATGTTAAAGAATCGGAAATGGAAGCTATAAGAGGAAATGATATAGGAATGATATTCCAAGATCCTATGACATCATTAAATCCAGTTTATACAATAGGAGACCAATTAATGGAGCCCCTATTAAAGCATAGAAAAATTAGCAGGGCAGAAGCTAGAAAAGAAGCAATAAAGATGCTTAACTTAGTTGGAATACCAAGTCCAGAAAAGAGAATGAAGCAATATCCTCATGAATTTTCAGGTGGTATGAGACAAAGAGCAATGATAGCTATGAGTTTAATCTGCGAACCAAAGCTTATTATAGCTGATGAGCCAACAACAGCATTAGATGTTACAATTCAAGCTCAAATCTTAGATTTAATGAAGGATTTAAAACAAAAGCTTGATACTGCAATTATATTAATAACTCATGATTTGGGAGTTGTTGCAGATGTATGTACTAAAATAAATGTAATGTATGGTGGAATAATAGTAGAAACAGGAACTACAGAAGATATATTCTACAGAGGAAAACATCCTTATACTTGGGGACTTTTAAGAAGTGTTCCAAATCCTAAGGAAGATGTTAAAGAAAAACTTATTCCAATTGAAGGACAACCACCAGATTTATTAAATCCACCAGTTGGGTGTCCATTCGCAGCTAGATGCGATTATGCAATGAAGGTTTGTCTTCAAAAGCAGCCTCCACTATTTGGAGTAGGAGAAAAACATAATGCAGCATGCTGGTTATGTCATGAAGATGCACCAAAAGTTGAATCACCTATAAGGAGGATAAAGTAGTGGAAGCTAATAAAGATATAATTTTAGAAGTTAAAGACTTATGTAAATACTTCCCTGCAAATAAGGGCTTATTTAAAGGGAAAAGTTATGTTAAAGCAGTAGATAGAGTTTCATTTATAATTAAAAGAGGAGAAACTTTAGGGCTTGTAGGTGAATCTGGCTGTGGTAAGACAACTACAGGAAGAACAATATTAAAGCTTTATGAACCAACAGCTGGTCAAATAATATTTAATGGAAAAGACATAACAAAAAATTCAGTTAAAGAAATGGTTCCTTTAAGAAAAGAAATGCAAATGATTTTCCAAGATCCATATGCATCTTTAAATCCAAGAATGACTGTTGGAGATATAATTGGAGAAGCTATTGATATTCATAAATTATTAACAGGGGAAGCAAGAACAGAAAGAATAAGAAGTCTTCTATCAAAAGTTGGACTTGCAAGTGACCATATAAATAGATATCCTCATGAATTCTCAGGAGGACAAAGACAAAGAATAGGTATAGCAAGGGCATTAGCTGTAGAGCCATCATTAATAGTTTGTGATGAGCCAATATCAGCCCTTGATGTTTCAATTCAAGCCCAAGTTATAAATATGCTTGAAGAACTTCAAGAAGAGTTAGGCTTAACTTATTTATTTATAGCGCATGACCTTTCAATGGTTAAACATATATCAACTCACATAGGAGTTATGTACCTTGGAAGAATGGTTGAAAAGGGAGAAAGTAATAAAGTATATTCAGAAGGATTACATCCATATACCCAAGCATTACTTTCTGCAGTGCCAATACCAGATCCAGAGGTGGCTAAAAATAACAAAAGAATAGTTTTAGAAGGGGATATTCCATCGCCAATAGATCCACCGCCAGGATGTAGATTTAAAGGTAGATGCAAATATGCAAAGCCAATTTGTTCAGAAATTGATCCTGAATTAAAGGAAGTTAAACAAGGACATTTTGTAGCATGTCATTTGTATGATTAATAAATGCAAGAGCAATTAAATTAATGAAATTAAATTGAATAGTACACTGTTAAGAAGTTTTAGCAATAGCAACTTAGACAGTTATTATATAATAAATAATTAATATCAAGGGGGAAATATCAATGAAAACAAGCAAAGTAAAACAATTATGTGCAGTAGCTTTAGCAACAACACTTGGACTTACAGTATTAGCTGGTTGTGGTTCTAAGACTTCTGATAAGGCTGCAACTGCAAACAAACAAGAATTAGTTTATAATTTAGGATCTGATCCAAAGACTTTAGATCCAGGATTAAATCAAGCAGTTGATGGGTCTATTGTAGCAGTAAATGCTTTTGAAGGGTTAGCTAAGTTAGATGATAAGGATAAGGCAATTCCAGGGCAAGCTGAAAAGTGGGATATATCTGATGATAAGTTAACATACACTTTCCATCTAAAGAAAGATCTTAAATGGTCAAATGGAGATCCAGTTAAGGCAAGTGATTTTGAATATGCATGGAAAAGAGTATTAGATCCTAAGACAGCATCTGTGTATTCATTCCAATTATTATATCTTAAGGGAGCAGATGAATATAATACAGGAAAAGGAACTGCAGACCAAGTTGGAGTTAAGGCAACTGACGATACTACATTAGTAGTTACTTTAGCTGCACCATGTTCATATTTCTTAGAATTAACAGCTACTCCAACATATTTCCCAGTAGATCAAAAGATTGTTGAAAACAATAAAGATTGGGCAACTGATGCTAAAACTTTAGTTTCAAATGGACCTTTCAAATTTACCGATTATAAGATGAAAGACCAAATTGTATTAGAAAAAAATGAAAATTATGAAGCAAAAGATGATGTTAAGCTTGATAAATTAACAATGAAGCTTGTTGCTGAAGATACATCAGCATGGGCAAGTTATAAATCAGGTCAATTTGACATGGTAGATTCTGTTCCAACAGCAGAAGTTCAACAAGCTGTAAAAGATAAGACGGCTACTACATTCCCTAATTTAGGAACTGGATATGTTGATATTAATGTTTCAGATAAAGCTAAGGAAGTAGATCCAAATGCTGCTAAAGTATTAAGTAATGTAAAGGTTAGGCAAGCATTAGCTCTTGCTATAGACAGACCATCAATTGTTGAGAACGTACTTAAGACTGGTCAAATTCCTGCTTTTAGTTTTGTACCAAATGGAATTATTGGGGCAGATGGAAAAGATTTTGCTAGTAAGAAATATTTTGAACCAAAGGGTGATGTAGAACAAGCTAAGAAGTTATTAGCTGAAGCTGGATACCCAGATGGTCAAGGATTGCCACAACTCGTAGTACTTTATAACCCAGAAAGTGCTGGAAATAAAGAATTATATCAAGCAATTCAAGATATGTGGAAGAAGATTGGTGTAAATGTTGAACTTCAAAGTCAAGAATGGAAGGTATTCCAAGCAACAAGAACTGATTTGAAATATGAGATTGCAAGGGGGGCATGGTCTGCTGATTATGCTGATCCAATGACATTCTTAGATATATTTGTATCAGATTCTCCTAACAACGAGGTTGGATATAATAGTCCAAAATACGATCAGTTAGTTAATGATGCAAAGAAAGAAGCAGATGCTAACAAGAGACTTGATTTAATGCACCAAGCAGAAGATGTTTTAATGGCAGATATGCCTATTATTCCTATATATTACTATACTCAAACAAAGGGAATAAAAGACTATGTTAAAGGCGTAAGAGTAAATGCACTTGGAAATATATACTTTGATAAAGCTTATATAGAAGGTAAAAAATAATCTTAGGTTAAAATAAAGGATAAGTTGTCTTAAATATAAATTATATATTTAAGGCAGCTTTTCTTTTTAATTTCCACCAAAAGCATTCATCATCTTCTTTGTAAAATACCATACCAATTTTTTTGAGTAAATTCTGTGAGGGTATATTTTCCTTTAGCGTATCGGCAATAACACATTTGACATCAGAATTTAAAAATATCCACTGTGTAATTTCTTCTAATGCTTCATGCATATATCCATTGCATCTATAATTATCTTGCATCCAATATCCTATTGTAACTTCTCCGTTTTTATTAGGGTAACCCTTTAGCATTATATGTCCAACAAATCTATTTTCTGATTTTAGAATTATAATCCAAGTTGTATACCACATATAATTTTTAGAATTTTTTTTAACATCATCTAATCTTATTTTATAAACATTTTTTTCTCTAATGCCTATATTTCTGTAAGTAATGGTTAGGTATAATTTTTTTTTCCATTTTATTAAAATTGATTATTGAAAGTTTAAGATTATGTTCATCTAAAGCAGAGATACATAATCTTTGAGTGTTAAGTATTAACATATTTTCTTAACCTCCTGTTAAAATATGAAGTATAAATTTGTTGGTAGCTATTATTTTACAAATACATTATACATTAATTGTATATATTTACAAAATAAATTACAAAAACATAATTATTAAAAATTATAGTTGAACGCAACAAAGTATTGAATTAAAATTAAATTAGTAGTAGAATAAAACAAATAAGTTTTAAGCAATAGTTTATGTGTTATGCTTTAAATTAATGTGTTAAGATTTATTATTAGTAGCAAATAATATAATTTTAGAAATTTAAGAACTATTTGAAATTATGGGAAAGGGTATTCCTATATCTATAATTCAGATAGTTTTGATAAGATTTGTAAGTTTGCGAAGTTGGGGATTTTCTAATATGTTATATCTAAAAAATATAGTATAAATATAGCTATTTTTTAGATAGTGACTAAGCAAGGCTCTCATGAAATTAGTGAGAAAAATATTAAAGTAATAAGCAATTTAAATCAAGGGGGATTTGAAAAATGATTAAAGTATTAACAAACGATGGATTAGAAAGTGCAGCAATTGCGGGGTTAAAGACACTTGGGGCAGAAGTTGTCAATGAGCATTTTGAGCAAGATGTATTAGGTGAAAAATTAAAAGAATTTGATGCGGTAGTTATAAGATCAGCTACTAAGCTTACTTCTGATATATTTGATGCAGAAGAGGGTGGAAACTTAAAGTTAGCTATTAGAGCTGGCGTTGGAATAGACAATATAGATATTCCTGCAGCAGAAAGCAAAGGAGTAACTGTAAGAAATACTCCATCTGCAAGTTCAGATTCAGTTGCAGAGCTTGCAATTGGGCATATGTTTGCGTTAGCAAGATATATTGCTATAGCTAATTATACTATGAGAAATGGTCAATGGAATAAAAAGAAATATGAAGGAACTGAAATTGCAGGCAAAACACTTGGAATAGTTGGAATGGGAAGAATAGGTCAATCTTTAGCTAAAAAAGCCACTGCTTTAGGTATGAAGGTTGTATATTATACAATTGAAGGAAAACATGATGATTTAGATTATGACTTTATAGCATTTGAAGAACTATTAGAAGTTTCAGATTTTATTTCACTTCATGTACCATATGATAAGGCGGCTGGTTCATTAATTGGAAAGAAAGAATTACATTTAATGAAGAAAACCGCATATCTTATTAACTGTGCAAGAGGAAAAGTTGTTGATGAAGCAGCATTGATAGAAGCACTTAATAATGGAGAAATTGCTGGAGCAGGTATTGATGTATTTGAAGAAGAGCCAACTAAAAATGAAAAATTAATAAATCATGAAAAGGTTAGTGTTACTCCACATATTGGAGCTGCAACTGAAGAAGCTCAAACAAGAATTGGTGAAGAAGTAGTTTCAGTAATTAAGGAATTCTTTAATCTATAATGCTTAGGAGGAATTTTGGATGGCGGTAGTTAAAGCTTTTAAAGGAATAAGACCTATTGAGGAATTGGCTTCAAAAATAGCAGCTTTACCTTATGATGTAATGAATAGTGATGAAGCAAGAGAAATGGTAATAGGAAAACCACACTCATTTCTTCATGTTGATAGACCAGAAATAGATTTAGACCCAGCAATAGATATACATGACCCAAAGGTATATGAAAAGGCAAGAGAAAATCTTGATAGAATGATTTCGACAGGGGAATTTATTCAAGATGAGCAACCTTGTTTATATATATACAGACAAATAATGAATGGAAGAGCTCAAACAGGAATAGTATTTTGTGCATCTATTGATGATTATATGAATAATGTTATCAAAAAACATGAATTTACTAGGGCAGATAAAGAAGAAGATAGAATTAATCACGTTGATTATTGCGATGCAAATACTGGTCCCATTTTCTTGACATACAAGGAAGATCAAATTGCATCAGAAATAATAGAAGCATGGATTGAAAATGAAAGTAAAAGAAAACCTGTATATAATTTTGTTGCTGAAGATGGAATAACTCATATAGTTTGGGTTATAGATAATGACATTATTATAAGTGAATTAATTGATTTATTTAAAGAAATAGATTATTTATATATCGCAGATGGTCATCATAGATCAGCATCTGCTGTAAAAGTTGGGCTTAAGAGAAGAGCAGAAAATCCTAATTATACTGGTGATGAAGAATTTAATTACTTTTTAGCAGTTGCATTTCCAGATAATGATTTAATGGTTATGGATTATAATAGAGTAGTTAAGGACTTAAATGGATTAACTAAAGATGAGTTGATTCAAAAGCTTCAAGAAAAGTTTACTGTGACAGAATCAACTGTTGAGGAACCAATTAAACCAGCTAAAAAGCATACATTTGGGATGTACGTAGAAGACAAATGGTATTTACTAGAAGCAAAAGACGGTATTTATGATGAAGAAGATCCAATAGATAGTCTTGATGTTGCAATTTTACAAAATAACGTCTTAACACCGATTTTAGGAATTGAAGATGTAAGAACATCAGACAGAATAGATTTTATTGGAGGAATCAGAGGACTTAAAGAACTTGAAAAGAGAGTTCATACTGATATGAAAATAGCCTTTTCAATGTATGCAACTGAAGTTCATGATATTATGGATGTTGCTGATATTGGAGAAGTAATGCCACCAAAATCAACTTGGTTTGAACCTAAGTTAAGAAGTGGGTTATTTGTGCATAAGTTAAAATAATTGTCCACGTCAAAAAAGATTAACTAAGAAATAAAAAAGATTGACTACGAGGCAGAACAGTAAAATAGAGACTAAAAATAGAAAAGAAGAGAGAGCATAAAAGTGAGTAGAACAGAGCCTTAGGATCGGTTCTACTCGCTTTTATGCTTTTTGAGTTTAATATATCCGTTTTTACTCATAACCCTAGGTGTTTCTGCAACTGTGGCAGCTTTCACTGGATTAATAATCATTGCGAGATGTTAATTTTATTTTAACTTGCTTTTGAATTATTTAATGTTTTATTGGAAAATATAAATTTAGGATTATTCTATTCATATTGTTTAATGTTATTGGATAAAATTTATATATTAACATTAGATTCGAGAAGGGAAGTATACAAAAGTTTATGAGTACAATACTTAAAATTTATAAAAGAGATATAAAAAAAATAGTAACTAATACTCCTCTTATGCTTATAATAGTTGGATTACTTTTCGTACCAGCGTTATATGCATGGATTAATATAATAGCCTCTTGGGATCCTTATGGTAATACAAAAGGTTTGTTAGTAGCAGTAGTAAATAATGATAAAGGTGCTAAGTTTCAAAGCATAGAAATTAATGTGGGTAATGAAGTGGTAGATAAACTAAGAAATAATGAAAGTATTGGCTGGACTTTTGTTAACCAAAGTGAAACTGAAAGTGGAGTAAAATACGGTAAGTACTATGCTAGTATTACTATACCTGAAGATTTTTCAAGTAATCTGATCTCTATTGCAGCAAATGGTGCACCTAAAAAAGCTGACTTGATTTACTCTGTTAATGAAAAAATGAATGCCATAGCACCTAAGATTACTAAAAGTGGATTAACCAGTTTACAAAGTGAAATAACCAGTTCAGTTACTGAAGAAGTAAGTAATACAGTGCTTAACTATCTAGATGCTTATGGTATTGCCGTAGAAAAAATGGAGCCTGCCCTAAAAGATTTTATGAATATTATAACTGATATAGATAACAATCTGCCTCAAATTGGAGAAAGCATAGATAATGCTTATAATGGAGTTGTAGATCTGAATAAATTTATAGAAAATATTCAGGATAATATGCCAAATATAACTCATTCCTTGGATAATGCTCAAAATGCTATGAAATCTAGCAATGATTTTTTTAGTGAAGTTAATAGCACAATAAAAAATATATCTCCATATATCAAAACAGATTTAGCTGGAGCAAAGGCTAATGCATCCACAGCTAAAAATAATCTTAACAATCTTAAGAATTCCATAGATAAAGATGTTAAAGGTCAACAGGAACTTCTAAAGTCTGCCGCTACTAACATGAGTAGTGCAATATCGGCTATTAATAATGATATAAATATACTTCAGTCTGTAAATAATATTTTACATAGTGATTTACTTTCTAATTTCATAAGTAAAATGCAAAATGTCAGAGATGCACTGGTTCAAAATAAATTGAATTTAGATAATCTTATAACTACCCTAAGTAATGGTAATAAACTTTCTTCTGATGCAATAGATTCTGTAATACAAAATATAGATAAAACCTCTCAGCTTATGGATGATTCAATAAGTAATTTTGATAATACCATTTCACCACAAATAGACAGTCTGGTAAATAATACAACAGATATGACAAATAATTCGTTAAGGCTTTTAGAAAGTGCTAAAAATAATATACCTATAATAAATAGTTTATTAAAGGATGCTAATGCTGGTACTGATCTAGGCGCGGCGCAAGTTAAAAACATTAAAGATAAATTTCCACAGATTGAGCAGACAATTCATAGCAATGTTGAAAGTTTTAAAAATCTGGACAATGATGAGAAATTAAATGAGCTTTCAAATCTTCTACAAAAAGATCCTAAGAATGTAAGTGATTTTTTGGCGAATCCAATTAATCTGGTACAAAATAGAATATTCCCAATACCTAATTATGGATCAGCAATGGCTCCATTTTACAGCACTCTTGCAATTTGGGTAGGCGGATTTACATTACTTTCTATATTATCTATACATGTAGAGCCTTTGGAGGAGGTTAAAAATTTAGGAACAACAAAGAAGTTTTTTGGCAGGTTTTTAACTCTTGCAACTCTTTCATTACTTCAAACTTTTATTATTGTTTTAGGAAACTTTTTTTTTATTAAAACTTATGCTGTAAGTCCAGTAATATTTTTAATATTTTCTCTGTACGTAGGTCTAGTATTTATCATGATTATTTATACTTTGGTTTCTGTATTCGGAAATGTTGGTAAGGCCTTAGCGCTGATTATAATGGTACTTCAAGTTTCTGCCTCAGGAGGAACCTTTCCAATACAGCTGACACCTAAGTTTTTTCAAAATATAAGTCCAATGCTGCCTTTTACCTATGCTATAGGAGGTATGCGAGAGGCAGAAGGGGGGATTATTTGGAGCTCTTTATACTATAATGCTGGAATTTTATCTATATATTTCTTTATATCAATAATAGTGGCTATATTTTTGAAGGAAAAAGTGAATAAGAAATCCGAAAAGTTTATTAATAAGATGAAAGAAAGTGGATTAGTCGGAGAGTGAATGAACTTGTTTATAATAAGCATGTATTAATGTGGATATATTTATCTCTGGACTTTATTATAAAGTAAGAGAATTATGAAGAGTTGGAAAGTAAAAAATGTTATAGGTAATATATAGCACATAGGTTGAAGTTACTGGAAATTTGTTAAATCAAAATAGAATAGTAGTTGGAATTAGGGGATTTATTGTAGAAAATCATGATATAATTAAAGAAAGATTAATAAATAATACATAAATATATTTCGAAGCATTCAGTTATATGCATAAGGATGGGGTATAGGAATGGGGAAAGCGGAATTAATAGTAGAATTTAACGAGTTGGATTCTACTAAAATTGTAAAAGGTATAGAGTTTGTTAATGTAATTAGAGACGGAAAAGTTCAAAAATATAAGATTGTAGGCACAAAGGAAGAATTAGTAGAGCGTTTAGTAAAAATTAAGGAGTGTGGAGAAAATAAAATAAAATTATTAGTACCTTTTGAATGCAATAATATTTCTGGAACTTTTCATAATGTGATATTTTTAGAAAAGTTTAGAATTGATAGTTATTCTGAGCCTAAGTTAGACGATTCTTTATATTTGAGTTTTACAAATTGTCAGTTTATTAAAGACATAGAACTATTAGGTGGAGATTATAAAAGAATAAAAATCAATGAGTCAATTTTAGAAAGAAATATTTTTGTAAGATTTATAAATTGTGAGAAATCAAGAATTAATAACGTTATTTTTAAAGATGATGTGGTATTGGAAAATTCGGAAATTGGAACCTTAAATATTAATGCATCTGAAATTAACGGAAATTTACTATTTCAAAAGGTTAATATATTAAATGACTTTATTCTGGATAAGGTAAAAGGATGTAAAGATTTAGATTTTATAGATTGTATGTTTGAAGGACTAAGCAGGTTAGAATTAGATATTTGCGGAGAATTAAATTTTTTGCAATGTGCTTTTTATAAAAAATCAGAAATTGATTTTAATGAACTAAATGGGAAGATTGGTTTTTATAAAACGAATTTTTCAGATAAGTGTTACTTAGATTATGAATTGTTAGAAAATAAAAACTATGAGCCGTTAATATTAGAAGATAATTTAAAAAAAACTAAGTGGAATTTTTTAACTGTATCAGATATATATAAATCTAGTGGAAGAACAGAACAATATTTAGAAACTTTTTATTATTTTAAAAAATATGAAAGACTGGAAAGAAAAAATAAGAATAACTATAAATTTAGTTTATTGGATTATTTAATTGAAATAACAACCAAGTATTATACAAGCTGGAAAAGGACATTGTTATCAATGTTTTGTATAGTACTGGCATTTTTTATATTATATTGCTCTTTCCCAAATCTTTTGATATGCAAGGATGTGCAGATAAATTCAAAAAGTTTATTTGTAGCAGTTTTTGAAATGTGTCAAAATTCAAGTATTGATGTACACTTTTTAATAAGTAAATTCGGAAATGCTTTATATTTCACTATAATAACATTTACTACAGTTGGGTATGGGGATATAACACCTCTAAATTGGATGAAAATGGCTGTTAGTTTAGAATCATTTCTTGGAATACTTTTTACATCAAGCTTTGTAGTATCTTTATCAAGAAGATTTTTGTAATAACTTATAATTTAAGCAATGTATTTAGACACAATTGAAAAATAATGAATAAAAACATAATATAATTCAATTGACACCTTTTATGTAAGTAATGATGGCGTAGTAAAAATCTCTGTGATAATGCAGAGATTTTTTTGTTATACGTAATTTTTTTTAGCTTGACAAAAAACAACTGAATGTTATACTGTATGATATACAGTATAACATTCGGTTTTGAGTGAGAATTATGAAAAGGGGTGAAAAAGTGGGAGAAAATGATGCTAAGGAAAGATTGATAAATGTAACAATTAAAATGATATGTGAAGGCAAAAAACCAAGTGAAATTACGGTAAAGGATATTACTGAAAGGGCAGAGCTTGGGAATGGCATGGTAAATTATCATTTTCAAAGTAAAGATAATTTAATTCGTTTGGCAGTAAAAAAAGTTATAAATTGTGCAACAAACAAGTTAGGAGATAAAATAAAAATAAAAGAAAACATGTCACCAATTGAAAGACTTACTTTTATTTTGAAAGAAGTAATAAATTTCATTGCCGATAACTCTGAAATCTCAAAGATTGCAATCTTAGATGATTTAGAGAATAGCCAAATGACGGCACATTTATTAAGTTGTGAGGAATCATATAATCAATGTCTTAAAGAACTTTATGGTGATGATATGCATAGGCTTTGGATTAAAAATTATTTGATAGCTGGATATATAAATCACATATTTTTAAAGGCAGAAAACATAAAAAAGGAAATGGGATTTGACTTTTATGATAGGGAACAAAGAGAAAAAGCAATTGAAAGTTTAGTTCAAGAGCTAGTAAATTGCAAGAAATAAATTTAAAGGAGATATGTATTATGATGATTGTAGATAAGGAAAAATGTATAGGTTGTGGGCTTTGTGTTAAAGATTGTTTCCCAAGAGACATTGAAATAATTGAAGGAAAAGCTAAAATTAATAATGTTACATGTATCAAATGTGGACACTGTATTGCTATTTGTCCTAAAAATGCAGTATCTACAGATGAATATAATATGAATGATGTAAAAGATTATAATGAAGCTGAATTTAAAATTGAGCCAGATACATTATTGAATTTTATAAAATTTAGAAGAAGTGTAAGGCATTTTAAGGATAAAGATGTTGAGATAGAAAAGATTGACCAAATTATTGAAGCAGGAAGATTCACTCAAACAGGTACTAATAGTCAAAATGTTTCATATATAGTAGTCAAGGATAATATAGTACAATTGAAAGAAATGGTTTTAGAAAGTCTTAAGGTTAAAGGAGAAGGAATTCTTGCTAATTTAAATCCACAAACAATGCCTTTTAAAAGATATGCTGAGCTGTGGATAAGAATGTACAATGAATATAAAGAAAATCCTGATAAAAATGATAAATTATTTTTCAATGCGCCAGTGTTAATTCTTGCGGTTTCCGACTCACCAGTAAATGCAACTTTAGCATCTTCCAATATGGAACTTATGACTAATGCTTTAGACCTAGGAACATTTTTCAGTGGATTCTTTACATTAGCAGTACAAGGAAATGAAAAAATCAGAGAATTACTTGAATTAGAAGGAAATAACGAAATTGTAACTTGTATGGTAATTGGATATCCAAATGTGAAATATACTAGAACTGTACCAAGAAAAGAAGCTGACATATTGTGGAAGTAATGAATTGATAGTCTATGTTTTGTTGAAATTAAAGCTGCTTAGAAATGATTTTAATATCATTTTTAAGCAGCTATTTTTTGTGGTTAGTATTTGCGATTAACTGCAACTAAATTTATTGATGTAATATTAGCTATTTTATATATAGGCTAAGTTATAAATTTTGCATTTGCGATGAGATTTTATGAGAAAAAGAGAACAGGTTTATGCGAAACGTTTTTGAGTGTATTTTAGATAATTATGCAAGAGAAAATATAATATTTTTATAGTAATATTATATTTGCTAATTGAATAAAATGTATGACAATGCAATAATAAGCATTATTATGTGTTATAATGAAAAAATATATGTAGAAATTTATACGTTGGCTTAAAAAAATTAACAAAATTCAAATTATACAAAGGGTGGATTAATAGGTGATGAAAAGTAGCAAGTTATTTAGAAAAATAGTTATAGGAATTGTTGTATTAATTATAGTACCTATATTATTAAGTGGAGAAGCTGCGATTATAAAATCAAAAGCGTCGTTGGAGGATAATTTAAAGACAACAAGTATACAGACGATTAAAGAAGTTGACAAGGGATTTTCGCAATATTTGCAAGTACTAGGGACTCAAATGGATATTATATCGAAAAATATTGATATAAAAGATTTATCTGATCCAAAATCTGATCATCAGCTTACTGTAAAATATGTTCAAGGAATATTTAAAGATACTAAAGCTTCGGTAAATGGAATTATAAATGCAGGTTTTGCAGGAGAAAATGGTGAACTGGTATTAGACGGGAGTGTACTGACTTTAAATGATTTAAATTATAAAGAAAGAGAATGGTATAAGAAAGCTAAAGATGCTAACGGTAAAGCTATATATATAAAACCATATAAGGATGCTGTAACAGGAAAGCAAGTTATGACAGTGGCTCAGGCTGTTAAGGACGATAATGGACAATTTTTGGGTGTTATAGTGATCGATATGTCACTTGATGCGGTGCAAGAATATATTAGTGGCATACAGTTGTTAAACACAGGGTATGTTTTACTTGTAGATAGTGATGGTGACATTATAGTAAATAATGATAGAAATAAGGAAATAGAAGATAAGGTTAGTGATTTGTCATTTTGGAATTCAGCAAAAGGAGAAGACAGAGGAGTGTATACCTTTGAAACCAACGGAAAATCATTTTACACATGCCAAGAAACCAATGAAAAAACTGGATGGAAGTTAGTGGGTATTATTGACAGCAGAGAAGTTGATGACAATATGACATCTATACATAAGACAATGATTATAATTTCAATTGCATTATTAATTATAGGAGTTTTAATAGCAATAATTGCCGCGTTATATCTAATGAAAGAGATACACAAATTAAAAAATATAATTACTAAAGCTTCGAATGGAGATTTTACTGAAAGAATTGTGATTACAGCAAAAGACGAATTTAAAGAACTTGGAGATGATTTTAACAATATGTTAGATAGTTTATCTAAGTTATTACAAAATGTTAAAAATACATCTTCACATTTGATTGAGGCATCTGTTAATATAGCAAGTATGTCAGAAGAGACTACCTCTTCAATTGCAGAAGTATCCAATGCAATACAAGAAGTAGCAACTGGAGCCACAAATCAAGCACAATTTGCTACTGATATTGCATCCAATACTGAGGAATTATCAGATAGAATAGATGAAGTGGATAAACACACGGGTGATATTAATAATTTATCAAATACAACTAAAGATTTAAGTGATCACGGAATAGTTATAATTAGGGATTTAATAGACAAAGCAAGAAATGCAAAAAACAATGCTATTAAGTCTGCAGGCATGGTTAATGAAATGATGGAAAGTATAAATAAAATAAACTATATATCTGATGCAATAGGAAGCATTACTGAACAAACTAATCTTTTAGCATTAAATGCAAGTATAGAAGCTGCAAGGGCAGGGGAAGCGGGCAAAGGTTTTGCAGTAGTTGCTGAAGAAATTAGAAAGTTAGCAGAGGAGTCCAAAAAATCTACTGATGAAATAAAGGCGATTGTTTCAGAGATAAGTACTAATGGAATGAATACTAAAGTTGCCATGGAAGAAAGTAAAGAAATGTCACAAGCTCAAGGAGAAGCAATAATAGAAACAGAAGGTATATTTAACAAAATAGTAGAATCAATAATGCCTTTAGCAGAGGCAATTGAAGGTATTAAGGATTTAAATGAAAAAATGCACGCAAATAAAGAAAAAGTAAAATCACAAATTGAAAATATAGCAGCGGTATCAGAAGAATCAGCATCTATATCAGAAGAGGTGACAGCATCAACGGAGCAAGTAAGTGCTACAATGGATGAACTTACACAGTATGCCAATAATCTTGAGAATATTGCTGACGAATTAAAAGAAAAGATGAGTAAGTTTACTTTGAAGTAAAAATATAAATGTTTAAGAATAAAAAGCTTGAGAAATGAAATATAAAATTAAAGATCATACTTTTGATAAATGCAGAGTATATTAAGCATATCAAAGTATGATCTTTGTTAGTTATAAAGAAGTTAAATTATTACATCATCTCAAGCATTTTATTTAATATTCTAGTTGAATTTTTAACTGCAATTGGAATAAATTTTTGATAATCCATATGTGCTCCGTTGTTTGCGTTATCAGAAATTGATCTAATAACTACAAATGGAATTGAGTTTAAGTAACAAGCTTGAGCTATGCTAGCTCCTTCCATTTCACAAGATATTGCACCGAATTCTTTATCAAGCCATTGTATTTTTTCAATATTTGCAACAAATTGATCCCCAGAAGCGATTCTTCCTATAAAGCTATTTAATTCTGAAATTTCTTCACAAGCCTTTTTGGCTAATGCAACCATTTCTTTATCACATTTAAAATCAAAGGTATCAAGTCTTGGAATTTGTCCCATCTTGTCTCCGAAGGCTGTAGTATCCATGTCATGTTGTACCAAGTTTTCAGCAACGACTATATCTCCAGGATAGATTTCTTTACCAATTCCACCTGCAACTCCAACATTGATAACTTTATCTACGTTGTATTCTGAAGCTAGTATTTGGGTACAAATAGCTGAATTAACTTTACCTATTCCGCAAACTACAGCAACAACATCCTTTTCATATAATGTACCTTTGTGAAAAGTCATGTTAGCTTTCTCTTTTTTTTCTTCAAGTATTAAGTCTTTTAATAAAATTTCTAATTCTTCTGCCATAGCAGCAATTATTCCAATAGTCATTTAATTAGTCCTCCTAAATGATATTTCTAAACTAACTTATATTATAATCATTTATTCCTAGATTTCATAGATAAAATATTAAATGAAATTTACAAATTTATATAATATTTAATTAAACGTAACGCAGTTAATATTAAATAATGCTATGTAATAGAAATAAGTATTTGTGATATAATAACAAATATTAAAATTAAATTGAATAGTTGAGAAATAATATATATATTGCGAGGGGAATCCAATGTTGGAATTTTGGATATAAGTAAATAATTGTGTGGAATTTAAGATGATTTTGTAAGATTAATTGCAATTATATATTTGAAGTAAGACATATGAAATAAAATAATAAGGAGAGAATGAATATGCGAGCACAACACTCTTTATCAAGAACAGAGCTTTTAATAGGAGAAGAGGGACTAAATAGATTAAGAAAGAGCAAGGTAGTTGTTTTTGGAGTCGGAGGAGTAGGAAGTTATACCATTGAAGCACTTGCAAGAGCTGGTGTTGGTGAATTAATAATTATTGATGATGACACGGTCTGTTTAACTAATTTAAATAGGCAAGTACATGCTACATATAAGACCATAAGTCAGCCAAAAGTTCAAGTTATGAAGGAAAGAATAGAATCCATAAATAGGGATTGTAAAGTTATAACACACCAAGTGTTTGTTACTCAAGAAAATATAGCAGAGATAATTCCTGATGATATAGATTATGTGGTAGATGCTATAGATACAGTTACGGCAAAGTTAGGATTAGCAGAGTATTGCTATAAAAAGAATATAAAAATAATGAGTTCTATGGGAACAGGGAATAAATTAGATCCAACTCAATTTAAAGTTACAGATGTATTTAAAACAAAAGTTTGTCCTCTAGCTAAGGTTATGAGGCATGAATTAAAGAAAAGAGGAGTGGAAAAGTTAAAGGTTGTATATTCAGAAGAAGTTCCAATAAAGCCAAACTATGAGGATGTAGTTACTTGTAAGACGGGATGTGTTTGTACAGGCGGAACTAAAAAGTGTGCAGAAAAAAGACAGATACCAGGAAGTATTTCTTTTGTTCCACCAGTTGCAGGAATGATAATTGGTGGTGAAGTTATAAAGGATATATTAGAAATTAATAATTAACTTAGAAGGGTGATAAGTTATGAAGCGTATCGAGAGAATTTATAATTACATAGAAACCAATTCTAAAAAATTTACAAGGAAAAAACTATTAGAGATTAAAGGATTTAGTGCACAAGAGATTGGGGAAAATCTTGAAATATTGAGAAGCAATGTATCAAGGGAACTTAACACCCTATGTAGAGAAGGAAAAATAATTAAAATAAAGAACAGGCCTGTTCTTTATTTTAATAAAAAAAGTTTTGAAGAAATATTATCGGTAAAGCTACCAAAGGATTTAGAGGAAATATCGGATATTGAAGAATACGTTGATGGTGACGAAGTAGTTAATAATCAAGATGAATCTCCATTTAATTATTTGATAGGAGCACATACCAGCTTGAAAAATCAAATTGAGCAGGCTAAGGCTGCATTATTATATCCTCCAAATGGACTTCATACATTAATAATAGGTAGTACAGGTGTTGGGAAAAGCTTGTTTGTTAATATAATGTATCAGTATTCCAAATATATAAAAAAATTACCTGAAGAAGCACCATTTGTTGTATTTAATTGCGCTGATTATGCAAATAATCCTCAACTTCTTTTATCTTATATATTTGGTCATGTTAAAGGTGCATTTACAGGTGCTGATAAAGAGAAAGAAGGAATTGTTGAAAAAGCTGACGGGGGAATATTATTTTTAGATGAAATACATAGATTACCTCCTGAAGGGCAGGAAATGATTTTTTATTTTATGGATACTGGAACGTATAATAAACTTGGAGAAACGGATAGACATCGCAAGGCCAATGTCCTTTTAATAGGGGCTACAACTGAAGAACCAAGTTCCGCACTGCTTAATACTTTTATTAGAAGAATTCCTATAACTATAGTCATACCTAATTTTGAGGAAAGATCTATAGAGGACAAGTTGGAATTGGTGCATTACTTGCTTTCAAAAGAGGCTCAAAGAGTAAATAAGACCATTAAAATCTCAGCCGAGGCAGTAAAAGCATTGATTGGAAGCACGACCTACGGAAATGTTGGACAGTTAAAATCAAATATACAATTAGTTTGTGCAACAGGATTCCTAAATTGCATGAATTCGGATAAATGTATTGATATAAATATAAATTTACTTCCACCTAATATAAGAAACGGATTACTTAATTTTGAAAGCAAATTAAAGGATGGGGCACAAGTATGGAATAGAATTTCTAATATTTTAACTATAAAGCCTGATGGAAATAGGACATTTATAGAAACAGATGCTTATGAACCGCCATTTAATATATACAATATCATTGAAGATAAAGCATTTGTTCTTAAAGAAGAAGGAATGAACGATGATGATATAAAGAATTATATAACTACTGATATAAATGTTCACTTGAAACAATTTTATGCTAGATTTAAAAATGATGCTTATCGTAAAGATGGATTATTAAAAATTGTTGATAAAGATATTGTAGATTTTGCTCAAGAAATAAAAACTTTAGCAGAAAATAAATTAAATAAAAGATTAACTGATAGATTTATTTATGCTATAAGTCTTCATTTTAGTGCATTGTTTAATCGAATTAAGAAAAATACAGTTTCATTTTCAAATAATATTCAATTAACCTTATCAGCAATCAATAGTAAAGAATATGAAGTAGCTAAGGAAATTCATAAACTCATAGAAGAGAGATATGATATAGCAATTCCTGAGATAGAAATTGAATATCTAGCATTACTTCTGAATTCAATACAAGAGCTATCCCATCAGGAAAGGGTTGGAATCGTAGTAGCAGCCCATGGGACAAGTACAGCTACTAGCATGGTTGCTGTAGCTAAAAAGCTCTTTGAGGCAGAGAACATTCTTGCAGTTGATATGCCTCTTGAAAGAACACCTTCTGATATTTTAGAGAATGTCATTGAAAGTGTAAAGCAAGTTGATGAAGGGAAAGGTGTATTACTTTTAGTTGATATGGGGTCTTTAAACACTTTTGGAGAAACCATTACTAAGAGAACTAATATAAATATTAAAAGTATAGACATGGTATCAACAGCATTAGTATTGGAAGCTGTTCGAAAATGTTCTTTAAGTGACACGGATTTAAATTCTGTATACTCATATTTGCTTACTGATTTTAGAGGATATACAAGTGATATGGGAGCAGACAGTAATTTTGATAATAATAATGTTATAGTTACTATTTGCTCTACAGGTAAAGGTGCTGCTATAAAACTTAAAGAACTAGTTGAGGCTGTAACTAAAAATATTTCCATGAATAACAGTGTCAAAGTTATTCCGGTAGGATTAGTAAATCTAAATGAATCAATAAAACGAATTTCGGAAAAACACAAGGTTTTGGCTTTAGTTGGAATAACAAATCCTAATATGGGAATTCCGTTTATATCTATTGAAGAATTAATCAATGGTGCTGGTGAGAATATTTTAAGAAATATTATTGAAGGAAAAATTATTACAACAAGTACCATGGGAGAAAATCAAGTTATACTAGAAAATCTTTGCAAGCAGACATTAATGGAGATAGTAACTTTCTTAAATCCGGAAAAAATATATTCACTATTAGATAGCTTTATAAAAGCCATTGAAACTTCATTAGAAGTTAGTTATGATAACCCCACTAAATTAAGAATAATGTTCCATGTTGCTTGTGCCTTGGAAAGAATGCTATTAAATAATGGGCTAAGTTATGATTCATTTGATTCAACGCTGAATGAAAAATATGTACAAGCATTAAAGAGTGCTAATTTAATATTTAAAGAAGCTTTATCCATATCTCTTACTGATGATGAAATATATTATATAGTTGATGCAATTAAGGTACAATAAAAAAATAATAGACTAGTATGCTTGTATATTTTGCATCTTTGGTCTATTATTTCTTTCATGTATCTAATGTGTGTTAAAAATCTTTAATATGAAAAATAAATGTGTCAAAACGACTAAAAAAGTGTGTTGAAAAATACTTTAGAGTGTCAAAATGAAATTTTGAGTATGTATTAGAAACCAAGATTCATTGTTATTACTAAAGTGTTTAATGACACACTTTTTTTGGCATGATAATTGCTATTTAAATTAGTATGAAAATAATATATGTAGCAGGAAAGGATGATAAAACATGATATCAGTGATAATAGGTACTCATGGTGTTTTCTCAGAAGAAATCCTTAAGTCGGCAGAAATGATTTTTGGTTCTCAAGAAAATATTGGAAGTGTAACTTTTAAGCCAGGTGAGGGTATAGACGCTTTGGTTGAAAAATATAACAACCTCATAAACCAATTGGATTCTAAAGATGGAGTTTTATTCATGGTAGATCTTTTTGGAGGAAGCCCATTTAATGCAGCTAGCATCATTGCTATGAAGAATAGCAATATGGAAATTGTAACAGGAGTTAATCTTCCAATGATTTTAGAGGTTCTAGGAAGTAGAGAATTTTCAACTTTGCCAGAGCTGTTAAAAATCGCAGAGAATTCTGGTAAGGATGCTGTAAAGGTTTTAGTTAAAAATTTTGATAATGATGATGATGAATTATAATACAAATGCTTTTTTAAGTTGCATTACATTTATAAGTTAATTATTATATATAACTTTGATAAAAAATAAAATATGAAGTGAGGTTAAAAATTATGGAAATTAGTTTTGTAAGAATTGATGACAGATTAATACATGGGCAGGTTGCAACTGTTTGGACAAAGGACAGCGGATGCAATAGAATAATGGCTGTTAGTGATGAGGTTGCAGCAGATGATTTAAGAAAACAATTAGTAATTCAAGTAGCTCCTCCAGGAATAAAAGCTTATGTAGTTCCAGTTGCAAAAGCAATTGAGGCATATAACAATCCAAAATATGATAGTTTTAAAACTTTATTTTTATTCACAAATCCTACAGATGTTCTTAGAATGGTTGAAGGTGGAGTAGATATTAAATCTGTAAACGTTGGAGGAATGTGCTATAAAGCCGGTGATAAACAAATTACAAGTGCATTATGTATGAATGATGTTGATATTGAAGCATTTAAAAAGTTATATGAAAAAGGTATTGAATTAGAAGTTAGAAAACTGGCAAAGGATCCTAAAATTAATTTAATGGACAGATTAAAAGAACTCAAACTTATATAGATATAAAATTTAATTTTATATATATTTTAAATAAATAAGAAAGAGGGGAATTTACAAATGAGTACTTTACAATTAATTTTATTAGTAATAGTTGCAGCAATTGCTGGTATGGCGAGTGTGCTAGATGAAGCACAATTCCACAGACCATTAATTGCATGTACACTTGTTGGACTTGTATTAGGAGATATTCAAACAGGAATTATATTAGGTGGAACACTTGAAATGTTAGCATTAGGATGGATGAATGTTGGTGCAGCAATGGCACCAGATGCTGCACTTGCAAGTGTAATTTCAGCAATACTAGTAATAGTTGGGCATC
>JARLHR010000130.1 GCA_031292145.1 Clostridium sp. | reverse complement strand
TGAAAAATTTGTTGCTATGTTGAAAATGACATATGACATTGGTTTGAGAACAATAAAAAGTGATTTTAAAAATGAGGCCGAAATGAACGAAATGGATACTAAATATGGGGAATTGATGTCGTCATACTTTGTATATCTAGCCTCAATTCAAAAAGACATAGAAAAACATCCAAACTTAAAAAAAGCTTTTATTGATTTTTTGTCTGATACATCAAGGTAAATAAAAATAATTTGGGGTTAAGCATCTTGGTAAAAGCAACAGTCCATGATAAGTTTGACCTCCTACTACTAATGAATATATCAGGATAAAAATATTTAATAGAATAGAGCAAATGAGTCCTCTCGATAGATGTAAGAAAAATAAACTTTATTTGGGGATTAAAGTTTCTAGGTATTTAATGAGTTTCCAAGCAGTTGCCCCAATTTGTTCAGAATAAAAACCATAAGCTATATTAATTTCTTTGATTTTTTTAGGTCCAACATCGAGAGTTTTTAAATATAAATATAGATTGTTGTCAATTAAATGATTAATATTCTGAATTCTTCTTCGCAGTTGCATTATAGTTGACTGATATTCAGAGGAATAAAAAGTTAGAAACTCTAGGTTTATTTCAATAAACGGGATATCAAATTTTGGAAATATAAAGGATCCGAATGTATCCAAAGAGTTAAGGAATTTTAAACACTCTTCATCAGTAATATTTTTTATAATCTTCTTCTCATATTGCATAAGATTGAATGGTTGAAGGATATACATTCTTATATAAGGAAATAAATCCGTCTCCTGAACAGATATTGATTTACTTCCCCCTATTCTATAAAACTTCACATAATAAGACAGAAAAATCATAATCAATTGAATACGAAGATAATTTAATTCCTGGGTGATTCCTTTTTTGATTCTCCGTTTTTTATATATTTTTTTTATCCCGTCAACAATTAGAGTACTTAATAATCCTAATATCCATCCTAAAATAATTAAATAATATTTTGAGTTACCAGAAGAATCTTCTTTGATTATATCAATAATTTTTTTGAGAGCAACTTCATCAATTTGAAAAATCATAATTATTTAATATGTTTTTCATAAAATAAAGTTTTATTATCATTAAAAGCAATGGTTAACTATTATTAAAGTAAATTTACTGAACTCCTTAAATTATTTTCCTTTAGATGGGCATATATCTCCGTGGTCTTAATATCCGCATGACCTAACAACTTACTTACTTCATATATGGACACACCCTTCTGTACCAGCCAGGATGCAAATGTATGACGGAGAGTGTGAAAGTGGTATTTATCATTTAATTCAGCCCTTCTAATTGCTGCCTTGAAGTTATTAGATATAAGATCTTTAGTAAACAACATTTTATATTTATAAATAAATATGTAATCCTCAGGATTGCCTTTCTTAATTAAAAGATCTTCT
>JARLHR010000129.1 GCA_031292145.1 Clostridium sp. | reverse complement strand
TTGATCCCCTTCATTCTTTCTTTGTCTAAGGCCATCAAATCATTGGGGCATGCATACATGCAAGCTGTCTTGTCTTGCCCTTTACATCCGTCACATTTCTCCGTAATTACAAAACTCGGCATAATTTTAACCTCCATTATTAATATTATTAATAATTAAATTAGTCTCTTAACATAAAATTTTTTAGTAGATCTAAGCTTTTATACCTTAGAGAAGGAGTACCACTTTAATCTCTATAATTTAAGTCAGCAAATTAATCACCAAAAACCAAAAAGAGAACTTTAATGTTCGGCATTCATCAAAAATAATTAACCTGTTCATTTAAAAATGATTATTTTCACTAATTTCTGAATGAGTTCTCATAATTCTTTATCATAGTTATACTGTTTTAAGATTTTGCACTTTAGTAGACTATTTGCTCTTCTCCTCCAAGTTCATAGGATAAACTTAAATGAAAATCAACTTGTAAACCAAAGCACAATCTATCTACAATCTAAGATTAACACCGAGATTATATCAAGTCAATATCGCCGTAATCGATATATCCTATTGCAAGCACTTGTTCTCGCGTGTCACAACTATTCGAATCATGTGATTTTATGTTGACTTGTTATTTCTTCTGAATTTTAGAATTAATAATACCCAACTCAGTTTCTGAACACTTAGAGCGCTAAATATATCCACGAACACCTCTACAATGCTAACAAAGCTTTACGTATTCAAGCCCAAAATAAAAAGACATCTCTATTTTGATGTACAACTGCGCAAACAGTAGCACTAGAGACGTCATTAACAAAGCAGTAAACAGTATGCTCATCATACTGAAATTTTATTGTACATGATTATTTTAATAAAAAATAGGGGATGAATACAAATTTCGTATAGTACGAATTTGCATTCATCCCCGCTGTCAATCAGCCTATTAAACATTAACTTTCATTACTGGTCGATCAACTGACTGACTTTAGCCCTTATTATTCAATGCCAAACAGATTCAAAATAGGACGTTTGAAGACAGACCATTCGTCTT
>JARLHR010000128.1 GCA_031292145.1 Clostridium sp. | reverse complement strand
TAGCTCAAATAAAACAAAGTTTAGAGACTATTCAAAATAACACCGAAATAGAAAAAGGATTTATGGCAGGTACTGTTGTTGAAGATCCCAATGATACGGCTGTAGCACTTTATACAATTGGTAAGAATTTTGTTAATAATAAATCTGCTCTAGACGATACAAATTATAAATTTGATAACACAGGATTTATAATCAGAATTCCTTATAGAGGAACATTTCCAATAAATCAATAATTTTTATTAAATGCTCATAATATTTTATACAAGAAATTAGGGATAGGATTAAGCTCCTATCCCATAACTGTTTATATTCTCAATTTAAAACAATGAAGGGGCTGTTGCAAAACTAACATAGTTAGTTTTGTATCAGCTCATTTTTTTAGATATAAAAAATGTGAATTCCGAAGAACTCACATTCATTGTATAATTTACTTATGCTAAAAACCAAATTACACACTAAAGATTATACTGAGATTAATGATAATTTTCAACTTATATTACCATTAAATCTAGAAAATTTAATACCAGCAGATGATTCAGTCCGCTTGCTAAGCCATGTATTGGAGGGATTAGATTACACAAAATTGTATAAGGCGTACTCTTCCGTTGGAAGAAAACCGGCAGTGGAACCTAAAATCATGTTCAAAATATTATCTTATGCTTATTCTCAAAATATATATTCAAGCAGAAAAATAGAAAAAGCATGTACTAGAGATATTAGGTTGCTTCAAGGCTATAAAGCACCTGATCATGCTACAATTAGTAGATTTCGTAAAGACTATCTTTCAAATGAAGTAGTTGAAGATTTGTTTTATCAACAGGTTAATTATTTAGCCACTCAAAATGAAATTTTATTTGAGAATGTATTTATTGATGGCACTAAAATCGAGGCGAATGCCAATCGTTATACTTTTGTTTGGAAGAAAGCTATTTTAAAAAATGAGGGGAAAATGTTTGATAAAATTCTTGTTCTCTTAGAAACTATTAATCTTGAAGAATTGAAGCAATTTACTGTTCAGAAAGAAACAATGATAGATGACATTATTAAAATTCTTCAATGGCTCGCATCTGAAAAGAAGAAAAGAAACATTGAATTTGTTTATGGAATTGGTAAGAGAAAAACTAAGATTCAAAAATGGACAGAGCAATTAATTGAATATAAAGAAAGACAAGAAAGATATAATTTTAGTAAAAATCTGTTTTCAAAAAGAAATAGCTATTCTAAAACTGATCCTGACGCAACTTTCATGCACATGAAAGATGATCATATGAGAAATGGTCAATTAAAGCCAGCATATAATGTCCAAATTGCAGTTGAAAGTGAATACGTAACCGGTGTCGGAATATTTGATGATAGAAATGACATAGCAACATTAATACCTATGCTTAATAATATGAAAGAAAAAATTGGTCGTAAATATCTTAATGTAATTGCAGATTCAGGTTATGAAAGTGAAGAAAATTATTTGTATCTAGAATCAAATAAACAAATTCCTTATATAAAGCCACAAACTTATGAAAAGTGGAAAAAAAGAAGTTTTAAAAATGATATAAGTAAGCGAGAGAATATGAAATATGATACTGAATCAGATACATACATTTGTCATAATAATAAAAAATTAGTGCCCTCTTATATTATTCATAAAAAATCCGCAAGTGGATACAAATCTGAAGGAACGGTGTATGAATGCGAAAATTGTGATAACTGTGATCACAAAGTAAAGTGTACAAAAGCAAAAGGAAATCGAAAAATGCAGGTTTCAAAAACTTTTGTGGAAAAACGTGAAATATCCTATAAAAATATTACAACTGAATTTGGAACTAAATTGAGAATGAACAGATCTATTCAGGTCGAAGGAGCATTTGGAGTTCTAAAAAGTGATTATGAATTCAATAGATTTTTAACACGTGGAAAAAATAGTGTCAAAACTGAATTTATTTTGCTTTGTTTTGGCTACAACATTAACAAATTGCATTCTAAAATACAAAATGAAAGAACTCAGAAGCATCTTCATGAATTAAAACCTACTGCCTAATTATGGAATAAAGTAGCTAGGCTTATTTAAGTGCGTTTAAAATTCAAAAATATCCAAAATAATAGATATGGCATTTCAAATATTTAGAAATTTTTGTTCTAAACCGAAAAGGAGCATCGCTCCTGATTAAAATTTAATCATTTTGCGACACTCCCTTATTTTTACTATACTGTTATCTATTTAAATGATTATAAAATCAAAAAACTTATTAATTGATTGGAGG
>JARLHR010000127.1 GCA_031292145.1 Clostridium sp. | reverse complement strand
GTAAAAATCTATCGTTTGATCTGTAACAAATCTCTTCCAATCTAAATTATGTCCATGGACATATATTTCACCTTTTTCAGATGGACTCTCTATTTGCGACCAGCTAGTAAATTTATGACTCCAAAAACCTGTCCACCATGCCTCATTTAATTTTTCTAAATCATTATCATATTTTTTCTTAAGCCAAGTTCTAAAAGCCTCTTGACAAAGTTCACAATGGCATTCTCCGCCATATTCATTGGAGATATGCCACATTATCAAAGCTGGATGATCTTTATATCTTTTTGCTAAAATCTCATTAATTTCATAAGTTTTGTTTCTGTATACGGGGGAAGTGAAACAATGATTATGTCTTTGTCCATGAAGATTTTTGCTTCTATCTCCATTTACTCTTAAAACTTCTGGATATTTTTCAGACATCCATGCAGGTCTTGCACCACTTGGTGTAGCTAAAATAACATGAATATTATTTGCCGCCATATCCTCCATAATTTTATCTAACCACTCAAAGGTATACTTACCTTCTTCAGGCTCTATTGCGCTCCAGCCAAATATATTTATAGAAACACAATTACAATTTGCCAATTTTAAAAGGCGGACATCTTCTTTTAAAACTTCTGGATACTTAAGCCATTGATCTGGATTATAATCTCCTCCATGCAAAAGTCCAGTCACTTTGCTTCTTAGTGCTGAAGATACTTTTTTCATAAATAATTCCTCCTACAATTTTTCACATACTTAATTTTATAAAATACTTAAACACAGCTTTCTTAATTTAAACCAATAAATATATACTTTATTTATACGTTTTCATCAATAACATAATGTTAGCATTATTATCGATATCTTTATGTAGTAATTTTATTTACTTTTAGTAAAATATTATTTTTTATATTTAAAAATCAAAGTAAAAAGGCATTAAGAGCTACTGTAGGTCTTCCATCCTCACCCCAAGCACTTAATTTATATTTGCTCCAACTGTATGCTCCTTGCGGTTCCCAATAAAACACGCCTAATCCTTTTTCTTCTGGAATAGCCTTTACTCTCATTATAACTTCTTTAAGCATATCATAATTATTAATTATATTGGTATCTTCTCCACCAATCTCACATACCATTACTTCTTTGCCATATCTGGTTGCAAATTCAATTAAATTATTGCTCAAAGTATTTATGGTTTCTGTATAATCCTTTTTTATCCAGTATGGATAATAAGACACACCAATCACATCATATTTCCCTCCATTAGCCTTATGATTGTCAAAAAAACTAATAAACCTCTTTCTGTCATCTCCTTGATCCAAGTGAATAATGACCTTTGCTTCATTGTATACGGCTTTTACTGCTTCATAACCGCTATTTAATAACTGCGATAATTGCCCAAAGTTCTTAGTGCTGCCCTCAGGCCACAACATACCATTAGGAATTTCATTACCTACCTGCACCCATTCTGGATTGGCCCCCTTAGCCTTCAACGCATTCATGACTTCCAAAGTGTAATCATAAACATCTAATATTAATTGATCAAAACTGTGATTTTCCCAAGCAACAGGTTTCTTTTGCTTTTCAGGATCTGCCCAACTGTCACTATAATGAAGATCTATCATCAATCTAAATCCCATTCTTTTCGCACGTACTGCCATATCCACTACTTCAGCAGTGCTGCAATGACCGCTAGCAGGATCATCTGAAGGGTTTACCCAGACTCTCAATCGTATTGAATTAATTCCATGATCCTTCAAAATCTGAAGACAATCCTCTTCTTCTCCATTAGCATTATAAAACTTAAATCCTGTTGCCTCCATCTGCTGTAACCAGCCAATATCTGCACCTTTTGCAAAACTTGTTTCTTCATCATGTTTTTTGTTTACCATTTTTATTTCTCCTATCATACATTCCTCTATATCATAATTGTAAATTGCTTCTAAATCCCATACACAGCCTGCTTTGGGAAATCAATTTTATAATTTCTTTCCCTTTATATGCTCCAACCATGTCATACCATTTACTTATAAAATAACTATATCTATTAAATTTATATGTATTCCTACACTAGAAATAAGTGGCATGTTGTGTTGAGTGTTTCATTAGGAATCTAGATGGAGTGATCCTTGAACAGAAGTTGTTCCAAAATACTTGTTCAAAGCTTGTCTTTGAAGCAAGCATTTTGGGTACAACTTCTGTTCTTAGAATCACCCATCTAAATTCCTTAGAAACGGTCACGCAACATGTCACTTATTTCGGTGAATCCCCACATAAATGTAGAGTATTTAATTATTTGTTATATTGTTCTACATAAGCTTTTGCTTGCTTTTGACATTCTTCTAATATCTTATCAAATCCTGCTTCTGTTAACTTTGCTCTATATTGCTTTATTGCAGCATCCACATCATCTTCCATTCCTAAATCTATAGGAACTCCATATTGAGTTATAACATTTCCTACTGCTGCCATTTCATTTTTCAATTTAGAATCATCAAATGAGAATGATGATAATGGATTAGTAACAGTATCATTCTTTTTCCAGTTGTTAAGTATTTCTTGAACTATAGCTGGTTCATCTGAAGATGTACGAGCATATTCTGTATTATACCATCCCCATGGACATACGTTTGTAGCAGGGAAGTTTGCAGTTGCATCTAATGTTTTATATTTCTTGTCTCCATCTGCTTGCCAATGAGTTCCTTCAACACCATACCAAGTTAATGCATTAATATCTTTGTCATATTTTAATAAGTCTATTGCCATAAGTGCTCTTTCTGGATTTTTAGAAATCGCATTGATAGCCACACCGTTATTTACATAAGGTTGAACTGTTCTCTTTGTTCCTGCACTTAAATCAACAACTTGAGCGTCCCATGTTGGATTAGATTTATTCATTTGTTGAACTGCATTAGCTACACTTCCTGTATTCCAAACCATAGTAGCAGTCTTACCAGCTTTAAAATCGTCATCTCTTGTTGCCTTACTTGAGATAGCATCACTTGCCCAGTATCCTTTTTTAGCGAATTCTTTCATCTTCGTTGCATACTCTTTATATTCAGGAGAATCTACAAATGCAAATACATTTCCTGATGTATCTGTTGCTTTGAATCCAATTGATGGTGATGGAGCTCCATTAATTGTTGTAAATCCATACTTCTCTAGCATATATGGCCACTGAAGATTTTGACCTCCACCATTTGCAATTACCTTAACTCCTGTATCCTTTGATGCTGCATCCATGTATTTTTCTAAGTCATCATAGCTCTTAATTTTATCTATTCCATATTTTTTCATTAAGTCGCCTCTGACTCCGTATACATTAGTACCATATTCTTCTCTATCACTTGGTACCATATAAACTTTTCCATTTACTTTTGCTTGTTTCCATGCTTCTTTGGGTTCATTCTTATATGTGTTTGGCGCATACTTTTGAAGCATATCGTCTGTTAATTCATAAAAACCATTTTTTGTTGCTACTTGGCTATAATATCCCCATCCTGCTGCTGTAAAAATTAAATCAAAATTTTCACCTGATTGGAATAATAATTGATATTTAGTAGTCATATCAGACCATGGTAAAAAGCTAACATCTAATGTTGCATTAATTTTTTTCTTCATTATTTCATTTACTTTGCCATATACAGTATCAAAATCTTTTGGTTTATCGCCTATAAGATACATTTTTAATTTTACTTCTTGTAGTTTAGATGGATCTGAAGCATCAGCACTTTTACTACTAGAGCTTCCACACCCCATCATAATTGAGGCAGCAAGTACAGTTGTTAATCCAGCTGCAATCATTTTTTTAATGGTTTTCTTAATAATCATTATTTTTCCCCCTGTTAATATATTTTTATTTATTAAAATTTTTAATTATGAGCATTACTTCTAATCCTTAATTATGAACTTTCAACTAAGTTAATTCTCCTATAACTCTTAACTCTTAACTGAACTAATTATTCTTTAACTGCTCCTATAGTTATACCTGATACAAAGTATTTTTGTATGAAAGGATATAATAATAATATTGGTCCAGTTACTATAACTGTAAGTGCCATCTTTAAGGATTCACTAGGCATACTTATAGCATTACCTACACTGCCTCCTGTTTGAGCTATAATTGTCTTATATGCTTCTACATTATTTACTATCTTATATAAGTAATATTGTAGTGAATATAGATTTTCATTGTTAATAAATAACATACAATTGTACCAATCATTCCAGTACCCTATTGCTATAAATAATCCTACTGTTGCTAATGCTGGTTTTGATAAAGGCAATATTATCTTCCAAAATATTTCAAAATCTCCTGCACCATCAATTTTAGCTGCTTCAGTAAGTGCTTTTGGTATGCCGCCTAGATAACTTTTCATAAGAATAATATTAAATGCACTTAACATCGGTGGCAATAATAATGCTAAATAACTATCTTTTAAATCAAGGTATCTAACCATTAGTATATACCATGGTACAAGTCCACCACTAAACAATGTAGTAAAGTAAAAGAAGAATGAAAATTTATTTCTCCACTTAAAGTCTTTTCTTTGAAGTACATATGCTGTCATTGCTACGGTAAACAATCCAAGGGCTGTACCTATAGCTGTTAAACTTATCGTAACACCATAAGCTCTTAATATAGCCATAGGATCTTTTAATGCAGTTCTATAAGCTTCTAATGAAAACTGATGTGGGAAAAGTGAGAAACCATTAGCAATAATTTCTTTTTCATCAGTAATTGATCCCATTACAACTAATAAGAAAGGTATTAAACAAAGTAGAGCTATTATTGTGATTAATGTGTAACTTATTCCATTAAATATTTTTACATCTGACGATTTTTTCATCTTAATCTCACCTCCTATTAAAATAATGAACTTTCGCTATCGTAACGTTTAACTAAATAATTAGTTATCATTATTGTTACAAAACAAAATACTGATTGATATAAACCAGCTGCTGCTGACATTCCAACTTCACCTGATTGAATTAATGATCTAAAAGTAAATGTATCAATAACATCTGTCGCATGAAATAATGGTCCGTTATTACCAACAAGTTGATAGAACATTTGGAAATCCCCTCTAAATATATTACCTATTGCAAGCAACGTAAGTATTATCATCGTTGGGAATAAACAAGGTATTGTAACCTTAAAAATTCTTTGGAAAATATTCGCTCCATCAATTTTTGCTGCCTCATAAATTTCTGCATCTATTCCCATTATCGCTGCCAAATATAATACAGTACCATATCCAACATTTTTCCAAGCTGAGGCAAATATCAATATAAATGGCCATACATATGGATTGCTGTAAAAATTAAATTTTTCTAATCCTATTTTACTTAATAAACCATTTATTGTTCCATTTTCAACATTTAAAATATTGTATGCGATTACACCAACTACAACCCAAGAAATAAAGTATGGTAAAAACATTGCTGTTTGAGTAAACTTTTTAAAATATTTTCTAGATGCTTCTGAAATTAATATTGCCATTCCCATTTGTAATATTGTATTAACTATTATAAAAGCTGCATTATAAAGAATAGTATTTCTTGTTACTTCAAACGCCTGTCCAGACATAAAGAAATATTTAAAGTTATCAAAGCCTACAAATGGACTTCCAAAGATTCCATCTCTAAAGTTATAATTTTTAAATGCTAATACTGTTCCAACCATAGGTATGTAGCTAAATATAAAAAAATAAAGAAATGCTGGTAATAACATTATTAATAATACTTTATTTTTTTTAAGTTCATTAAGAAAATTAGCACTTTTGCTTTTGGTCATATCTTTTACTACGTATTCATCACCAATTAAATTCTGATTAATTCCTTTCTCCATTTATATCCTCCTCTTGTTATACGTTTTCACTTACAATATAATAATAGCATCTCAAAAAAAATCTTTTTTGGTAATTTTATTTACTTTTAGTAAAATATTTTTTTATTTTTATTTTTTTAGTGTATACTATCAATATAAACAATACTGGTGTACCTTTCCACAAAATATACAATATCAATTCACTATACGGAGGTAATCTAATGATAAATTTATTAATTGTAGATGATGAAATTTTTACTCGTGAAGGTCTTATTGAAATGCTTCCTTTAGAGCAACTTGGCATAACTAATACTATGCAAGCATTTGATGGAATTGATGCTTTAAATATAGTTAATGACTTTGAACCTAATATACTACTAACTGATGTTAGAATGCCAAGAATGAATGGCATCGAATTAGCTTTTGAAATACGAAAACTCTATCCTGAATGTTCCATAATTTTTATGAGCGGTTATTCTGATAAAGAATATTTAAAGTCAGCAATTTCCCTTAAGGCAATTACATACGTTGAAAAGCCAATTGAATTAGATGAACTTGAAGCTGCCATTAAAACAGCAATTTTAGAAAATTCAAAATTCAAAGCTTTAAAAGAAAATATTGAAAATAATATTGCTCTAGAGATGATTAATGAAAATAATAGTTCAACTGTAGAAAATATTATAGACTCCTTGATATCTAATGAGTTGAAAAAAGATATTCATAACTCATCATTTGTAACCGTTTTGGTAAAAACACAAGTTCAAATTAATAGTTCAACTATTAAAAATATAAAAAATGTTTGCTCTTTATATAATTTTAGTAACTTTATTTCATCAAAAGATGAAAATGAACTTATTATTCAACTTTTTTTTGCTAAAGATAATATTTATAAAGGTCTTACATCAGATATATTTAATTCTTTATTTATATCAATTGGAGAATGTTTAGGTAGAGATGCAAACTACTATATTTGTATTGGTGAAATTGTTTCCAATCTGAATAATATTCCAAACTCATATAAATCAGCTTGTAAAACATTAAATATTTCTTTCTTTTATGACTATAACTCTATAATACTTCCATTAAAAACTGTTACTGGTAGTTATACATTAAATGAAGATATTTACTCTGAATTTGATAGATTTCTTAATTCTGAAGATAATCAAGAACTTATATTAATTATAAAAAATTTAACTTCTGAAATTAGAAAGTTTTCTGATACGCCAATTTCGTATATTAAAGATATATACTATAGATTATTCCTGAAAATATTTGATTTTGCTGTTAAGCGAAATTTAGATATTGATAAATATATAAATTCTAATAGTGTTTTTGAAGAAATCTTAAAATGCTCTAATATTTTTATTCTTGAGAATTTTTTAATAAATAAAATTAATGAATTCTTTGTTATTTTAAAAGACAAGACTTCAAAAAGTAATCCTGCTTTGTCTGTTTTGGAATATATTCATAGTAATTATTCTGATTCTAATTTATGCTTAGAACAAATTAGTAAAAACACATTCCTTACACCAGCATATATTTGTGTTATTTTCAAGGATTATACTTCTACTACAGTAAATAAGTATATTAATGAGTACAGAATCGAAAAGGCCAAGCTCTTTTTAATGGATTCTAATATCAGTATGAGTGATATTGCTACAAAAGTAGGATACAGTGATGGGAATTATTTTTCCAAAAGTTTCCGTAAGGCAACATCCTATACTCCATCTGAATATAGGAGGAAATTTTGTAAATGAAACTAAATTTGATTTCTAAGTTAATTAGAACCTTTAAATCTAAACTGATTAATCAATTTTTATTTATGTATTCAATACTTATTATAATTCCATTGACAATATTGTTTACTTATACCTATACTAAAATGTCTACAATGATTGAAAATAGCATCATAACATCAACCGAACAAGCTTTTGATCAATCTTCATCATTTATTAAATATAAGTTGTATAGAATTTTAAATTCATCAAATTCTCTAATTCTAAATAATAATTTGACCTCTATACTCAAAAGGAATCCTAATAATTACCCACTTAATGAACAAATTAGTGATTTATATACTTTACGTGCTACGGTATCCGCTTACCAAGATAATATTGATATTTTTAATATACATATTTATGTGAATAATAGCTTCATTTATTCTCATGAAGGTCAAGATATTTTTCCTATGAAACAGTTAGAAGGCTCAAAATGGTTAGACAAAATTAATAAAGAACATGAAAATTTCTTTTGGTGTCCATCATATTATTTAAATTCTGTCTCCCCTGACTTTCTCTCTCTAGGAAAAACTATTTTAAGTCCCGATGACTTCTCTGAAAACATTGGATATCTTGTTATTAATTTTAAAAAAAGTGATTTAGAAGATATATTAAAAAAGATTAATTCAATTGATGGAAGTGTAAGCTGCATAGTAAATTCTGATGGTAATTTAATTGCTTCTTCAGATAATGATATCTATGATAAATATAAAGATATTGTAAGTAATATAAAACCAAACGGCAATACTGAACTAAATGAGTTTCATATTAATCATAATACCTATTTTATTCAAAGTGCATATATAGATAAATCAGATTGGCAAATTATTAATATTGTTCCATATAGCACTGTAAGCTCCAAAATAAATACTCAAAGAATAATTCTAATAATTATTGTTTTAATATTTGGAGGAGCATCTCTTTGGGCTGGGTTTTATTTTTTTAATAATATAAATAAGCGCTTATCTAAAGTTATTAAAGGTATGAAAGAAGTGCATACAGACACCCTTAATAATTTTATCGAAAATGATAGCGATGATGAGCTTGGGGAACTTATTGATAACTATAATTACATGATATCCAAAATGTCAATATTAGTTGATGAACAATATAAATCTGGAAAAGCAGTTAAAAATGCTGAATTAAAAGCTCTTCAATCTCAAATTAATCCTCACTTTTTATATAATACTTTAGATATGATAAATTGGATGGCTTATAAAAATATGAATTCTCAAATAAGTTCAGCTGTAAAAAATTTAGCCAAGTTTTACAAGCTATCTTTAAATAAAGGGAAAGATGTAATCTCTATAGAAGATGAATTAAATCACGTTTCTTTATATGTTGAAATTCAAAATATGAGATATAGTAATAGACTCTTCTTAGAAATTAACGTTGATGATTCTATTAAAAATTGCTCAATTCCTAAAATCACCCTTCAACCAATTGTTGAAAATTCTATAACTCATGGAATTTTTGCAAAAGGTGATGTGAAAGGAAAAATACTTATTACAGGTTCTATAAATGATGATTATATTTATTTGAAAGTTTGTGATGATGGTATTGGAATTAAAGAAAATGACTTATCTACGATTTTATCACCAGACAAAATTAAACCTAGTAATGCTAACTCGAAAGGAAGTGGCTATGGAATTAATAATATAAATGAGCGATTAAAACTTTACTACGGTGAAGATTGCGGACTTTCTTTTAGCAGTATTTATGGACAAGGTACTACAGTTACTATTAAAATACCTATGACACAGGAGGCACTATGAAAAAAGAATTTTATGACAGACCACTCTATACAATACCCAATTATATTATGGGATTTTTCCTAATCAGTCTCTATTTAGCTATAGCTAATATTCCTATTATATTATTTTTGCTTTTTACTGCAATATCCCCTGATAACTTTAACTTGTTATTTTTATTCCTTTGTTTAATACCTTTAGGTCCATCCCTAGGATCCTTATATTCTTCGGTTGGAAGAATAATTCGTGAAAAGGATATATATTTTCATTCTCACTTTTGGAGTTTTTATAAAAATAACTTCGTATCCTATTTAAAACTTTGGTTAATTGAGCTAATTCTACTTGCTGTTTTATCTATTGATTTTCAATACTTTTATTTTAATAAGTATCAAATGGGTATTCATATAGTTTTTGCTACATTAATTATAATATGCCTACTTATAGGCCTCTATAGTTTCCCAATTTACTCTAGATTCGAAATTAAATTTAAGGATTTGTTGATTTTATCTGTATACTACACTCTTAAGAAGTTCCACATTACAATATTAAAAGCTGCTGTTATTGCTTTATCATATTATCTTCTAAAATATATTTCAATTATTTTTATAATCTTTATGCCTGCCATAATTTGCTTAATATTCTTCTATTATGATAAAAAGATGTTAGATGAACTAGAAAATAAGTTTCTCTCAAAGTAACTCAAAAACATTCAGATGACTTTGTAAGTGAATAAAACAATAAAATTCTTATAAAAAGAAAGCTCCTTAGATTATAACATATAGATAAGTTATAATCTAAGGAGCTTTCTTTTTAGTTATATTTTAAATTTATCAACATGTACAATCATTTCTTGTGTCATATTGTTTAGCATCTCTGCTGCTGATGAAACTTCCGAGGAAGCTGTTTTCATTTCTTCTGTCGAAGCTGCAATTTCTTCAGATGATGCTGAAACCTCCTCTGCCACAGCAGACGTATTCTCTATTTTGTCTGAAATGATATCTTTTTCAGTGTTTATCTCTGTAACGGCAGAGTTTGCTGATTTAATCTTTAACACAATATCATTAATTTCAGATATTATATTTTCATAAGATTGAAGCGCTGTATTTATAACTCCAACTTGAGTATCTAATTCATTATTCAGACCATCTGTATTTCCTATGATTTCATCTGCCTCATTTGATATACCCTTTATTAGTGAATCTATATTTTTTGAAGATTCTTGAGATTGCTCTGCTAGTGTTCTAATTTCCTCAGCAACCACCGCAAATCCTTTTCCAGATTCCCCAGCCCTTGCAGCTTCTATAGCCGCATTTAAAGCTAACAGATTTGTTTGTTCTGATATATCATTTATTAATGTGGTTATTTCTGATATTTGATTTATATTCTTATTTAAATTTTGAATTTTCTTAATAAACTCTTTAAATGATGAACCTACAAGGTTAACAGACTCTATTAGCTGTTTCATATTTTCATTACTATTACCAGCCATTTTATTAATTCCATTTGACTTTAAATTTATAGTTTCTATTTCTTTAACTACTAAATCCAATTTATTTCCAAATGTATCCAATACATTTGTAATTTCCATTAAATTTGTTGCCTGACTACTTACACCAACTGCTGTTTCATGAGTTGCCGTAGAAACATTTTCAGCTGTATATGTCATCTGTTCAGCAACTTTTGATAAGCTATTGGCTTTTAAATCAATATTATTGGAATTTTCTTTTATTGTTGCAATTGTTTCAGCTATTGACTCCTGCATTATTTTTATTGATTTAAATGCTTGTCCGATTTCATCACTATACTTTAATTCTCTAGTCAAAACTTCCTTTGTAAAATCTCCCTTTGAAATAACCTGTAAATGAGATGAGATTTTACTAATTCCAACTGAAATTAGTCTCGCTACCATATAAACTGATATTAATCCAATTAACAAAATAATAAAAGATGCTACAAAAATTGATATCTTCAATATATTTAATTGAGATAAAATTTCGCTTTTAGGAACTAAAACACCTATATACCAATTTGTATCTTTTATAGGTGCATATCCTATATATCTTGAAACGCCATTATATGTATATTCTCCAGTTCCACGATTTCCTTTTATCATTTCTTTTTCTACATTTGCTATTCCTTGAAGTGAAGGATCATTTTTTGCTGCCTCAATCATATTATCCCCATTAATTACTGCATCCTTATCGTAATGTGCTACCGTAAGTCCTGTATTGTTAATAATAAAACTCTTGCCAGTTTTTCCAACTGTTAAATCACTTATAATATCGCTTAGTTCAGCTGCATCCCTATTTCCAATTAATACACCAATTACTTTTCCATCCTTATCTTTAATTGGAACTGCCATATTAATTACTAGATTTCCATTATCTTTACTAATTATAGGATCTGTAATTACCTTGTTACCTTTTAAAGCTTCTTGATAATAAGGCCTGTCCTTTAATACAATATGATCAAGTGCCATAGTATAAACATCTCCATTTACATCTCCAAAACCAAGACTTGTGAAACCTGTCCTCTTTGCTTCTGCTTTTAATATTTCAGCCTTGTCCTGAGGTGAAACACTTGGGTCTTTTATTTCACTTCTCTCACTTATTGTTTCCAAGACATTATAATAACTATCAATACGGCTTTCCACTATTCTAGCAGATTCACCAGAAATAGCAGCTAACGATTCCTTAGCATTATTTGCTAATGCGTAATTAGCTGAGTAATATGCTATTACCCCCAGTGCCAAGCATGCACATGCTATTAATATACCAAAATACACAGACAATTTTGTTTTTATGCTTTTCATAATTCAAATCCCCTTAACCCTTAATTTTAATTAATTTAAAACTTATAAGTAAATTTATTTATAATAAATAATTAATTATAAATAAAAAAACAAAATATGCATCATAATTACATTATAATACATATTTCTCGATTTTTATATAATTTATTCAAATTAAATTCATTTTCTAATTTGCCTGTAGGTTAATTACAATTTGTAAAATGCAAAATTATTAAAAACTAGCTTAATAAGTATTTCCTTAATCCATCAATCATCATCTTATGAGCTTCCTTACTTTCTTGTAATTCAAAATCTGAAATTGAAAAGCCGTGCCTTACTCCATAAAATCGTTTAGCAGTTGTTTCAACTCCTGCCCTTACTAATTTCTGTGCATAATCTTCCCCTTCATCTCTAAGTGAATCTATTTCACAAGTTAACACAATTGCTGGTGATAAATTTTTAAGTTCGTCACTAGTTGCATAAACCGGTGAACAATATGGATTTTTAGCATATTCCTCTATTCTATAACACTTATCAAACATGGCAGCTATTTCTGGTGGGATTGCACCTTCTGTATAAAATTTTTCTGTGGCTGGCGTTGCTAAATCTAGTGGAGGATAATCTAAAATTTGGCACTTAAATGAAAATTCTCTCATTTCTTTTGCCATCATACATACTACTGTTGAAATATTAGCACCTGCGCTATGTCCCCCAATTGCCATTTTACTAGGGTCAATTCCAAATTCATCATTATGTGAACTTACATAACTTACTACATCATAAACATCATTTTTATCTGTTGGACATTTATATTCAGGAGCAAGTCTATAATCAATTGAAATAATAGTTATATCTAATTCGTTTCTGACTAAGCCACAAAACTTATCATCATCTTCTGGCAATCCAGTTACAAAACCGCCACCATGAACATCAAAAAATACTGGCACCATAGAATTATTATTCTTAGCTTTATAAATTAAGCAACGAGTTTTACCATCTCTTGTTTTAATAAAAATTTCTTCTCCTAAAATTGTTGATTCTTTTGCCCTTAATTCACTTTCTTTTCTCATATTCTTTACAATTTCTAAAGCTGTATCTTCATTACTCATAAATTAAAATTCTCCTTTCATACACCTTATGCACATGAAAATATCGAATGTGCTTTAATCCAAATTGCTAATAAAGTGTCATGAAAATAATCTACATGACACTTTACTAATATTAACTTAATAACTACATATGGTTTGCAACCTCATAAGCATCCCAAATAGCATACATAATATTAGAAACCTTACGCGCATCTCCTAAAAGATGAATTTCCGGAATTTCAAATTCTAATTCTTTATATAAAGAATTTTCTTCTTTGTATCCTACTGAAAGTATTACTGAATCACATTCAAGTTTTTCTATTCCATTTTCTGTTTCTACTTCTAATACTCCATCTTTATATGCTTTAACTTTTGAATTTGTCTTAACATCAATATTGTTAAATGGAATTAATTTTTCAAGCATGTCACTGTTTGCAGAACATAAAGGTCCATTTAATGCAAGAATTTTATGTAATGCTTCTACTATAGTAACTTTTTTACCTTTTTTAGCAAGATCAAGAGCTAATTCGCAGCCAACTAAGCCACCACCAACTACAATAGTGCTGTTTCCTGACTCTTTCTTTCTTAATAAAACATCTGCTGCTGTAAATACCTTATCATCATCTCCAAGTGAAAATACCTTTGGAATAGATCCTGTAGCTATTATTACGCTGTCAGCATTGGTTTTTAGTATTTGTTCTTTTGTTACTTCACTATTTAAATGTACTTCAACCTTTAATTCTTCTAATGTATTAGCAAACCAGTCAGCTAAAGCAATATCATCTTCCTTAAAGTCTGGTGCTCCACCTGGAATAAGGTTTCCGCCTAATCTATCACTCTTTTCATAAATCACTGGTTCATGACCTCTAAGTGCTAATACTCTTGCAGCTTCACATCCTGCTACTCCACCACCAACTATTATAACTTTTTTCTTTTTTAATATAGGTGTAAGTGCATTGTCTTTTTCTTTACATGCTTGAGGATTTACTGCACAATTAAGCATTGAATAATGTTGAATACGTCCCATACATCCTTCTTGACATGAAATACATGGTCTAATTGCTTTACATCTATTGCTTCTTAATTTATTTACATAATCAGGATCTGCAAGTAATGGTCTACCAAGACTTATTATATCGCAGGTACCATTTTCAATAGCCTCAAGAGCCATATCTGGATCATCCATTCTTCCTGCGCATATGATAGGTACATCTACAGTTTCTTTCATTAATTTAGCATATGGTCTGTACAATCCTTTTTCTTGGTACATTGGCGGATGACTCCACCACCATGAATCATAAGACCCAACATCTGTATCTAATGAATCATATCCATAGGATACAAGTAACTTAGCAACTTCAATTCCTTCATCTAAATCTCTTCCCTTTTCAACAAATTCTTCTCCTGGAAGTGCTCCATCTCTTAAATCTTTAATGAAACTCTTTGGTGAATATCTAAGTGTTACTGGGAAATCTTCCCCACATCTATTTTTAATTTCTTCAACTATTTCACGTGCAAAGCGAAGTCTGTTTTCTAAGCTTCCACCATATTCATCAGTCCTGTGGTTAAATAATGAAATAGCAAACTGATCTATAAGGTATCCTTCATGAACTGCATGAATTTGTACTCCATCAAAGCCAGCTCTCTTTGCATTGAAAGCTCCGTCTCCGAACTTTTTAATTATTGATTTAATTTCATCTACTGTAAGTTCACGACAAGTTTTATCAAGCCATCTATGTTGAATTGGTGATGGTGCTACTGGTGGAAATTCTCCAAGGTTAGTTGGGATAGTAACTCTACCAAATCCACCTGACATTTGTAAAAATACTTTTGCATTATAAGCATGTATTCTCTCAGTCATTTCTCTTCCTGTTCTAACAAATTGCACTGGATTATGTGTAGGGCATGGAACATTTGGCATACCATGTTCTTCAACTACATTATCTACAAAAGTTACTCCCGTAATAATTAAGCCTGTACCACCTTTAGCTCTTTCGGTATAATAATCAATTCCTCTTTGGTTAAATCCGCCTTCGCTGTCAGCTAATCCAAGTGGTCCCATTGGTGCCAATGCAAAACGATTTTTTATTTCGCAGTTACCAATTTTAATTGGTTCAAATAACTTTTTATACTTGTTCATAAACACCATCCTCAATTTACATAATCGTTAACCATTTAACAAACATAAACATACTCGTTCTCGGTTACGTTATCATTATTATAATATTCAAAATCAAAATATGTCAATACTTACATGTTTATTTTTTCACACTCTATTTTACTTTAAGTTTAATCATGATAAAATAACAATATAAAAATAACGAGGTGCTAATAATATATGAGAACTTTAAAATACGCAATTTTAGGGCTTATTAATAGAAATCCATTAACAGGATATGATATAACAAAAGCATTTAATGAAGGGTTAGTAGAATTTTGGTATGCAAAGCATAGTCAAATATATCCAGAATTAAAAAAATTGACAGATGAAGACCTTATTTCATACGAAACAATTATACAAGGAGAAAAGTTAGAAAAAAAATTATATACTATTACTGAAAAGGGAAGAAAATGCTTGCAAAAATGGCTTGCAAAGGATGATCCTTTAGAACCAACTCCAAAAGATATTTTTAAATTAAAAGCCTATTTCTGTGATGAAATGGATATTGATACTTTATTAAAGCAATTTAAAAGTGCATTGAATAAACATTCTGAAAGATTAGAATACCTAGAAAATTCTATGGAAGAACTTTTTAAAACTAAAGATATATCTAAAGTGTCTTCTCCAAGTTTTGGGGATTATATAATTTTAAATGGTGCTATTATGAGAGAAAAAAATTACATAGATTGGCTTGAGGATTGTATAAAAAGAATATGCCAATAAAAAGTATACTTAAGCGTATATCCAAACAAAATAGTTAGATATACGCCTAAGTATAAATTATAAGTTATATTTAAATTTTATAGATATTTCTTTTATTTCACCTTTAGAGTTTTTTCTTATATCGAATTTCCTTATATCTCTAAATTCGTTTTCTAATTGATAATTTAATTCTGTAATAGTAGCTTTTGCTTTCTTAGTTATTCCACCATCTTCAACTACTTCGAATCTTGTTTTTCTACAAGTTGTCTCATCATTCTTATCATCAAGGATTACATAATATTCTGGTGCTTCTTCAAGGACTATATATTCCTTATTTAAAGTTAATGTTGAGCATAAATTATTATCAATACATCTTATTTTCATTTATTACCTCCATTTTATGAATTCATCTAACAAAAATATTTTTTCCATTAGATATTTCATATTATCTTTTTACTTTCAACTTAATAATACTTCATCTGAAGAATTCTTTCAATTTTATGACTTACCAAATTAGTCCATATTTTAAGATTACACTATATCTATTATAGATGTAATTGTTTTGTAGTCTAAGTTTTTCAAAATATCAATTAATTTGAAGTTATTAGTTATGTATATTTATATATTCTCAATTAAGCTAGCTTATCTTATGAGTTAATTAGTTATACACTCACTCATAAAATTAAGACCTTCTCTTATGTTTCTATGTTTTAGCAACTTCACATCAGATTTAAATACTTTATAAATGATTTGAACACAATATCCTATTCCAATTGCAGTAACTAACGTTCCAATTCCAACAAATCCACCTAATATCCACCCTATGATTAAAGCTCCCATTTCTATGCAAAATCTTATTAAGCTTATTGGTTTACCTGTAATCTTTACTAATGCAATCATAAGTCCATCTCTAGGACCGCAGCCCATTTCGCATCCTATATATAAATAACTGCCTATAGCTGATGCAAATAGACTTCCTATCATCATAAGTATCCCTGTGAGTAAATTATTGCAAACAGGAATAATTTTTGCATACATTATAAGATCTATAAAACATCCTATTACTATCATATTAGCTATAGTGCCTAATCCTACCTTAAGTCCAAGTATGCTAGTAATTATTACTATGACTATTCCAACTATAATGCTAGCTTGTCCCATACTTAAGCTAGTTATATGCGTTAATCCTTGATGAAATACATCCCATGGACTTAATCCCAAGTTGGAATCAAGAGCCATTACAGTTCCACATGCACATAACAAAAATCCTAATGTTATTCTAATTATAAGACCTAATATCTTCCACATAATTCTCCTTTTACTTTGCAATTTACTTTTGAAATTAGAAAAGCATTTACTTATAATAACTTTTATATTAAGTGCTTAATCCTCATATTCTCAAAACTAACTATAAATTAAATTTTAAACTACTAGTCAGTTTACCTTAATATAGTAGAAAACTCAATTTACTTTTAAGTATAAAAATATTGATATAAAGCGTATACATATCACTTTATATCAATATAATAACCATTCATGAATTTTTTCAAAAAACTTTTTATTCTTTATTTTTTACAGTAACTTCAGATTGCTTTTTTAACTCTATAAACTAAAAAAATTCCATAACAAACTAATATTAAAGCTATTAAAATTTTAATATCAAATATATTTTCACCTAAAAATATAGCTGATAATAATGTTCCAAAGACAGGTATTAAGAAATTAAACACCGATATTATTCCAACTTTATTATATTTTAATAATTGAGTCCATATAGTAAACGCTACCGAAGATAGTAATGCCATATAAATTAAAAGTAAAGTAGATTCCACTGTAAATCCTTTTAAGCTGCCCCCTAAAATAAACCCTAAAATTGTTAATATAATTCCACCTATAAACAATTGAGAACCAGTAACTATTGATGGCTGCAGGCTTTGGGTTATTTTCTTCCCATATATAGCTGAAGCTGCAAATATAATTGCTGCAATCATTATAAAGCCTTCTCCTCTAAATGTAAAAGAGCTTCTGACTAATGAATCTCCATTCAAATTAACAATTATCACACCTAAAAATCCAATTATGCACCCAATTATCTTATTAAAATTAAGCTTATCATTTTTATAAATAAAATGAGCTAATATTATACTAACAAAAGTCCCAGTTCCATTTATTATTGCCCCCCTTACTCCAGTAGTATATGACAATCCTACGTAAAAAAATATGTATTGAAGGGCAGTTTGAGTTAAACCTAATAATGTTACTTGTCCAAATTGTTTCCTAGTAAAACTAATTACACTCTTCTTTACAATAAGCTCCAATACCAATATAAAAATACCCGCAAGCGTAAATCTGTATCCTGCAAAAACTAATTTAGCGCCTAAATCATTTACATTAAATAATGAATATCCTACTTTAATAGATGGATATGCACTCCCCCATAAAAGACAACATAAAGTTGCTAAAATAACAATATTTTTTCTATTAGTATAAAATTTCGTTTTATCCATATTTTCAAATTCTCTCCTCGCTAGGCTACACCATTAATTTAGTAATGCAACCTTTCTAATTTCATCTAATACTTCCATAACACGAATTGACTCATCTAAAGATAAGTAATCACTTTGTAATTTTGATTTTTTTAAACATTGATGCACTTCTTCAATTTCTGCATACATATCATCAAATTCCAATTCTTTTTCAATTGTATAAGGCTTACTTTCATTTAAATGGACAATAACTTTGCTAGGTCTATTGTATATAGGAATCTCTATACATCCTTTTGTCCCTTTAATAATAGCAGTTCTTTCTTTGTTTCTATCAAATGCACCTTCTACAGTTCCTGTCACTCCATTTTGAAAAGTTAATATTGCTTTAAAATATGAATCTACCCCTGCTTGATTGATTTCCATATTGGATTTAACAGCCTTAACCTCTGAATCAATCATATCCATAATAAATGATAATGGGTAAATTCCAACATCTAGTAATGCCCCGCCTTGCTTTTTATCTAATAAATAGGATCCATCTTTAATTTCTGTTACACTATTACAAAAACTGGCTTCAATAGTTGTAATTTCACCAATTTCATTACTCCTTATTATCCTTTTAATATCCTGAATTAGTGGAATAAATCTAGTTTTCATAGCTTCCATGAAAAATTTATTATTCAATATTGCTTCTTCTTTTATTTCTTTCATTTCTTCTGAGTTTAACCCTACAGGTTTTTCGCATAATACTGCTTTATTCTTTCTTAGTGCTTTTATTGACCAATATTTATGTAACCCATGAGGCAGTGCAATATACACAGTATCTAATTTTTCATCATTTAACAATTTATCGTAATCTTCATAAACCTTCTCACAATTATATTTTTCATAAAATGCATTACGTTTTTCTTTTGTCTTAGAAGCAATAGCATATAGTTCTCCTTCCTTTGAATAAGATAAACTCTTTGCAAAGCGCATAGCCATATTTCCAAGTCCGATAATACCCCATCTAATCATTGTTATTTTCCTCCTATAATTTATATAGAACAATTAATTTTTCTCAATATTATATTAACTATAACACATTTATCTAAGTCTTTATTACTAATAGTATTAGATTTTTGATATTATATTAGGCACACGAAAGAAAATAACAGACAAAAATACTAATTTAATATTTTTGTGATTCAAAATATTATCAATAAAAAGTCTTAAGAATAAATGCACCTTTATTCTTAAGACTTTTATCAAAATCTATATTATGAATTATACTTCTACAGATTCATCGATATCCTTCATAGTTAATGATATTCTCTTTCTCTTTTCATCAACTTCTAATATAGCTACTTTTACTATATCTCCAACCTTAACAATATCTAAAGGATGCTTTACAAATCTATTTGCCATTTGACTCTTATGAACCAATCCATCTTGGTGAACTCCAATATCTACAAAAGCACCAAAATCCGATACATTTCTAACTGTTCCAGCTAAAACCATTCCTGGCTTTAAGTCTTTAAGCTCAATTATTCCTGTTTTAAGTATTGGCTTTGGCATTTCTTCTCTAGGATCTCTGCCTGGTTTCTTTAATTCCTTTATTATATCCTTTAAAGTAAGCTCACCAGCTTCTAAAGTTTCACTTAATTTCTTTAGACCTTGTGCTTCTGCCCTTTCATCAATATCTCCTAATTTGTTGTTTTTAAGATCTTCTTTATTATAGCCAAGAACCTCAATTAACTTTTTAGCTATATCATAAGATTCTGGGTGAACTGATGTATTATCTAAAGGCTGTTTACTATCATCAACTCTTAAGAAACCTGCACATTGCTCATATGCCTTTTGTCCTAATCTCTTTACCTTTAACAATTCTTTTCTTGAAGTAAAACGTCCAACTTCTTCTCTATAATCAACTATATTTTTAGCAATAGCTGCATTTATTCCTGAAATATGTGTTAAAAGTGATGGTGTTGCTATATTTAAATCCACTCCAACAGTATTAACTGAATCTTCTACGACTCCTGCTAAAGATTCTTCTAGTTTCTTAGGCGTTACGTCATGTTGGTATTGTCCAACACCAATTGCTTTAGGATCTATTTTAACTAATTCAGCAAGAGGATCTTGTAGTCTTCTTCCTATTGAAATTGCTCCTCTAACTGTTACATCTAAATCTGGATACTCTTTAGTTGCAAGTTCTGATGCTGAATAAACTGATGCTCCTGCTTCTGATACAATTACATAAGCTAATTCTTTACCTGTTTCATTTTTTATTTCGGTAATCATTTCAGCAATTACTTCTTCTGATTCTCTTGATGCAGTTCCATTTCCCAGAGAAATAACATCAATATTATGTTTAGCTATAAGTGCTTTTAAGGTTTTCTTTGTTCCCTCAATATCCTTTTTAGGTAATGTTGGATACACGGCTGTATTTTCCAAGAACTTACCTGTTGCATCTAATATTGCGACCTTACATCCTGTTCTAAAACCCGGGTCATACCCCATTACTACTTTTCCTTTAATTGGTGCTTGAAGTAATAATGCTTTTAAATTTTCTTTAAAAATCTTAATTGCGCCTTCTTCACCAATATTAGTTAGCTCGTTTCTGATTTCTCTTTCTATTGATGGATAAATTAATCTTTTCAATGAATCCTTAATTGCTAATTTTAACTTTTCATCTAAAACTTCATTCCCCTTTAGCGCTTGATTCTCTAAGTATTGTATTATCTTATCTTCATTGGCAGTAATTTTAACACTTAGTATTTTTTCCTTTTCCCCTCTATTAATAGCTAATATTCTATGCGGTGGTATTTTATTTACTGCTTCAGAATACTCATAATACATTTCATATGGAGTTGGTTCCTCAGAGCTTCCCTTTGACTCTATACTTCCTTCTCTTATAACAAATTCTCTTATATACTTTCTATACTTAGCTTCATCTGATATATTTTCAGCAATTATATCTAAAGCTCCTTGAATGGCTTCTACATTGTTTGCTACGCCTTTTTCTTCACTTATATATTTAGCTGCTTCTTCATCTAATCTACCACTAAATTTACCTTCTAAAATCAACTCTGCAAAAGCTTTCAATCCTTTTTCTACAGCTATTGTTGCCTTTGTTCTCTTTTTAGGTTTAAAAGGTCTATATATATCTTCAACTTCTGTTAAAGTTGTTGCATTTTCTAAAGCCTTTCCTATTTCATCTGTAAACTTTTCTTGTTCTTGTATAAGTCTTGTTACATCAGCTTTTCTTTCTTCTAAATTTCTTAAATACGTAAGTCTTTCAGATAATTTTCTTAAAACTTCATCTGAAAGTCCTCCTGTTGCTTCCTTTCTATATCTAGAAATAAAAGGAACTGTATTTCCATCATCTAAAAGCCCAATAACGTTTTGAACTTGGCTTAATTTTATTTCTAATTCTTTCGCAATTCTTTCTTCAATTGAATTCATAAATTCCTCCTGCTTTATATTAAACATATTAAAAAATAATAAGTGCACTATGATATTTACCTTTTATTCATAGGTCTTATAATAACATTTTATCACATAATTTAGCATTAACATTACCATTTTTAAACTAGTAATAATACTAAATTATGTACATTAAAAATAACAGGCTACAGATATGAAAAATAACTAATCATATTGGCCTATTATTTTCTTGATTGTGCCTTATACTAATATTAATATTATAAACTTATTTTTCTTCAAATCAATAAATTTATAGTAATTTATTGATTTATTTTAGAGTCTTTTTCTTCATTGAATATATGATTTTTACTATTGTTTATTGCATAAATTACGGCTTTGATAACATAACCTATTTCCATCCAATAATTTCAATTACAATTTTAACAATTCCTATATTGACACAAATTATATAATGATGTAATTTTAAGATGTATATAGAATTAATTAGGTAAAAGTGTTGAATGGAGTTGATTTAAATGATTAAATAAGTAATAATATATTACTTTTTATAGATTCTTCATTATTTTATAAATTCATAATTAAAAGCAATACGAATAACAAATGAGGAGAGATGGTAAAATGAAATTACAGAAATATATAAGTATATTAATATTAACTTTATTACTTACTATGTCATATACATTAACTGCTTTTGCTAGTACTCCATTACAAAGTGGTACAAAAAGATATATAATCAAATTCAAAACTACTACTAATGATAAAAATCAAATAGTAGCAAAATATAACGGAAACTTTAAACACCAATTTAAGCATTTTAATGCAGCCACTGCTGAAATGACAGCTCAAAGTTTAGAAAATCTAAAAAAAGATCCAAATATAGATTATGTTGAAGAAGACAATTTAGTAAAAGTCTCCTCAACTTCTTTAACAAATTGGGGAGTTAATGATATAAACGCTCCAACGTCCTGGCAATCTGGCTTAACTGGCAAAGGTGTAAAAATTGCAATTGTAGATACCGGTGCAGGTCCTCACTCTGATTTGAACATTTCAGGAGGTACTAATGTCATAACAGGTTCAACTACAAACTCATACTCTGATGATAATGGACATGGTACCCATGTAGCAGGTATCATAGATGGACAAGGAGTGAATGGTGGTATTAAAGGTGTGGCACCAGATGCTTCAGTATATGCAGTAAAAGCACTTGATTCTACAGGTAGTGGTTATACTTCTGATATAATCGCAGGCATAGACTGGGCTATCGAAAATAAGATGGATATTGTATCCTTAAGTCTTGGTTCAAGTCAATCCTCTACAGCTCTTCAAAATGCTGTAGATATGGCGTATAACAGCGGAATATTAGTTGTAGCTGCTGCTGGTAATGATGGAAATTCTACAGGAACAGGAACTAATATCGAATATCCTGCAAACTATCCATCTGTTATTGCTGTCGGTGCAGTAGATTCTACAAATACTAGAGCTTATTTTTCTTCTACTGGAAGCAAACTAGAGGTAAGTGCACCAGGCGTTAATATATTAAGCACATATTTAAATGGAAGCTATCAACAAATGAGTGGAACTTCAATGGCAACTCCTTTTGTAGCTGGGGACCTAGCACTATTAAAGCAAAAGTATCCAAGCTATACTAACGTCCAATTAAGGCAGCTACTTGATAACAATGTAGTAGATTTAGGATCAACAGGTAGAGATTCATTATATGGTTATGGTTTGATAGAAGCACCAGCTAACTCATCAACATCTGTACCGATAACTACAACTCCCGTAGCAGTTACTATGCCAGCAACACCTACTGCAAGTGTAGCAGCGGGGACTTATACTTCAAGTCAGACTGTTTCATTGAATGATACGACTGCAGGAGTTTCTATATATTATACATTAGATGGAACTACACCATCTTCAGCAAGTAATTTATATTCATCACCTATTACAATAAGCTCAACTAAAACATTAAAAGCTATTGCAATAAATAGTTCAGGTAATTCTTCAGCGGTTCTCAGTGTATCATACATAATATCTAATCCAGTAACTACACCGACCGTACCGCTTTTTAAAATACCTACACCAATAGCTTCTATACCATCCGGTTCATATAGAGCTCCTTTAATTGTTTCGTTATTTGACAGTTATTCAAGACCTTTAAAAGCTTATTATACCTTAGATGGCAGCACACCAACAACTAAGAGTGTACCATATATGGGATATATAAAAATAACATCAACTAGCACCTTAAAGGCTATAGCTGTTGATTATTATGGAAATACATCAGCTGTTTTAACTAACTCCTATAATATAGTTACACCTCCAGCTAATCCTGTAGCAAGTATAAGAGAGGGTATATATTTTAAACCGCAAACTATAACTTTAAGTGATAAAACACCAGGAGTGTCAATTTACTATACTACAAATAGTAGTATACCAACAGCTAAAAGCACTTTATACACTGGTCCAATAACAATAAAAAACAATACAATTCTTTCCATGGTAGCAATAGATTCATCTGGTAATTCATCACAGGTTGCCTATTCTAAATACATTATTATAGGTAAATAACAAAATCGTGCAATTTCTATTTAATATTATGATAGATTTCAAACCTAACAAGTAAAATAAAAGAGTATTATGCTAAATTAAGTCTTAGTATAATGCTCTTTCTTATTTTTAACACCAACAAGAGGTAAAATTATTTCAAAACTTGTTCCTTCCTCACTATTTATAATTATTATATCTCCATTATGCTTGTTCAAAATCTTCTTTGTGATAGATAATCCAAGTCCCGTACCACCAGTTTTAGAATTTCTTGATTTATCAACTCTAACAAAGGGATTAAATATATTTTCTCTATATTTTTGCGGAATAGGTTCACCATTATCTGATAATACAATATAAAAGTAATTTCCTACAATTCCCGTCTTTATCCCTATCTTGTTTCCTTCTGAGTTATATTTAACTTTATTATCTAAAACATTATTAATTGCTCGTGACAATTTTTCTTCATCAATCATTGCATAATACGTTTCTTCAGTTATATCAAACTCATATTGAAACTTCTTATGGTCGAATTCAGGAATATAACTTGCAATAGTTTGCCTTACAAATTCACAAATATCTGTTTTTACTGTTTTGATTTCATAATCAGTATTAGCGTATAACGAAAACTCAAATAAATCATTTATCAATTTATTTGCTCTTTGTGAATTTTTGTTTATTATTGTTAAATATTCTACTTTTTCACTTTCGCTTAAATCTCTATTATTTATTAAAGTTTCACTATATCCCAAAATAGAAGCAAGTGGATTCTTCAGGTCATGAGATATATCTAATATTAAAGTTTCTCTTGCCTTTTCTAACTTCTCTTTTTCTTTTCTTTCATTTTGTATAGTTTCTGCCATCATATTAAATCCATTAGCTAATTCAAGAAATTCATTCTTTGTATTAATATCAAGACGTATATCATAATTACCCTGTGATATTTCCATAACTCCATTTAATAATGTTTTTATTGGTTTTATAAAAGCTTTAGATGATACCCTTGCTAAAATATAAACAATTAAAAGAATTGCTAATACATTAAGTACACTAATAATCTTTATTATTAGACTATGTGGAACTATTTCAGTAAGTTTATTTGGTTTTGTTATTTCAGAATATGGGCACCCCATAATCACCATGGAATTATCTTCTTTTAAGTATTTGCTATATATGCAATATTTAATATCGTCTTTTGTATCAATTATTGAACTGTTAAATTCAGATAAAATAGTATAAGCTCTAAAATCATTATTTAATGAAATACTATTTTCTTTTGATACCCCAAACAAATTCATATAACTTTCTAAATTCAAAGTTTTAAACTCATCTATAATATCTCCCTTTGAATAAGAAACTTCATTATCACTATTTATTTTTATAATAAACCCATGCATAACAGATAAATCTTCATCAGTTATACCTTTGTAATTTCTCACCAATTTATCTCCTAACTGTTCAAAGTAGGAATTATATGTACGCGAATTGCAAAAAAATTCATATAATATAATTGAACCTAAAACAGCTAATAATATTATTACGGTAACAGCAATATATCCTAAAAAATATGTAAAGAAAAATTCAGTTGTAACACTTCTCCTTATTTTCTTAACTTTCATTTATGTTAACCCTTTCAATTTTATAGCCTATTCCCCTTATAGTTTTTATATAAATAGGATTCTTAGGATCATCTTCAATCTTCTCTCTTATATGACTCAAATGAACCATTATATTATTGGAGTCACCAAAGTAAGCCTCTTCCCATACTTCTTCATAAATTTGTTTTTTAGTAAAAACCTTACCCAAATTAGAAATAAGTAATTTTAAAATTTTAAATTCTTTTGGGTTCAACTCTAGCTTTTTATCTCTCTTATACACTTCAAACGTTTCAGTAAATAACTTCAAATCACCTGTTGTATATACTATATCTTTGTGTTCAGTATACTTATAGCATCTCCTGAGGTTAGAAGCTACTCTAGCTGATAATTCAATTGGACTTATAGGTTTTACTAAGTAATCATCAGCACCGAGTCCCAATGCTAACACTTTATCTGAATCATTTCCCATAGCAGTAATACAAATTATCGGAATGGTTGAAACAGCTCGTACCTTTTGTATAACCGAAATACCATCAACATTTGGCATCATTATATCTAATAAAATTAAGTCTATTTTTTCATTTTCGAATATTGTTAATGCTTCTCTTCCATCAAATGCTTCAAAAACCTCATAATTCTCTTTTTTCATATGTAGTAAAATAAGATTTCTAATATCCTTCTCATCTTCAACAATTAGAATATTCATAAATTCAACTCCTCTGTCTATTATGAATATATTTTATCACAAACTTGTACTACTTTTGGAATAATTTTCATTATATATTTTTTATTATATGTTTTCATAATGTTATCTAATTTGTTATTTGTTTGACGAAAAATTTTTATAAACATTATCAATCATTTTTGAAAATGTCCTAAAAATTTTATTGCCCAAATAAAAATCTAACTGTATAATTATTATGTAAATATTTACCAAAGGTGGTGGGTTTATGATTAAAAATATTAGCAAGATATGTTCTTTTTTATTATTGTTCATCCTTGCAATTCTTGCCTTAAATGAATTTAAAATAATGAATTATTCAGATGACCTGAAAAATATATTTTATTTTTCAACACTTATTTTAATAATGTTCTCTTCTGTAACTACCTTATTAACAAATAAATCCGGCTTCTTTAAATTTGTAAGTGTAGTAATAATATTAGCACTAGTAGTTGGTGGTATTATGTCAATACTTAAACCTGGTTTAAACATATCCTTATATATTTGCATAGTTCTTATAGTTGTATATTCCTTGCTAGATATGTTTTATAAAGCACTATAAATTTTCAAGCACATATATTTCGATTAATAATTTAGGCACATGAAAATAAATAAAAAGATAGAAGATAAGAAGTTGTATATACCTCTTCTTGTCTTCTATCTTTTTATATAAAATTTAATCTAACTTTTAATTTTTCCATTACCCGATTCCATTATTCTTATAACCATTTAAAACAAAAGAAATATTCTCCCAAAAATAATATAAAATATTTATTTTTTGCGTCATCTTATAATATTTTATTATACATGTTCATTTCAGCAGTTTTTTCCATACAAGTCGACATAATTGGAATTATTCTTTGAAAATGTTCTGACTTTAAGTGCATACTTAGCGCTTCTTGATTATCCCAAGTTTCTATCATTGTAAGTATATTGTTTTCTTTTATATCCTGATACATTTCATAACTTATACATCCATTTTCCTTAACTGTTTCTTCAACTAATTCCTTTGCAAGTTTTAAAACTTCTTCCACCTTATCTTTTTTCACAAAATTTTTAGCTACTACTTTTATCATAATTATTTCCATCCTTCATAGTGAACTTTATCTTCATTTTCTTAACTCTTTTTATTTCTTTGTAAATATCATATATGCTAATCTTTAATTTACGATATTAATTTGTAGATATTTTCTTTCATGCGTCTTATATTACTCATGCATACTTTTTATTGCTTTAAATATGCATTTATAAACATATCTATTTGACCATCCATTACTGCTGTAACGTTGGATGTCTCTACATTAGTTCTATGATCTTTAACCATGCTATATGGGTGGAATACATATGATCTTATTTGACTTCCCCATCCCATATCTTTTAAATCTCCAGTTAGATCTTCAATTTTTTCTTTATGAGCTCTTTCTTTTAGCTCAACCAATTTTGACTTTAACATTTCCATAGCTGTATCTTTATTTGAAAATTGGCTTCTTTCATTTTGACACTGTACAACTATCCCTGTAGGAATATGTGTAATTCTTACTGCTGAATCCGTTTTATTAACGTGCTGTCCTCCAGCTCCCCCTGATCTATAGGTATCTATTTTAAGATCATCTGGTCTTATATCTATATCTTGCTCTTTTGTAAGCTCCGGAAGTACTTCCATTGACGCAAAAGATGTCTGTCTCTTACCATTAGCATTGAATGGTGAAATTCTAACTAATCTATGAATTCCCTTTTCTGCTTTTAGATATCCGTATGCATATTCTCCAGTAATCTTTAGTGTAACACTCTTGATTCCTGCTTCATCTCCCGGAAGTAAATCTAAAGTTTCAACATTATACCCTTGCTTTTCACACCATCGTGTATACATTCTCAAAAGCATTTCTGTCCAGTCGTTAGCATCAGTGCCTCCTACTCCAACATGTAGGGTCAAAATAACATTATTCTTATCATATTCTCCACATAAAAGCACTTTCATATTATAATCGTCAATTTGAACTTCTATCTCTTTCATTGTTTGTATTATTTCATTTGCAGATTCTTCATCATCCTCTTCCATAATTTCTTTTAACACTTCAATATCTTCGATTTTTGATTTTAGTTTATCAAAGTTCTCAATTTTATCTTTTATGGACTTACTCTTCTTAGTAATTTCTTCTGCTCTTTTGGTATTATCCCAAAATCCAGGTTCTTGCATTTGACATTCTAATTCATGAAGTTCTTTCTCCAAACCTCCCCTGTCAAAGTGAAGCCCCCATTTCTTCTATAGATTTTTTTATATTAGGAAGCTTTGCTAATTCCTTTTCAAGCTCGATAATCATCTATTCCACCCCTTTAATTCAGTTAACAATTAACAAGTAAGAGTTAACAGTTTATAATGAAATCCTTTCAGGATTTCTTTAAATTTGTATTTTATAATCATATTAAATAATTAGCTTTATTTAATAGAATTCCGTAGAAAATTTATTATAATTGCTTCTCCAAGTAAACAATATCTTATAAAATCTCTACGGAATTTATTATATCATATATATATTATACAAAAACTCCTTAGAGTTTTCCTTCTTAAACTAAGTGTTAGTATCTGCTTAATAGAAAATCATAATAAAAACATAATTTTTATTATAAGACTTAATTCCTAACTGTTAACTGAATTAAGCTTCTCTTCCACAACAATTTTTAAATTTCTTTCCACTTCCACATGAACATAAGTCATTTCTGCCATGCTTATCAAGATTTCTAACCGGCCCTGGACCTGGTGTATTTGCTGCTGGCCCTGCGCTTGGGCTTGTTGATGGATGTGCTCCTGGCCCTACTGCTGTGCTTGATGAATCTTCATGTATTGCAGCCGTTTCTTGTGCAACTCTCACTCTTTCAGGTGCTCTTTCAATCTTAACATGGAATAATAGTTTAACTGTTTCTTCCTTAATCTTTCTGATCATTTCATTAAACATTTCGCTACCTTCCATTTGATATGCTTGAACTGGATCAATTTGCTTAAATGATTGTAAACCAATACCTTGTTTTAAGTGATCCATATTATCTATATGACTCATCCAGTTAGTATCAACAGCTCTTAAAACAACAACTCTTTCAATTTCTCTTAATCTTTCTGGTGTAAATTCTTCTTCTTTTTGTTCATAGAATTTAAGCGCAGACTCATAGAGACTTTCTACGATCTCTTCATTTGCTAAGTTTTCAAGGCTAGGCAAGTGAACTGTACCTGGCGCTATACATATTTCTTGTAACGCTACCATTAAGTGCAGGAATTCTTCTCTATAATTTTCAGTTTCACCTGTAATATGAATATTAACAGCATCTGCTATAACTTCTTTTGTCATTGCTAATACTTCTTCTTTTACATCTTCACCCTCAAGAACCTCTGCTCTTTGCTTATAGATAACTTCTCTTTGTATATTCATAACATCATCATAACCTAATAATGTTTTTCTTATGTCAAAGTTATTACCTTCAACCTTCTTTTGAGCATTTTCTATAGCTTTTGAAACCATTTTACTTTCAATAGCTTCTTCTTCTTGAAGTCCTAATTTTTCAACAACACCTTGAATCTTTTCTGATCCAAATATCCTCATTAAATCATCTTCTAATGAAATAAAGAATGTTGATTCCCCTGGATCTCCTTGTCTTCCTGAACGTCCTCTTAATTGGTTATCTATTCTTCTTGATTCATGTCTTTCAGTACCTATTATCTTAAGACCGCCAACTTCAACAACACCTTCACCAAGCTTAATATCAGTACCTCTACCAGCCATATTAGTAGCAATAGTAACCATACCTAATTCACCTGCATGACTTATTATTTCTGCTTCTTGTTCATGGAACTTAGCATTTAATACTTGATGCGGTATTCCTTTGTTCTTAAGCATGCTTGAAACAAGTTCTGATTTTTCAATACTTACTGTACCAACTAATACTGGTTGGCCTTTAGCATGAGCCTTTTCTACTTCTGAAGCAACTGCTTTAATCTTTCCAATTTCAGTACTGAATACTAAATCTGGATTATCTTTTCTTGCAATTGGTCTATGTGTTGGAATAACAATAACATCTAATCCATAAATTTCTCTAAATTCATTTTCTTCAGTTAATGCAGTACCAGTCATACCTGCTAATTTCTTATACATTCTGAAGTAATTTTGGAATGTAATAGTAGCTAAAGTCTTTGATTCTCTTGCAATCTTAACTCCTTCTTTTGCTTCTATTGCTTGGTGAAGACCATCTGAATATCTCCTACCTTCCATAAGTCTTCCTGTAAATTCATCAACAATTATTACTTCTCCATCTTTAACCATGTAATCTTTATCTCTTCTCATGGCAAAGTTTGCTTTTAATGCTTGAGTTACATAATGTTGCAATTCTATATTATCAGCATCAGCATAATTTTCTACTTTAAAAGTTGCTTCTGCCTTTCTAACACCTTCATCAGTTAACATAACAGCATTAGCTTTTTCATCCCTTGTGAAATCTCTTTCTACCACTAATTTCTTTGCAAAATAATCTGCGACTTTATAGAATTCAGTAGATTTTTCCCCTTGACCGGAAATTATAAGTGGAGTTCTAGCCTCATCTATTAAAATTGAGTCAACTTCATCGACTATTGCAAAATTTAATGATCTTTGAACTCTTTCCTCTTTATATACAACCATGTTGTCTCTTAAATAGTCAAATCCAAATTCATTATTAGTTCCATAAGTAATATCTGAACCATATGATTCTCTTCTCTGGTCATTATTTAATTCGTGTACAATAACGCCTGTAGTTAATCCTAAGAAACCATATAATTCACCCATTTCTTCAGTATCTCTTTTAGCAAGGTAATCATTTACTGTTACTATATGAACCCCATTTCCACTTAAAGCATTTAAGTATGCTGGTAATGTAGCAGTTAAAGATTTACCTTCCCCTGTCTTCATTTCTGAAATTCTACCTTGATGGAGTATCATTCCACCCATAAGTTGCTCATCAAAATGTCTCTTTCCAAATACTCTTACTGATGCTTCTCTTACAGCAGCAAATGCTTCTGATAAAATATCATCTAAAGTTTCTCCATTTGCTAATCTCTCTTTAAATTCTGTAGTCTTTGCTTTTAACTCTTCATCTGAAAGTTTTTGCATTGACTCTTCTAAATCATTTATTTTTTGTATAGTAGGTCTAAGTCTCTTGACTTCTCTTTCACTATATGTTCCAAATACGGCATTTAATAGTCCCATAATGTCATCCTTTCGAAATTCTATATTTCATATTAATTTCTAATATATTTTTATTATTTTATTTTATAAATAACGCATTCTATTATTATAGCATTTTACGTAGCTTATTTTCAAGAAAAGTAATGATTTTTGTTTTAAATGCTATATAAAACGTCTAATATTAACTTAATCTTAATATTTTAATCATAAATTATCAAGACCAAACAACAAATTACACTTAAAAATCTTATACTCCTATAACATATAAATATAATTCTACCCTATTAAGGCATATAATTATATTTATTTAAAATATGAACATAATTTATGATTATAATACCATAAATATATTAATAATTTTTCATTTCAAAAAATAACTGCCCAAAATGCAATTTAATATACATTATTGGGCAGCTATTTTTCATATTAAATAAATTCAGGTTCTAATAAACCATAATCTCCATCTTTTCTTTTATAAATTACATTTACTTTCCCACTATCAGCATCTTCATATACAAAGAAATTATGTCCTAGTAAATCCATTTGAAGAATAGCTTCTTCGGAATTCATTGGTTTTACACCAAATTTTTTTACTTTAACTAGCTTACCATGTTCTTCATCTGACGGACTAAGTTCTATATTATTAATTTCACCAAATTTTAATGAACCGCCTTGCTTTCTTGATAATCTAGTTTTTTGTTTTCTGATTTGTCTTTCTAATTTATCTTCAACCAAGTCTAAAGACTTGTACATGTCGGATGTTGATTCTTCTCCTCTTAATATGACTCCATTAAATGGGATAGTCACTTCTATTTTATGTCTATTTTTTTGAACACTCAATGTAGCTTTTGCATTCACATCGATTTCGAAATACTTTTCCAATTTGCTTATCTTTTTTTGTACTATCTCCTTTAGCGCATCTGTAAGTTCCATATTTTTAGCTATAACTGTGACTCTCATTAAATCCAGCCCCTCTCATTTGAAAAAGTTTGCAACTTAATATGTTTTAAGTTATTAATATTCTATCACTTTTTATCGAACTTAACAAGAGAATTATCAGTCAATTCTGAAAATTTATATATTAGGAAGATTCATAAAACTTATCTTTTTCTTTTACATACCTAAAAAAACTAACCGTCAACAATCGTCGGTTAGTTTAAAAAATTCAAATAACTATTTTATATTATATAAGGTAAAGCTAGTTGACCTGGTTTTTGACCCCACACTCGCCTGCTGGAGCTTTTGCTAATAGAATTTAATCCCTCACTACTAACCCTCTCAGTTTATAAACTGGCAGGACTTACTTCTATACCGCACCATGCTCCTTAGACATTTTGTCTAAATTACGTGGATCGTTTTGCCTGCGACTAGCTTCGACTTTCAACCACAAACCTAGCTTTACATTAATATTATATATGACTTTTCGCTAAGGTCAAGAGTTTTATGTCTTTTGCGTTATATTTTTTTAATAATTTATATGCTTCACCAAGAGTTGCACCTGTAGTTGTTACATCATCAATTAATATAATTCTACAATTTTCTAAGTTTATCTCATTTTTCAATTTGAAAGCATCTTTTATATTTTCATGCCGTTCATCCTTTTTTAGTGTTTTTTGTTCTTTAGTTTCTCTTTGCTTAATTAAAATTTCTAAAACTTCAATTGATAGGTCTCTTGCTATCTTCTTTGCAATATATTCACATTGATTAAAACCTCTAATTTTTTTAGATTTTTTTGATAAAGGTATATATGTTACTATGTATCCTTTATAATTTAAATTATTAATAATATATTCCTCTAAAAACTCTGTTAATATATCCCCAGCTGTGAAGTTATTTTTGTATTTAAACTTAAGTATTAATTCTTTTAATACTCCTCCATAATATCCATAGCTTATTATTTTATCTTGATATAAATCACTTATAGTTTTTATACTTTTTATACAAGATTCACAAATCCCAAAGCAATCTTCTTCTTTGCAAATGATACAATAATTTTCTCGTGGATATATTATCTCAATTAATCCTTCCCAAAGCCTTTTTACAATTCTCTTAAACGTTTTTCCCATACTTTTTTATTGAAATCTCTTGCCATATTTTTTGCTTTTTCCATATCTTCTGATTCATCATTTGATACTAAAAGAACTTCTGGTAATTTCAGATTCATATTTCTTATTTGCCCACATATATATAATATTTTTTTATAAGTGTATCTCTCATTATCAGAAAATAATACTACAGCATCATCCATATTGCAATATTCAAGTAACTCCTCAATTTTATTAGTTATTACAAATATTGCCTTATCCTTGTATTTTGATACCTTTTCACATACCTTTATTTCATCACTTCTAGACGCTTTCATAATTCTAACATCTGAAATTTTTAATTTATTCAAAAAGTAGTCATAAACAATATTAATTTTTTCTTTACTTGGCACATAAATAGCAACTTTATGGTTATTTTCTTTAAACCATTTAATGTAATCGTAAAGAGTAAATGGAATATCTATATTTAAATCTATTCTAGTTGACAATATTCTAGGTTCTACAAAAGGCTTTTTATAATTGTATGCTGCAAGTTCAAATCTTTCCCCTACTAATGCCATTTTTTCTATACTATATAATAAAACCCTTTCTCCTAGTTCAGCGCAAACATCTAACAATTCTCTTACATTTCCACTACTTAAATTTGAAAAGGATGTTATATCATCAAAAATAACCAAATCATATTGTTCCTCAACCTTAAATAAATTATTGTGATGTACAAATGTAAGATCTTTAGTCGATGTTCCTTTTTCAATATAACAGTGAGTTATATTGAAATTACTTTCCCTAATTACACTAATTAATTCCTTATTCTCTCCATTCTTCCCCCATACATACAATACCCTACAATTATCATTACAAATCTTACTTATTATATTTGAAAAAACACATGATGTATTAAATGGAACTGTAACTATTGTTAAAAATTTAATATTTTTTTTATACCAGTAATCTATTTTATCAAATGCATATTTTAAATCTTGCTGAGTTACCTTACATTCATTTCTCACGCATCTCTGTCTCCTTTCAATTACTCTTCAAACTCTTCTTTAGTTATTATGTCTCTAATTCTATATTTTAAAGCTGAATATCGTTCTATACTATTTGTATTATTAATCATATGCATTAATGCCTTTTGAAAGCCAACCACAACAACCAATTGTTTTGCCCTTGTGATTCCTGTATAAAGCAAATTACGGTTCATTAGAAAAGGTGAACCCATGAATGCAGGCATAATAACGACTTTAAATTCACTTCCCTGGCTTTTATGAATTGTAGTTGCATATGCTAAATCTAATTCATCTAGAAAATTAAAATCGTAAATAATTTTTCTTTCTTCATCGAATACAATTGTTAAAACTTTTCTTTCCTCATCAATACTTTCAATAAAGCCTAAATCACCATTAAAAACTCCAACGCCTTCACTTTCTCCATGCCCGTTAACTCTAAGCCATTTTAATGTGTAGTTATTCTTAGTCTGCATTACTTTATCACCTTCTCTAAATACTATATCTCGAGAAGTCTTTTCTTTTTTATCTTTTGATGGTGCATTAAATATTTCCTGAAGCTTAATATTTAAATTAGTGACTCCAAGTACTCCTTTTCTCATAGGCGTCAACACTTGCATATCCTTAAGTATATCCCATGACTTATTAAATCTAGGTAGTCTCCTGCTAATTAAGTCTATTATTGTATTTACAATTCTATCCTGATTTTCTTCATTAATAAAGAAAAAATCTTTATCCTTTTGATTAAGCACTGGCATCTGCCCTTCATTAATTCTATGTGCATTTACTATAATTAAGCTTTCTGATCCCTGCCTGAATATCTCCTTTAACCTTACAACTTTTATATATTCACTTTCTATAAGATCCCTTAATACATTTCCCGGTCCAACAGACGGCAGTTGATCAACATCTCCAACTATTATTAACCTTGTGCCTAAATTAATAGCCTTAAGTAAACTTTGCATTAAGATTGTATCAATCATAGAAGCTTCATCGATTATAATTACGTCGCAATCTAATGGTGAAGATTCACCTCTTTCAAAAACTGATTCATCATCTTCTGAAACACCCATTTCTAAGAGCCTATGTATGGTTTTTGCTTCTCTTCCTGTTGATTCAGTCATTCTTTTTGCTGCTCTTCCTGTTGGAGCACCGAGTATTACTTTCATGCCATTATTTTCATAAATATGAATTATTGCTTTTATGATTGTAGTCTTCCCCGTTCCTGGTCCACCTGTTATTATCTCTATTCCATTATTAAAGGCACCTGCTATTGCTTCTCTTTGGGATGGTGCAAATTTTATTTTCTGTTCCTTTTCAAAAACATCAATTTCAAAATCAATATCTGAGTTTATGGTTTGTATTTGTTGTAACCCTAAGGTTATTATTTTACTTGTTACTCCAAGTTCACAATAATAATATTGGAGTAAAAATCCAGCTTCTATGCCATCAATTATTTCAACAATTATTTTCTGCTGTGCTGCCATATCATATATATTCTTTTCAATCAATTCTTTAGATATTAGCAAATTCACTTCACACTGTTCTATTATATTACTTTTAGGCATAAAAGTGTTCCCTGCAGCACAAAATTGGTTCATTATATACTTAATTGCGCTTTGAATTCTAAAATCAGAATCATTTTGGATTCCAATGCTCATGGCAATTCTGTCAGCTGTTTTAAATCCAATCCCCGAAATTTCATCACATAATATGTACGGATTATCTGATACTATTCGCCTTGCGTTCGGCCCAAATTTCTTATAGATTTTAATACATTGGTTATTGGTTACTCCATGCTTATGAAAATATAAAATTATGTCCTTTAACCCTTGTTGTTCAATATAAGACTCATATATGATTTGAAATTTTTTTTCTCCTATGCCTTCTATCTCCATAAGTCTTTCAATGTTATTCTGCATTATATCTAAAGTTTCTTCACCAAACTTCTCTATTATCTTCTTCGCTGTAACAGGTCCTATTCCATGTATTATTCCTGCACTTAAATATTTCTCTATTCCATCTAATGAAGTCGGAAGAAGTTCTTCATAATCTTGAATATTAAATTGATTTCCAAACTGCTTATGTAACGTAAAATAACCTGTTAATTTTACATTTTGCCCTTCCTTTAAAAAAGGTACTGTACCTACAGCATTAATTAAATTTTTATCACTTCTGATTTTGCAAACTACATAACCAGTGTCCTCACTTTTGAAAACTATATTTTCGACAAAACCATTTAGAACTTCCATTAAAATCTCTCCAAATCTTTCATATTCCTTGTTTAAGTTTATCAAGAATAAAACTTAGTTTTGAAACCATAATTACATTTTTTCTTTTAATTATATCATAAAAGCCAAAAAAACTATCTCAAAATAACTTTGAGATAGCTTTTTTAACGAATTATAAATGTTTCTTTATTTCATCTACTTTATTTAATTGTTCCCATGGTAAATTAAGATCGTTTCTTCCAAAATGTCCATAAGCAGCTGTTTGCTTATAAAGAGGTCTTCTTAAGTCAAGATCTCTAATTATAGCTCCTGGTCTTAAATCAAATACTTTTTCCACTATTTCAACAATCTTATCTTCACTTACTTTTCCTGTTCCAAAAGTTTCTACTTCAATTGAAACTGGTTTAGCTACACCTATAGCATAAGCTACTTGGATTTCTAATTTATCAGCAACTCCTGCTGCAACTAGATTTTTTGCTACCCATCTTGCTGCATATGCTGCTGATCTATCTACCTTAGTTGGATCTTTTCCTGAGAAAGCTCCACCACCATGTCTTCCGTATCCACCATAAGTATCAACTATGATTTTTCTTCCAGTTAATCCCGAATCCCCTTGAGGTCCTCCAACAACAAATCTTCCAGTTGGATTTATGAAATATCTAGTTTCACCATCTAATAATTCAGATGGAACAACAGCTCTGATTACTTGTTCTTTTAAATCTTTTTCAATTT
>JARLHR010000126.1 GCA_031292145.1 Clostridium sp. | reverse complement strand
AACAGAAATAAATTCTCCTTCTGGAACGTTAATTTGTCCGGATTTATCATTTCCCCATCCAATCAATATACCGTCTTTTTTAATTCCAATTGAAGAATAGGCTCCACAAGTAACAGAAATAAATTCTCCTTCTGGAACGTTAATTTGTCCAAATAAATTATATCCCCATCCAATCAATGTACCGTCTTTTTTAATTCCAATTGAATGATAAGCTCCACAAGAAACAGAAATAAATTCTCCTTCGGGAACATTAATTTGATTAGATGAATTATCTCCCCATCCAATTAATTTACCATCTTTTCTAATTCCAATTGAGAAATCATCTCCGCAAGCGACATGAATAAATTCTCCTTCGGGGATGTTAATTTGTCCAAATGAATTATCTCCCCATCCAATCAATGTACCATCTTTTTTAATTCCAATTGAATGATAAAATCCACAAGCAACAGAAATAAATTCTCCTTTGGGAATGTTAATTTGATTAGATGAATTATCTCCCCATCCGATCAATGTATTATCTTTTTTAATTCCAATTGAATGATAAACTCCACAACCAATTCTTTTTCTTAAATTAAATTTAGATCTGAGATAAGCTAAAATTTCATCTATAAGTTCAATCGAAATAGAATCTGATAATTGATTTAGTTCTTCATATTCCTCAAATAAATTTTTATCTAAATAATCATATATAATTTGGGGTAAAAAAGAGACTCCCCAAAAAGTTAGATAGTGTAAGGTTAGGAGAAAATCGTTTAAATCTATAATTGGACTATCATCTCTAAGTTTATCTCCATACATTCCAATTATAGATTCAAATGATATATTCTTAAAGTTTTCACTAGAAGACATTTCAGTAAAAACTGGACTTTTCAAATAGTACTCTGCTATCATTTTAACTAAAATTTAAGTTAAAATTTCAAATAAATCAAATAATCATTCCTTCAGAAGGAACATTAATTTGACCAAATCTATTATATCCCCATCCAATTAATGCACCATCTTTTTTAATTCCTATTGAGAAATCATATCCACAAGCAACAGAAATAAATTCTCCTTCTGGAACGTTAATTTGTCCGGATTTATCATTTCCCCATCCAATCAATATACCGTCTTTTTTAATTCCAATTGAAGAATAGGCTCCACAAGTAACAGAAATAAATTCTCCTTGGGGAACGTTAATTTGTCCAAATTCATTATCTCCCCATCCAATCAATGTACCGTCTTTTTTAATTCCAATTGAATGATGGGCTCCACAAGCGATAAAAATAAATTCTCCTTCGGGAAAGTTAATTTGTCCGTGTCTATTATTTCCCCATCCAATCAATGTACCGTCTTTTCTAATTCCAATTGAATACCAAGCTCCACAAGCAACAAAAATAAATTCTCCTTCAGGGACGTTAATTTGACCAGATCCATTATCTCCCCATCCAATCAATGTATTGTCTTTTTTAATTCCGATTGAGAAATTAAATCCGCAAGTAATGAAAATAAATTCTCCTTTGGGAACATTAATTTGTCCAAATAAATTATTTCCCCATCCAATCAATGTATTGTCTTTTTTAATTCCAATTGAATAACAAGTTCCACAAGCAACAGAAATAAATTCTCCTTCTGGAACGTTAATTTGACCAAGTCTATTATCTCCCCATCCAATCAATGTACCGTCTTTTTTAATTCCAATTGAGAAATCATATCCACAAGTAATTCTTTTTCTCGGATTAAATTTGGATCTGATATAAGATAAAATTTCATCTATAAGTTCAATTGAAATAGAATCTGATAATTGATTTAATTCTTCGTATTCCTCAAATAAGTTCTCATCCAAATAATCATAGATAATTTGGGATAAAAAAGGAACTCCCCAAAAAGTTAGATAATGTAAGGTTAGGAGAAAATCGTTTAAATCTGAAATTGGAGAATCATCTCTAAGTTTATTTTTATGTATTTCAATTATAGATTCGATTGAAGAATTCTTAAAGTTTTCACTTGAAGACATTTCAGTAAAAACTGGACTTTCTAAGTAATAAGTAGCTATCATTTTAACTAAAATTTCAGTTAAAATTTCAATTGAATTAAATAATCATTTCTTCGGGAATATTAATCCGACCATATTTATTATCTCCCCATCCAATCAATATACCGTCTTTTTTACTTCCGATTGAATAATAAGCTCCACAAGCAACAAAAATAAATTCTCCTTCGGGAACATTAATTT
>JARLHR010000125.1 GCA_031292145.1 Clostridium sp. | reverse complement strand
TATACCTATTGGCCTAGATTCCCTATAGTCTCCTTTGTCTGTCTTCTTATGATCTTTCTTCCTCTCCTCCTCCTGATCGCTATATTCCTTATTCTTATTGTATTCTTCCTTAATATCCCTTTTGTTGGTTTGTTTTATTCATGTGACACATGTTACTGACTTAGGTTGGTGTGTATTGGGGGGCGGCGGCCTCCTATATCGACTTTTTCAAGAGTTAATATTAGAGGTTTTAATGATTTCATGTCATAAGTCATATATACCTTAAGTACAAATATACCCTTGTCATTTTCAAGCTTAAATTTGCAAGTCTTTTGAGTTATATTAAGATTAGCTAGAGATTTAATAAGTTTAACAGCCTTAAGAGTTTTGGAAGCTTGAGGATCCTTTAATATCATCTCAAAGTCTTCAAAAGTAAGATCTTTATTTGGATATCCTGCTGCCTTAATTACATCCTCTTTATCAGTCCTTATTGCATAAGTCTTAGGCTTTAAGAATATTCCTTTTTTAATAATATGCTCTAATTTAAACTGTCCTATTTTAGGGCCTATCAAATCTTCAGATAAAGGCTTTTCTAAAACTAAACTATCAGTATCCTTATAAATAATAGGATTATTAGGCATATTAGAAAATTGATGCATATGGACTCTAGCTCAAGCAGCAATCGCTGTCGATATTGCAGGATTTGTCATATGTCTATCACCTTTATCACTAGGCTCATATTCTATAGCTATTAAATTAGACCTTATATTAGTTATAGAATGGATTTTATAGTTGTTAAGTCACTGATATAAAGTCTGTTCTGTTATAACCTTAAATATATGTCCATCCAAAACTCTTGCAAAATAGCCGTACAATCCATTTAACATTAGTTTGACTACATGTCTATTTTCCTGGCTTATATTAGGGTCAGATTTGAGACTATAGAAATGGTTTATATAATCCTCAAATCGATTTAACTCTTTGGAATACTGATGACAAGCGAACACCTCTACTTTATAACCTAATTTAATAAAAGATTTGACTTCTTCAGAGAAATAGCATCCAGCCAGTCGACCCACAGGATAAATAAGATTACCTAGATAACGAACAGGGACTTGAGGCTGTTTAACCTCATCAGAAATTTCTATATAACATTCAACAAATCCAAATAAATCTTCTGATATAAAGGACTCTGTTGTACAGACTATAGTTTTAAGACGTTTCACAGGTAAAGGGTTTAACATCGCATAAGGATATAGACTATTGACATCATAATAAAAGCCATTAGATATTGTATTAGAGTATAACTGTACGGATCCACCGTAATAAGCCGATTTAGCTATATTAATAGATCTTCATGAGGAAGCTTCTATAGGGTTTTTCTGATAATTAGTTCTATATACCAAAAAGGCTAGATTAGAAGCACTATAGATCTTATACAAAGGAATTCCATAAGTATCCAACAAATTCTTTTTCATAGTTGTAATTATTTCATACAAAGATTCTATATCCGCTTTCAGATATAAAAGACTTTCATTATAAAAATCATTTGTTTTTATAAGTTCTAATGAAACCTTTTCATGATCTAAGACCCCCTTTGTCGTATTAGTCTTACAGATTTTAGCTAAATCTTTTAACGATCTTGAAAATATTCTTAATGAATCTCTAAATATAATTTTCTCATATTTTATCTCAATCAAACAATCCTCCGCATCTTTTAAGACATTTAACTTAAAAGGATCAAAAGTATTTATACCTAATAAAGCCTTTAGAATAAAAAAACCATCAAAACCGCCCAGATTATGAACCATAATATATTTAGTTTTATTAGGTTCTATGGTTTGAAGTATTTCAATACAGTCTTTGATAACACCCCCCAATTTAATATCTAAATCAGGATTGTTATAAGCATGAAAGATTTGTAAGAAGTCCATAATACGGAACCCAGCAGCATAAGGGTATAGAAGGCCATCTAAATTTACAGTTTCAATATCCATTACACCATATAAAGCCGTATCCTTCTTAGACATCTTTAACCTTTTTATATAATTACGATTAATAAACATTTTATTATCTCATTTATGATATACGATCTGATCTTTACACATTAAGCATGTAAAAAGATCAAACCATAATCAAACAATTTAAAAGACTATATCAATATTAGAAATAATAGTAATTTCTAAATAAACTATATTTAAATCATCTTTATTATAAGCCCAAGGCCTTGAAAGATTATCAATACCAGCATTTCAATGCTCCCTTAATAAAACCTCGTAATTACGACGATTACATACAAGACCTGGACCGTACGATAAACTATTACCATTGTGATTAGTATGACATAAGAAAACTCAAAAAGAACTGATATTATCAACAATATAAGAAGAAAGAATAGAAAGAAGGAAATTAACATGTTCGGAATTCATATAAGGTATACCGGTAACACGAATAACAGTACGATATAAAACAGGATTACTATGGGTATAGACCTTATGATCCGAGACATGAAAAGATACTTTAGAACTAGATATAGAGTTTTTAAAAGAAGAGCCTTGAGGTGCAACACTCAAATCAAATCCATTAGAGCCGGGGGCTTTTAACCCCCCGGTTTTAACAGAAAGTCTTAAAGCTTTGACAAGGCGTCTTATAGTGACTAGAGAATAGGGCTTGTGAGTATCTGGATTAAACACACCATCTTTAATAAATAAAGCGTGAATTTCAGAGATAGTACGGCCATCATTAACAAACCTTAATAATAAAGGATAACTATTAAATTTACTTTTCATACGTCTAGTAAGGAACCTAAGTCAGTAACATGTGTCACATGAATAAAACAAACCAACAAAAGGGATATTAAGGAAGAATACAATAAGAATAAGGAATATAGCGATCAGGAGGAGGAGAGGAAGAAAGATCAT
>JARLHR010000124.1 GCA_031292145.1 Clostridium sp. | reverse complement strand
TTGGAAAACCAAATTTAAGTCAAAGTAAAAATCAAATTTTTAGCGCAGAATGAAGGAATTTACATGTAGACATAGTTGAAAAAATTTGAATTTCACTGGGACTTAAATTTGGATTTCCTAGAGGGATGAAAGCATAACTCTGATGTCTAGTATTCTTGCTAGTCTGGTCCAAGCAACAATGAGTGAGAAACAAATCATCAAGTTGTATGAAGAAACTACATGTGATGAGGATACTATGGATTTTTGTTGTAGTAAACACAATTATGAAGCCATAAATGATATTCCAGATAATGATAAGTTATATCGACAGATCATTGAATATCTGCAATCTGAATGTGAAAAATCATCATGTGCTTCAGAAACACTACATGAATTTTGGTATGAAGTGTTTGATGGTACTAATTTGGCTAATCTGTATCATCGTGATACAGAATGTCCATATCCAGATTGGTATAGTTGTAGACATGCGACATGTAGTTTTAAAGAAGCAGAAAGAATTATGGCACAGCCATATCATTCTGAATGTGTTTGTGGTGACGATGATGATGAATTTGATGAAACTATTTATAATCAGACACATGTGAATGGCATATGTCCTAAACCATATATCTATGATGATGATGAAAGTAAAAATGAAAGACTATCATCAATTGGATGTTACTGAAAAAATTTGATTTTTGAAAAATTTGATTTTAATATTTATAGATTATATAAAAATCTTATCTAAATGGCACAACGAGATCAATTGAAATATATTGGTCATGATTGTACTCAATTAATTTTCAATTATACACCAATGATAGATAGATTGCATATTATATCTACATGTAAATATTTATATAATAAGGAACATGTTGTAACATTCTATTATAGTGAGGATGGTGGTTATTATTATAATAATCTTAATCATCATTATTATGATATTAAAGGACAAAAAATTAGAATTAAGTGATCAAATTGTAATCATAGAAAAAATACTTAATCAACGTAAAATGCAACAAAAAAATATAGGTAATGTTTTATTTAGGCATAATTATCCTATAGAAAAATCAGAAATTAGCATGCTTGATTTTTATAAATCAAGTGATGGTACATTTTCCAAAGTAAGTATTACTTTCAATTATGATATCCTTACACGTTGAAATTTGTTAATCATATTATTCTTCAGCTTCATCTTCTTTTTCAACTTCATCTTCAAATATACATGTTATCTTACCATGGCGTGACCATAACACATGCTTTGCTAATTCTTCAGTTAATTCTTTATTTCTAGTTATTAGATACATCATAGATTTGCTGAAAGCATCAATTAAACTATCATGTAACATCTTTTCTGATTCAATATTCATCTTTGCTGACGAAGACATTGTATATATTTACTAAATATATAAAATGTGTGGCATTTATTGTTGGTTCTGTGATGAAGCCTACGTCTGTCTCCGACATGAATATTGCACGACTATATGTGAAAAGTGCTTTGAAAGATGTTACATGAGAGAAGTAGATACCGCAAGTGCTGATCCTGGTGAAGATATACGAAGACAATTTAAGGAATGTATGATTAAACTAAAACTTGGATTTACCAAACATATGAGAGAAATCTATGAGATATCAAATATGTATGATAAACAACTAGAGCAACAAAAATCATCCCTCAAGGGTAGGACTTCGCTAAATTAATGTCTTTGCGTTTCTTTTTCCTTTTCATGAAATTGAATCTGCAACAGGTACTTACGCACTGATCATCAGTGCATAAGCAACAAGAATTGCCATCGACTTCAGTTAAGATATCGACGTTAGGTATTTCAGGTTTAGATATGAAAGATCCCATATCAATGTGAATGTATATAAGTTATTAACAGAAATTAATGTTTTTGCTTATGTTTGCCAGC
>JARLHR010000123.1 GCA_031292145.1 Clostridium sp. | reverse complement strand
TAGATGCTAGTAATGAATTAAGACAACAAGTAAAAGTTGAAGTAGATGCTAGTAATGAATTAAGACAACAAGTAAAAGTTGAAGTAGATGCTAGTAATGAATTAAGACAACAAGTAAAAAGTGAAGTAGATGTTAGTAATGAATTAAGACAACAATTAAATAATTGCTTAAACATGTATAATGAAATTTCTAATGCGGCATGTTGGAAAATGACTAAACCAATTAGATTAGTAGCAGATAAAATAAAGTCAACACGTACTGGGTATTTAGTGTATAAAACATTAGTATATGTAAAAGATGGTGGCATATTATATGCGGCAAGAAAAGTTAAGAAGTATATCAAAAAAAAGAGAATGCAAGCTTTGAATGAATCCATACTGGATATAGAAAATGGAATAATAAAGAGTTTTAAAGGATTTGTCGAATATTTTAATGATACATTAAAGAATGAAGATAATTATATTTATAAAATAGAAACCTTATTAAATTATGATTTCATAGAAAAAATTAGTGATGATAAGGGAAAAGTTATACTTATGGTTACTCACGAACTTGAACTTACAGGTGCACCAGTAGCCTTATACTATTTTGCAAAAAGCTTAAAGGATAATGGTCATTATCCTGTGTTTATTTCACCATCTGATGGTAAACTAGCACAGGATATAGCTGATAATGATATTCCAGTAATAATATATAATAGTATTTTTACAAGTAACTTAAGTACAAGAATAGCTTCTTTATTTGACTATGTAGTGGCCAATACAATAGTCTCACATCCAATTATTAATAGACTGTCAGATAAGGATATTCCTGTAATATGGTGGATTCATGAAGCAGTGGTGTCATATAATGATGAAGTCCTTTTAGCACTAAATCAAACAGTGACTAGTAATATTCATATTTACAGTGGAGGCGGATACGCAAAAAAAGTATTACGAAGCTACAGGCAGTTTTACCACATCAATGAATTATTATATTATGTACCAGAGATTGATGAATTAGAAACGAAATCATTTTCTGAGAAAGAGAGTTCAGATAAAATTGTATTTGCAATTATTGGGATGCAGGAAGATAGAAAAGGGCAGGATGTACTTGCAGACGCAATATTTAAATTACCTAAAAAAGATAGAGAAAAAGCTTTATTCGTATTTATAGGAAGACAGTGTAGTAGTAGAGTTTATGAAAAAGTTCAACAGGTAATAAGAAGATTCCCAAATGATACTAAGTATATAGAAGAACTGGGGCAAGATTCATTACATAGATTTTATCAACAAATGGATTGTTTGATATGTGCATCAAAAGATGATCCAATGCCAATAGTTGTAACAGAAGCTATGATGTTATCAAAACTAATTATATGTTCTGAGAATACAGGATCGGCAGAGCTTATAAGAGAAATGCAAAGTGGAATGGTATATACTAATAATGATAGTAGCGAGTTGGCACAAAAGATTTCCTATGTAATTAATAATCTTAATAATTTAAATGAACAAAGGATTAGAGCAAGATTAACCTATGAAAAGTATTTTTCAAAAGTAGTTTTCGATTATAATGTAGAAAATATTATAAGAGAAATAGGTAGAAAAAATATACCTATTCGTATACCCTTTGTTAGTGAGACATTTTCTATGGTAAATCTAATTAACATATGGAAGAGAGATTACAAAAAAAGGAAAGATTTTATTTTAGGAGAGGATATATTAGGGGGATATGATTGCAACAGGAAAGGTAGAAAGATATTGCTTATAAGTCATGAGTTATCGCTTACTGGAGCACCAATCGCATTGCATCATTTTGCCAAAACATTAATTGAAAAAGGAGACTGCCCTATTGTTATGTCCCCATTTGATGGAAACATGAAAGATGAATTCTTGAATGATAATATACCTGTAATAGTTTATAATGAGATTTATTCCGAAGATTTTTTAGAAAAGTATAATGGTATATTTGATTTGATTGTTATGAATACAGTTGTAACCTACAGAGCAATTTACTCATTTGCTAATAGTGAGGTTCCTATTATTTGGTGGATACATGATAGTAATGCAAGTTATGAAATAGGTGGATTTAGAGATTGTTTACCTAAAAACTTACCTAAATGTTTGAAAATTTATTGTGGTGGAGAGTATGCCAAAGAGGCATTACTTAGATATTATCCGAACTATAAAGCAGATATACTTCTCTATGATGTGCCAGATTTAACACAAAAAAAATGTGAAAATTTGAAAGTGGATATAGGTGCTAAAGAAGGTATTTTCACTTTTACAACTATTGGCATGCAAGATGATAGAAAAGGACATGATGTTTTTGTAGAAGCCATTGACTTGTTGGATCAAGAGATAATTAAAAAATGCCAATTTGTGTTTGTGGGTAGAAAGTATTCTGATGCTATATGGAAAAAGATAGAGTATATATGTAGCAAGTATCCTAATAATACTAAATTTATAGAAGAGGTAACAAGAGACGAATTAATTCATGTATATAAACAAAGTGATTGTATTGTATGTTGCTCGAAAGATGATCCTATGCCAATTTTTGTTACAGAAGCAATGCTTATGTCAAAGGTAATTATTTGCTCGGAGAACACAGGTTCTGCTAAATTGATTCAAAGAATGAACAGTGGATTGATATATGAAGAAAATAGTCCTAAATTATTAATGGAGAAAATTCAATATGTTTATGAACATATTGAAGAATTAGATTATATTAAGGAAAATGCCAGAAAAACATATGAAAAATACTTTTCAGAAAAGGTGTTTAAAGATCAGATTATTGAAATAATTGAGAATATTAGTCCAACAAAAGATGATAATTATTATAATGGAAGTGTTTCTATTGTTATACCTACATTTAATGCGGGTGAAATATTTAAAACATTAATTCAGTTATTAAAGAGTCAAAAGCATATAGCAAAAATAGAAATTATTGTTGTAGATTCAGGAAGTAAAGATGATACTGTGAAAATTTGTAAGAAAGAAGGGGTTAATTTATTACAAATATCACAAGAAGCTTTTTCACATTCTTTTGCAAGAAACATGGGAGCAGAACATTCTACAGGAGATTTCATTATTTTTATGACTCAAGATGCAATGCCAACATCTACATTGTGGATAAGTAATTTGATTCAACCACTTATTAATGAAGGTGTTGCGGCAGTAAGTTGTACAGAAATTTGTAAAGAAGATATTGATTTATATTATAAAATTTCCTCATGGTCACATGAAAAATATATAGGAGTGGATAAAGAAGATAAAATATTCACATATAATAAAACTAATGATATAGAAACTCTTAGAAAAAATGCTTCGCTAAATGATGTAACATGTGCAGTTAATCATAAAATATTTAACAATTTTAAGTATAGATTTAATTATGCAGAAGATTTAGACTTAGGAGTTAGGCTTATAAAGGCAGGGTATAAGATAAAGATTATGTCTTCTGAAAAAGTTATTCATGGACATAATAGATCAGCAGGTTATTATATTAAGAGAACCATAGTTGAGAATAAAGCACTTAATATAATTTTAAATAAAAAACAAGAAGTCAAAAGTGTTACTCATGTGTGTAAGCGTATCATAATAGGGTATAAAGGGATAAATAAGATTATATGCAATTTAAGAGAAGAGTTACAACACAAAATGTCAAGTAATGATTTTTTTGAACATCTAGATGCTCAATTTAAGAATTTAATAACAGAAGATATTTTTAATCTAGAAGTGACTAATTTAGCTTATAATGATATTATTTTAGACGAACTGATGGATAGGGTGGAATATTATGGTAACAATAAATCTTTTGGTGAAATGAATGATATTATTTATATGTGTAAACATTATAGTGATGAATTTATAAGAAAATATATTTCTGCCCATTATTCTGAACTGAATGTTGAATTATTAGAAAGTATATATGATGCTTTATATAAGCAGATGGCAGTATTTATAGGATTAGATCTTTCAAGTATGGAAGAAATACCGGAGTTAAAACAATACTTAGATACATTAACAAAAGGAGTATAAAAATGATAAATATAGAGAAGAGTGTTATAAACTTTTTTGGAATATAACTATTATGATTTTTAGAAGGAGAATTTTATGAAAAAAAAATGTATACTGTTTGGTGGCGCAGGTTTTATTGGGAAGAATTTAGCACTTTTATTGAAAGCTCAAGGATATGATATAACCATATATGATTTATACATAAAAAAAGCTTTTTCTTCGGAAGATTTACAAAAATTTAAAATTATAGAAAAAGACTTTTTTCAAGACAATGAGTTAGAAAAAAGTATTACAGGAAATGATGTTATAATTCACTTAATTAGTAGTGTAAATCCTGCAAAATCAATGATAGAACCTAGTAAATGCTACAACAATGATTTAGTTAAGACAATAGAATTATTAGATGTAGCAAGAAAAAATAACATTAATAAAGTTGTTTTTATATCTTCTGGAGGTACAGTGTATGGAAACTACGAAGCAAATAGTTATTCAGAAGAAATGCCTAATAATCCAATTAATCATTATGGAATAATGAAGCTAGCTATAGAAAAAATAATGCTAATGTACAATCAATTATATAATATGAATAATGTTATATTAAGAGTATCTAATCCCTACGGTAAAGGGCAGAATCCTAATAATAATCTTGGAGCTATTTCTGTATTTACGCAAAAAATACTTAATGGAAATACTATTCAGATATATGGTGATGGTGAAATTGTTAGAGATTACATTTATATAGATGATGTTGTTAATGCAATAGAAAAAGCTATAAACTATAAAGTTCATAATGATGTTATGCCAATTTTTAATGTTGGAAGTGGTATTGGAACAACATTGAACCAGTTATTGAGATATATAAGTTCTATATTAGATAAAGAATATAAGGTGGAATATGTAAAGAGTAGAGGGATCGATGTTCATAGAAGTGTATTAAATATGGAAAAAAGTAAGAGTGAATTAGAAGTGGAAATAAAACATAGTATTAAGGAAGGTATTGCATCTTATATTGCTTCAAAATAAAATTAATAACTTCAATTGCAAGCTTTTTCGGTAATAACATATATATCCATAGATTTGCAGTGACAAGCATAAAGTTTTAACAGATTAGATTTTTGAATATTATAACATTTTAGAAAGATATAATAAAAAGAATGTGCAATAATCGTTCAAGTATATGTAAGACCTATTGTGCTTGGAAAAACTAAAGCACCTATGGAGTTCGGTGCAAAAGTTGAAATCAGTATTGTAAATGATTATGTGAGAATGGAAAAACTAGTTGGTATGCTTATAACGAATGTGAAAGTTTAATACCTATTGTAGAAAGTTATAAAGAGAGAAATAGATTTTATCCTGAAAGAATTCTAGCTGATAAAATTTATAGAAACAGAAAAAAATTAAAAGGAAGCTGAAAACAAAGAAAAAGAAAAAATTAAATACGAAGAAACAAAACAATGGAGTCAGTTATGTATGTTGTAATTGCGGGATGGAAGAGAAAATACCAGTAAAAGTTTTAGAAGAATTCGATGAACTATATCTTGAACAATTAGAGTAATCTCGGAAACTAATGAATAAATGATGAAATTTTATGAAGTTTAATGTATGCCTAATTTTTGTAATGAAATAATTAAAAATAGGCATGACAAATAAGCTTTATTAAAAAAGTATTGAAAAAATTGGTATTTATAATTTGAAGAATTTACAATTTGATTCTTGCATCAAGATGAATGTTTATACCAAACATCATGGTGAAAAATGAATATCTTTTTTCACCACGAATTTGCATCTGATGAAGCTTGTAATCATTCAAGATGCGGTTATTAATTCGCTCAGAACATGTTCTTGTTTTATAGGTTCCTTTCCACTCTTTTGTACCTCTAGGTACTTGGAGTAAAGAGAAGTATATCCTAGTCAGGTTTTGTATAAATTACTCGTCCATATTTGGAAGGTGAACATTGATTTTTGTGGTTATATTTATCAACTTTGACACGTGCTGGTGGACGATGCCATTTATGGTGTGAACGGCTTTTGCAAAAGCCGTCATAAATCATTTCCGGGTTACCAATACAGATAGGGATACTTTTATCTGTTATGTTTATTGCTTTCGGAAGCGTAGCAGCTTTTCTACGATTGCTATTCAAGTCAATGAAAGGATTTATTCCCCATTCTTTTAGTAATTCATAGGTGGGCTAATTGTCATTAGCAGAGTCAAAGCAGATATTGCTTATGGGAAGTTTGGGAGAAACTTCTCTAAGCCCCACTAATGAAACAATACCTGAAATACTATCGTGATGTTTGGCTTGCATATAACGAAATAATAGTGGAATATCAGACTTAGTAACAGGATCATAAGTAGATAATGTATGTCCATAAAACCAAGTGTTAAGATCACTGTCCCAGCCCCAAGATGCATGGATATCAGAATATTTTCTGGCACACTTGCAATTATAAATACCGTTATCATGGTAGAGTAATATTTTTGGTATGAAGACCATAATGATGGTCTAAAAAAGGTTATTGATTGTGATGTTTTAGAGTTTATAGGCAAAATAACACAACATATAGCACCTAAAGGATTTAGAATGATACGAAGATATGGTGTTTACTCAGGAGTAAATAATAAACTTGCAAAAAATATTGTTCAGATTTATAATTTTGTGAAACAAAGAAATATCAATGAATTATTAAAAGAAAAGAATAAACAAAATGAAATTAAAAAATCATGGAAAGAAAGATTAATAGAGAGTTTCGGAAATAATCCATTACTGTGTGATAAATGTAGAACGGAAAAATTCTTATGGAAGGTATGGCATAAGGATTATGGGGTGATATATTATATAAGAGAAACAAGCAACAGGAAGGATATATTATATGAACCTAAAAGAGATAAAATACACAGAAAAGTTTTACAAGTATCATTGCTATAAATGCAGATATAACGAGTGGGCTCCCGCCGATATCGTAGATGAGTTTGCAGATATGGATAGTTATTGTGATGGACATTATAATCAGGAACAAGAATATAAAAAGAAGGGAATGCCAGTTATGGTATGCCCTAATTGTAATGCGGATTTTTATTATTTTGGAGAAAAGAAATTAGAAGAATGCTTATACTTCGTTGATAAAGATGAACCAATGCCATTTTGAACTCACAGTCCCCGAGAGGGGATTTTTTTATTCTTTAGGAAATTATATTATTGGATAATCTGTGGATAACTAATAAAATATAGATATTATGATGGAAGAAAAAATAACAGTAAAAGATATATTAAAGGACAACTATACTAATTTCAAAAATAAATATTGGTGTAAGGTACCGAAAGATATGCGAAAGCATATCGATGAAGCAGTACGTAAGGCTTTAAAGTGTAGTGATATAAAGTATGGATTTGCAGAATATAAGTGTGAAACATGTGGAGAGAGCACAAAAGTTCCATTTACATGCAAAAGTAAATTTTGTAATAGATGTGGTAGATTATATACAATGAAATGGGCTGAAAAACAAAGACAAACCATGCTAAGAGTTGTACATTGACACAGCGTATTTACACTACCGAAGGAACTTAGAAATTATTTTTACTCTAAGAGAGAATTATTAAAGGAATTACAAGATGGAGTAAATGAGGTAATTAAGTATTGGTACAATAAAAAGAAAGGCTCTAATTATGAAGTTGGAGTAATTGCAGTAATTCATACTTTTGGTGGAGATTTAAAATGGAATTCACATGTACATGCTTTAGTAACAGAAGGTGCAGTTGATAAAAATATAAAGTGGTGGAAGCAAGTTGAGTATATTCCATATTCATATTTGAAAAAATCATGGCAAAAAATTTTATTAGAAATAATAAAAAAGCACTTTAATTCTTATAAGACGAGACAATTAATAAGTTATTTGTACAAAAAATATCCAAAAGGTTTTTACGTGAATGCTAAAAGAAAATTAGATGATACAAGACAAGCTGTGAAATATATAGGCAGATACCTTGCCCGAGCTGCGATAGCAGAGTATAGGATTCTTAAATATGAAAATAATATGTAAATGTCAATATCAAAATGTTGAAAAGTTCCAAGATGAAAATGCATAAATATTTGATAGTTAATGTTTAACTAATCTCTAGATCTTTCTTGTTGGATTAATTCATAAACATCCTTTGTTCTATACGACGGTCCGATTATTTTAACAATATGAGAATGATGCAATAATCTATCTAATATTGCATTAGCCAAAGTTACATCAGAGAAAACATCTCCCCATTTACTGAATGGTTGATTAGTTGTTATTATAGTTGAATTAAGCTCATATCTCTTTGTTATAAGTTGAAAAAATAAGTTAGCACCTAACTGGTCAATTGGAAGATATCCTATTTCATCAATGATTAATAATTTATATTTATTGTAATGTTTTAGTCTTGCTTCCAGTCGATTTTCATCATAGGCTTTTCTTAAATTTTGGATTAAATCATGGCAAGTAATGAAATATGTAAGATATCTTTTACTTGCGGCTTCAACGCCGATAGCGGTAGCTAGGTGTGTTTTTCCAACACCTGGAGTTCCATAAAACAATATATGTTCTTTATTTTCAATAAATCTTAATGAACACAAGTCTTTAATTTGTGTTTTATTTACTGAAGGCTGAAAGTCATAATCATAATGTTCAGCCCTTTTTACAAAAGGGAAACCAGCTACAGTTATCTGTATCTTTGAAGCCATTTTATTCTTATATGCTATTTCTTTATCTGTTAGATGCACTAAGGCATCTAACACAGAAGTTCCTTCTTTTACAACTGTATCTAAATAATTAGGAATATATGAATACATTTTTTCTAATTTTAGCGTTTCTAAGTTATTTAACAATTTCGCATACATCTAGATTCCTCACTCTCTTAATAATATATCCATCATAGACATATTGTCTCTTATAAATTCATCTATTTTCGCATCTGTAAGATGCTTACATGCATCAGATTTGAGTATTTCATGCATATGTCCAATTTTATAATTATATTTATTG
>JARLHR010000122.1 GCA_031292145.1 Clostridium sp. | reverse complement strand
GGTAGATTTAGATTCAGATCCAACAAAGATTCTTGAAGTAGTTGAGATTGGAAAACAGCTTTTAATAACAAGAGGAGCGTTAACTACTTTTAGTATAGCTAATGATGTAGCTAAATATTTTGCTATAATTCCAGCTATTTTTACAGTAGCTATACCTCAAATGCAGGTTATGAATGTAATGGGACTTTCAACACCATATAGTGCTATACTTTCAGCTCTTATATTTAATGCAATAATAATACCATTACTTATACCAATAGCAATGAAGGGTGTAAAATATAAACCTATGAAAGCAGAAACTATGCTCCTTAGAAATATGCTTATTTTTGGAGGTGGAGGAGTACTTGTTCCGTTTATAGGAATTAAGATAATTGATATTGTTATTACTCCACTAGTTAGAATTCTTAACATTGGATAAAAATCAGTTAAGGGCTAAGAATTAAGAGTTAAGAGCTGAGGAGGAAAGCCGCAGGCTTTCTTTTGAAATATATTGTTTTTAAAGCTTTGTGGCTTATAAAAAAATATATTATTAAGAATGATTGTATAGTTGGAAGTAAATTAACAGTATGTATTTCAATGAAAAAGGAGATTTTTATATGAAAATAATTAAAAAATCTATTCTCGTAAGTATTACTTTTATGATACTTTGCGGGTTAATATATCCTCTTTTAATGACTGGGATAAGTCAGTTGATTTTTAATAAACAAGCTAATGGAAGTATGATGATGGTTGATGGAAAGGAAGTTGGATCAGAGCTTATAGGGCAAAGTTATACAGATCCTAGGTTTTTCATAGGAAGAATTTCGTCTGTAAACTACAACACATATACAGAGTCTGATACAAAAACAGATAAAAATGGTATTGCCGCCTATACTGGAGTAGGCTCAGGATCTCAAAACTTAGCACCTTCCAATGATGCTCTTAAAGATAGAGTAGAAAATGATATAGCAGATTTCTTGTCTACTCATCCTGGGGTTAAAAAGGAAGATATTCCAACAGATTTACTTACAAGTT
>JARLHR010000121.1 GCA_031292145.1 Clostridium sp. | reverse complement strand
GCTAAAGGTCCCATCATACCAACTTTAACACCTTGAATAGTTACATCATCAATTGGCATACCATTTGCACGTTCTTCTTCTAAAGCTAATGTTACACCAATAACTGGTGAAGCTACATATGGATGAGTGTTAAAGAACTCCAAGTGACGTTCCAATGCAGCTGCCCTATCTTCTTTAGTCTTATATAATTTTTTGATTGCAGGAATCATTGCAAATGCCCAACCACCATTTTGCATTCTTTCATAGTTCCAAGAACCTTGAAGGAAAAATGAACGGAACCAAACAGAAATACGGTCTCTTTTTGTTAATTTTAATTCTTTTGACATTTTCGTTATCTCTCCCTTCTTAGTATCTATCAATTAGATCCCCTAAAGGATCACCAGTATTTGAACTTCCTCCATTACCTGAACCACCTTGTTTACCAAGTGCTAAGTAAAGAAGTGCTAAAGCTACACCTATTGCACCAAGTCCGATAAGTGTAATTTGTGAAACAGTTGCTAATACAAAACCAATTGCAAAGAATGGCCATACTTCTTTTGTAGCCATCATATTGATTACCATTGCATAACCAACAGCTACAACCATTCCACCACCGACTGCTAAACCACCTGTTAACCAAGCAGGCATTGCAGCAAGTAATGAACTAATTGGACCAGCACCAACTGCTAAAATTAAGCCTGCTGGAATCGCAATACGAACACCTTGTAAACAAATAGCAGCTATTTGCCACATTTCAATAGCTTTAATATTTCCTTCTTTAGCGGCAGCATCCATAAAATGTACAAACGCTGTAGCTATTGTACGACAAATAATTGTTAATAATAACCCTGCAACTGCTAGAGGAACAGCGATAGCAATTGCTGAAGCAACTCCTGCTTCACCTTGCCCACCAAGAACTAATATGATTGCAGATGCAACAGATGCTAATGCTGCATCTGGTGCTACGGCAGCACCGATATTTGCCCAACCTAAGGCCATCATTTGAAGACTTCCGCCTAATATTAGGCATGGTAGTAACTGCCCTGTAACTAAGCCGATTAACGTACAGGCAACTAGTGGTTGATGGAATTGGAATTCATCCAAGATACCTTCTACACCAGCTAGAAATGCTATAAAAATGACTAATATAATTTGAACTATATTTAAAGTCATGGTTATTAATCCTCCTTTTTTATCTAATTAACTAGATTATTTTAATTTCTTTAATTCTTCTTGTGCTTTTTTAAGTATTTCGTCCATATTTCCTTTTGAGTCATTTGGTACTTTACGAACATCAAAATTAAGTCCAGCTTGTTTTAGCTTATTGAATGTATCAATATCTTTTTGATTAAAAGCAAGCACTTTACTTGGTTGAACCTTACCTATAGAGTGAGCCATTGAACCAACATTGATTGTCTTCAAAGGTATTCCACCCTCTACTGCTCTAAGTACATCTTGTGGATTTTCAAAAAGAAGCATTGCACGTTGACCTCCAAAATGTTGATCATCTTTTGCAAGTTTAATCATATGATCAACTGGAACAACATGAGCTTTAACCCCTGGAGGAGAAGCTTGTGTAATCAAATTCTTACGAAGATCATCTTTTGCTACTGCATCTGAAACTACAATAATTCGTGTAGGATTTACAGTTTTTGTCCAAGCAGTTGCTACTTGCCCATGAAGTAAACGAGAATCAATACGAGCTAAAACATATTCGAATGATCCAGGTGCACCTGCATTAGATTGCCCCGCTGAAGCCCCATTAGATTTACCAGTATCTGCTGGTTCCAATGCTTCAGGCTTAACTTTAACTCCTTCTTTACCTGCATTTAAGATATAAGCCGCAATTTCATGTGCAGATTCCATTGAAAGACGTGCACCATAAGCTTCAATCAGCATTGGTAAATTCAAACCTGCTACGATTGCCCATTTATCTTTGTGTTCTTCAAATAGAACATTCGATTGGTTGAATGGTGTACCACCCCAAAGATCAACTAAGAATAAAACCTCATCTTGGTTGTCAAAGGATGCGATTGCGTCTTTCATTTTTGCTCTAAGATCATCCGGTCCTTCGCTAGGCATCAACGTAATAGCTTTTACGTTTTCTTGTTCTCCAAAAATCATCTTACCAGATTGCATGATACCTGTAGCAAATTCTCCGTGACTAGCAAGAATAATTCCTACCATTTTTATACCTCCTATTTTTTATTTGTTACAAAAACAAAAGGCACAAGCATTTAGAAATAAAACATAATAATATATTCGAATTTCATCACACTATTTGTACACTAAATTAAATCATAAAAAAATATGATAATACCTTATAAAAATTGTACAAAATATGTGCTATAACGAACAAATACTACATTATTTTACTTCTCTATGCTTATGCCTGATCGAATCAGTAACATGCTAGATATTATTATTTTATTATAGTCTACTTAGGAAGCTTTATTAGGTGCCCCTCTCTTGACTACGTTTTCATAATAACACTTTTTTTTATATTATGCAATATGTTTTTTTATTTTTTTTTAACTCACTCTCATAAAATAGTTTTTATATTAAAATTTCACCTTTTTTATAAAAAGATGTCGATACGAATGATATTTTATCTATAATAGTCACATAAAGACTATAGAGACCTACAAAAAAATATTACTTACGGTTAAAACTACTATCATTTAGCATTTATTCAGGTATTAGTTTTTCCATTAAATTTGTTTTTATTCCCATTGAATACTCCTTAATTAACTTTGCCAAAAAAGTGCCACCCCTAATTCAAAAAACCTTATGGGTGTGTATGTCCCACATAAAACTCCATAAATCTAAGCCAAAAACTTAAATTTTTCTACCATAATCTATCCCAACAAACACTGAAAGCCACTGAAATCAATGGCTTTGCATTGTATTAAAATTCTAGTTCTTACTTGGTGGATGCAAAACATGACCTTTAAAATCCACAATATATAATATTTAAAAGGATGTGCTTTTTAATAATGCTTATTCTATTTTAACTTATCCCAACACCATGGTTCCATCTTTATTAAAGTTGTACCAGTTATTACCATCGTAATATTTTCCTATTATCATAGTTCCATCTTGATTAAAACAGTACCAATTGGCTCCATCATAATACCAACCTGTTGCCATTGTTCCATTGTTATTAAAGTAATACTTATTAACGCCATCGGTATACCAGCCTCTTATCATAATTCCTTCCTCATCAAAATAGTACCAATGACCCCCATCATAATACCAACCTATTTCCATAGCTCCATTATCATCAAAATGGTACCAATTATTTCCATTACTATACCAACTTTCAGCATTGGCTGCCACAGAAAAAATTGAACCTGCTGCTAATATGCTTGCACATATAATAATGGACATTATTGTATTTTTAAAAATTTTATTTTTCATAAATATAACTCCTCCCTTTAATTTGTTGCATTATTATTTGCTTATTGCTTCCATAACTATTTTTATATTATCTTCATTTGCTACCCACTTACTATAATTTGATGCTGATGTTGCCATATATTCTATTTTACTTAACCTTTTTTAAAAATCTTTTTAATGTTTCATTTAACTTCATCAGTTAATACCTTTTCATCTAGTCCATATTGGTTTTATCATCTTTTAAGATAAGATCCAGATTAATTATTTCTCCCTACTTTAGCTTTTTCTTTATTATAGAAAAATAATATTTAAAAAAATATACCCATTTCGGGTATATTTTCTAATTCCTTAACTCTGCGCGAGATTTTATATTTAGTTTTATAAAAATGTTTTTTAGTCTTAATTTAACAGTGTTTTCTGAAACAAATAATTTTTGAGCAATCTCTTTATTAGTGAAACCTTTTGCTGCAAGTTCAGCAGTTTCTGTTTCTTTTTCAGTTAATCCAAACTTATTTTTATTAAAATTTTCTTTAATAATTTTATCTTTTACTGTAATATACTTTTTTGATTCATCAAGTATTATTAATATTTCTTCTTTATAAGGCGTATCTTTAACTAACTCATCCATCATACTGTAAATATAACTTGCATTTTCTACAAAAGGAATATAAAGCTTATCCGGCATTGCTATATCTAATGCTTTCTTTAAATGAAACAATGCTTTACTATTATTAAAAACTTTATAATATGATGCTGCCAAATGAATATTAATGTATACATGACAAATTATATTAGGAAATACATCTGCAATTTGCTCAAAATATTCTGATATGCCGATTAATTTTATATATTCCTTCTTAACTAAAAGGTTTTTTCCATAGATTATATTTAATGCTGGGATTGCAGGAAAAAGTAAAGTTGTATTATTAAAATCACCATCTGCAATCCAATCTGGTATCATCTGAGGTTGATCTAAAAGGCAATAGATATATGCTTCTAACAAATCTATTGTACGAATATACATATATAACTTTTTATCTATAATATCCTGCCTTATTTTTTTTAACTCCTCAGTTGCATAGATATAATCTCCTTTTAGTATTGCCATTCTAATTTTTAAAAATATAAGACATATCTTAAGACCTGACTTTAGATTATCATTTAATTTATGCATAGCTCTATATACTGAAACATCAGCACTTTCAAATTCAAATTTATAAAAAAAGCTTTCAGCTTCCATTACATCTTCTGCACTATTTCCATGATTATTAGTCAACTTATTATAATATGGCATAGCCTTTTTCATAATTTCAATTTCTTCTGATAATTTTCCTATTTCTCTATGAAACATATACAAAACAGAAGGTGATCCAAAAGTCCAATTGTCTTCTGGATCTAAAATGGCAGATGTATCTTTCACCAATTTGCATGCTTTTTTATGATGCTCAGACATTTTTTCAATATCATTGTATTGTGCAAAGCTCACGATTAATTCATATTCAGCAAGATAATTATTTCTTTTTTCAGATGTCAAATTATGATCTTCATGAATATTTTTATTAACTTCAGCACATACTTTTTGAAAAAGTTCCATTTCATTAAAAGTAAATAAACATAATAAATAAATTAACATAACTAAATGGTGTCTTTCCTTAACATCTTTAGGGCAATTAGTTATATATTTCATTATCTTTTCTTTATGTTCTTTTTCAATACTTCTCCCTTTATCCACCTCAATTGTACTTAACAGTAAATCAAATTCTTCTGCCTTATAAAAAAAATCTTCTGCACTCATATATTTGCACTCTTTCACGTACCATTGTCCTGCTTTTTTCCAAATATATTTTTTAAAGCTATCATCTTTCTTTTCAAAAAAGACATTAATAAAATTAGAAAATATTTTATGCAATGCATATTTTTTTGTATATTTATCATATTGTATAAATGAATTATTATTAATTAAATCTGTTAAATATTTTTCAGCTTTATCTTTTTCTCCCAACATATATTGAGCTTGCTCTCTGCTGAATGCATCAAAAATACAAATATTAAACAAGAACTCTTTCGCCTCCAAACTAAGAGGTGAATAAACAGTTTCATTAACTAATAATTCAATATCACTTACTTTTGATATGGATCCTTTTTTTAAATATTCAAGCATATAAAGATATAGTGAAGAAATCCACCCTTCACTATACTTATAAAGTTTATTAACCTCTTGCTTATTTATTTTAACTCCACATACTTCAAAATATTTAGCTATATCCATTGGCTCAAAAGCAAGGTCTTCTGAAGTTATATTATTAAGGAATCCTTTAAGCATAAGTTCATTTTTATTATCTAAAAAGTTCCTTCTACTAATGATTACTAGATGTAATCTTTTAGGTATATTATAAATTAAAAATGTTAGTAACGCATCTACTTCCATTGACGTTACAAGATGATAATCATCTATTACCCAAAATACATTTGTTTCAAAATTAATTTTTCTCATTAATTTAACCATTTCTCTTTTAAGAATTATATCTGCTGGAAAACCCATTTGTTTTAAATTATTAGCTACTTCTTCATCTATATTTTCAATGCCTTCACAAAAACCCATCCAAAAATCAACAACACTTCCATCATAAATTGTAGTCCACAATACTTTTTCTGAACTATTATATAAATAATTTTTTACTGAAGTAGTTTTTCCATATCCCATAGGTGCTGTAACAATTGTTAATGGATATTCTGATATACCCTTTAGTTTATTCCTAACTTTATCAGTAAAATATAAAGACTTTGTATTATATTTACTCACTAAATTCCCCCAAATTAAAATACTAATAATCAACAATATTTATAATATTATATATATTATATTTAGCAATGCATAATGCATGGCCCTTATGATTATATTCTCGTAGAGTTCAGTTACTCTGAAGGTTTTAATGAATTTAATGAGCAGCTAATGTATTTACAATATAAAACTATAGTTGAGAATTTTTAGATGTAAATTCTTACAGTATGTATTTATATATACTGACCCTTACGCAATTTTCATGATTTTAAAACATCTTCAAATTTAAGAATTGTTTTTGTGTTAAGTTCAGTGTCAGTGCATAAAAAAATAACAACTAGCTATACACTAACTGTTATTGCTAAATTAAAATAACCCACGAAAAATTAGATTTTCGTGGGTTTCATGTGTTTTGGCAGCTAAGTGATACAAATACTCATAAATATTTTATCCTATAGGGGGTCCTTTTTTAGTCCCATTTTATTTCGTCTCATATAAAATTGTTGCCTCTATTTCAACCTTATCAGGGTAAATGAAACATCCTGCAATCGAGATCAAATTAATTAATAAACATTAATTAGCATAGATGTAAAAACTATATCACTCTAACATGCCTTTTAATAAGATGCACCAAATTTTAATCATATTTAAGAACAACAATCCCAGAATAATCATTAATATTCTCTTGGTTTAATTCCAGTACACCATGCTCTTTTACTTTCAGCCCTGAGGCTGATATAAATTTATCAACCTTCGCAAACAAGAATCCAAATATCCCTAATGCTTTCGTTCTGTAGTGCATAGGTATAACCACTATAGGGTTTAACTGCTTCATTACATTAACTGCATCAATAGCATCTATTGTAGCCCTCCCGCCAACAGGAAGTAGCAGTATGTCTACATTGCCTATTTCCTTCACGAGATTAAAATCCAGAGTATGTCCAATATCCCCACAATGACAAACATTTAGTCCATCAATTTTAAAGTTATATATGGTATTTTTACCTCTCTTAGCTCCTGAAGCTTTATCATGAAATGTCTGTACGCCTTTTATCTCAATGCCATCTTTTGAAAATCCACCTAATTCATTTATATGAATAAAATCACCTTTGACTGCCTTTATATTATTATGATCACCGTGATTATGACTTGTAGATACTATATTGGCTTCAATTTCAGGCAATTTATATCCCAACATTTTTTTATAAGGATCTGTTAATATTTTAGTTCCATTTTTAGATGTTATCATAAAGCATGATTGACCGTACCATTTAATCTCCATTTAAATTATCCTCCTTAAATATTTGATTTTCTTCAATTTACTAAAGTATTTATTCTTTTATAAACTTTAAAATAAACTAGCATGGCGTTTATCAGTAATAATGCACCTGTAATAAAAAATACATATCTGATACCAACCCAAGCTGATACTTGTCCACCTAAAACACAGCCTCCAAATATGCCTAAATAACCTGCCGACATGTTAAGCCCAATAACCCTGCCTGTGATTTCACTTGGGGTAATTTTCTTAATAAGTATATTTACAGAAGGTATAAGCCCTGCACTGGTTAATCCTAATATAAATCTAAGTCCCATTAGCTGCCAAAAATTTGTTACAAAAGCTTGTGGTATAAAATCTAGTCCAGCCACTATAAGGGCTATTAACATAACTTTTTGTACTCCAATTTTATCTGATAGTTTCCCAAGTCTCGGAGCAGCAATTATATTTGCGAGTCCCGAAGCTGAGAATGCCAAGCCCGCCAAAAGTGCAATATGACTACTGTTTCCCGATAACTGACTAATATATACGGTTATAATTGGTTCAGCAGAATATAATGCTACTGTTAATATAAAAAAGGTAACAAGCATTGTGATTGTCAAAGTCTTTTCAGGAACAGACTCCCATACCCCTTTTAGGCTAATCGTCTTTTTATTTGAAGGAGTAAAAGATTCCTTTACAAATAAAGTCACAGTAATAAATGCTACAAACAACAATCCGCCAGTTATAAAAAATACATTTTTGAATCCAAAATACTCCGATATATACCCGCCTATTACCGGCCCAAGCAAAGAGCCTGCTATACTTGCAGTTGAAAGTGTGCCTAAAGCCTCGCCAGCATGTTCCTTTTCCGTCTGAGTTGCAATAAGTGTAGTGCATGCCGTACTGAAACCTGTTATAACACCTTCCAATAATCTTAATCCAACCAATACATATGCATTTGGAGCAAACCCCATACAGCCTATAATTATTGCCATACCTAGGCTTGACCTTAAGAGCATTGGTTTTCTCCCAATTTTATCAGCAACATGCCCCCAAATTGGTGAGAAAACAGCTGAAATTATATATGTAATCCCAAAAGCCAATCCTGATAACTGTTCAATTGTAGCTGAGTTAGTAATTCCAAGATGTTTTATATAAAGCGGTAATACAGGAGCAATCTGGCTCATTCCAATGCTCGATACAAACATTCCAAACCAACATACAATTAAATTTCTTTTCCATATCTTCATTCGTACCTTTCCCCTCCATTCTATATAATTATGTTCTAATTATAATCACGAAAATGCCTTTATTCCATGCAAAATTTTAATATCCATGGACATTTTTGTGATAAAACTCTAAGGGACTTATGCCCTCAATTTTTTTAAATATCCTGCTAAAATAAAATTCATCAGTGAAGCCAAGTATTTTAGCTACTTCTTTTATTTTTTTATCGCCATCTATAATTAGCTCTTTGGCTTTATCCACTTTTATCTTATTAAAAAACTCTATCACAGAATATCCGGTAGTTTCTTTAAAGACTCTGGATAAATATGCAGGAGACAGGCACACCAGTTCAGATAATTCCGTCAAAGTAATTTTATTATTTATATTATGGATCATATACTCAATTACTTTATCAACCTTTAAGGAGGCTGAATAATTATTGTTATTATTTTTTATATTTTGAAAAATCTCAAATATTAATTCCTGAAATAAAATTTTCGCTGTGAACTCATAATTCGGTAGTTTTGCCATCCAATTTTCCACTAACTTCTTAAATACATTATTAACCAAATAATAGTCCTTTAAATTTTGCACAAAATCTAATGGCAAAGTATCAACTTCAGCTGTAATATCCCATTTATCATTATCAAAGCCTACAATTGCATAACTGAAATGTACTGAAAAAAAGCAAATAGGTTCCACAGAATCTATATCTATAGAGTATTGAACATTTGGGCAAAGATATAACAAAGTACCTTCCTTTAGCTGATAGCTTTTATGCGGAACTCTAATATGTCCCTTACCCCTGGTAACTAAAATAAATTCATGATGCTGCAATGTTCTATTAATTTTACTTGAATATTTCAATACCCCACCAGGCTGCCTGCAATTGCAATAGTGAAGATGAAAAAATAAGTTTTTTATATTCATAACTTCCTCCATGATAGTCTTAGATCAAATTCAAAAATTAGTATACTTAAGGTAATATTTTTCATCCTTCTGCCAATTTTAATTTTAGTAAATTAGCAATATGTTATAATTTTTTATTAGAACTAATAGAGTTCTTGTTCTATTTTAACATATCTAACAAAAATAGAGATGAAAGCAACATAATTACTACACAGTGGCATAAGCAATATTGTAAAAAGGACTGTTTTATTAAGCAAACCAGTATGTCGTTTCATACTGCACTTATTACATTCTAAATATGAGACAAGTCTTCTATATAGACTACTCCAAATTTGTTATTTGTAAAGTAACTATCTTAATATATTATCATATGTATGAGAAAACCATCATATAGTAAAAAGGCCAATCAAAGTGAAACCAACTCACTTTAACTGGCTATAATAATATCCTTTATTCTATTTCACATTTAATCTCTGTACCCTCTAGCAAGGTAACAATAATATCAGTCTGACGGAACATAAAACACACTTTAATATTTACTTAAAAACCTTCAAAGCCTTTGATATCAACCTATTTACGTACTAGCTTCACAACTGTCTCCACGTGTTTAGTTTATAGATATTGCCTATACAAGATATCTCGTATTAAATCATAGTACATCATATTACCCCTTAATAATAGGCACTTAGTTGTTATGTTAGAAAAATCAAAAGTTGGCATATCACTCATAGAATAAGCTTCATATGTAATTCCACTCTTAGTTATATCAATTACATAGTTATAAACATTATCGGATTTTGCTATATTAAATTTTTTATAGGTTCCTCCCATAATGTACACAGTATCTCCAGAAGAAGCTACTGCTTGAGCTTTTGCTATACTAGCAAATGGAGCTTTTAAAGTTCCTGAATTGCTGTCATAAAATCATTATTTCTTTATTAATTATTAATTATTATATTAAGTTTTCCTCCAGTAAATTTTTCAGCTTCATTAAAAATTTCTAAGGCATCTTCAGCATAATCACCCAATAAGTCTTTACTTTTTTGAAAATCAACCCATTCAATTGTAACTGGCAATTGAATATCAGCAGTTAGACAATCCCAGAGTGCATCTAAGTTTTCACCGTAATGAACAGGAAGCTTTAATTCCTGCTTTAAAATTTGGTGTAAAATATTTTTATCTGTAAGCTTACTGCCTTGTATTACTACTTTATTCAAGCTATTCACATCCTTTTAAATAAAAAGCTACTTTCCTTTATATAATACTTTGAATGTTTTGTAATGGTCTGAAGTAGAGTAAATTAATCCATCATTTGAATAAAGAATCCTATCATCCCCGCGATGTCCTCCATTATAGTTAATATCGCACTCATACCAAATTCTATTAGCCGCATCTGGTAGAGATTTTTCAGCATTCTTAAAAATATCTCCTCCTATGCTTTTACCAGGTGCTACTTTGCTAAGATCGTCTCCTGGCTTCCATCCAAGCTTATCAGCCTGTGCTTTTGTTATAAAATTTTCAGGTAAAGTTCCATTTTTATGTATATAATCTGCAACGCCTTGAAAATCATTAATTATTTTTTTATTTTTTGAATCTCCATTTTGATCAGACTCTATCTTTTTATCTTCTGATTTTGTAGTTTCCACATGGTTATCCTGCTGCTTATTTACAGGATTTTTATTTGTTGCTGCACATCCAAATAAACCTATGAACATAAGTAAAAGTATAAAAACAGCAGAAATTTTCTGTATAAATAATTTTTTCATTTTTCACCCTCCATTTTTTATGTAGCCATATTATAACATAATTCTTCTAATTGTATTTTTCTCTTTATCTGAAGTGGTCTTAGTTTTTTTCCTAGTGCTTTAAGTTCTGCAAATGCTATCTTGCCATCATTCAATAAAATTATTCTGTATGGCACACCAGCTAAATTAAGTGATATAAATTTTAGTGCCATCCCTCCACGTTTTTCACTTCAACAATTAGTGTTTTTTCTATTTCACTTTCAAGCATCTTCTGCTCCTCTCTTTATGGTTGGAACAAGTCCTGGAACAAAGGAATAAAAAACCTTACGCGTGTACATATCCGCATACAGGTGCATTTACTACTTATTTATTATTATTTTTCTAAATAGACATTCTTGTACCTTGTTCCAGCATATAGCCAAACTGGCATTATAACTAGCTTTGTCTACTGGAACAAGCCTTGGAACAAGCTAGTAGCTCGTTCCTCTTGTTCCTGCTTATGTTGGAATAAGCTTTGCTTGTTTTATTTCTTGTTCCACTCTCATAAATGCTCTTTGCTTATTATAAATTTGAAATCTTGTTGTCCCGCTTTTAGTCCCATCATATGGTTTCCAATTTTCAATTCTAGCCATTATTGCAGTTATTTCATAAGAGTCAGATTTTTTAAGATTATCAGAATCCTTTCCAAAACATTCACCCCAAATCCACATAGGGCAAACAAGGTTACGTTTTATAGTTCCAGCTAGAGCATGATGAGAAAAAGCAAACTTATACTCATAAATAAAAAAACGAAATTCCCATCACTTAAGGTAGATGGCCAATACATTAGCCTTGTTGGTTCATAAGTCGTATCATAAAACTGCTCAATTCCAATATCTGAAGCTATCATTCTACCTATAGCCATATATTCATCCGCTGTAACATTTCTTGATAAAGGTATTATTAATCTAAGTCTTGGTTTTTCAGATGTGTGCTTATGCGTTGAGTAAATGCAGCAAGTAAAATCATTTAACAAATTGATTTGGATACATTTCTCTAACTTCCTTCCATTTCATTTAAATCAACTCCTAGTATATTAAATACTAGATTTTATTCTTTATTTACATTTCTTTTTCACTACAAGCTATTATCATTTGGTGGAGTTTAAAATTTCATATTCATTAAATTGTAAGAAAGCATTGAGTTTATTAGTCCAATCTTCCATGGTCATTGGAATTTTTCTTTTAGCTTGATTCTCAGCATAATCAAGATACATAGTTACAATCCTATTTAACGAGTCCATTTCCTTTAAGGATAAATAATTTTGGGCAACAGAAACATCACTTTTTAATGTTTTACCTTTAGGTGCATTTCTCCAAGTAGTTAGTCCCATGTTTTCTTTTTCTGCATTTGCTCTATCAATTATAAGTTCTGCTGCTGTTTTCCCATGTATTGCAAAATGTAATTTATTTTCTACGGCTTTAAAAAATGTTTTAGTTGTTAGAGCATCAGCTGAATAATCCATTGCTGTTGCATAAATATCTGTTATCTTTTGATAAACTCTTCTTTCACTAGCTCTAATTTCTCTTATTTCTTCAAGCAAATGGTCAAAATATTCTTCATTTAAAAAGGTTCCATTCATTAATCTTTCCTTATCCATAACGTAATCACGAATCGAAAAATCCTTAAGTACAGAAACTGCCCACTGACGAAATACTATGGCTCTCTCTGAATTAGTTCTAAATCCAACTGCAATAACTGCTTCTAAATTATAAAACTTAGTCTTATATTCTTTTCCATCTGCACCAGTTCGTCGGAATTTCCGACATACTGAATTTTCATCTAATTCGCCATCAGTAAAAATATTTTTTAAATGCTCTGTAATAGTAGATCGACCTTTTTCATAAAGTGTTGCAATCATATCTTGAGTTAACCACACATTATCATCTACAACCATAACCTCGATAGAATTTGATCCCATTTGTGAAGTAAAAATCAAAAACTCTGCTGTGCTATTTCTTATTTGAAGTTTATCATTATTTTTATTCATAATCATTTTTCTCATCTATATCAGATATATAATCAACAATATCTCCAACCATACTACTTACCTATAACCTTTATGGCTTCTCTTTTAAGTACTAAATTAGAAATCATAACCTAAAAATTCTGTTCTTCTTAGTTTTTACTTTTCCTTTGTTTATATTATATCCCATTTTATTAGTATGAACATAACACTTGAAGAAGATATCGATGCTAATCTTTGTCCTTGTTCAGCTTCCAATACTAAACTGCCTTCTTCATTAAATTTCTTTGCTATTAGATAATACATATTCTAGCACCTCCTTTAATTTCGCCATTATCATATTTTTCTCTTAATAATTTTCCAATATTATTATCTTTAATATGCTTGTATAAATGTATATGAAGCCAATCATTTATCATTCTATCGCTTTTAGTATTTACTTGTATTTCAATTGATTAACTTATGTATCTCTTCAAATAACATTTGCACACCTAACTTAATCCTATCTTTTGTAAGTTTTGATATACATAATCTAAAACCATTTATTCTTGAATTGTTTCCTATAAAAAATTCCTTTCCTTCTGCTATATAAATCTTTTTTTCATTTAATCTTTTGCTTACTGTACTCATATCACTATAATTAGTAAACTGTACCCATATAAAAAATCCTGTATCTGGAATAAATAATTCTATACCATTTGTATCTATATTTTTTAAGCAGCCTTTTAAATAATTCATTTTTTCCATATACGCAGATTGAATTTTTTGAGTATGCTTTTTATACATTCCACTATTAATGAAAATTTCTAAAGCCCCTTGTTCTAATGCTGATGTACTTAAATCATAATATCTCTTATGTTTCAAAAATTCACTTTTTAATTTTTCTTGAAGTACAACTGCTCCTAGCCTTATTCCAGGCATAAATGTTTTAGAAAAGCTTTTTAAATATATAACTCGTTCCCATATATCATAATAATAAATCGGTAATGATTTCTTATTTTTATCTAGATCAGCTAAATAATCATCTTCTACAATGTATACATCATATTTTTCAGCCAATTCTGCAATACATCTCTTCTCTTTTTCTGAATAGCTTGTCCCTAATGGGTTATGCAGCCTTGGAATTGTATAAAAAAACTTTATATCTTCATTTTTAAATATATTCTCTAATTCCTCCAAATTTATACCATTAAACTCTCTATTTATCCCTATTAACTTGTTACCATTCATTTCTACTAATTTATGTACCAGACTATAAGTCGGCTGCTCAACTAAAATATTCTTTTTCTTATTTGGAAAAGGCATCTTAGAGAGTATGCTTAACGCCTGTTGTGAACCCGAAGTAATGCATATTTTTTCTACTGAAGTGAATATTTGATATTCAGAAAAGAAATTAACCAATGTCATCCTCAAAGAGTTAAACCCTTCTGTATCCCCATATATGAACAAGTCCTTTTTATATAATTCTACTGCTCTATTTATGCAATGGTTAAATTCTTTATATGGAAGTAATCTAGAATCAGGGACTACAAGTGAAAAATCAATAGTACCATTTTCAATATTCTCTTCATCATTCTTTTCCACCAGATAATATCCACTCTTAGGAATAGAGTATATCCTATGATTTACTTCAAGTTCTTTATATGCTCTTATTATTGTGGACTTATTACACTCAAACTTATCAACCAAAGCTCTTATTGGCGGCAATCGTTGCCCCTGTTTTAATTCATTTCTCTCTACAAGTTTTTCAATATAGTCTATGATAATTTCATATTTCTTTTTCATAATCTTATCCTTCAATTTATCTTAGTTTTCCAAGTATATTGGTTATTTTATACCGGTACAAAATAATTTCTTTAACATTGTACTGTATACCTTAAATTTATATAATTCCATTATACAGCTAAGACGTCATAAATTGTAAGCAAATTGATTAATTTCAATACATATAAGTTTTCATCTATATTTCAATAAAATTATAAGCAATACAAAGGAGTTAATTATGGAAAAGCACCGAAAAAAAGCAATATTATATCTTGTAACCGCATCGATCTTATGGAGCATTGGAGGCTTATTTATCAAATTAGTAAACTGGAATCCTCTGGCCATTGCTGGAGTCCGCAGCGGTATTGCAGCAATAGTCATGCTATTATACTTAGAGCTTATCCCTAAATAGTTTTACGTATCATCCGATAATTAAGAAAAAGACATAAAGGGTGATACAAATGATACAAAAGCAATCATGGGAAATAACTGATGAGTTTTGGGAAGAAGTAAAAGATCTAATACCGG
>JARLHR010000007.1 GCA_031292145.1 Clostridium sp. | reverse complement strand
ATAAGTTCCATTTGGTGTTGTATCAGTCTTTGTGGGAATTACCCAGCCGGTAAAAGTATTGCCGCCACCTCCCATGGAGCTCGGTTTCCTGTAATATTGTTGAGCCATTGCTCCTAAATTGTTCAGATCTGCAACTACGCCGTCCCTGTTAGACGAAACTGCGTTTGCAGTAAATAAATTTATTCCTACTACTACAGCGATACCAACTACGATAACGCCGAGAACAATGAGAAGAAGTTGTTGTTGACCCATGAATCACTCCTGTTATATTTTGTTGCTTGTTAATAAATTATTTGTGTTTTCGAATAATACGAGATCAATAAATTCGATATTACTGTTGCATTTTATGTGCCGAAAAAAATATGCTGTATATAAGTATTAAATTATAAATTTGACATTATTTCTTGAAAGAAGGTTTACTTTTTAGCGATATATGCAATTTGTGGGGGATGATCAATTTTTGACAATATTTATTTCAGTAAAAATTACAACTGGTGCGAAGATTATTCGTATCCTTTTGTATATAAGATTAAACGAATCACCTTTCAAAAAGATTATTTCTTTCTCTGTAAAATCATTCTTGCAAATTCTTTTTTCTGATCCTCATTAAGAATTTTCATTATGCTATTATATTCTTCTTTCCGGATCTTTTCTTTATCAGACTCTATTTCATTCCGATCAGGATTTAATTTTGATCTTAACTCTTCATCCTTTTGCATTGTTTGAAGCAATACAGTCCGCATTTTTTCTTCCTGATCTTTGGTAAGATTAAGTCTTTGGGAATACTTATCCAGTTTTTCATCAACAGAAGGAGGGTTGGGCCGTTCCCCGCCCGGGAGAGGATGTTTATCTCTTTCCGTTTCACTAATATTCTTATCACGAGGGGATTTTTTGCCTTTCGGAACGTTAGGCCGCTTTTCCTCTTTAAGATCTTCTTTAGGGGGTTTTCGGCCGAATAATTCAATTAAAACCGGTTTCAGTTTTTCTTTTTGCTCAGGAGTACAGATCGCCAGCAATTCTTTGAAGGAATTAAACTTTATAGATTCAATTTTAGACTGCAGATCTCCGATCTCTTTAGCCTTTAAATTTACCTGAGAAGTATCCGGGGTTTCTTTGAATAATTCTTCAGCCAACTGCTTTTTAAGATCAGTAAGTCGATCATTGTACATTTTAGATTTATCCAGTTGATCTTTATGCATTTTTTCGAATTGTTTTGTTTGCCCTTCATCTAAGTCAAGTACTTTTTTCATAAGATTCACGGATTCAGAGGAACGATTATCCTGTGGTACTGCTTGCGGTTCATTTCTATTTGCAATCTGCATCCATATAATAGAGACGGTTAGAAGATTTATTGCTAATAAGACGATAATCAACCAGTTTTTAAATTTGTTTTGATTTATCAGGTCCATTTCATTCTTACCTAAAAATTATTTTGAGATTGATCAATATGAAAATCTGTTTTGAGTTCAGAAACCAGTTTCTGCTGCAATGTTTTTTGTGAATTCCAATCATAATAGTAAACCAGAGTTACTGCATTTATTAAAAGGATGAGAGTTATTATTACTTTGGTAAAACTAACTTTGAATGAGAACCCTTTCTTCCTTTTATGCAATCGATCTCCTATTGCCGCTTTTATTCTTGTCAATAAAAAAGGGTTGCCCTCCAGGACGACATCATTATCAAATGATTGTAGAGTTTTTTCTACTTCTTCTAGGATTTTATTTTCATTTACCATACTAAGACCATGCGTTTTTATAAGTTCTTTTTATAATAATTATAAAGCTTCTTTTTTAAGTTTGTTTTTGCCCGATGAATTAAGGATTCAACTGATGATATACTTGTATTGAGGAGGCTTGATATTTCCTCATAACTCATCTCATTATATTTACTAAGAGTAAAAGCGATTCTTTGATTTTCCGGCAGTTTTTCCAGCGCCCACGTTAAGATTTTTGTTCTATCCTGATTCTCGAGTGCTTTATCGGGGCTCATATTTTCAGGAGCAGAAATTTGATTTTCAATTTCATCCTCACCAAATAAATGTAAAAGCATTGCAAATCTTTTTTTCCTTTTCATACTCTTTAAGTGATTTATTGATTTTGTAACTGCAATCCTATAAATCCAAGTAGATAATTTTGAATCGGCTCGAAATGAATTGATAGATTCAAATACTTCTAAGAATACCTCCTGTGTTATATCCTCTGCAGATTCCCGATTTCTTAAAAATTTATAAGAGCAGTTGAGAACCAACTTTTGATACTTTTCCACAACTATCCTAAAAGCTTCATCGTTTCCACTCTTAAGTTTTTTAATTATTTCGAGGTCTTCCATCAAAAATATTTTGTTTCTATATTTATTTGACAACATAATTTATAAAAACTTGTACATGAAAAGGCCAAAATCTTTTATAAAACAGAATGAAATATAGCGCCTGTATTTAATCAAAACTTTATCTGATATAAAAATGCCCTCTAAATGATCAGTTTTGCCTTTTGGCATCTATTTCCTTATTTATAATGACAGTTTCATCAAGTCTTTTTATTCTAAATTTGTATCTCTGATTGCTCGATTTGAGCTGGTTAATTATTAGTATAAATCTTAATGACAATTAAATGATTTATAGAAATATTTGCATTACTTCAACATTGGTTCTCATTTTAACATTAATATTATTCTGCAATTTCTCTGTTGCACAATCTGTTCCTTCTAAAGCAGAGATCAAAGAGAATTCTCAGGTTTCTCCTTGGAAACCGGATAATCGAAATGGAACATTTAAAAATCCGATTATTTACGCTGATTACTCTGATCCGGATGTGGTGAGAGTTGGAAATGATTTTTATTTGACGTCTTCTAGCTTTTCAAATTTTCCAGGACTGCCGATTCTTCATTCAGAAGATTTAGTTAATTGGAAAATAATTGGCCACGCAGTAATTCATTATCCATTTGAAAAATTTAATAAACCGTAGCATGGTAACGGGATCTGGGCGCCAAGCATTAGATTTCATAAGGGTGAATTCTTTATTTATTTCGGCGATCCGGATTATGGAATATTTCTTACAAAATCAAGAAACCCCTTAAGAACTTGGGAACCATTAACATTGATCCGGAATGCAAAAGGATGGATTGATCCTTGCCCATTATGGAATGATGACGGTAATGTAAATCTTGTCCATGCATGGGCAAAAAGTCGCTCAGGGTTCAAACACATATTAACAATTAATAAAATGAATGCCGAAGGGACAAAAATTTTATATGTTGGCGTAACTGTTTTTTGCGATTTAGTAAAACATCCGACTATAGAGGGTCCGAAATTATATAAAAGAAATGGATATTATTATATTTTTGCGCCGGCGGGCGGAGTTAAATCGGGTTGGCAGGTTGTGTCGAAATCTAAAAATATTTATGGTCCCTATGAAGATAAAATCGTTCTCTGGCAGGGGAGTACAAATATTAATGGACCGCACCAGGGTGGCTGGATAGAGACTCAGACCTGTGAAGATTGGTTTATTCATTTTCAGGATCGGTATGCTTACGGAAGAATAGTTCATCTTCAACCTATGAGATGGGAAAATGATTGACCGGTTAATGAAACTGATATTATTCCAAAAGTTCTTTGCTCATTCAGTTAAAGTATAGATGGGAAATTATTTCGGCTAATTGGAAAAGAATTTATAGCAAGAGAAGGGAAATGGGTTGGCGCTAAAATTGGAATTTTTTCATCGATAAATCAGGAAAGCACTACAAAGAATTTCGCTAATTTCGATTGGTTCAGATTTAAATAGAAACTTGTCGATATTTAAAATCTGTGGATGTTAGTGCTATATAACTAGGAAAGGTTATACTTATTTCAAGAGTAGCATCTTCTTTATACCGACAAATTCTCCTGCTTGAAGCCTGTAGATATATACACCGCTAGGAAGATTGCCTGCTTTCCAGGTCAGTTCATATGTGCCTGCTTGTTTTTCTTCATTAACTAATGTTCCTATTTCTTTCCCGGTAATATCATAAACTTTTAT